>NZ_JAWRXU010001924.1:0-229 GCF_046534895.1 Paraburkholderia sp. SIMBA_053 | reverse complement strand
ATCGACCGCCTGTTCAACTTCCGTCACATAGCGCACGGCCTGCTTTAGGTGCCACGACTCGTTGGCATCGAGCATGAGGGCCGGGCGTCGTGTCTTCTCCCCCAGCGCATCCCGGATGAGTAGTAGTCGGCGAATGTCCACTTCAGCGTCCCGTCCGCCTTTCAGCTTGCCAGCGGTGAACCCTCGCTGCGCCATTTCCGTGTAGAACGCCACCAGCGCATCGTCATCG
>NZ_JAWRXU010001923.1:0-229 GCF_046534895.1 Paraburkholderia sp. SIMBA_053 | reverse complement strand
ATATTCGGGATGGAGGAGCAGCCGGGCGTCGAGCTGTCGCACCATCTGGGCCGCGCGCTGCAACTGACGAACATCCTGCGCGACATCGACGAAGACGCGGAGATCAACCGCTGCTATCTGCCGTACGAGCTGCTGGCGCGCGAAGGCATCGCGGCGACGAATCCGCTCACGATCGCCGACGATCCGTCGCTGCCGCGCGTCTGCGCGACGCTCGCGGAGCGTGCGAAGC
>NZ_JAWRXU010001922.1:0-229 GCF_046534895.1 Paraburkholderia sp. SIMBA_053 | reverse complement strand
ATCAGCCGATTCTCGACGCCGATACGCTCGTGATCGATGACGGCCTGATCGTCGCGATCGGCAAGGAAGCGGACTGCGACCTGGAAGGCGCGCGTACTACCGTCGATTGCAAGGGCACGACGGTAGCACCTGGCCTGATCGACTCGCATGTGCATCCGGTATTCGGCGACTGGACGCCGCGTCAGAATCAGCTCGGCTGGATCGAATCGAATCTGAACGGCGGCGTGAC
>NZ_JAWRXU010000227.1:0-361 GCF_046534895.1 Paraburkholderia sp. SIMBA_053 | reverse complement strand
GCAAATGGCACGAGAGCAGTAGCGTTCGGCGGTGGGGCAACCACGACGACCGGTGACGCGACTGCAATCGGTGCTCTTGCACACACGACTTCTGAATTCTCGACGGCGGTCGGTACCAATAGCTCAGCCGCTGGCGGCACGGCAGTGGGTTTCCAGGCGAGCGCGAACGCATCTGACGCTACGGCAGTCGGTGTAGATTCCGTCGCGTCGGGTATCGGCAGCGTTGCAATTGCCCGCGCACAGGCGACTGCCCAGAACGCAATCGCTATTGGTGAGAATGCCTCGGCAGTCGATGTGAATGCCGTAGCGGTAGGCACGGGGTCGAATGCGACCAACAGCGCCACGGCACTTGGTCCCTTAG
>NZ_JAWRXU010001921.1:0-229 GCF_046534895.1 Paraburkholderia sp. SIMBA_053 | reverse complement strand
ACCATCAGCGGCAACATCAGCAGCGTGCGCAAATAGCGCATCGACCAATGCGTGCCGTGCTGGATCGCGTAGGCCGCGGCAACGCCGAGCGGCGTCGCGACGAGCGCGGCGCAAACGGATGCCGTCAGCGTCACGCGAGCGGCGTCGATCCATGCGGGGTTGTCGAAGAACGCGTGATACCAGCGCAACGAGTACGCGGGCGGCGGGAACGTCATGAAGCGCGTGTCGG
>NZ_JAWRXU010001920.1:0-229 GCF_046534895.1 Paraburkholderia sp. SIMBA_053 | reverse complement strand
GAAAGCGTGGATATTTGCTAATCTACTCGCCGCATTTTTAATTGACGACATAATCCAGCCATCGCTGGATTTCCCCCCCAGAAGTGCCGGATCCGAAAAGAAGAACTAACTCGTTGTGGAGAATAACAAAAATGGTCATCTGGAGCTTACAGGTGGCCATTCGTGGGACAGTATCCCTGACAGCCTACAAAACGCAATTGAAGAACGCGAGGCATCGTCTTAACGAGGC
>NZ_JAWRXU010001919.1:0-229 GCF_046534895.1 Paraburkholderia sp. SIMBA_053 | reverse complement strand
AATACGCCGATGCCCAGCGCCAGCAGCGCGACGTCGACATACCGCCGCTGCCACAGCGGGCCTGCGCTGCGTGCGTTCCCCAGTCTGGACCGCAGCACTGTCGACGTTGTCGCCTGGCGCCAGGCCGGAACAACAAAAGCCACGACCGCCACGATCAGTCCCAGCAACGCGGCGCCACCAAACCACGGCAGCGCAGGATGCCAGTCGCTCACCTGCCAGTCTGCCCTGG
>NZ_JAWRXU010001918.1:0-229 GCF_046534895.1 Paraburkholderia sp. SIMBA_053 | reverse complement strand
CGCAAGGAGGCGCGCGAACGCCGGGAAGCAGAGCTGCGGCTGATCGACGTGACCAGCCAGTTGCCGGCGACAGCGTTCCAGTATCGACAGGCTAGAAACGGCGACTCCCGGGTCATCTGGCTAAGCGGCAATACCGTCGAAATGTTCGGCAAGACCAGCGCTGAGCTGCAAGCCATTCCGGGATCGGTGCTCGCAGCGGTTCATCCTGAGGACCGCGCCGCTCTTCTGA
>NZ_JAWRXU010001917.1:0-229 GCF_046534895.1 Paraburkholderia sp. SIMBA_053 | reverse complement strand
CCGCGAGCGAGTGCGCCGCGGTGATCGGCTCCACGGCCTCCAACTGCAGCTATCACCTGCGCGCGCTCGCCAAGGTCGGGCTGGTGGAGGCGGTGGAGGCTGAGGACGGCCGGGAGCGCCCATGGCGGTCGGCCGCGACCGGGCTGGTGTTCGGCCGCTCCGACGATCCGGAGTTCGAGATCGGGTCGCACACGGTCGAGCGGGCGCTCGCCGACCGGCAGGTCGACGA
>NZ_JAWRXU010000040.1:0-1389 GCF_046534895.1 Paraburkholderia sp. SIMBA_053 | reverse complement strand
TCACTTCGTCGAGGCGCCCAGCAGCTCCATCATCGACTTGCCCCTCGGCGTCAACCCCGCACCGCTATAGATACCTGCGTCTTTCCCGTACCGGGTCCGCCCACCAGGACGATGTTGTGCGCCGAGTCGATGAACTCGCACTCGTACAACTGCCGCACCAGCGCCTCGTTGGCATCGCTGCAGCTGAAGTCGAAGCCGCCGATATCGCGATACGCCGGGAAGCGCGCCACCTTCATCTGGTAAGCGAGTGAGCGCACTTCCCGTTCTGCAATTTCTGCCTTGAGCAATCCGGCAAGCACCAGTGAAGCCGCCTTGTAGGCCGGCGAGTCCTGAGCGGCGAGCTCGCCCAGTGCCTGAGCCATACCGTGCAGCTTGAGTGACTTGAGCATCTGCATCATCACGTCAGGCTGCATGATTGTCCTCGCGGTCTCTTAGCCGATCATACCGGCCGACATTGGCCTGCGGCTCGACGGTCAGCGTGAACGCCTGTGGCGTCTGCAGCGGTGGCACAGGCGGGCTGTCAAGCAGGCGGCTCAGGATGTTCAGCACCGTCTGCTTGTTCGGCGCGCCAGCCTCGAATGCCAGCTCGACGGCAGCGAGCACCATCTGTTCGTCGTGCAGCAGCACGAGCGCCAGAATCTCGACCATCTCCCGGTCGCCCCCCGGGCGCTTGAGCAGCACGCCCTGCAGCTTGCGGAAGCCAGCTGGAAACTCGGTGAAGGGTGCACCGTTGCGAAGCGCTCCCGGTTTGCGCTGCAGGACTGCCAGGTAGTGACGCCAGTCGTAGATGGTCTCGCCGTGGTCGTGGCTGCGGTTGATACGCCGTTCGTGCTCGGCGATCACCTGACCTTCGGCGACGAAGACAAGCTTTGCGGCATACACGCGCAGGCTGATGGGCCGGTTGGCAAACGACGCCGGTACGCTATAGCGGTTGCGCTCGAAGTTCACCAGGCAGGTGGGCGAAACGCGCTTGGTATGTTCGACGAAACCATCGAATGGCTGGCCCACCGGCATCAGGTGTGGACGCTCGGCCGCCCACGCATCCCAAATGGTCGTGTCGTGCTCCGGGTGCCGCGTCTGTTGCCACAGCAGCGCGCACTGGTCGGCCAGCCAGTCGTTAAGCGCGGCGAGCGAGCCGAACGCCGGCGCTTTCTGCCAAAGCCGGTGACGGCTGTCCTGGACGTTCTTCTCTATCTGCCCCTTTTCCCAGCCCGAGGCGACATTGCAGAACTCGGCGTCAAACAGGTAGTGACTAACCATCGCGCTGAAGCGCGCGTTGACCTCGCGCACCTTGCCGGGTCGCACTCTGTCAACGGCGGTCTTCATGTTGTCTACAAGGACTTTCCCACTTTTAGCAAGCAACAATCCACCGCACCTGATCGACGTCGA
>NZ_JAWRXU010001916.1:0-230 GCF_046534895.1 Paraburkholderia sp. SIMBA_053 | reverse complement strand
AGACTCACCACCAGTAACACGCCGCTGGTCAGCGCGACGCGCGAACTGGGCGGGGCGGCGTGCGCGTCTTCGTTGGCGGCATGGGATTCTGTGAGAAAGTAGTCGCGGTGACGCACGGTCTGCACAAACACGAACACGCCGTACCGCACCAGCGAAGACACCCCCGCGAACGACAGCTGCGAATCGCTGAGCGCCGGGCCGAGTTTGATGCTAGTGTAGTTGGGCATCAC
>NZ_JAWRXU010001915.1:0-230 GCF_046534895.1 Paraburkholderia sp. SIMBA_053 | reverse complement strand
ATTAGATGTTGAAGCAGAACGCTATGTTCATACGTTGAATGGACATATAAATACGATTGATGCTTCAGGAAAGATTGTTACTCCAGGTCTAATTGATGCTCATACTCACATTGTGTTTGGGGGAAGTCGTGAAAAAGAGCTAGAGATGCGATTAAACGGAGCTAAATATATTGATATCCTAAAGGCAGGCGGCGGAATTCTCCAAACAACAACAAGTACAAGGGAAGCAA
>NZ_JAWRXU010001914.1:0-230 GCF_046534895.1 Paraburkholderia sp. SIMBA_053 | reverse complement strand
CTTGGCCATGTCCGATTCTGACGACATGCCGCGCATCATGACGGTAAGTTTCTCGATCTCACCGGCGGCATTCATGATGGCCATCTGCCATCCGAACGTTGCACTGAAGATCGTGCCAAGCGCCTGCTCGGCAGTAGCTAAAATGATGGTTAAATCGCGAGTTTTAGCCGCTAGACCCTCAACAGAGGCATCGAGCTTTTTGACTTGAGCGGCGCTGCTGACGGCTCTAT
>NZ_JAWRXU010001913.1:0-230 GCF_046534895.1 Paraburkholderia sp. SIMBA_053 | reverse complement strand
CTCGACCGACTATGAAGGCCTGATCGGTGGTATCCGGTTCGACGATAAGGGCGATGTGAAAAGCCCCAAGCTCTCGCTTTACGGTTACAAGGACGGTAAGAAGACGCTACTCACGACGATGACACCTTGAGCGTCAGGCGTCGGGCTGACCATTCATCATCGACCATATCAACAGAAAGACCTCGCAGGTTCGAGGTGTTTCTCTGACACCAGGCCGAATGCTCAGTTCC
>NZ_JAWRXU010001912.1:0-230 GCF_046534895.1 Paraburkholderia sp. SIMBA_053 | reverse complement strand
CATCCGGCTGGAGCTGTTGCATCTCGTTGGCCAGCAGCAGCGTCTCGGAGAGGTCGACCGGGGCGCTCACCATGTCGTCCGGCGAGGTCAGGCGCTTCATCTCCTCGTGCAGTCGCCTGATCCGTGCGCGCGATTCGTGCATGTCGGCGATCCGTCGGCGGGCGATCACGACCAGCCATGTCGATAGTTTCGCCTTCGCCGAGTCGTAGCTCGCCCGCGAGGTCCACGCG
>NZ_JAWRXU010001911.1:0-230 GCF_046534895.1 Paraburkholderia sp. SIMBA_053 | reverse complement strand
CAGATGCAACCGGCTCACACTCTCACCGGGAAGCTGCGCCCGCCCGTCGGCGAAGTCCGCGACCCACCGCGCCTGACGGATCCCCCGCGCTCCCCCGGCAGCGGTCAACCTGGCCGCAAGTTCACGACGCCAAGAGAGGACGGCATCCATGTCCCGCTCCCACTGCCGCTCCGCCATCTGCCGCTCCGCAGCGTCCGCCAGTGCCACGGCCGCGGGCGGCGTCAATGCGC
>NZ_JAWRXU010001910.1:0-230 GCF_046534895.1 Paraburkholderia sp. SIMBA_053 | reverse complement strand
CGGCGAGGTGCTGCGTGTCGTTCGTCAACTGACCGTGCAGGAAGCTTGCGGCGTCGTCGCCGGTCGCGTCGATCACGCCGAGCTGCGTGAGCACTGCGTAGGCGCCGTGCTGGAGGGCGGCGTCGAACTCATCGGCGGACGGACGCGGCAACACCGGCAGCGCCGTGACGGCCGCGGCTGACGGATTGGCAGCGGGGTTAGCTGGGACAGTGCCTGAAGCGGTAGCGAGC
>NZ_JAWRXU010001909.1:0-230 GCF_046534895.1 Paraburkholderia sp. SIMBA_053 | reverse complement strand
CGGTCACGGGATCGCAGATCTGTCAGAAAATCGTGAAGTTCGGCTGCAAGGATACGTAGATCTCTTATTTCCAAAGCATTCTACGCTGGACGAGTTAAAGGTTCATTCACAGTATCTAGCTGACGGCTCGTCTCGAATCAAGGTGGAGCTGAATGTCGAACACGCAATCATTGGGTGAGCGTGCTTTGCGCCGCTATTGCACGGATGCTGGCAGGAGTCGGTACGAACCC
>NZ_JAWRXU010001908.1:0-230 GCF_046534895.1 Paraburkholderia sp. SIMBA_053 | reverse complement strand
CGCCAGTTTAGAGAGGAACGACGATATGCAGCCCACGTCCGCCACGCCACGCGACGCACGCACGAGCGCCACCCCCGACGCATCGTCGAATGCACCTGACACGGCTGCGCGCGTGTCGCTGCGCCGGCGCGCGGGTTATGCGCTGGCCGTCGTGTCGATGGCCGCGTCACTGTCCATGCTCGTCGCCGCCTGCTCGATGCCGAAACATGCCGACACGGAAGCCCCGCCGC
>NZ_JAWRXU010001907.1:0-230 GCF_046534895.1 Paraburkholderia sp. SIMBA_053 | reverse complement strand
GCATCGATCTGCACAAGGACGTGCTGGCACGGATGGAGTTTGCCCCGTTGGTCGATGAGCATCTTTTTGACGCTGCGATCGCTCACTGAGCTTCGAACGACACACGCCCCTACCCGAATCCAGAGGTATTTCTCATGCAGCAAGTTTCCGACGTCATCTTCACCATCGAAGGCGCTGTTGCGACGATTACGCTCAATCGAACGGCCCGGCACAACGCGCTGACGACCGGC
>NZ_JAWRXU010001906.1:0-230 GCF_046534895.1 Paraburkholderia sp. SIMBA_053 | reverse complement strand
CGCAGAAGAACTGGTTCTGGGGCAACACGCTGAACCCGTTGGATACGCGTACCGTAGTGCAACGCCTGGACAATGGGTACGAATTCTCCGGCAGGAAGAGCTTTTGCTCGGGGGCGCTCGATTCCGACATGCTGGTCGCGTCGGGGCTGGATGCCGTCAGCCGAAAGCTGCTGATCGCGGCCATCCCAACTTCCCGTTCCGGCATCACGTTGAATCACGACTGGAACAGC
>NZ_JAWRXU010001905.1:0-230 GCF_046534895.1 Paraburkholderia sp. SIMBA_053 | reverse complement strand
AATGAAAGTAGCTGCTGCGCCAAGGTTGCGCCGCGCGCGACCGCGCGCTGCATCGTTTCCAGCATTTTCAGATCGGGGTGGTCCTGCAGAGAAAGCACATCCAGCCCATTCGACATCACCGCGAGAAGGTTGTTGAAATCATGAGCGATCCCACCGGTCAGCTGGCCCAGCGATTCCATCTTCTCTGACTGGATCAGGGCAGCGCTGGCGCGCTCGAGTGCCCCCGCAGC
>NZ_JAWRXU010001904.1:0-230 GCF_046534895.1 Paraburkholderia sp. SIMBA_053 | reverse complement strand
CTGCGTCCACTCTCCGTATCGAACAGATGAATATGAGCAGCCGGCAAGCGCAACGCGACGCGCTCGCCGGGCTCAACCTTCGAGCGTTGACGCGTCGTCACGCACCACGTGTTGCCGCCTATTTTCCCGTACAAATGCGTCTCGGCGCCAGTCGGTTCGACCACCTCGACTTCCATGATTGCGTCGGGCGTCTGCGTGATCGTCTCGATGTGTTCGGGCCGCACGCCCAA
>NZ_JAWRXU010000226.1:0-361 GCF_046534895.1 Paraburkholderia sp. SIMBA_053 | reverse complement strand
GAAGCCGCTGATCATCACGACAGGCGTGTTCATCGTCCATGCAAGCCATGACAGGCCGCTGCTCAAGCCAACGAAAAACTCAGCATGCTTTAGCCAGCGCGCGCGTTCGGCAAGCGGTTGCTCGCCGGTGAAATCCTCGCAGCCGTGGGGCAGGTGATTCCATACGACGCCGTTACCGTGCGTCGCTTTCTGATCGATGCAGATCACGCGGTAGCCACGCTGCTTGAGAAATTGCACGATCTCGCGCCAGCCGGTGGGGTTGTTCCAGTACTTGCATTGCGTGGTGCTTTGGGTCGCGATGCAGACGTACTTCTCGGGAATCGGGCGGCTCGCGTCGGGCAATGTGATCCTCGGACGCTCC
>NZ_JAWRXU010001903.1:0-230 GCF_046534895.1 Paraburkholderia sp. SIMBA_053 | reverse complement strand
ACATCGGCTGACGCATCGTCGTGAGCTGCGGATCGGTCGTGATCGCGACGGACGAGTCGTCAAACCCGACCAGGGCGATGTCCTCGGGGACGCGCACACCGGCGGCGCGCAGCACCGTCAGCGCGCCGCGCGCCATCAGATCGCTGGCGACGAAGATCGCGTCCGGTCGACCTGTTTCGAGGATGCGCCGTGCGGCATCGGATCCGCTGGCCTCGCTGTAGTCGCCCTGC
>NZ_JAWRXU010001902.1:0-230 GCF_046534895.1 Paraburkholderia sp. SIMBA_053 | reverse complement strand
ATGAGGGCTTCGCGCACGGCGCGGAGCAATGACGGTACGCTGTCGCTGATCCCTACAGCGCGCATACAAGCAGGTAACCAGCGGCAACGCCACCCACGCTAACCAGGAGCACCGGATGTCCAGCACTCTTGATCTCGACCGCTATTTCAGGCGTATCGGCTATACGGGGCCGCAGGCCGCGACGCTCGATGTGTTGCGCGAGCTGCAACGCCTCCATCCGCTGTCGATCC
>NZ_JAWRXU010001901.1:0-230 GCF_046534895.1 Paraburkholderia sp. SIMBA_053 | reverse complement strand
CGCCGAACTCTTCGCGAAGAACGAGCAGGTGCGCGACCGTTGGCAAAACAAGCTGCGTTATTTGCTGATCGACGAGTATCAGGACACCAACGCGTGCCAGTATGAATTGCTGAAGCAGCTCGCCGGTCCGCGCGCCGCGTTCACGGCGGTCGGCGACGACGACCAGGCGATCTACGGCTGGCGCGGCGCGACGCTCGAAAATCTCGCGCAGCTCGGCAAGGATTTTCCGA
>NZ_JAWRXU010001900.1:0-230 GCF_046534895.1 Paraburkholderia sp. SIMBA_053 | reverse complement strand
ATGCTGTCGGAATGCCAATTGGATCCGCATGCACTGCCAGCTTTGCCGGGTCGACAGTGTTGTTTTCAAATGGCGCAATGAAAGCACCGGCAGCAACAATTGCCGCACCTACCCCAGTCGCAGTTAACTTTGATGCTATGCTTTTCATCGACGTTTACCATCAGTGATCTAATCTCAAGAATTAGCTTCACGATTTCGCACATAACTATCACCCAACTTAAGAAACTCCC
>NZ_JAWRXU010001899.1:0-230 GCF_046534895.1 Paraburkholderia sp. SIMBA_053 | reverse complement strand
ATGCGCGCATTCGGCGCGCCTTATTCGATGCGTATGCTGGAACTCGACAGCGTTGGACTCTTCGATACCGCGGCCGAGGAAGCGGGCAAGGTTTTCGTATCGACGGAACTCGGCGGCGGCGGCACGGCCACCGCGCAAAGCGTTGCGATCGCCGTTCGCGGCGTGCGAGGATTTTTGCAGCACGCGGGCATTCTCGTTCAGGAACCGGGCGAGCAAGCGGCACGCACCAC
>NZ_JAWRXU010000225.1:0-361 GCF_046534895.1 Paraburkholderia sp. SIMBA_053 | reverse complement strand
TATCCGGCGGTATCGCCTACGGAGTTGGGCAAAGAGAAATTTCCTTTTCTCTCGTTTCTTTCCCAGTCGTCATCAAACTATTTGACCCATTCTCCGGTGATGCTGCCAACTTACTGATTTAGTGTATGATGGTGTTTTTGAGGTGCTCCAGTGGCTTCTGTTTCTATCAGCTGTCCCTCCTGTTCAGCTACTGACGGGGTGGTGCGTAACGGCAAAAGCACCGCCGGACATCAGCGCTATCTCTGCTCTCACTGCCGTAAAACATGGCAACTGCAGTTCACTTACACCGCTTCTCAACCCGGTACGCACCAGAAAATCATTGATATGGCCATGAATGGCGTTGGATGCCGGGCAACAGCCC
>NZ_JAWRXU010001898.1:0-230 GCF_046534895.1 Paraburkholderia sp. SIMBA_053 | reverse complement strand
AGTTGCGTTACGGCGGCTATCTGGTGTTCCGCAACCTGATTCCGTCGCCGATGCTCGAGGCGCAAGCCGCCGAAGAGTTCAGCCAGATCGCGTACGGCGCCGAGCACGCCAACCGTCTATACGGCGACGCCGATGCGCATGTCACGCGCGTGCGCTCGATCGTCGACAAGATGGTTCCGTACTCGCTCAAATGGAACGAGCGGGCGAAAGGCTGGAAGTGGGACGTCGCC
>NZ_JAWRXU010001897.1:0-230 GCF_046534895.1 Paraburkholderia sp. SIMBA_053 | reverse complement strand
CACGCATGTATCACCGTCGCCCGTCCCCAAACGCCTGTGTGACGCATGTCGAATGGTCTTATGAAGTCGGCATGTCAATTGCTGCTTCTTTTTTGTCATCATCGTTTGATGGAGGCGACGATGAATCTGTGCTGTGCCTGCGAGGCGTTGACCGGTGTGACTTCTGACGTACGCCCACATGAAAACCTACGAGTGAAAGGCACGGGTGTTTTTGGAACGCCCCATCAGCC
>NZ_JAWRXU010001896.1:0-230 GCF_046534895.1 Paraburkholderia sp. SIMBA_053 | reverse complement strand
GGGGAACGCCACCGCGCTTTCCACGCCCTTTTGCTTGAGCGCGATCGCGCGCATATCGCGGATCACTTTTTCCGTGCGATCGAGCGACGCGCCGTTCGGCAGTTGCGCGAACGCGATCAGATACTCCTTGTCCTGCGCGGGCACGAAACCGCCCGGCACGATACGCGCGATCAGCACCGTTGCACCGACCAGGATCGCGTACACCGCGAGCATCGCGCCCTTGCGGCGCA
>NZ_JAWRXU010001895.1:0-230 GCF_046534895.1 Paraburkholderia sp. SIMBA_053 | reverse complement strand
CATGTCTTTTTACACTATTATAAATGTACAAAGACATGAAACTGGATATTTTTTAGACAAGAAAGTGGGTGCTTTTTTATAAAGGAATTGCTTTGGTTATAAACGTGTATCTTTATCATAATTTTTAATAGTATTTCATCAATAAATAGAGAAATTTCTTCTGTATAGCTGCGTAGAATGATTCTATCTAAAATAAAAAATAGAGTCTCAAGACTGGGATCTTGAGACTC
>NZ_JAWRXU010000224.1:0-362 GCF_046534895.1 Paraburkholderia sp. SIMBA_053 | reverse complement strand
GGGGAGCCGTTCCGCATCGGCGGACAACGGCAGCGGCATCGAGGCCGGCACTATGAACCGGCCACACCGCACGGAGGCCGCGTCCACGGCGTACGCAATGTACTACGTGGACGCGGCGCCGGAACTGCTCTACACGACCGATCCCGCCAACTATCTGCGCCAGCGCGCGCTGCTCACGCCGGCGGGCCGGCTGGAGCGCGAATACGCGCTGCAAGCGCTGCTCGAGGAACTCGTCGTCGCGCGGTGGGTGGCGAAGCGCGAAGCGGAACGCCGCGCGCAGCAAGCCGCGCCGTTGCACGCCGCTTTGCAGCTGCCGGCGCATCAGCCAGTTGCAAGCGCAGACGATGACGACGCGCACAGCC
>NZ_JAWRXU010001894.1:0-230 GCF_046534895.1 Paraburkholderia sp. SIMBA_053 | reverse complement strand
CGAGGAAAAGCAGGAAGTTGGGCATCGCGCTTAAGCTCCGTTCAAGGGACGTGCAAAGGGATCAGTGGCCACCGAACGTCGTGACGGTGAAAAGCGGCAGGCCCGCTTCACGTAGCAGCTTCGAGCCGCCGAGATCGGGCAGATCGACAATCGCAGCACCTTCGATCACCGTCGCCCCGAGACGCTCCAGCAGCTTCTTGCCCGCCATCATCGTGCCGCCCGTCGCGATC
>NZ_JAWRXU010001893.1:0-230 GCF_046534895.1 Paraburkholderia sp. SIMBA_053 | reverse complement strand
CGTTCGACCAATGGGCCGCGAGCCGCGACGCCGCGGAAGACCGCTCGGTATCGGCGCGGTATGTATCGCGCGAAATTCCGGGTTATCAGGACCTCGACGCCAACGGCACGTGGCGCAGCAGTCCGCAATACGGCGAAGTCTGGGTGCCGCGCGCGACGCCCGCAGGCTGGGCGCCCTATCACGACGGCCACTGGGTATGGCAGGCGCCGTGGGGCTGGACATGGGTCGAC
>NZ_JAWRXU010001892.1:0-230 GCF_046534895.1 Paraburkholderia sp. SIMBA_053 | reverse complement strand
AACAAATGGTGGCTTATTTCCTCAGCTCCAGCATTCTCTGAACAAATTTGACTATACATCATGCAAAATAGATTTTCGATATCCTGACTAAAAGCGTCGCTGAACAAAACTGGACTCGCACCATCAGGCAATAGACAATTTTCTCGCATCCCCTCTAACTTCAAATCACTTATTCCACAGCTGTATACACTCATTTCTGCTTCTGGATTCGTACGTTCATCATGAATAAC
>NZ_JAWRXU010001891.1:0-230 GCF_046534895.1 Paraburkholderia sp. SIMBA_053 | reverse complement strand
CTGGAGCCGAACGGCTACACCCTGGATGTCGCGCGAAGCGGCACTGTCGGGCTGCGTAGCGCCACATCCGCTTCGTACGATGCTATCGTACTGGACTTGTCATTACCCGGTACCGATGGCCTGGATGTCTGTCGCCTGCTGCGCCAGCAGTACCACATCAGCACACCGGTGCTGATGCTGACTGCCCGCGACACCGTGCAGGATAAGGTCAGTGGTTTTGCTGCCGGTGC
>NZ_JAWRXU010001890.1:0-230 GCF_046534895.1 Paraburkholderia sp. SIMBA_053 | reverse complement strand
AGCTTCTGGTGGAATCCGGACAAGTTCGTGGGCCCGGCGGGTCTGCTGCAGGCGTACCGTTTCATCGCGGACAGCCGTGACGAAGCCACCGGTGAGCGGCTCGACAATCTGGAAGACCCGTACCGCCTGTTCCGCTGCCACACGATCATGAACTGCGTCGACGTCTGCCCGAAAGGACTGAACCCGACCAAGGCAATCGGCAAGATCAAGGAATTGATGGTGCGTCGCGC
>NZ_JAWRXU010001889.1:0-231 GCF_046534895.1 Paraburkholderia sp. SIMBA_053 | reverse complement strand
CCAATGGAGCGAATCGGCATTCCATTATCAAAATTATGTAAAATGGTTAAACAATAAGGGAAAATATCTTGGCTTAAGTTCGAAGCTCTCCCCATTTTCTTTTGTCTTGAGAAGCCTCCACCTGTTTGTTTACTGTAACCAATGGATAAATGAACATTCTGAGCCACCACTTGATGCATGCGTAAACGAAAACATACATCGTCCAATAGCTCCAACAGCAATAACTCCACT
>NZ_JAWRXU010001888.1:0-231 GCF_046534895.1 Paraburkholderia sp. SIMBA_053 | reverse complement strand
GTAGCACACGGGCCCGGGCACCGAGCCCGCCGAATCCGGGCCGACCTTGACGAGGCCGCCCGCGTCGATCCGCACCAGACTCCCGCCGCCCGCGCCGATCTCCGAGACGTCGATGAACGGCAGCTTGACCGCGTGCCCGCCGCCCGTGACGAGCTTGCTGCTGACGTTGATGCCCGCACCGACCCCGTATTCGGTGGTGCGCGCCGGCTCGCCCTTCTCGCTGCTGGCGGC
>NZ_JAWRXU010001887.1:0-231 GCF_046534895.1 Paraburkholderia sp. SIMBA_053 | reverse complement strand
GCTGCCTTCCCGCCAGGTTACGGTTTGCCAGGCGTTTGCGGGTAATTGCATGGCCAGTTCCTTCACCACGATCGGCTCGTGGCCGGGCGCACGGCGCAGCAATGTCGGTGGCTTGCCGCGCCCGCTCCATGGCTTGGGAGGAAGTGGCGCTGTCCCGGGCGCCCACACAGAGGTGCCAGGCCGGATCCCCACCGCGTACAGCAAACCGAGTTCAGTTACGCCCTCCCGGAA
>NZ_JAWRXU010001886.1:0-231 GCF_046534895.1 Paraburkholderia sp. SIMBA_053 | reverse complement strand
CACACTTTCCGGCTCTGCATGGCCGCGCCGATACGCGACCGCACGGGTCTTCCCGTCGCGGCGCTGTGCTTCATGACGAGCCGCGATACCGATCCCGAGAAGCGCGCGACGATGCTTGAAGATCTGATCAGGTCGGCGAAGGCCTTGTCGCAACCTTATGTGCGGTTGTAGATCTCAGCGTGGTTCGAAGTGCAACGACATATGCACTTCGTCGTACCGCTTTCCTTCGAC
>NZ_JAWRXU010001885.1:0-231 GCF_046534895.1 Paraburkholderia sp. SIMBA_053 | reverse complement strand
CCGCCAACTCGGCGAAGCGATTGAAGGCTACCGGCATGCTGTGACGCTGCGCCCCGATTACGCAGAAGCACACAACAACCTCGGCAACGCGCTGCGCGCTGCGGGCGACGCCAACGCGTCGATGCTGAGTTGCGCGAGGGCGATCGAGCTGCGCCCCGGCTATGCGGAGGCCTACAACAATCTCGGCAACGCGCTGAAGGATCTCGGCGATCTCGACAACGCGGTGCTCGC
>NZ_JAWRXU010000223.1:0-362 GCF_046534895.1 Paraburkholderia sp. SIMBA_053 | reverse complement strand
GCATCAACGCGATTTCACTTTCCGCACAACAGCAGCAGACGCTCCTGATCGGAGCACGGACGTTTGTTCACTTTCGGCGCGGCAGGTTGCTGCTGCACCGCTGCCGTCGCGCCGCCCGCCGGCATCGACGCCCGGCGCGCAATGCACGAGCGCAAATGCCGCTCGATAGGCGGATAGTATTGCCAGCCTTTCGTGAGCGGCGGCAGTTCGAGCTTTACCTGCTTCCACTTCGGATGGCCCTTTTCCTGCAACACGTCGAAGTTCTCGCACAGTGAATCAGCGAAGCGGTTCAGGTTGCTCACCGTGTCGCGCAGGCCGTAGTCATAGGTGACGAGAAAGGCTTTCACGGTGAGCGTCGGCAC
>NZ_JAWRXU010001884.1:0-231 GCF_046534895.1 Paraburkholderia sp. SIMBA_053 | reverse complement strand
ATGCCCTTGTCGGAATTGACCATCGCCAGCGCCGGGCGCCGGGCGTACTCGGCCTGCAGGTCGGCCTTGATCGCTTCCTGCTCGGCGGCCGGCAGGCTGCCCAGGCGCGCGTAGAGGTCGCCGATGCCGTTGTTGGGGTCGCAGCCGGCGGCCTTGAGCGTGGCGGCGCGCTTGCCCCGCACGTCCTTGTAGAACTCGGTCACGACCACGCCGAACATCACCGGGTCGGAG
>NZ_JAWRXU010001883.1:0-231 GCF_046534895.1 Paraburkholderia sp. SIMBA_053 | reverse complement strand
GCCGGTGTCGCCGAGATAGCGATGTACCGACAGCTCGTCTGCCTTGATCGCAGGCTGCGTGCCCGAGATGACGTCGGCGAGCAATTGGCCGGAACCACGCGACATGGTCCAGCCGAGCGTGCCGTGGCCGGTGTTCAGGAACAGTTTCGACACCGGCGTGCGGCCGACGATCGGAGTACCGTCCGGCGGCATGGGTCGCAGCCCGGTCCAGAAGCTGGCCTTCGACGTATC
>NZ_JAWRXU010001882.1:0-231 GCF_046534895.1 Paraburkholderia sp. SIMBA_053 | reverse complement strand
ATCAATATCCGTGGCAAAAATCTGCACCACGACCTGACTATTCAGTGTCCGCTTTGCTTCAACAATTAACAGCGCAATGGAGTACGCCTCTTCACCCGTGGCGCAACCGGCTACCCATACCCGCAGAGGGCCGGTGTCTGCCTGCTCTACCATGGGATAAATAGCTCGCTTTAGCGCATCAAATGCACTGGCGTCGCGAAAAAAAGCGGTGACGGAGATCAAAATATCTCG
>NZ_JAWRXU010001881.1:0-231 GCF_046534895.1 Paraburkholderia sp. SIMBA_053 | reverse complement strand
GGCCGAGGCCCGTGCCGAGGAAGATGTCCTGGATGTCGCGGCGGCGCGCGGGGAGATTGTTGATGTAGTAGCTCGACGTGCCGTCGCGCGTCAGCACGCGCTTGACGGCGATTTCGGCATACTGGCCCCACTGGCCGGCGGCACGGCCGTCGGCGTTGTCGAACACGAGTTCGACGCTGGCGCGGCTACCCGGCTTGCGCGCCGTCGAGCCGTTGAAGATCACGTCCTGCA
>NZ_JAWRXU010000222.1:0-362 GCF_046534895.1 Paraburkholderia sp. SIMBA_053 | reverse complement strand
ATTCCAAGCAACGCCGCAATCAGCGCCGGTCCTCGCGCAACACACAATCCCACGCGCCGCTCAGCACCCACACCTCGCGCGACAAGCCGTGCAGCCACCGCCGCCGACCACGCATCAAGTTCAGCATACGTGAGCGACTCATCTTCGCAGCGCAGCGCAATCGCCTGCGGCGTACGCTTTGCCTGCGCCGCAAGCGCCATCCCAAGCGACTCGAATGCATAGGACGTCAGCGGCTTCGCTTCATGCTGCAAAGGCAACGCCAACGAGCCAACCCGCCGCCGCACATCATCAACCATCTGCTCAAGCACCGCTTCGTACTGCGATGCAATCCGCTCCACAGTGCCAACATCGAACACATCGGC
>NZ_JAWRXU010001880.1:0-231 GCF_046534895.1 Paraburkholderia sp. SIMBA_053 | reverse complement strand
CGGAGACGTTGCTCCAGCTCCCGGCGGCCACGGTCTTCAGGACGGTCGACCCGTTGCGCACCTGGACGGAGCCGGAGCCGCGGGCGTTGGCGACGGACTTGACCGCGAAGCTCGACGGGATCGTATGCACCGCGCACGTGCCGAACGTCAGGGATGCTCCGCCGAGCGAAGTGTTGCTGTAGGCGCAGATCCTGCCGGTGGTGCAGCTCCCGACCGACCACGATGACAAGC
>NZ_JAWRXU010001879.1:0-231 GCF_046534895.1 Paraburkholderia sp. SIMBA_053 | reverse complement strand
GCGAGAAGCGACCGAAAGGTGCCGTGGCAGGAAACAGGCCCTTGACCAGGAAAGACGAGTGGGTTGCGCTCACGCGCGTAACTTCGGTGCGTTCGCGACAGCCGGTAAAATCGGCGCATCGGGAGTGACGGGGAGAATCACCATGCTTGCAAGAGGCGCCTTCGGCGCGATGACGCTGATTACCGAATACGACGCCGCTGGCAACCGCATTCGCTGGCTGCGACTGGAACC
>NZ_JAWRXU010001878.1:0-231 GCF_046534895.1 Paraburkholderia sp. SIMBA_053 | reverse complement strand
CACGTTGCTCGCGTTTGTGGCGGGCGTTAGGGCTATAGGTCATGGATGAGTTCATCACGATAGATAAATTAATTACTTCAGTTCTTGTAGCTATACCAACAGCATTTTTGTCTGTCCATTTAGCTTTAAAGAAGTACCGAACTGAAAAGTGGTGGGATACTAAGTTATCATGCTACTTAGACTCGATTAAAACTTTAAAAAGCTTAATTGTATATTGCGATAGCCAGTTAG
>NZ_JAWRXU010001877.1:0-231 GCF_046534895.1 Paraburkholderia sp. SIMBA_053 | reverse complement strand
GCTCGAGGACGAATACGACGCCGAGAGCATCGACGACGAAGTCTGGCAGCAGATCAAGCTGCACTACATCGGACTTTTGACGTCGCACCGCCAGCCCGAATGCGCGGAGACGTTCTTCAATTCGGTGTGCTGTCAGATCCTGCATCGCTCGTACTTCAACAATGATTTCATCTTCGTGCGGCCCGCGATTTCGACCGAGTACATCGAGAACGACGAGCCGGCAGCGAAGCC
>NZ_JAWRXU010000221.1:0-363 GCF_046534895.1 Paraburkholderia sp. SIMBA_053 | reverse complement strand
AGTATCTGCTCGGCAAGCACACCAAGTCCACGGACCTGATGGCATGGAACGCGGATACGACGCGCCTGCCGTACCGACTGCACAGTGAGACACTGCGGGAGCTGTATCTGCGCAACGCGCTGGCCGAGGGACGGTATTACATACGCGGCCGTGCGGTGGCGCTTAGCGATCTGAGGTTGCCGGTGTTTGTGGTGGGCACGGAGCGGGATCACGTGTCGCCGTGGCGCTCGGTCTACAAGCTGCACCTGCTGAGCAACGCGGAGATCAGCTTCCTACTGACGTCCGGTGGCCACGATGCCGGCATTATCTTCTCCGAACCGGGGCACGCCGGCCGCAACTATCGCTTCAGCACGCGGGCCAGGG
>NZ_JAWRXU010001876.1:0-231 GCF_046534895.1 Paraburkholderia sp. SIMBA_053 | reverse complement strand
CTGAGCTAGAGCGCCAACTTTTTTTAAGCAGTTTGAAGAAGGCTAAAAGGTATTTTGAGTTTGGCTCAGGTGGCTCCACCGTTTGGGCGGTAAAGGAAGGACTGACAGTATATGGCGTGGAGAGTGACGCTAAATGGGTTAGCGCGCTAAAAGGGACGTTAGGCCAGCAGTGTCAGGTTGAAGCCGTCGACATTGGCCCAACGAAAGAGTGGGGGTTCCCCACCTCAATGC
>NZ_JAWRXU010001875.1:0-231 GCF_046534895.1 Paraburkholderia sp. SIMBA_053 | reverse complement strand
CTGCCCGCCATGTTGAACAGGCCGATCAGTGCGAGCGCGGTGGCGCCGAGTCCCATCGGCATGTGGCACAAGGTCAGATAGCCGGGCAGGTGCGTGGCGATGAACGCAAGCTGGAAGCCGCAGGTGAAGAAGCCGAGCGTCAGCAGCCGGTAGCCGCGATGGCGCACGGCGTGCGCGAGCGTCTCGCGCAACGGCGGGACAGTGGCCGCTGCGGGTGATGCAACCACATGC
>NZ_JAWRXU010000039.1:0-1389 GCF_046534895.1 Paraburkholderia sp. SIMBA_053 | reverse complement strand
TCACTTCGTCGAGGCGCCCAGCAGCTCCATCATCGACTTGCCCCTCGGCGTCAACCCCGCACCGCTATAGATACCTGGGTCTTTCCAGTGCCAGGTCCACCCACCAGAACGATGTTGTGCGCCGAGTCGATGAACTCACACTGGTACAACTCGCGCACCAGCGCTTCGTTGGCGTCGCTGCAGCTGAAGTCGAAGCCGCCGATGTCGCGATACGCCGGGAAGCGTGCCGCCTTCATCTGATACGCGAGTGAACGCACTTCGCGCTCTGCGATTTCCGCCTTGAGCAACCCGGCAAGCACCAGCGAAGCCGACTTGTAGGCTGGGGAGTCCTGCGCGGCGAGCTCGCCTAACGCCTGTGCCATACCGTGCAGCTTGAGTGACTTGAGCATCTGCATCATGACGTCAGGCTGCATGATCGTCCTCCCGGTTCCTCAAACGGTCGTAGCGGCCCACGTTGGCCTGCGGCTCAACCTTCAGTGCGAAGGCCTGTGGCGTCTGCAGCGGCGGCACAGGCGGGCTGTCGAGCAGCCGGCTCAGGATGTTCAGCACCGTCTGTTTGTTCGGTGCGCCGGCCTCGAACGCCAGCTCGACCGCTGCAAGCACCATCTGTTCGTCGTGCAGCAGGACCAGGGCCAGAATCTCCACCATCTCCCGGTCGCCACCGGGACGCTTCAGCAGCACGCCCTGCAGCTTGCGGAATCCGGCTGGAAACTCGGCGAAGGGTGCACCGTTGCGAAGCGCTCCCGGCTTACGCTGCAGGACTGCCAGGTAGTGACGCCAGTCGTAAATGGTCTCGCCGCGGTCGTGGCTGCGGTTGATACGCCGCTCGTGTTCGGCAATCACCTGGCCTTCGGCGACGAAGACGAGCTTCGCGGCGTAGACGTGCAGACTGACGGGCCGGTTGGCGAACGACGCTGGCACGCTGTACCGGTTGCGCTCGAAGTTCACCAGGCAGGTTGGCGAGACGGGTTTGCTGTGTTCGACGAAACCATCAAACGGCTGGCCCACCGGCATCAGGTGGGGCCGCTCGGCCGACCAAGCCTCCCAGATCGTCATGTCCTGCTCCGGATGTCGGGTCTGCTGCCACAGCAGTACGCACTGGTCGGCCAGCCAGTCGTTGAGTGCGGCGAGTGAACCGAACGTCGGCACCTTGTGCCAGAGCCGGTGACGGCTGTCCTGGACGTTCTTCTCGATCTGCCCCTTCTCCCAACCGGAGGCGACGTTGCAGAACTCGGCGTCAAACAGGTAGTGGCTCACCATTGCGCTGAACCGCGCGTTGACTTCGCGCACCTTGCCGGGACGCACCCGGTCGACGGCGGTCTTCATGTTGTCTACAAGGACTTTCCCACTTTTAGCAAGCAACAATCCACCGCACCTGATCGACGTCGA
>NZ_JAWRXU010001874.1:0-231 GCF_046534895.1 Paraburkholderia sp. SIMBA_053 | reverse complement strand
GGCCAAGCGAGGCAAAACAGCAACACCTAGGTGGGCCATGACGCCCTGTTTAATGGCTTCATTGGTGCCCAGTTCAATGCGGTGAGGCAGGCCGACTTCCTGGTCGATGGAAAGCTGCTCAAAGGCGCTACGCACGCCAGAGCCTGGTTCGCGCATGAGTACAAAATGGCGCGCAAAATCAGCCAGCGTTGGGCTGGCCATGCTCAGCAGCGGATGCTCTGGCCACACTAC
>NZ_JAWRXU010001873.1:0-231 GCF_046534895.1 Paraburkholderia sp. SIMBA_053 | reverse complement strand
AGCGCATAGACGAAGAGACCGACGACGATCGACGGCGCCGACAACAGAATGTCGTTGATGAAGCGCGTGACGCTCGCGAGCCAGCCCTTCTGCCCGTATTCCGCGAGATAGACGCCGGCGAGAATGCCGATCGGCGTGCCGACGAACGTTGCGAGCACAACCAGCATCAAGCTGCCGACAATCGCGTTGGCGAGACCGCCGCCATCGGTATTCGGCGGCGGCGTGGACTGC
>NZ_JAWRXU010001872.1:0-231 GCF_046534895.1 Paraburkholderia sp. SIMBA_053 | reverse complement strand
ATACAATTCCGGACCATCATTAAAATAATTAATATCAGCTCCCGCATCTATTAGGAGCTTTACTTTTTCCAGACTATATTTATCAACATAAGATATTGCATTATTTAAAGCAGTACTTCTTGCCTGATTACCTTCTTTACTTGGCGCTGTTTCCAGCGAATTAGCCTTTCCTCCATATTTTAATAGTAATTTCAAATACTTAGGATCTTCATTATCCGTTGCATCAATAAC
>NZ_JAWRXU010001871.1:0-231 GCF_046534895.1 Paraburkholderia sp. SIMBA_053 | reverse complement strand
CTTGCTAGGGCGTTCTGCCTCTTCCGCTGAACGACTAGTCGGAATGACCTTGTCGTATTTCAGCAGCGACGCTAACCCGCGAAAGGTTAAATTCAATCCGCATTTTTCGCTGCCATTCTCCACACTCTCGCGTTTCTCGAGACGAGTAACAATGCGGAGGGTTTGTGCGTTTCCCTCGAAACCACCATGCTCACGCATGCATGAGTCGAGGGCGTATTCGCCGTTATGACC
>NZ_JAWRXU010001870.1:0-231 GCF_046534895.1 Paraburkholderia sp. SIMBA_053 | reverse complement strand
CCGTGCAGGGCGTCACCTGCTACGTGTCGCGGGCGCGCACGGGCGGCATCAAGGGCACGCTCGGGATCGCCGAAGATCCAACCGAGGCATCGATCGCGTGCCGCCAGGTCGCGGCCATCAAGATTTCCGAGCCGCTGCGCCAGCAGGCCGACGTATTCACGGAACGGATGTCGCTGATCTTCAAGACGCTGCACGTGGTGCGCGTCGTCGATTCGAAGCGCAATACGCTCG
>NZ_JAWRXU010001869.1:0-232 GCF_046534895.1 Paraburkholderia sp. SIMBA_053 | reverse complement strand
CGGTGGGCCACAAGTATCCCGATCAGACTCTCGCGTCCCTGACCGCTGGCACGGATACGCGCGGTCTCTTCTCGACGTCCGCGACGGTAGCCGGCGTCTTCACGCGCCAGGCATGGGAAGGGTCCATCGAGGCCGCGATCGACGAAGCGGCGAAGCATAACGGCGTCACGGCTGACTGGGTGCTCGCCAATACCCGTGGCGCACAGCCCGGCTCGGCGTCGGATGGACAAAC
>NZ_JAWRXU010001868.1:0-232 GCF_046534895.1 Paraburkholderia sp. SIMBA_053 | reverse complement strand
CGCCTGCGCAATCCATCGGTATCCAGGGCTCTCGTGCCGGACGACACGGTGACCCGCTCAATCGGCGTTGAGCCGGGCTGGACCGTGCGAGCTCTCGAAAGCGTGGGCAACTACGGGCAGATGTTCGATCGCAACGTCGGCGCGCACAGTCCTCTCGGTCTCGCGCGCGGAACGAACGACTTATGGACCCGTGGCGGCCTGATGTACGCGCCGCCCATTCGTTGAATCGCGC
>NZ_JAWRXU010001867.1:0-232 GCF_046534895.1 Paraburkholderia sp. SIMBA_053 | reverse complement strand
AGGCCAACGCGGTGCGCTAAGCGCGAAGCGCAAGTCCAGAATGATTCAGCCGCGAACGGCATCACGCCGTTCGCGGCTTTTTACGTTCCGTTCGCGCGTCATGAACCCACGCGCGGCAGATACATCGCGGGATTGACGGGCTTGCCGTCCTTGCGGACTTCGAATTGCATCGAGCCGTTGCCGTGGTCCGTCGCCGCCATCTCGGCGATCGTTTCGCCACGTTTGACGCTCG
>NZ_JAWRXU010001866.1:0-232 GCF_046534895.1 Paraburkholderia sp. SIMBA_053 | reverse complement strand
GCGGCGACGATCCGATCGGTCTCGTCGGCCATCACATCGTTCGCGGGCACGGGCTCTCCTTCAGCGGGACGGACTCGGTGGAAGGTTATCCCAGTCCGGGCACGTGCTGAGGCGTCGGTGGTCTCCTCGGCGCGGCAGAGTGGAGCGTCGCCGATGACCCATACTGAACCGATGAACCTTCCCGGACACGCTTTCAGCACCACCACCTGGGCAGAGATCGAACGCACCGTCC
>NZ_JAWRXU010001865.1:0-232 GCF_046534895.1 Paraburkholderia sp. SIMBA_053 | reverse complement strand
GGCGCGCGCGCTCGGCGCACGGATCTTCGCAACGGCGAGCGCGCGCGATCAGGATCTCGTCGTGCGACTCGGCGCGACGCCGATCGACTACGGGGCGCGCGCGGTCGAACAATATGTTGGCGAACTGACCGCGGGCGAAGGCTTCGATCTCGTCGTCGATACGGTCGGCGGCGCAACGCTCGATGCATCGTTCGCGGCCGTCCGGCATTTCGGGCATGTCGTGAGCGCGCTC
>NZ_JAWRXU010000220.1:0-364 GCF_046534895.1 Paraburkholderia sp. SIMBA_053 | reverse complement strand
CGATGTCGCGCATCTTCCGGAAAGCGAGCAGCTGCAACGTCACATCGTCGAATTCCTGCACCATGGAGACACGACGATTCCGCCACGGCAACGGTTCGGAGAGTTCGCGCGCTCGCTTCTCGCTGGACTTGGTGTACCTGTGGAAAATCGCTTCGGGCTTCGACCGGCAGCCGAAGCGGATGGCACGCCAGCGCCGATCGAAGTCGATACCACGCTTGACCGCCTCGGCCTGCTTCAGAAAGTCAGCACTTTCAATCTGCATCCACACCTGCCGCAGCTCGAGCGCCTTGGCGAGGCGTTCGACAAACTCGATGTCCTCGCCCATCAGCGCATCGACACGAGCGCTCCACCGCACCCTTTCGCA
>NZ_JAWRXU010001864.1:0-232 GCF_046534895.1 Paraburkholderia sp. SIMBA_053 | reverse complement strand
ACGAATCCGCTCAAAATAAAGAATAATATTACTGATTCGTGTCCAGACCATAATATTCGTAGAGGTGTATTGAGTAAAGCGTTAATAAACCAATTATCGCTATCATTAGCGAAATCAGGAGCTCCAACATCAAGGGATGGAAATATCCTTAAACAATGATAAAATAGTACAGATAGTGCAGCCAACCCGCGTAGTGAATCTAATTCTAAGTAACGTTTATTCATCTTTTTCT
>NZ_JAWRXU010001863.1:0-232 GCF_046534895.1 Paraburkholderia sp. SIMBA_053 | reverse complement strand
CGGCGCGATCCACTTGTCGATGCTGTTGAAGCGCGCGAAGTGCCGCACGGCGTCGAGCTTCGCGTGCAGACGCTGTTCGATCGTGAGACTCGGCAAGTCGGGCCAGCGGTTGTGCAGGCCGCCCGCGGGTGCCTGAAAGCCTTCGGGCGTGGGCCATTCCATCTGCAACGCGTCGAGATCGACGGTCGAGCCCGATTCGACCGTTTCCGAAATCGCCTTGTAGCCGACCCAC
>NZ_JAWRXU010001862.1:0-232 GCF_046534895.1 Paraburkholderia sp. SIMBA_053 | reverse complement strand
CATCGCGACCGGTTCAAGCCAGATTGCGTCGGGCAACGTGGATCTGTCGTCGCGCACGGAACAGCAGGCGTCGTCCCTTCAGGAGACCGCATCGAGCATGGAAGAACTGACGACCACGGTGAAGCAGAACGCGGAAAACGCGCAGCAGGCGAGTACCTTGTCGGCCAATGCGTCCGACGTGGCGTCGAAGGGCAATGGCGTCGTCGGTGAAATGGTCGGCACGATGGGCGAG
>NZ_JAWRXU010000219.1:0-364 GCF_046534895.1 Paraburkholderia sp. SIMBA_053 | reverse complement strand
GCCTTCGACGGCGGCACGCGCGCCCGACATCGTCGTGTAGTACGTGACCTTGTTCGCCTGCGCGCTCATGCGGATCGAACGCGAATCGGCGATGGCTGCACGCGTTTCGTCGACGGTCGTGAAGACGAGTGCGATCTCGCCGTTCTTGATCATATCGACGATGTGCGGACGGCCGTCCTTCACCTTGTTGACGACCTTCACCGGAACGCCCGCCGCTTCGATCGCCGCCGCCGTGCCCTTCGTCGCGACGAGCGGATAGCCCAACTCATGCAGCATACGCGCGACTTCGACGGCCTTCGGCTTGTCGGCGTCCATCACGGTCAACAGCACGGTGCCCGTCTCCGGCAGACGCGAACCCGCTGCG
>NZ_JAWRXU010001861.1:0-232 GCF_046534895.1 Paraburkholderia sp. SIMBA_053 | reverse complement strand
CATCCCAAAGCTGAGCTTATGTATGGGCGGCAAGAGCCATGGATTCGGCCGCCGCCCTCAGCGACTCGAGCACCCGCAGCACCGCTGGCTTCTGCCGCTGCGAGCGCAGGACGGTCGCAGTCACGTGACGGTGGCGCTCAGGCAGCAAGGGGCGGGTGCGCAGCTTGGGATGCTTTACGAAGGACTGGGTCATCCTCGGCATCATCGCGAGGCCAAGGCCGGCGACGACGTA
>NZ_JAWRXU010001860.1:0-232 GCF_046534895.1 Paraburkholderia sp. SIMBA_053 | reverse complement strand
ATGATACCGTAAATTCGATATTTAATTTGATGAGGATAGATAATGAGCGGGAGTTGGGGTAACTTCTTTCCGTACTTTGCTGGAGCTTTTAAGCTTATTGTATTAGGTATTGGAGGCTACTTTGCTATTAAGTGGCATTTTGATGAAGAAGCAAGGACGAGGGAAGAACAAGGCGTTGTATTTGATAGGTCAAGCTACATGAAGAAGATGGCAATGATACTCGTCTTTCTAG
>NZ_JAWRXU010001859.1:0-232 GCF_046534895.1 Paraburkholderia sp. SIMBA_053 | reverse complement strand
TCGGACTTCGATAAGAACTATCTCGCGCAGAACTTTCTCGCGTTCTTCAAGCGTGACTATCACCGCGTTGCGACGCTGCATCTGGAGTCTGGCTGGGTGCCGCCCACGACGCGCGTCGAAGAACTGGAAAGCGCGATCCGCGCGGTCTGCGAGCCGTATTTCGATCGCGCGCTGAAAGACATTTCTCTTGGCCAGGTGCTGATGCGGCTCTTCTCGACGTCGCGCCGCTTCA
>NZ_JAWRXU010001858.1:0-232 GCF_046534895.1 Paraburkholderia sp. SIMBA_053 | reverse complement strand
CGAATGCGCTGCAGGAATTCGGCGTCGACTTCAATTGCAGCTTTATTCTCGGCGGACAGATCCGTGAGAACGCGGAGAGCGGCAATGGCGCCGGACAATCGCGGCCGCGTCTCTTCATGATCTATGCGGCGGGTAATTTCATCGAATCGTCGCGTGTGAATCCGTACTTTCAGATCGGTGAGTCGAAGTATGGCAAGCCGATCATCGACCGCGTGCTGATCCCATCCACGCC
>NZ_JAWRXU010001857.1:0-232 GCF_046534895.1 Paraburkholderia sp. SIMBA_053 | reverse complement strand
ACCCGGGCAGGGGTTGACGACGCGCCACTGGCCCGGCGTGCTGGTGGTGTTTCCCGTCATGTCGAGGCCAAACTCACGAACGTTGCCATGTTGATCATCGGGCTCTGCACGCATGGGAATATCAGCATTTAGTAGGAGCAGCCACCAATTGCCACTCAGAACGGCGACTGCTTTTGCACTGTAGTCCATAAGGGGCGATATCCAGCCAAGGTCTTGCTCACCGTGAGCTTGG
>NZ_JAWRXU010000218.1:0-364 GCF_046534895.1 Paraburkholderia sp. SIMBA_053 | reverse complement strand
CGCCGTTCATGATGATGCCGATCTCGCGGGTGTTCGCCTGGGTCATGGTGTTCCGTTTCTTTCGCGGGAAGCAGTCGCCGCTTCCTCTCGACCGTGAGTGGAAAGCGCTTTCCGAGATCATGCCACGAGACGAGAGCCGAACGCAACCGAAGCGCTTTCGCGCCGGAGATCAGCCCGCGCTGTCGCGCTCGACCAGCTCGGTCGGGATGACCGCGGAGCCCTCGGGTTGCGGGGCACCCTCGATCGCATCCACCAGCGCCGAGACCGCACGGCGGGCGAGGGCGGCGAAGTCCTGGCGGATCGTGGTCAGCGGCGGACGGTAGTTCGCCGCATCCGGCACGTCGTCGAAGCCGATGACCGAGAC
>NZ_JAWRXU010001856.1:0-232 GCF_046534895.1 Paraburkholderia sp. SIMBA_053 | reverse complement strand
CGGATTTGCTTCGTTGTCGTCGGGTGCGCGCGCCGGTACATTCATCTGACTGCGACCCGATACGACGAAGAGTTTCCCGTGACGACAGCCTTTGCTTCCACCGCCGCCCAGCATTCTCACGATTCCCACGCCGCCGGCGGCGCCATTGCCGGTCAGCCCATCGAGATTCGCGCTTTCGACGGCCCGCTCGGCGCCGAAGTGCTCGGCCTCGATCTGAGCAAGCCGCTTGCCC
>NZ_JAWRXU010001855.1:0-232 GCF_046534895.1 Paraburkholderia sp. SIMBA_053 | reverse complement strand
GATGGTCCTCCCAGCTTCCGACGGAATTTCACGTGTTCCGCCGTACTCAGGATCCACTCAAGAGGGAACGAAGTTTCAACTACAGGGTTGTTACCTTCTTCGACGGACCTTTCCAGGTCGCTTCATTTACTTCGTTCCTTTGTAACTCCGTATAGGGTGTCCTACAACCCGAAGAGGCAAGCCGCTTGGTTGGGGCTAATTCCGTTTCGCTGGCCGCTACTCAGGAAATCGC
>NZ_JAWRXU010001854.1:0-232 GCF_046534895.1 Paraburkholderia sp. SIMBA_053 | reverse complement strand
AATCGGTGTCTGCGGTCTCATCACGGCGTGGAACTGGCCTCTGCAGCTTCTCGCGACCAAGCTTGCGTATGCTCTTGCCGTTGGATGTACGGTGGTTCTCAAGCCGAGCGAATTTACGCCACTCAGCGCAATTCATCTTACTGAAGTGCTGCATGAAGCAGGGGTTCCGAAGGGCGTTTTCAATCTGATCCTCGGCGATGGTCCTACTGTTGGCAACGCGATCAGCAAGCAC
>NZ_JAWRXU010000217.1:0-364 GCF_046534895.1 Paraburkholderia sp. SIMBA_053 | reverse complement strand
AGCGCGAGTGACCAGTGCAGATTGATTTGCGCATTCGCCTGCGTCGCCAGCAGCGAATGTCCGCCTAGCGCGAAGAAGTCGGCGTCGCGGCCAATTGCGTGGGTCGCGTCGATGCGCAACACGCGTATCCAGATCGCGGCGAGTTCGCGCTCGGTGTCGGTCTGCGGTTCGGCCACTTCTGCCGTTTGCAGCGACGGCGCGGGCAACGCGTTGCGGTCGCACTTGCCGTTCGGCGTGACAGGCAACGCGTCGAGTTCGATCACATGCGCGGGCACCATGTAGGCAGGCAACTGCGCGTTCAACGCAGCGAACAGCGCGGCGTGATCGAATGCTTCTTCGGCGCGTCGCGCGACATAGCCGATCA
>NZ_JAWRXU010001853.1:0-232 GCF_046534895.1 Paraburkholderia sp. SIMBA_053 | reverse complement strand
AAAGAAGTAACTCGTGACAGTGTAGTAATTCGTAATTGCCGACCGAAATGGTTGGCCTTCGCGCCAGACGAAACGTCGGCCTTTCGCCAACTCGTCCAAACCTTTGTTATACAGACTTAACATCTCATAGATGGTTGGGAGCAGGTCCGCAGACATCTGCTCCGGGTCGCTCTTTGGCCACGTCCGGAGCGCCTTCTCGTAGGCATTCGTAAACGTTTCCCATGCGTCTCGC
>NZ_JAWRXU010001852.1:0-232 GCF_046534895.1 Paraburkholderia sp. SIMBA_053 | reverse complement strand
AGTGAATGGTTATAAAAATGCAAATTTTCCATTAAAATAGTATATAAGAGGCAACTAATTGAAAGCTTATTAAGATTGAAAATAGCAATGACCGGTATGAGAGCAGTGTGATGTTTATATGTAGTACTAAGTTAAAAGCAGTTTTTTAGATATGATGTCTGACTCTCATAAATTTGTTAATATTTCTTAGTAAGCATACTATACAAGAGAGTAAAAAAAATGTCAAATTTTA
>NZ_JAWRXU010001851.1:0-232 GCF_046534895.1 Paraburkholderia sp. SIMBA_053 | reverse complement strand
ATCGAGCGCGATCCTGCCCTCCTCGATCAGCAGAATGCGATCGCCGAGCGCGACGGCTTCCTGCACGTCGTGCGTGACGAGCAGCGCAGTGAAACGGTGCTCACGCCACAAGCGCTCGATCAGCGCGTGCATTTCGATGCGCGTCAACGCGTCGAGCGCGCCAAGCGGCTCGTCGAGCAGCAGCAGTTGCGGCCGATGCACGAGCGCGCGCGCCAGCGCGACGCGCTGCCGC
>NZ_JAWRXU010001850.1:0-232 GCF_046534895.1 Paraburkholderia sp. SIMBA_053 | reverse complement strand
CACGATCAACGACGTGATGTACCGCTATCTGCGGATGAACGGCTACAACACGCTGATGCCGATGGGCTGGGACGCGTTCGGCATGCCCGCCGAAAACGCCGCGATGGCCAACAACGTGCCGCCCGCAAAGTGGACGTACGACAACATCGCGTACATGAAGAAGCAGATGCAGTCGATGGGTCTTGCCATCGACTGGTCGCGCGAAGTCGCCACCTGCAGCCCGGACTACTAC
>NZ_JAWRXU010001849.1:0-232 GCF_046534895.1 Paraburkholderia sp. SIMBA_053 | reverse complement strand
GGGTAGCGCAGGAGCCGAGCTTCGTGAAAGGCACGAAGCAGCGTGCACAAGAGCCGACGCGCGCCATCAATCCGACGGTGTCGTTCCTCGGCCGCAAGCTGTCAGGCGACGACATCGAGGACGTCGAGAATTTCACTGAGTCTGGCGCGGTGGAAGCGGCGCCGCATGTCGAGCGTGAGACGATAGAGGCTCAGCCGGAAGCATCGCAGGTCGGGACGGCTCGCACAGCGGA
>NZ_JAWRXU010001848.1:0-232 GCF_046534895.1 Paraburkholderia sp. SIMBA_053 | reverse complement strand
CGGAGGGGCCTCGAAGCGTTCAAGGCGGCCGGCTTCGAGCCGACGGCGGGCGACAAGGCGGTCGCCGGCGTCGACCGTGAGCCCGCGCGCCTGCTCGGCGAGGCGGTCCAGCAGATCGCGACGAACACGGCGGCGATGTCGGCACAAGCCGCCGACGACGCGCGCCGCGCCGCCGCGATCAGCCTCGTGCTGATGCTGGTGGCGTTCATAGCCGGTTTGTGTGGCGCGTTCC
>NZ_JAWRXU010000216.1:0-364 GCF_046534895.1 Paraburkholderia sp. SIMBA_053 | reverse complement strand
ACGCGCGCATGAAGACGAGCGCGCCCCAGCCCCACATCGCGTTCGCGGCAAAGCCCATCGCGAGGCGCGGCAGCATGTTGCCGCTTGGCCAGATGCCGCGAATCGGATCGACGACGAACACGCTGGCCGCCGTCAATACGATGCCGCCGAACACGAACGCCGGCAGCCACGGCGCGCGGCGCTCGGGCGCGACGCGCAACAGCCACGCCATCAGCACCGCCCAGAACGCGCTCCAGATCGCGTTGGCGATGAACTCGGGCAGGCCGAGCGGCATGAACGGGGCAGTGGAATAACCGCTTTGATCGACGACGCCTGCGGCATGCAGCAGCGCCAGCGTGGATTCATGAAAGAACAGCGATGCCAG
>NZ_JAWRXU010001847.1:0-232 GCF_046534895.1 Paraburkholderia sp. SIMBA_053 | reverse complement strand
CGCCAGTTCATCTCCAGCACCTTGCCCTCGACGCCGTCGATGATCACCCAGTTGCCGATGTGATACGGCTCGGTCGTGTTGATCACGATGCCGGCGAACACGTCGCTGAGCGTGCTCTGGATCGCAAGGCCAAGCACGATGGCGAGCGCGCCCGATGTCGCCACCAGCCCGCGCACCGGCAGCTCGAGCACGAAGCCGAGCGCCGCGACGACCGCCGCGAGAAACACCACCG
>NZ_JAWRXU010001846.1:0-232 GCF_046534895.1 Paraburkholderia sp. SIMBA_053 | reverse complement strand
GAAGGCTACAAGGCCGACAGCGAGCAGGACGGTTGCCATGTGTACCGATTCGACCCGCTCGCCAATGTCCTGGAGCGGGTTGCCGAGGATTTCCAGAAGCCTAATGGCCTGGCGTTTTCGCCGGACGAATCCTTGCTGTACATCTCCGATACCTCGGCCTCCCATGATCCAGCAGGCTGCCATCACGTGCGCGTGTTTGATGTCGAGGCGGGCCGCAGGCTGGTCAATGGCC
>NZ_JAWRXU010001845.1:0-232 GCF_046534895.1 Paraburkholderia sp. SIMBA_053 | reverse complement strand
CTAGTGATCCGGCAGTGGCTTGTGGAAGCGCTGTCGCTCAACGGATAAAAGGTACCTCGGGGATAACAGGCTGATCTTGCCCAAGAGTCCATATCGACGGCATGGTTTGGCACCTCGATGTCGGCTCGTCGCATCCTGGGGCTGGAGTAGGTCCCAAGGGTTGGGCTGTTCGCCCATTAAAGCGGTACGCGAGCTGGGTTTAGAACGTCGTGAGACAGTTCGGTCCCTATCC
>NZ_JAWRXU010001844.1:0-232 GCF_046534895.1 Paraburkholderia sp. SIMBA_053 | reverse complement strand
CGGGGAGGACCGGTCGAATCAGGCCGTCATCCACGGGTACATCGACCGGGTGGAGGCCTATCCGCCGGCGGCCGGCGAGCACTCCCATGCTCGCGGACGCGGTTGGGAGCGGATGTCGAGCGGACCGGAAGGGCCCGTGGTCGTCGTCGACCTGAAGACCGGGAAGAACGACCCCGAATCCGACTCCGGCGTCGCCGAGCACGCACAGCTGGCCGCCTATCAGGTGGCGGTC
>NZ_JAWRXU010001843.1:0-232 GCF_046534895.1 Paraburkholderia sp. SIMBA_053 | reverse complement strand
GCGTCGCACTCGAAGACCCAGGTCGATTTCATTCCGACCATGAGTCTGGGCATACCTGGCGACGCAGTCATGGCGCTCATTCTCGGCGCGCTACTGATTCACGGCATCCAGCCGGGTCCGCAACTGATTACCGAGCACGAAGATCTGTTCTGGGGGTTGATTGCAAGCTTCTGGATCGGCAACGTGCTGCTGGTGTTGCTGAACGTGCCGATGATCGGCGTGTGGGTGAAGC
>NZ_JAWRXU010000215.1:0-365 GCF_046534895.1 Paraburkholderia sp. SIMBA_053 | reverse complement strand
GTCATAGCCCAGGAGACTGATGGCAAAGGCGTCGATATTGTGATTGATTTCGTGGGCGAGCCGTATTTCGCGCGCAATATCGCTTCGCTCGCACATGGCGGCCGTTTGGTTCAGGTCGGGATTCTGGGCGGGGGTGGAGAGGTGAGTGTTGACCTGGAGACCATCCTGTATCGCCACATCCAGATTATCGGCACGGTTATGAAGTCGCGCGCCCAAGCCGAAAAGCACGCCATGGTGCAACGTTTCCGTGAGCACTGGCTCAATCGGTTCTCGGGTGGGCGGCGCCTCGAGCCGGTCGTCGATAGCACCTTTCCTCTAGCGAGCGCAGCGGATGCCCATCGGCGCATGGAATCATCGGCGAACGT
>NZ_JAWRXU010001842.1:0-232 GCF_046534895.1 Paraburkholderia sp. SIMBA_053 | reverse complement strand
GACCAGGAAAAGATGGGCATCGCGCTCAATCGTCTCGCGCAGGAAGACCCGTCGTTCCGCGTGCAAACGGACGAGGAATCCGGTCAGACGATCATCTCCGGCATGGGCGAGCTGCACCTGGAAATTCTCGTCGACCGGATGAAGCGCGAGTTCGGTGTCGAGGCAACGGTCGGCAAGCCGCAGGTTGCGTATCGCGAGACCGTGCGCAACAAGGTCGAGGACGTCGAAGGCA
>NZ_JAWRXU010001841.1:0-232 GCF_046534895.1 Paraburkholderia sp. SIMBA_053 | reverse complement strand
CGGCCAGAATCGCGAGACAGATTCTTTTCATGTTGTTATTCCTCCTTGGACGCTCGTCGGGCGCAACGCGAGCGGGACGAGCGGGACGAGCGGGGCGAGCATTGGCGCGCGTTTGCGGGTAGCCGCGAGGCCGGCGCGCAAGACAGCCGTTGTGCCGGCCGCCGCGCTGCAAGGCGCGTTCGGCAGCCGGGCGCGAACGCGTCGAGGCGCGCTGACGGCGCGCCACACGCCC
>NZ_JAWRXU010001840.1:0-232 GCF_046534895.1 Paraburkholderia sp. SIMBA_053 | reverse complement strand
ATCATGACCGCCGACCCCGCCGACCCGCTCGAGGCCGAGGGCGTCCTCAACCCCGGCACCGCCTGGGGGCCGGACGGCGAGCTCTACCTCTACCCACGGGTCGTCGCAGAGGGCAACGTCTCACGAATCGCGCGAGCCCGCGTCATCATCGAGGACGGCGTGCCGACGGGTGTCGAGCGCCTCGGCCTCGTGCTCTCCCCCGACGAGCAGTGGGAGCACGGCCACCAGAACG
>NZ_JAWRXU010001839.1:0-232 GCF_046534895.1 Paraburkholderia sp. SIMBA_053 | reverse complement strand
ACAAAGACACCAAGGTCATCACGCAGGGCATCACCGGCAAGACCGGTCAGTTCCATACGCGTGCTTGCCGTGAATACGCAAACGGCCGCGAAGCGTACGTCGCAGGCGTGAATCCGAAGAAGGCCGGCGAAGATTTCGAAGGCATTCCTATCTACGCAAGCGTCGCTGAAGCCAAGGCTGAAACGGGCGCGACCGTGTCGGTGATTTACGTTCCGCCGGCAGGCGCTGCTGC
>NZ_JAWRXU010000214.1:0-365 GCF_046534895.1 Paraburkholderia sp. SIMBA_053 | reverse complement strand
ATCATACCATTCTATCCAGCGCAATGGCAATCCAAGCCTACAGAGAATTAAAACAAGATGGAAAAATAGGTATCATTCTTAACTTGACACCTTCTTACCCAAGAAGCCAACATCCCGCCGATGTAAAGGCTTCTGAAATTGCAGATGCCTTCTTTAATCGTTCATTTCTTGATCCGTCTGTAAAAGGAGAATTTCCAGCAGAGCTTGTTGCTATTTTAAAAGAAGAAGGATATATGCCAGTGATGGAAGAAGGAGATCTTGATTTAATTAAGTTCAATACAGTGGATCTTCTTGGAGTTAACTATTATCAACCAAGACGAGTGAAGGCTAAAGAAAATATTCCTAACCCTGATGCACCATTTATG
>NZ_JAWRXU010001838.1:0-232 GCF_046534895.1 Paraburkholderia sp. SIMBA_053 | reverse complement strand
CGATAACTGCCGAGCGCCCTGCCCTGAAAATCGATCGCGCCGTGCGAGGTTCTTTGCAGGCCGAGCAGTGCCATCGCGAGTGTCGATTTCCCCGATCCCGACTCGCCGACAATACCCAAGGTTTCGCCCTGCCGCACCGACACCGTCGCGTCGTCGACGGCACGAAAGCGCCCCGACCGGAACCAGCCAGCCATGCCCGACAGCTTCGTCCTGAAATCCACGCAGACGTCGC
>NZ_JAWRXU010001837.1:0-232 GCF_046534895.1 Paraburkholderia sp. SIMBA_053 | reverse complement strand
CTCGATATAGTCACCTGCATATCAAACGAATATGAACGCCAGGACCAGCGGCTCAATGACAACTACCAGCAGCTTCGTGGCCACCTCAGCGATGAACGTCGCGACCAGCTGCTTAGCGTCCAACGGATATGGATTACATACAAGGAAGCCAATTGCAGTTTCTATGCTGACCCAGAAGGAGGAACAATGGCGCGCATCAACGCCAATTCATGTTTGCTCCGAGAAACCACTC
>NZ_JAWRXU010001836.1:0-233 GCF_046534895.1 Paraburkholderia sp. SIMBA_053 | reverse complement strand
GCCTCCTTGGAGCTCGAGACGACACCCTCGTGCAGCGATCCATAGCCGTACTGGGCTGTCGAGTCCATCTGCAGCAGCATGTCGATGTCCAGACGGTTCTGGATGACTCGCGACACCTTCGCGAAGTCGTCCAGTCGGCCTTCACGCTGGATGATCGAGGCGATCGTCAGCACGCGCTGCGCGTCTTCGGGCGGCACTCCTGCCTCATCGAGCGCTTGGCGGGTGCGGTCGAC
>NZ_JAWRXU010001835.1:0-233 GCF_046534895.1 Paraburkholderia sp. SIMBA_053 | reverse complement strand
CTTTCAGTTCGCCCATCGCATCCGCACAGGCATCTGAGAGGTTCTTGTAAGCGCCAGGCAGCTTTTCGACCGGAACTTCCACGCGTTCCGTTTTGGTTTTCGCCGCACGCATAGCCTGCAGTTCGGCGGTTGTCTCCTCAAGCGCCTTGTTTTTAGCCGCAAGCTCCTGTTCCAACGCGGGATACCCGGATGAACGTTGCGCGAGCAGTTCCTGCAAATTGGCAATGCTTCTG
>NZ_JAWRXU010001834.1:0-233 GCF_046534895.1 Paraburkholderia sp. SIMBA_053 | reverse complement strand
GGGGCGATCCAGAGAAGCCGGGTATTGGGCTGGCAGCCATCATGACCTTTTGCAGTTCGGCCTACTGCGGCGCGACTTTACAAAACAATCTGATGAACCGGCTGTGCATGTTGAGCGACCGCTATCGGAAAACTTGACTGGCCGCTGAGGGTCGATATGCGTCCGCCGCCAGCACAGACATCGTATGACGCCTCACCTCTTACCGCCTCACGACCATCCGTCTACGAACCCCC
>NZ_JAWRXU010001833.1:0-233 GCF_046534895.1 Paraburkholderia sp. SIMBA_053 | reverse complement strand
TGGCCGCGCTCACGCGGGCGTTTTCGGCGGCCGGACATTCGCCCTCGGACGCGCATTCGCTTGCCGTCGTCGAGATCAGCCGGGCCGTGGCGCGGCAGGCGAGCTTTCTGAGTTCGCTGGACGGCTTTTACTTCCTGATCGTCATCGCCCTTTGCGGCGGCCTCTTTGCGCTCTACCAGCGGCAAATCGATTGATCGCGTATTCTGCAAAGCGTCATCAACATCGATTGCAGA
>NZ_JAWRXU010000213.1:0-366 GCF_046534895.1 Paraburkholderia sp. SIMBA_053 | reverse complement strand
TGCCGCGCAGTCAGTCCTCGACCACGGCGAGCTCTTCGCGCAGAAGAGCGGCACCCGCACTGAGCGCGTGCAGCTTTCCACGTGCGACGTCACGAGGCAACGGCGCCAGGCCGCAGTTCGTGCTCGCCACGAGCTTGTCGGCATCGACGAAACGGAGCGCGTCGCGGAGGGTGTCCGCAACCTCTTCCGGCGTCTCGATGGTCTCGCTGGCCACGTCGATGGCTCCGAGCATGACCTTCTTGCCGCGGATGAGTTCGATGAGGTCGATCGGTACGTGCGAGTGGTGGCTCTCCAGCGAGACGATGTCGATGGTGGATCGCTGCAGCAGCGGGAACGACTCCTCGTACTGCCTCCACTCAGCCCCGA
>NZ_JAWRXU010001832.1:0-233 GCF_046534895.1 Paraburkholderia sp. SIMBA_053 | reverse complement strand
GCCGATCCTCTCGAAGTACTTCGCGTCGTAGTCTGCGATGAGATCACGGCGCCCGCCGGCGCGGAAACCCGCGATCACAGCATCGAGATGGTCGTTGCTCAATGACCTGTCGTTCCAGGCCGGCTCCCACGCATCAGCCCGCACCGCGGGGTCGGGGCGCGAGGCGAGCGCCCTGCGAGCCGCCGTGCGGCCGCTTGCGGTGTCGTCGGACTCCAGTTCGGCGGCGACCTCAT
>NZ_JAWRXU010001831.1:0-233 GCF_046534895.1 Paraburkholderia sp. SIMBA_053 | reverse complement strand
CGTTGCCGCCGCTCGCCCAGGTGACGCCGGGCGCGCCCGCGCCGGGCAACGCGACGGGCACCGCGACGGGTGTGCCCGTCAATCCGCCCGCGCCGGAAGGCTCGACGTCGGCGGGCTCGCCCGGCACCAGCAATCCCAACGCGCAGGCGAGCGGCCCCGGCATGCCGGAAGGCGCCGTCGGCCAGACGCAGAAAGCCGCCGAGCCGGTGCGCACGCAGGCCGAGGAAGCCGTC
>NZ_JAWRXU010001830.1:0-233 GCF_046534895.1 Paraburkholderia sp. SIMBA_053 | reverse complement strand
CTTGTCGTCCGGGCCAAGGGTATGGCTCCAGGCGAAGGCGGCCGTCAGCACCGCCAGCAGGAGCAGCAGGCCGGTCTTGTTGACGGTGCCCGACAGCGTCATCGCGTCGCCGTCGCGGCGCACGACGTTGCCGCTGGCCAGGTCGAGGAACGTCGATTCCTGGAGGGTGGGATTGCCGCTGCGGAACATGCTCGATCTCCTTGTCGTCGGGCCGGCCGTCGTGGCCGATGGGC
>NZ_JAWRXU010001829.1:0-233 GCF_046534895.1 Paraburkholderia sp. SIMBA_053 | reverse complement strand
GCCGTCGTCGAAACTGCCGCGCTGCGTATCCGTTTGACGTCCCTGCGGTTTGTCGGGCGCATGCGCGTTGGCCTTCGCCTGCGCAAAGTCGAGCGTGGCCGCGCTCGCCCGATACGTGATGCGCAACTGACGCGCGGCGTCGGTCGCATGCTCGAGCGTGTCCGCGACGACCACCGCAACCGGCTCGTTGTTGTAATGCACTTCGTTGGCCTGCAACAGCGACAGCCGACGCC
>NZ_JAWRXU010001828.1:0-233 GCF_046534895.1 Paraburkholderia sp. SIMBA_053 | reverse complement strand
CGAGAATGATCGTGGACGCGAGCAACAAGCCGGCGATGATCGGCAGTTTGCGCGCGACGTTCGCCGACTTGCCGCGACGCAGCAGCCAGTCCGAAAAGAGCCCGCCGAACATCACGCCGATCGACGCCGCAATGAACGGCATGATCGCGAAGAAGCCGATTTTCAGCCAGCCCATATGACGTTCGGTCGCGAGGTAAGTCGGGAACCAGGTGAGAAAGAACACGAGCGTCGAG
>NZ_JAWRXU010001827.1:0-233 GCF_046534895.1 Paraburkholderia sp. SIMBA_053 | reverse complement strand
AACATCAACCTGGGCCAGACCAAGTCGCACCAGGTGATGGCTGATCTCGACGTGCGCTACGGCCTCACGGACCGCATCAGCGTCGACGTCGACGTGCCGTATGTCTACCGGCACAGCCAGTTCATCGTCGGCGGCGCGGGCGGCGCGGCGAATACGCTGTCCGACGCGTCCGTCAACTCGCACGCGATGGGCGACATGAACTTCGGGTTCTACTATCAGATCCTGAAGGAGAC
>NZ_JAWRXU010001826.1:0-233 GCF_046534895.1 Paraburkholderia sp. SIMBA_053 | reverse complement strand
GCATGCAGACCGCGATGGCCGCGTTCATCGACGCCGCCGCGCGCGAGGGCGCGCAGATCGTGACGCCCGTGTCCGCGGCGGCGAACCCGAGCGGACCCGTCGACGCTGCGGCCTACGACGCGATCTGCGATGCAATCGTTGCAGCCACAAACGGATGCGACGCTGTGATGCTCGATCTGCACGGCGCGATGGTCGCGGAAAATTCGAACGACGGCGAAGGCGATCTGCTCGAA
>NZ_JAWRXU010000038.1:0-1461 GCF_046534895.1 Paraburkholderia sp. SIMBA_053 | reverse complement strand
GCTCACCGGACAGACCGTGATGCTCGTCGTCGATCCGCATGCCGGCACGGTAGTGCGTATCGAAAGCCAGACGGGTGAGCCTCTGGGCGCCGCGACCGCGCTCGACGTGGTGGCGAACAGCACGCGACGACGGCGCAGAGCCCAGCCGGAGCCTGTTACTGTTACCCACGCAACGACGCCGGGACCGAACCTGCTCGAGCTTGTGCACCAGCGTCACTACCACGAGGAGGGCTGAGCATGTACCGACAGCACTTCGGCCTGCGCCGCGCGCCGCTGGACAAGGACAGCACGGACCTGTGGGACGACGGCGCGCTCGCCGCGCTGGCCGAGCGTTTCCAGTGGCTGCTCACCAGCCCCGGCATCGGTCTGCTGACGGGCGAGCCCGGCGTGGGCAAGACCGCCGCCTTGCGCCACATCACGCGCGGCCTGAATCCGCACCGTTACCACGTCATCTATCTGGCTGAAACGGAGTTCGGCCGTATCGACCTGTACCGCTCGCTTGCCCGCGCGCTCGGACTGGAACCCAGCTACCGGCGGGCGGACCTGTGGCGCGATCTCAAGCAGCGCATCAGCGAACTCGTCGAAGGCAAGCAGATGCTGCCGGTGTGGATCATCGACGAAGCGCAGAACCTGCCGCCGGAGTTCTTCCACGACTTCCCGTCGTTCCTGAACTTCGCGTTCGACTCGCGTGATCTGCTTACCGTCTGGCTCGCGGCCCATCCCTCGCTGGCCTCCACGCTCGAGCGTGCGCCCTATGCGGCGCTTTACGGCCGCATCCAGGCGCGCGTGCAACTGAAACCCGTAATCGAGCGTGAGCGCTTCGCACAACTGATCTCGCACGCGCTCAAGAGCGCCGGCTGCACGCACACGCTGCTGTCCGACTCCGGGCTTGAACTGCTTCGACAGGCCTCACGAGGGTTGCCACGGCAGGCGGGCCGCATCCTGCGCACCGCCATGCAGCTGGCCGTACCGAAAGCGCTGAACCATATCCCCGACGAACTGCTGCAACAGGCCATTGAGGAATTCCGATGAACCGGCAATCCAGACGCACGAAAGCCCGAAATCGGCAAGCGGATGACATACCGCGCACGCCAACGCTGCCGGAACTCTCCGACGAGGCGGCCGCGCAGATCCAGCACCTGCTCTCGGAATGGTTCCTGTGGTTCAGCGCGGCGTATCGTGATCCGATCCGGCGCTACTACGAACCGTGGTCCGTGCCCCCGCGCAGGCCACCACCGCGTCATCGCATCGATGACCCGTTCTGAGCCACAGCCCCGGCGAGCCCGGGGCTGTTTGCGTGGTGGGTGATGCATCGATCCCGCGATGATGCATCCATGGTCCTGACCTGCATCGCGCGTTCGCCAGGGAACTCCTTCCCCTCACCGATCCCGCGACGGAGCTTATCGTCTCACCTCGAATAGCGCGAGATACCGCTCCTCATTCTGCGCGCGACGTAACACC
>NZ_JAWRXU010001825.1:0-233 GCF_046534895.1 Paraburkholderia sp. SIMBA_053 | reverse complement strand
TCCCGAGAACGGCCAGCAGATTGCCGATTTATGCACGTCGACCATTCGGGCGGTGGCGCAGGGTGTGGTCGGTATTGCGTTCATCCAGATGCTGCTCATCGGCATCGCGTTCATCGTCATGGGTATTCCCGGCGCGGGCCTGCTCGCGCTCGCCGTGCTGCTGATCGGCATCATGCAGTTACCCGCAACGCTGATTACAGTACCCGTCATCATTTTCGTGATTGTTACGCAGG
>NZ_JAWRXU010001824.1:0-233 GCF_046534895.1 Paraburkholderia sp. SIMBA_053 | reverse complement strand
CCCGCTGGCGATGCCATGGAGCCGGTTCGGCCGGATGCCCTCTGGCTGGAATCCACTATCAGCGGGGCGATGACGATCACCGCGCCGTCGTACTTCTCTGCCATGACCGAGGGTGGGACCACCGCGATCCTTGCTGCAACGCCGGCTGAGTTCCTGGCGCAGTTCGAGGCGGCGCAGGCATGAACATCGACGACAAGCACGTACTTGCAGCTCTTCGAGCTTGGTATATGGAT
>NZ_JAWRXU010001823.1:0-233 GCF_046534895.1 Paraburkholderia sp. SIMBA_053 | reverse complement strand
GCTGCGCTGCCATCGATGGCGCAAACGCACGAGCCCACTGCTCCGCCGCCCGCCGCCGCGCCCAGCGACGCACCAAAGACACGCGCCCAGGTGCGTGACGAACTCAGTCGCGCGCGCAAGAACGGAACGATGTCGTGCTTCGGCAATCCCGATCCCTATGGTCCAGGCGGTTCGCCGAGAGACAACACGCAGCCTTCGATCCGGACCTGGTAGCCTTCCACAGTCCGGTCCGC
>NZ_JAWRXU010001822.1:0-233 GCF_046534895.1 Paraburkholderia sp. SIMBA_053 | reverse complement strand
GGCGCTTCATGGACGGTGGCGTCGGTGGTGAGCAGCAGACCCGCGACCGATGCCGCGTTTTGCAACGCCGTGCGCGTCACCTTGGTCGGATCGAGCACGCCCGATTCCACCAGGTCGCCGTACTCGCCGGTCTGCGCGTTGTAGCCGAAATTGCCCGTGCCTTCCGCCACTTTCGCGACGACCACGCTGGCCTCTTCGCCGGCATTCGTCACGATCTGCCGCAGCGGTTCTTC
>NZ_JAWRXU010001821.1:0-233 GCF_046534895.1 Paraburkholderia sp. SIMBA_053 | reverse complement strand
GCCGCCAGCCGTCGGCGCCCTCCGGCGAGTCCCAAGGTGCGACCGATACCGCGACGCTGTTCAACGCGCTCATCGTTCGTCAACGGTGCATTCAGCGACGCTACCGCCTGATTTTCCAACCCCCCTTTGAGCGAGGCACGAACGGAGCCACGTATGGAAACGTTCGCGACGTCATCTTACGTAGGACAGGCCGAACACTCGGCACCAAAGGGGCGGAAGAATCGACCGTCAGG
>NZ_JAWRXU010001820.1:0-233 GCF_046534895.1 Paraburkholderia sp. SIMBA_053 | reverse complement strand
CGGGCTGATCCTCGACCCATCGCCAGAACAGCCGGTAGCCGACCGCGAGCATCACCGGGCCGATGAACAGACCCAGCACGCCGCTCGTGATCATGCCGCCCAACGCGCCGATCAGCACGACGGGCATCGGCACGTCGACCCCGCTGCCGAGCAGCAACGGCTTGAGCACATTGTCGGCCAGCCCCGCGATGAACGTGTAGATCGCGAAGATGATGGTCGCGGCGCTCGCGCCC
>NZ_JAWRXU010001819.1:0-233 GCF_046534895.1 Paraburkholderia sp. SIMBA_053 | reverse complement strand
CCGTTGAAGTCGGACCGTATGCCGTGATCGGCGCGCATGTCACGATCGGCGCGCGGACCACGGTCGGCTCGCACAGTGTGATCGAAGGTCACACCACGATCGGCGAAGACAACCGCATCGGCCACTACGCATCGGTCGGCGGCCGTCCGCAGGACATGAAGTACAAAGACGAGCCGACGCGGCTCGAGATCGGCAACCGCAACACGATCCGCGAATTCACCACGATCCACACC
>NZ_JAWRXU010000212.1:0-366 GCF_046534895.1 Paraburkholderia sp. SIMBA_053 | reverse complement strand
GATGCCGTTCTTCGGCGTGTTCAGAAACGCCTGCCAGTTTTCATTCGATTTGCCGAGCAGTTCGGCCGCGCGATCGAGCACCTGCTTCGATTGCTCGATCTCGCCTGCCGCCGTCAGCGCGTTGACGCGGTCGAGCGACACGCGCGAGCGCAGCAGGAACGAACCCGAGTCGTTCAGCGTGCGGATCGCGACCATGTCGCCGTGCGCCATGCTGTCGAGCGAGTCGCCCGAACGGCTCAGCGCGGTGAGCCCGAGCGCCCCGACGATCACCGTCAGCCCAACGAGAATGATCCCCACGACGGTCAGCGTCGTCCGAATCGACCATCTGCTCAGCATTGTTGTACTCCCTGATTACCCGTCGATCAG
>NZ_JAWRXU010001818.1:0-233 GCF_046534895.1 Paraburkholderia sp. SIMBA_053 | reverse complement strand
ACAGCCCGATTCTGAATCGTTCGATCGCGCTCGCCGTGGTCAAGGGCGGCCTGAACAAGATGGGGCAAAACGTGACGATTCCGCTGGCGAGCGGCAAGCAGATCGCCGCGAAGATCGCCAGCCCCGTTTTCTACGACACCGAAGGGGTGCGGCGAGGGGGGGAAGGAAGCTAGGAACAAGGCACCGGGCGCAACAGCGGCTGTCGCGAACCGTGTGGCGGGACAACCGTGGCA
>NZ_JAWRXU010001817.1:0-233 GCF_046534895.1 Paraburkholderia sp. SIMBA_053 | reverse complement strand
TCCGTGGCGCTCCGATTGAACGCGACGGCATCGGGTACGAGGTCCATTGCGGAAGGTGCGGGCGCCGCCGCGGCGGCAGTCAACTCGGTTGCAGTGGGCGCAGGGGCAACAGCCTCCGGGTTAAATTCGATCGCACAAGGCGCGGGTTCGGGTGCTTCAGCCGACGGTTCGACAGGGTTGGGCATGAGTGCGCGTGCAGACGGTTTCCGGTCGATTGAAGCAGGAAACGGCGC
>NZ_JAWRXU010001816.1:0-233 GCF_046534895.1 Paraburkholderia sp. SIMBA_053 | reverse complement strand
GCTCGGCCTCACCGCGTGTGATCAGCGCGGAGACGTAATGGCGAACGAAGGATACGCCCGTCTTCGTTCACACATCGACGAATTTGCCCGCGGGATACAGCACGTAGATGTTCATTTTCTGCAGCGAGTACTGCGGCAGCACGCGCACGAGGCTACCGTCTTTCAACGCGGGAACGGCCGCATAGGAAGGCAGTGCGCCGATTCCCATGCTGTTGCGTATCGCGACGATCAGC
>NZ_JAWRXU010001815.1:0-233 GCF_046534895.1 Paraburkholderia sp. SIMBA_053 | reverse complement strand
GATGACGCCACAGGCACGGGCTTCGTATGCGAGCCCGAAGCTTAATAGTTCTTCCGCTATTGGGCGCGGCGTCTCTGCCTGGGAATCTGGAATCCGATCAAGCGATTTGAGAGTCTGGACGGCCTCGGGGGAAAGTTCGATGTACATGGTGGCCTCCTGTTGCTGAGATCAGCATGAACCGAACGTATTTCGACCGTCTGTACGGTGACGTCTACTTAAGCCGCCCTTTCTGA
>NZ_JAWRXU010001814.1:0-233 GCF_046534895.1 Paraburkholderia sp. SIMBA_053 | reverse complement strand
GCTGACGCGCGAGAAAGCAGATCGGCTGGTCGTTTTCAGTCGTACGGGTTGCTCCGTTGCTGGACTCCATGCAATGTCGGCGCAGCCGGAGGATGCAGGTTATCCCTGGGTTCTGCTGCGTGTTGATGCCCACCGGCCATATCCGGCGGTGGGTATTTTTTCGTGGCGAGAATTTTTCAGGCGACGCCTGTAACGGATAGCGGGTTGCGAAGCATGTCTATACGCGCTGCAGC
>NZ_JAWRXU010001813.1:0-233 GCF_046534895.1 Paraburkholderia sp. SIMBA_053 | reverse complement strand
ACGGCGGTGGGACATCGCGTGGTGCATGGCGGGCCGCATCTGCGCACGCATCAGCGGCTCACGCCCGAGGTGCGCCGCCGTTTGCAGGATGCCGTGCATTTTGCGCCGCTGCATATTCCGCCGGCGCTTGCGTTGATCGACGAGGCGCAGACCATCTTCGGTGACGCCGGGCACTTTGCCTGCTTCGACACCGCGTTTCATGCGACGCTGCCGCCGCGCGCGGCGCAGCTCGC
>NZ_JAWRXU010000211.1:0-367 GCF_046534895.1 Paraburkholderia sp. SIMBA_053 | reverse complement strand
CGTGCAACTAAAAGAGAAGGCGCTGGCCGATGGCCGCCGCATCATGGTGCCGGACCGCTATCTCCGCGCCGACGATTTCAACGGCGTGCTCGGCCAGGACAATAACCCCGAGTGGAAGACGGTCGCGTTCAACGTCGACGGCAAGCTCGTGTTGCCGAATGGTTCGATCGGCTTTCGCTGGGGCGCGGAAGGCCGCGGCGACGCAGGGCGCTGGAATCTCGAAGCAAAAGAAGCGCGGCATGGCGCAGAAGTGAAGCTGAAGCTCTCCGTCGCGGAAGACGGCGCGCAAGCGCATGAGGTCGTCACGGTCGGCTTTCCGTACTTCGGCGGCATCGACACGCCGCATTTCACCGCGAGCAAACAGGCC
>NZ_JAWRXU010001812.1:0-233 GCF_046534895.1 Paraburkholderia sp. SIMBA_053 | reverse complement strand
CGGCTTTGGCGATGCAGGGGCAGTTCGGCAAGATCGGCAAGGCGTTGCGCCGCATCCACGCGACCTATGCGCATCCGCTCGATGTCTCGCAGCTTGCGAGCGACGCGGGCATGAGCGTGCCGACGTTTCACAGCCACTTCAAGGCGATCACGCAAACATCGCCTATGCAATATGTGAAATCGGCGCGCTTGCACCAGGCTCGACTGTTGATGCTGCGTCAAGGCATCACTGCC
>NZ_JAWRXU010001811.1:0-233 GCF_046534895.1 Paraburkholderia sp. SIMBA_053 | reverse complement strand
ACAAGAGACAACCAGAAGTTATGCTGCATACTCGAGTGTACAAAACGAAGTTACGTATAGCCGAAGTGCTGATCGAGGTCGACATGACCGATAACCCGGACTCGATTCCGAACGGCCTGAACCTGTCCGACGGTACCGCGCTGTCGGCGCCGATGGTGGGCATTTTCAATTCGATCGATGACAACGTGCCCAAAAACGCGGACTCGTTTCGCCGCATCAACGTGCTTCTGAGG
>NZ_JAWRXU010001810.1:0-233 GCF_046534895.1 Paraburkholderia sp. SIMBA_053 | reverse complement strand
ACCTTCATCGAAGCGAAGATGAAAAAGGCCTTCGCTGGCTCGACAAGGAACATTGATAAAACGGTCGAGTTTGCCGTGAAACACTTCTTTCAGAAGGCGTTTGACAAATTCATTGGTGAGTTTCAGCGAGATGAAAATGCCTCTCAGGCGATGTTCTTCGTAAAGGCTCTGGCAACACCTGGCATCCGAGCTTTAGCCGGACAGGAAGCCGCTCAGAATTACATGGCTGATAA
>NZ_JAWRXU010001809.1:0-233 GCF_046534895.1 Paraburkholderia sp. SIMBA_053 | reverse complement strand
CAATGCAGATGGCGGCAATCGAGCGTCACGTTGGCCGGGTCGTTATGCGGCTCGAACAGCGCATGAAAATGCGCGGTCGATGCGAAGAACAGCGTGCCGCGCGGCGCGTGGGTCGTTTCGCCCGATGCGTCGTCGAGCGTTTCGCTGCGAATCTCGCTCGCGTGCTGCCACGCGAAGTTCAGCGCCGAAACGACGATGCCGCACAGCACGGCCGTCGCGAGATCGGTGAACAC
>NZ_JAWRXU010001808.1:0-233 GCF_046534895.1 Paraburkholderia sp. SIMBA_053 | reverse complement strand
AGATTAGAACGTTTAGTTTTTATAAGGAATATTTTTAAGGTTTATAAAACAGCATCATAAGAATAATTTTACGTCTTTCATTTGGGATACAAAGTTTTATCATCTTCTAATTTTCCCAGTTTTCCATAAGATTTTCGTTCCATAATTTACAGGCGAATTCTTTAAAAACTTTTGGTCCATTTGTAAATTTTTCATCAAACTTAAATTTACCGCCTATAAATTGTTTTTCGCCA
>NZ_JAWRXU010001807.1:0-233 GCF_046534895.1 Paraburkholderia sp. SIMBA_053 | reverse complement strand
ATTGCGACGATAACCTTCGAGTCCTTCATGCCAGCCAGATGCTGGATCGCGCCCGAGATGCCGACCGCGATGTAAAGCTGCGGCGCGACGATCTTCCCCGTCTGACCGACCTGATAGTCGTTCGGCACGTAGCCAGCATCGACGGCTGCGCGCGATGCGCCCATTGCCGCGCCGAGCTTGTCGGCCAGTGGCTCCAGCACTTTCGTGTAGTTCTCGCCGCTGCCCAGACCACG
>NZ_JAWRXU010000210.1:0-367 GCF_046534895.1 Paraburkholderia sp. SIMBA_053 | reverse complement strand
CGAGGAACGCATCAGGGTTCTCCGAGTCCACGTACGGTTGGCCGAGTTCGCTGGCGATCTGCGCTGCCAAGCCGTTGAAAAGAGGTAGAGATGAAGGCTTGTTCAGGGAAACGCCCGCCCCGATGAACAAAACCAATCGACCCGTCCTCGCTGCTTGTACGAGGCCGTCCGGGATATTTACGTCTGAGGTAACCTGCATCGTGCCCCCTGCTTGCGCCGCCACCCACGGAGCGGGGCACGACTAACTTCAGATTATCTATGGGCGGTCGATAGGCGAAGGGGTCTCGACTTTCGCCGGCTGTGCAGGTGCGCCCAGCCTGGGTCCGCGTGGCTAACTTTCGGACCCGGAACAGGTTCCGAGAGCGCC
>NZ_JAWRXU010001806.1:0-233 GCF_046534895.1 Paraburkholderia sp. SIMBA_053 | reverse complement strand
CCACGGATGCACGCAGGACGCCGACGACTTCGCAGCAGGCACACAAATGAATGCGCTTGCCGACCGGCATCGGTTTCTCGTTGCTTATCCGGTGCAACCGCCGCAGGCGAATCCGTCAAAGTGCTGGAACTGGTTCAAACCGGACGATCAGCAGCGTGATCGCGGGGAGCCGTCGTTGATTGCTGGCATCACGCGCGAAATCATCTCCACTCACAGCGTCGATCCCACGCGCG
>NZ_JAWRXU010001805.1:0-233 GCF_046534895.1 Paraburkholderia sp. SIMBA_053 | reverse complement strand
CACCATGGCATGCTGCTTTGCGCAAATTCGACGTACTTGATAGCAAGTACGTCGTCCTGGACGTCTCCGGAGTGACCGTCATATAAGGGAACGCACTTCCCGATTGAAACAAATTCCATTGCGGGAACATGGAGGCGCCGCATGAGGGCGAGCAACCCAGCACAAATTCCTGAAAGGTTCGGTGGCTTCATCTCGGACGCCGACTTTCAAGTCTTGGAGGACGCGTTGGCGGC
>NZ_JAWRXU010001804.1:0-233 GCF_046534895.1 Paraburkholderia sp. SIMBA_053 | reverse complement strand
GAGCCTGTCCGACACCTCCAGTTGCACCCGAACCTCGGGATTGGCCACCAGAAACTCGGGCACCTTCGGCACCAGTTGCTGCCGCGCGAACGCGACAGGCGCCGTCACGCGCACGAGCCCGCGCGGCACGCCCGACAGCTCGCGGACCTGCGCGAAGCTGGCGGCGATCTGCGCATATTGCCCGCTCGTGCTGTCGACGAGCTGCTGTCCGGCTTCCGTCAGCCGGACGCTGC
>NZ_JAWRXU010001803.1:0-233 GCF_046534895.1 Paraburkholderia sp. SIMBA_053 | reverse complement strand
GCCGTTCACGAGTCCGAGCAGCAACTGGCTCAGCATCGCGGGAAGCGGAATGCCAAAGATGTCCATTGAAGCCTTCACCTATCGTCAAGGCGAGATCGGTTGCGCACGATCGGGCCGGCACGCGAAGCGCGCATCACGCCGGCCGCGCGCGGCATATGAAGCGAAGCGAAACGAACGGCTGACTGCCCACGCGGACAGCCAGCCGTCACAGTCAGGCCGTCAATCCGCGCTTA
>NZ_JAWRXU010001802.1:0-233 GCF_046534895.1 Paraburkholderia sp. SIMBA_053 | reverse complement strand
GAACAATAGCCGCAGCGGGCTTTCTTTTACCATGGACAGTAAAAAAGAAGAATCACCGTCATACCTATACTCGCTGAAGCTTGGATAAATCATGAGATAATGATTTATCACAACAAAAAGAGCTGCTAATCCTCTTAAAGAATCAAGTTCTACATATCTTTTTTCCATGTAATCTCCTATCCTAATGTAATAAATAATGTTATCTCTTTATCGCGCAAGGATCATTTCATATA
>NZ_JAWRXU010001801.1:0-233 GCF_046534895.1 Paraburkholderia sp. SIMBA_053 | reverse complement strand
CAAGGAGTGAACTAGCGTGATTGATGGCATGGTGAAAACCAGCACTAATGGCTCTGATCAAAAGTTGAAGCGAAAACGGCTGGGGGAGTTAAGGCTTCTTGAATCACATTTAGAGGATGTGATCTTCAGGAACCATGAGTTGCTGTGTCTTGAGAGGATAGGCCTGTTTGTAGACAGTATTCATTTAGTTAGGCAGGGCCGTGTTCAAGACTTAATGGGGCATCAAAAATACC
>NZ_JAWRXU010001800.1:0-233 GCF_046534895.1 Paraburkholderia sp. SIMBA_053 | reverse complement strand
CAGGTCGCCGCGCTGCTGCGCCTGCTCGACGATGTCTGCACGCGCCTGCGCATCCCGCGCACCCAGGTCATCGGCCATGCCGACCTGGCGCCGGCGCGCAAGGTCGATCCCAGCCGCTGGTTCCCCTGGGACCAGCTTGCCGCCGCCGGCTTCGGCGAATGGCCCGATCCGGCCGACGGCCCCGCCCCGGCCGGCTTCGACAGCGGCCTGGCACTGCGCGCCCTGGGCTATCC
>NZ_JAWRXU010001799.1:0-233 GCF_046534895.1 Paraburkholderia sp. SIMBA_053 | reverse complement strand
CGATCCGCCGATCGATGCACGCGGCGATGGCGTCGCTGGGCACGACGCTCATCGAGGACGTCTCCGTGCCGCGCAGCGCGATGCCCGCCATGTTCGACGAGATCGCGCGCATCGAACGCGAGCACGCGCTCACCATCCCGACGGTGGCGCACGCCGGCGACGGCAATCTGCACCCCAACTTCCTCTTCGAAGGTCCGGACGTGCCGCCCGAGGTGTGGGTCGCGGCGGACGAG
>NZ_JAWRXU010001798.1:0-233 GCF_046534895.1 Paraburkholderia sp. SIMBA_053 | reverse complement strand
GCTTCGGGCCGTTGCCCGAAAACGCTAGGTAGCAGCCGTCGGCGAGTCCGATCCCGCGCACTGGCGCAACACCGTGACGTCACGTGTACAGCGTTGGACACTCGGTGGCGCGGTCGACATCCGATATATCGGTCGCCCGATTCAACGTTGACCTGCGGACTACCTGCGTGTGCCCCGAGCCACGCACTTCACCGGCTTCACGCGATCCCGCCGTTTCCCGTTGTGATCCGCCC
>NZ_JAWRXU010001797.1:0-233 GCF_046534895.1 Paraburkholderia sp. SIMBA_053 | reverse complement strand
ATCGCGTCCTTCTGCGCGGCGTTCAGACAAGTGCCGTCGCGCACGTTGCTGGAGCAGGTCGGCACGTCGTTGGCAAGGCTGAAGTTCGCCTGACACGCGTTGATGTCGTGCACCATGCCGTCTGCGACGCCGTCGAGCGCATCGCACTTCGCGACGATTCTCGACGCCACCAGTTGCCGCTCGGCAGCCGTACAACCCGTCTTGATGTCGGGCTGACCGTTCGTCGTCGTTGC
>NZ_JAWRXU010001796.1:0-233 GCF_046534895.1 Paraburkholderia sp. SIMBA_053 | reverse complement strand
CGCTACGAGCTCTTCCCCGACGAGCGCTTTACGTTCCACTCTGCACGCATGCGCATGATGCATGTCACGCCGGAAGAACTGAAAAAGATGGACGTGGATAGCGACCGCTGCGCGCTCGAACTCAGCGACGCGCGCTGCGATGTGCTTGCCTATGCGTGCCTCGTCGCGATCATGTGCCAGGGCGCTGGTTATCACCGCACGTCGGAATCGCGCCTTAAAAAGACCGTCGAAAG
>NZ_JAWRXU010001795.1:0-233 GCF_046534895.1 Paraburkholderia sp. SIMBA_053 | reverse complement strand
AGGTGAAAAAGCCGAAACCCGCATTGAGAACTTAAACGAGCTGATCACCGCCTGTCAGAACTTCGACGAAAACCGCGCCGAAGATATGACACCACTGGCGGCATTTTTGTCACAGGCTGCATTGGAGGCTGGTGAATATCAGGCAGAAGAGCACTCAGATGCTGTGCAATTGATGACGCTGCACAGCGCCAAAGGTTTAGAGTTTCCGCTGGTATTTATCTGTGGCCTGGAAG
>NZ_JAWRXU010001794.1:0-233 GCF_046534895.1 Paraburkholderia sp. SIMBA_053 | reverse complement strand
ACGACCACGTTCTCTTCGCGGTCGAGCAGCGCCTGCACCTGCTGTGCCGGGAGCGACGGCGTGTGGCGCACGCTTTCGACCAGTTCGCCGAACGCCTTGCTCGGCACGTTGACGTCCTGGAACAACTCGCCGCCGGCTTTGCGCCAGCCTTGCAGGCCGCCTTCGAGCAGCGCGACGTCGCTATAGCCGAGGCTTTCGAAACGTTCAGCGGCGCGCGCGGCGAGCCCTTCGCC
>NZ_JAWRXU010001793.1:0-233 GCF_046534895.1 Paraburkholderia sp. SIMBA_053 | reverse complement strand
CATGTACTGATGCAGCAGGCTGAAGTTCTCGCCCATCACGCGCGGCTTGCCGCGGTAAGTATCGGTGCCGCGGCCTTTCACCCACATATTCACCGACGGAGTCGGCAACGTCGGGTCATACCAGAACGTTTCATAGCGGCGAGCCGCCTTATAGATGAACGTATAGGCGATCTGCATTTCCTGCGGCGTCAATACGCCGGCATTGGCTGCGGCAGTGAGAACTTCCATGAATG
>NZ_JAWRXU010001792.1:0-233 GCF_046534895.1 Paraburkholderia sp. SIMBA_053 | reverse complement strand
CGTCGGCGAGCATGGCCGGGTCGGGCGCCTGTCGCCGGCTCTCGGGAGTGATGTCGATGAAGGCCACGCCGGCAGCTGCACAGGCTTGTGCGGCGACGGCGTTGAAGGCGTCGATCTCGGCGGCGACGAGGCCGGCATCGCGGCTCTGCTGGCGCGCATACGGGGTCAGGCCCCAGTCCGGGATCGACAGCACGATCACCCGCGCCGCCGCGCCGCCGGCGAACCCGATCGCC
>NZ_JAWRXU010001791.1:0-233 GCF_046534895.1 Paraburkholderia sp. SIMBA_053 | reverse complement strand
AGCCCTGTGCTGGCCGGTTTCATCGACATCGTGCGTGCTCATGCCGATGTGCTTGCCGGCTAGCGGCGAACCCTTTGCGGCGCGGCGCGTCCAATGCGCTTGAGTTTCCAGATTACCGAACCCCTATAACGATACGATGCACATTCACCCGAATTTCGATCCCATCGCCATTCATCTGGGACCGCTGGCCGTCCGCTGGTACGGCCTGATGTACCTGGTCGCCTTTGTCATGG
>NZ_JAWRXU010001790.1:0-233 GCF_046534895.1 Paraburkholderia sp. SIMBA_053 | reverse complement strand
CCCCTCGATCGAAACGATCATGGAGAAGTCCGGCCTGTCCAAGTCGCAGGTGCTGCGTGAGCTCGACACACTGGAGGAGATGAGCTACATCACCCGAGCCAGGGAAGGGCGGAAGAACGTCTACACGCTGCGGGAGAAGATCGGCATTACCGACGACAAGGGCCGTCCCATGGCCGACGCCACGTGGGATTACGTGCCCGATGGTGTCCGCAGTGCGGTAGCCGAGCTCAGGC
>NZ_JAWRXU010001789.1:0-233 GCF_046534895.1 Paraburkholderia sp. SIMBA_053 | reverse complement strand
AAAACCTTCACCATTGCCAATGTCATTGCTGACCTTCAGCGCCCAACCATGGTACTTGCGCCCAACAAAACGCTGGCGGCCCAGCTGTATGGCGAAATGAAAGAGTTCTTCCCGGAAAACGCGGTGGAATATTTCGTTTCCTACTACGACTACTATCAGCCGGAAGCCTATGTACCGAGTTCCGACACTTTCATTGAGAAAGATGCCTCGGTTAACGAACATATTGAGCAGAT
>NZ_JAWRXU010001788.1:0-233 GCF_046534895.1 Paraburkholderia sp. SIMBA_053 | reverse complement strand
CGTACGAAACGGTTCACAAGGCAACGAAGCAAGCTGTCGAAATCGCTGAAAGCAACTTCAATGCGGCTGCTACGGCTGCATCGAAGGCCGCTTCGCAAGCTGCTGCTCAGGCTTCGCGCACGGCGGCTTCGGCCAAGAAGGCTGCTGTCTGATAACGATGTAACGGCTTCAACGGATCGGGCTTCACCTGTGCGTTGACGGATGCCCCATCATCTGTCGGCGCGCAGCCGCGA
>NZ_JAWRXU010001787.1:0-234 GCF_046534895.1 Paraburkholderia sp. SIMBA_053 | reverse complement strand
AAAATATCACCTATTAATAAAATGTATTTCTTACTTATACGATCAGCTAAGGCTCCGCCTAACAAACTAAACAATACTTGAGGCGTAATTTCTAAAACAAATGTTAATACCATTAAACTTGGTGATTTAGTCAAATCAGATACTAATAAGGGCAGTGCAATTTGAAAAAAAGACGTGCCCAACTTACTTGTTGTGGCACTTAAAAATAAGCATAAAAAATCTCTGTTCTTTAGT
>NZ_JAWRXU010001786.1:0-234 GCF_046534895.1 Paraburkholderia sp. SIMBA_053 | reverse complement strand
ATAGTAATAGTGACTTATAAAGCAATTGAGGGATGCAGAAATGGGGGGAAGTAAGTTGCCTAACAGAGAGTATCCATACTATCTTGTAAAGTTAGATAAATTGTATTACGTATATCATTCGTATAAGAACGTAAAAAAGAAAGAGGTATGCAGTTACGAATTTACTAATGATGAATCGTTAGCATTTCCCGTAGATGAAGTGTCTGCTAAACAATTGGCAGATAAATGTGGAGG
>NZ_JAWRXU010001785.1:0-234 GCF_046534895.1 Paraburkholderia sp. SIMBA_053 | reverse complement strand
GTCCAGAAGAAGTCGACGCCTTGCAGGAAGCCGAGGAACAGCGGCGGATCGCCGAGCGGCGACAGCGAACCGCCCGCGTTCGCGACCAGAAAGATAAAAAACACGACGACATGCACGACGTGCCTGCGGTTGTCATTCGCGCGCAGGAGCGGCCGGATCAGCAGCATCGCCGCGCCCGTCGTGCCCATGATGCTGGCGAGCGCCGTGCCGAGCGCGAGCAACGCCGTATTCAGG
>NZ_JAWRXU010001784.1:0-234 GCF_046534895.1 Paraburkholderia sp. SIMBA_053 | reverse complement strand
CGATCTGCACGGCAACGTCACGCAGAAGATGATCGACAACGCGGACGTGATCGTCAGCTTCAAGACTTATCCGCACGTCGATATGTACGAGACCGGCGCGCACGCCGCGCGTTTGCTGTTCGCGTCGATGCATGGCGACGTGAAGCCGGTGATCGCGTGGCGTCAGCCGCCGCTGCTCACGCATACGCTGCGCAGCTCGACGGCCGAAGGCGCGATGAAGCGTGCGGTCGATGC
>NZ_JAWRXU010001783.1:0-234 GCF_046534895.1 Paraburkholderia sp. SIMBA_053 | reverse complement strand
CCTTTCAAAGTGAGATATACATTTTAGTGGTTCACCCGGCATGGACGAGACAAACGATTACTATCTGATTTTATTCATTAAATTGATGAGGGTTTGGCGATTGAAAATGGATAATAAAATGAAGGGCACCTGAAAAATTGAATCGATAATCTAAAAGTGATATCACTAGAATTGGAAAAATTATTCAAGCTCACGTTACGCATAACGCTTTTGAGACACATCAACTAAAACGAC
>NZ_JAWRXU010001782.1:0-234 GCF_046534895.1 Paraburkholderia sp. SIMBA_053 | reverse complement strand
GCGCGACTGGCCGCATCTGGTCGAGGAGTTGCTGGATGACATCGGGCGTGCTTACGAGAACCCTGTCTGGCTCGTCGGGCATTCGCTCGGCGGTTATCTTTCACTGATGGCGGCGCTGAGGAAGCCGCAATGGGTGCGCGGCGTGGTGATGCTCGATTCGCCCGTCATCGCGGGCTGGCGCAGCAACATGCTGCGCGTGTCGCAATGGACGGGGCTGGACGAGCGGCTGTCGCC
>NZ_JAWRXU010001781.1:0-234 GCF_046534895.1 Paraburkholderia sp. SIMBA_053 | reverse complement strand
CGAGTCGCGCCCGGTCTTCGAGCCCGCTCACGGTGGGGGCGTCGTACGTCGGGTAGTAGGGGTTCCAGGCGTAGTCGAGCACGTTCGCCGCGTCGAACAGCGTGAAGTCGGTCGTCGTGTACGAGGGACCGATGGCGTACAGGCTGATGATCTTGTCGGGGCCCAGTCGGTCACGCAGCGCGGTCGCGAGCCATCCGAACGACTGCGGGTTCGGCTGCGGGGTTCCGTTCGCGC
>NZ_JAWRXU010001780.1:0-234 GCF_046534895.1 Paraburkholderia sp. SIMBA_053 | reverse complement strand
CCTCAATAAACAGGGACCGCCGGCATACGTTCGAGGCCGGCACGGTCAGCGTCGGTGAAGGACAATCGCAAAGTGACTGTCAGCTATCACCTGCACGCATCGTAGAGTTGTTGAATTAGCTCAGAATGATTGTTCGGAGCCCTGCGATGCGCGGGGCTCCTTTTTTACTATCGTTTCAGATCGACACTCGCTTAACGAACCGTCGCCCGCATCCCTACATTCAGGCGGCGCCGA
>NZ_JAWRXU010001779.1:0-234 GCF_046534895.1 Paraburkholderia sp. SIMBA_053 | reverse complement strand
CTTTAGTTATGTCAGGTGCGTAGGATACCAATCTATTTTCCAAAAGCGAACCGGGCACCGAAAATACGAGGTGCAGCCATTGTGTGAAGCCGGCGCTCGACGGTCCCACCTTTATCCATTTGGCACCCTGATAAGCCGTGCTTCCAGCGGCGACCGGCCGCCCCATTCTAACCGTGCCACGACGGTCCTACGGTCGGCCAGTCACGCGCTGCACCATCGCGTAGCACCGACATC
>NZ_JAWRXU010001778.1:0-234 GCF_046534895.1 Paraburkholderia sp. SIMBA_053 | reverse complement strand
CGGTGGAAAGCACGACGCTGGAGCCGCTGCAATGAAGATCTTCACCAACGAACAGATCGCGGCACGACTCGACGTACGCTCGGCTTCGGACGCAATCCGGGCCGCCTATCTCGATCTGCAGCGCGGCACGGCCGCGATTCAGCCACGCGCACGCATTGGCTTGTCCGACGTGAAGTTCAGTGCAATGAGTGCGATGCTGGGCTCCGCGCAGATCGCGGCGACAAAGATGTACAC
>NZ_JAWRXU010001777.1:0-234 GCF_046534895.1 Paraburkholderia sp. SIMBA_053 | reverse complement strand
CACCAGTACGATCAGGTTGCCGAGCAATACCGTCAGCACAGCCTGCCACGGCGACATGCCCTCTTCTGTCAAACCGGCCGCGAGCATGTACGACGCGATGTTCATCACCATGCCGACCCAAAGCGCGGCGAAGTGATACCACCTCCACGTGCGCTGCGCGGGGCCCGTCGGCGCGAGGTCTTCGTTGTATAGACTGCTGCCGGCGTGAGTCGTATCGGCGGATTGCGCTGTCTG
>NZ_JAWRXU010001776.1:0-234 GCF_046534895.1 Paraburkholderia sp. SIMBA_053 | reverse complement strand
CCCTCGGCCTGGCCGAACTCGTGCGGACTCGCGAAGCCAGCGCGCGCGAGTTGCTGGACACAGCGATCTCGCGCACGGAAGCGGTCAATCCCGCGATCAACGCGATCGTGCTGAAGGACTACGAAGCCGCCCGCGAACGCGCGTCGCGTTACGACGCGAGCATGGCGAACGGCGGGAACGGCATCAACGGTACAAACGGCGCAAATGGCGCAAATGGCGCGGACGCCGACAGCC
>NZ_JAWRXU010001775.1:0-234 GCF_046534895.1 Paraburkholderia sp. SIMBA_053 | reverse complement strand
AATCACGTTCAGTTGCTCGCTGATCTCCACGCCGATCTCGACGAGCGCATGGCCGTCGTTGGCGCAGAATCGTTCGGCCTCAGGCAGTTCGTGACGGCGGATGTCGCGCGGCAGGCCGGGATCGAGTGGCTTGCGGCCACGTTTCTTGCGCGTGTGCGCGGTGACCTTCGTGCCGGGCGTATCTTCCTGCGCGGGCGTCGCGTTTGCACCGAGCACTTCGGCTTCGTTGAACAG
>NZ_JAWRXU010001774.1:0-234 GCF_046534895.1 Paraburkholderia sp. SIMBA_053 | reverse complement strand
CGCTGCTGTTTCCGATCGACTGGTCCGAGCCGTTCGGCCTTGTCATGATCGAGGCAATGGCGTGTGGGACCCCGGTGATTGCATTCAATCGCGGCTCGGTACCGGAGGTGATCGATCACGGTGTCACCGGCTATATCTGCGAAGACGTACAGGGCGCCGTCGGTGCGCTTCAACGTCTCGACGACCTGTCCCGTACTGAAATCCGGGCCCAGTTCGAACGCCGCTTCAATGCCA
>NZ_JAWRXU010001773.1:0-234 GCF_046534895.1 Paraburkholderia sp. SIMBA_053 | reverse complement strand
CTGTGGGTCGGCGAGACCCAGACGCGGCGCGTGCTCACGGAGATCGTGGCGGCAGTGAACCCGTCGGCTCTTCCCCTGGCCACTCAGTGGCCGCCGACGGACTGATCGAGCCCGAGGCTCCGGTGCCTCAGAGTTCGTTCATCCGCGGGATGAGAACCTGCCGGTAGATGATCAGGATGCTCGCAGCGACGGGGATCGCGATGAGTGCCCCCAGCAGGCCGAGCAGGCTACCGC
>NZ_JAWRXU010001772.1:0-234 GCF_046534895.1 Paraburkholderia sp. SIMBA_053 | reverse complement strand
CCACGCACGAAATCCAGTTATGGCAAATGCGCTCACAAAAATTGAGCGGACGCGGCATCGAATCCCGCTTTCGCGCCGCCTACACTGGGTTCCAACAGACGCGCAGTGTGTGCAGTGCAGCAGGCGCGCAGAGACAAACGGAGCGAGACACATGGACGAGTTCTATACCGACGAGCAGCGGATGATCCGCGACGCGGCGCGCGACTTCTCGGTCGAACGCCTCGCGCCGAACGC
>NZ_JAWRXU010000003.1:0-657157 GCF_046534895.1 Paraburkholderia sp. SIMBA_053 | reverse complement strand
CGATCAACACGACGGACAACGGCACGATCAACATCAGCGGCAACTCGACTGATGGCACGGGCGTGATCGTCGATCCGGACGGTTCGATCAACATCTCCGGCAACGGCTCGGGCGAAATCTCGGGTAACTCGACGAACGGCAACGGGACGATCATCGACGGCAACGTGAACGTGACGGACAACGGCACGGTTGTCATCATCGACAACGGCACCATATTGACCCCCGGCGACAACGGCGGTAGCAACGGCGGCGACAGTGGAGGCAACAACGGCGGTGACAATGGCGGCAATAGCGGCGGCAACAACGGCGGTGACAACGGAGGCAACACGCCGCCGGTCGACAACGGCGGTAACACGCCTCCTGTCGACAATGGTGGCGCCGCATCAGCCGGTGGTTCGAGCGGCGGTAGCGGTGGCATTGCAGCGGGCGCAATTGGCGCGATCGGAATTGGCGGCGCAGCGGCCTATTTCATGAGCGACATGCTGTCGGCCCACTGGTATCTGGAATCCGAGCAGGCGTTGACGCTCGAATCCGGTGACCCGGTGTTCTGGGCAGATGCCGAGCTGGAGCACGTCACGGTCGACATGACGACGAACTCTGCCGACGTGCAGTTGTTCACGCACGCTGGTGCACTGGACCGTCATCTGGCGTACCGCGACGGCGCGGAAGGCGTGAAGCACTTCACGTACGAAGATCCGCAGCAGAAGACGAAGGCGGACCTGTCCGTCAACATGCAGACGCATGAGTACTTCTACACGGAAAGCGGCGTGAAGGACGGCAAGGCGTACGTGGTCAAGTCGCATGGCTGGCTGAAAATGGGCCTCGCGCCCACGGGCAGCCCGGCACGCGCCTCGATCCAGGGCGCAGCCTGACAACCTGCACCGCGCCGGCTGTAAAGCATGTTGAGGCGCGATGAGACGGCAACTGGCTGATCGTCTGCAGTAGGACGATCAGCCCAGCAAGTTCGTGTTTCGTCGATAGAGGGCGGTGCTATATGCACCGCCCTTTTTTATTCCGAATTCCCAATGACGTTGGGCATTAATGAACGCTGTGTTTGTTCGCTTTTCGATGCATTGACAGACCAAAAAAACTTCAACAAACAAGATTAATAGGAATAGTCCTATTTACTGTGGTAATTGTGCCTGTGGCACTTCCAAAACTCCCGTAAGGGCGCTCCACAGCACCCGCGCAGATCCGAAAATCTTTTTTACGATGCTCAGAGTTTTTTTGGAATAGTCCTATTCGCTTCGAAACGCCCGACTCTTAATCTCTTATGTATGGGGCGACGCAGTTTCGGCAGAAAATCCGTAAATCGTGACGCCATGGTATTTAATCTGAGTGCAAGGTTAATTCGATGTTGTCGCAGAAAAGCAAAGTAAATCGGCAAATAACTCGCGCAATGTGGGTTTTGCCATTTTTGACGGCAGGAGTTGCTCACGCCGAGCCTGTCGCAACTGTGAATGCCAGTCTGCCCGCCGTTCAGGCAGCCGTTGCTTTCAAGGTGATTCCCGCAGGTAGCCGCGAAGAGGCAGCCATGACCAAGGTGTTGCGCGAGAAAGCGGCAATGCTCGGCGCTGCTCCCGCGAACGTTGGGGATGTGAATCTCTGGTCCGAACGTCTGACGGACGCGCTGCGTCAGGGCGGCTTCCCGGTCGCCCAGGTGTTGATGACCGACGACGACTGGCGCGCCGCCCAACGAGGCGCCCAACCGGTGTTCGCGGTTTATCCCGGAAGAATCCGGAAAATCGTGGTCCAAAACAAATCCCGCGTCGACGATGCCCGCCTGCAGCGCCTCATTTCACACGCGTTGTGCAACGGCGATCCGATCAACGGCATCTGCGTGCTGAGCACGCCGCACCTTGAACGCTCCACGCAGTTGCTGCAGGACGTGCCGGGCGTCGCGATCGAAAAAGCGCCACAGATTGCGCCCGGCTCGGGCGTAGGCGACATCGACGTGGTGTTCAGCATTGCTGCGAAAGGTAAGCCGATGCAGGCCGACTTGATCATGGACAACCAGGGTATCGAGTCCACCGGCAGCTATCGGTTTGGCGTCACCGCTTCGGGAAACAACTACTTCGGCGCCGGCGAGAGCTACGCATTCACGCTCATGGCCACCGACAAGAAGATGTGGACGGGCTCGCTGACTGGCAGCGTGCCGATCTTCGACGACGGTCTGCGTCTGACGGGCGGCGTCACGCGCCAGCAGTACTCGATCAACGCAGGAACCCCGGTCGCAGGCGTCGCGACCACTGCTCAGGCTGGCGTGCTTTATCCGTTCATGCGTGGTCTGGACGCGAACGTCTGGGGCGCAGCGTCGCTTCTGCACAGCCAGGCTGCGACGACATACAAGGACTTCGGATTCGCTGCGCACAGCACGCTCGATTCTGTACGGCTGTCGGTGCAAGCGGACAACGGCGACCGTCCGCAGCAACTGCGCACGAACATCTTGAGCGGACAGGCAGCCTTGACGCTCGGTCATCAGCGCAACGACGAGCCCGCGCTCGACGCCGGACCGCACCGCGCAGGCAACTACGCGAAGCTCACCGGTTTCGGTTTCGGCACCTACGCGCTGACGCGCAGCGGCAATCTCTTCCTGACGGGCCGCGTCAATTCGCAATTCGCAAGCCGCAATCTGGACTCCAGCGAAAAGCTCACGGCGGGCGGTCCAGACGCAGTCCGCGCCTATCGGACAGACGAAGTTTCGTTCGACGACGGCGTGATCGTCAACGCGGGGCTGTATCAGCGGATTCCTGTCGCCACGGGCCACCAGCTCCAGTTCGGCGTGTTCACAGACTTCGCTGTCGGCCGCGTGAATCACTCGCCGTGGGCTCATTGGGAGCAAAGCTACGTCGGCGTTCCCAACGTCACCAACAGCCGAACGCTAGCCGGCTACGGCGCGAGCGTGGACTGGCTTACGCCGATCGGCGCGACCGTCTCGGCCTCGGTATCGAAACCCTATGGATTTTCCTCGGCTTCATGGGTCGACCCCGGCAAGAAGCCGCTGCAGTACTGGCTGTCGGTCACCTGGAAACATTAACGATCGATGCCGCCTCGCGCACCGATCACCTCATCGCAAGCAATACATCATCCCTCCCGGAGAGCGTCATGAAATTCAGCATCAACAAATTCGAATATCTTTGCTATCGCCGTGAGCACGAAAAGGCGAGCCGTGAACTGCTTCAGCTGCTCAGCAAGATCGACCAGCATTACGGCATCCTGATGGACGTCGACGTCTGGGCTCAATCGAATGAAGCGCAGGACATCATGGACGATCACCTGCTCGCACGTCTCACGTCCGCGATTACGAGCCTCGTGACTGATCCGAAGTTCACGTTCTCCGACGCAGGTATCGTTCGCACGGCCTTGTTCCAGCGTTGGCTTGCCGCGATGTTTGCTGCGAGCCCATTCCGCAACGCCGATCATATTCTTCGCTCGCTTGGCGTCGACGAGCACGCGCGCAACGCCATCGAGCTGCGCAACAGCGAAGTCCGCAAGTTCCAGCTGTTTTATCTGCCCGAGTCGGAAGTCCGTCTCGACTGGGACGCTCTGTGGAAACTCGACAAGACGATGGCGGCATCTCTTGCGATGACGATCATGTCGTCGCGTTTTCTCGGCACGCCGTCGGCGCACCAGAAGCGCGAACTGCTGCTGCGTTGGTTGCCCGAGCGGCTGGAGCAGATCGATAGCATCGATTCTCTGCCGATGGGCGTCTTGCACGACGTCTACATGCACTGCAGCTACGCGGACATGGCAGCCAAGCACGACATCAAGAAGCCGATCAACGCGCTGATTCGCCGCAAGCTCGAGTCGCTAGGCATTTCGGACGTGACGCGCACGGCTGCTCGTGTCGAGGGTGAGAAGCCGGTGCTCCTGGTCGTGCTCGAATGGTTCTCGAAGAACCACTCCATCTATCGCACGCATTCGCAGACGCTCGTCGCGATGCGTGACAAGTTTCACCTGATCGGCATGGGCTACGACGGCCGTGTTGACGGCGCCGGCAAGGCGGTATTTCATGAGTTCATTCCGCTGCAAGGCGCGAACGTGTGGGAAGCCGCGCGTCATGTGCGGGACACGAGCGAAGCGCGCAACGCGCAGCAGATGTACATGCCGAGCGTCGGCATGTTCCCGATCACGATGGTCCTCGCGTGCCTGCGCGTCGCGCCTTTGCAATTGATGGCGCTGGGTCATCCGGCCACGACACACGGTCATGCAATGGATTACGTCGTGGTCGAAGAAGACTATGTGGGCGACGAAGCATGCTTCAGCGAAAAGCTGTTGAAGCTGCCCTCTGACGGCATGCCGTATCGCGCGCCGGCCGCCATGCTAGAACTGGAACTGTCGGCTGAGAAAGAGCCGTCTAATGTCGTGAAAATTGCAGTGGCGGGCACGACGATCAAGCTCAACCCAGGTTTCCTGCACACGTGCGCAGCGATCGCCCGCGAAGCAAGCGTGCCAGTGGAGTTCCATTTCCTGGTAGGTCAGGCGACGGGTCTCGTATTCCCGCAGGTGCGCAACCTGATACGTCGATTGCTTGGGAAAAATGCTGTCGTTCACAAGCATCAGGGCTACGCCGGTTACATGAAGGTGATCGCCGGTTGCGACATGTTCCTGAACCCGTTCCCGTTCGGCAACACGAACGGAATCGTCGATACGGTCTGGGCCGGGCTCGTGGGTGTCTGCAAGACAGGCCGCGAAGTGCATGAACATATCGACGAAGGTATGTTCCGCCGCCTCGGTTTTCCCGAGTGGACCATCACGAAGACGAACGACGAATACAAGGCATCCGCGCTGCGTCTGATTGAAAACGCGCACGAACGCCGCGAGTTGGCCGCGGCAATGGCAGGCCCGAAGGCCATTGAAAAACTGATCTTCCACGGACGTCCGGAAATCCTGGGTGAGCGTATGCAAGCGTTGTGGCTCGACAAGCTGCATGGAGCGCAGTGAGACGAACATGAAAGAGACCAGCAAATCCGCTATGCGTCGCGCACGCGACCCGTCGTTCCAGCAGCACTACTTCGCGGGCAAAGGCATTGACATCGGCGCCGGCGACGACCCGCTGAACGCGCATGCACACGCCTTTCCGCGCGTGACGGAGATCATGTCCTGGGACAAGGCGCAAGGCGACGCGCTTCGCATGGCGGGCGCACCGGACGCATCGTTCGACTTCGTGCACTCGAGTCATTGTCTCGAACACCTGGCCAATCCGTTTCAGGGACTGGCCAGATGGCTGGAACTGCTCAAGCCGGGCGGCTATGCGATCCTGACTGTTCCCGACGAAGATCTGTATGAGAAGGGCAAGTGGCCGAGCCCGTTCAATCGCGAGCACAAGGTCAGCTTCACGATCTGCAAACCGGAGAAAACGCTGCCGGGCTCAGTGAACGTGCTGGATCTGGTGCGTGCATTCGCGCCGGTCGCGTCGTGCGAACGCGTAACTCTGGTGCGTGAGAATTACGATGAGCGGCGTGCGCATGTCGATCAGACAGCGCGTGGCCTCGCCGAATGTGCGATCGAAATCGTGCTGCGAAAGCGCGCGGTACCGAGCGCGCGCGACATGATGAACGTTGCGTCGAAGGCGCGAGACGCGCAGGAAAGTCTGCGTGCCTGGCGACTCGCCGTGAAAACGTATCCCTACCGTTTCGAGGTCTATCACGGTGCGATGCTTGCATGGTTGCGCTGGGATCTGATCGAAGATATCGACCGACTGTGGGCTCAATGCATCGAATGTCTGCCGGATCAGCATCTGCCGCGGCTCTATCACGCGTTGCACACCATCGCGCGAGGCAAGATACAGGAAGGTTTCCGCACGCGCGAATCGTGGATGAGCAAGTTCGGATGGCAGCGCCGCACGACAGTGCAACCGCCGTCGACGATTCGTGCCTGGTCCGGCGAGCCGCTTGGCGGGAAGTCGATCGTGATATGGAGCGAGTTCGGTCTCGGCGACGAAATATTCTTCTTGCGATTCGCGCGTATTCTGCGTGAGCAATGTGGCGCTGCGCAGGTGTCGGTGATATGTCAGGCACCGCTCGTCACCTTGTTCGAACGCTCAGGAGAGGCCGACACGGTGCTCAGCGTCGCGCAAGCCGCCGAGTTGCCGCCGCACGACTACTGGGTGTTTCCGCATGCGATTCCCGCTCACGTCGCGTTGGACCTCCAAGCGTTGCCGAAGTCGGTGCCATACCTGCACGCGCCGGGCACAACCGGGTTCGCTGCGTTGACGGAAAGTAAGAGCAAGCTGAAAGTGGGCGTCGTGTTCAAAGGCGCGCCGACCCATGAGAACGACAGGCAGCGGTCATTGCCGTCGCTTTCTGTGCTGGACGACCTGTTCAAGGTAGATGACGCGGAGTTCTTCAGTTTGCAGAAGGGCGCAGGTGCCGACGAAGCTGCGGACTACGCGAAGCGCCTGCCGAACTTCCACGATGTCGGCGCTTCGCTGCGCACAATGGACGAGACCGCCAACGCGATCGCCGCGCTCGACGTCGTGCTGACCGTGGATACGTCGGTCGCGCATGTGGCGGCTGCAATGGGCAAGCCGGTGTGGTTGATGCTGCCGTTCTTCGGCGACTGGCGCTGGCACTACACACGCAATGACAGTCCGTGGTATCCGACGATGCGGCTGTTCCGTCGGCTTCCGGGCGGCGACTGGTCGGAGGTGGTCGCGCGCATTCGCGGCCGCTTGCTGATGGCGCTGACCTCGGGCGACGCAAACTTGTGACTACCCAGGTGTCCCTTCGAGCGACACAAAACAAACGGGCTCCCTCGGGAGCCCGTTTTGCATTCGGGTAAAGCAACACGCAGCGATCGCGGATTGCTCCGCTGCGTAACCCTTCATCCGTCTGTCCCGATCCTTCTGCGCGCAATCAGTTCCTTCGCATCGGCCAGTTTCTCCGCAAGCTCCGGCCCGCGTTTCAGCGCGACGCCCACAGCGAGAATGTCGCCGATCGCAAGATGCGAAGTGCGCGAGGTCATCGGCGAAAAGATATCGGTGTCTTCGTCGATGTTGGCGAAAAGTCCTACCGACGCAATCCGCGCGAGCGGCGAGTTGCCATGCGTCACGGCAATCACTTTTGCGCCGCCCGCCACAGCCGACCTGGCTGCATCGACGATATCGCGCGTGCGCCCCGTGTTCGAAATCGCGACCACGACGTCGCCCTGGCCGAGCATCGCTGCCGACATCAGGAACGTATGCGGGTCCGAGTAAGCGACGCTAGGCATGCCTAGCCGGAAGAACTTGTGCTGCATGTCGAGCGCGGTGATACCCGAACCGCCGGCGCCGTAGAACTCGATCCGCTTTGCTTGCGCGAGTACGTCGATCGCCGCCGCGACACTATCTGACGACAGATTGTTGCGCACTTGGATCAGCGCGCCGATCGTCCGGTCGAACACCTTGGCGGCGACGCCCGGCGCCGGTTCGTCCGCGCGCACGTCCCGATAAACGGCAGGTACTTCAGTCGCAATGCCTTGCGCGAGCCGGATCTTGAACTCGCGGAATCCCGAGAAGCCGAGCGCATGACAAAAACGCGCTATGGTCGGCTGGCTCACGCCCGCACGCGCGGCGACTTCCGTCATCGAAAGATCGAGTACCTCGCGCGGCGCCTCGATCACGTAATCGGCCAGCTTGCGCTCGGAGGGGCGCAACTGCTCGCGCATCTCTTCAACCTGGGACAGCATCATCGGAAATCTCGCACTATGCTGAAGAATGCGTGGACTATAACTGATTGCCTAGTATGTACAAAAACTACATCTGTGCCGTAGGTGTTATCCCTTAGCTCTTTGCTGAATGTCGCGGAACAGCCGTCAGCAAGGCGTTGAGCGGAATTTTCGATGTCGCATTGCAGCAGGGAATCCGATTGCGGACGTGTAGTTTTTCTACTAACATTGCCGTCGTTGGTTGATTCGACTCTCCGCGATATCTATCTCGCATCATGTCCGCGCGCCTGCCGCCAGCGACGAAGGAGCTCCGATGGTTTCCCCGCATTCGCAATTGTTAAAGGTCACGCAGCGCGTGGTCGAACGCAGCAAGCCGACTCGCGAGGCGTACCTCGCGCGCATTCACGAGGCGCAGGGCAGGTTCCCGGCGCGCGGCGCACTTTCCTGCGCCAATCTGGCCCACGGTTTCGCGGGCCTGGAAGGCAATGACAAGCTCGTCATCAAGCAGATTCGTGAACCGAACATCGGCATTGTCTCCTCGTATAACGAGATGCTGTCGGCTCACGCGCCGTACAAAAACTACCCGGACATCATCAAGCAGGCTGCGCGCGAGAACGGCGGCGTCGCTCAGTTCGCGGGCGGCGTGCCGGCCATGTGCGACGGCATTACGCAAGGCAACGCGGGCATGGAGTTGTCGCTCTTCTCGCGCGAAGTCATCGCGATGAGCACCGCGGTTGCGCTTACGCACAACATGTTCGACGCGGCGCTGTGCCTCGGCATCTGCGACAAGATCGTGCCGGGTCTGTTGATCGGCGCGCTGCAGTTCGGCCATCTGCCGACCATCTTCGTGCCGGCCGGCCCCATGACGAGCGGTCTTTCGAACGACGACAAAGCCAAGACGCGCCAGCAGTTCGCGACCGGCCAGTGCGGCCGCGACGCGCTACTCGAAGCGGAAGCCGCCGCCTATCACGGCCACGGCACCTGCACGTTCTACGGCACCGCGAACAGCAACCAGATGCTGATGGAAATCATGGGCCTGCATCTGCCCGGCTCGGCTTTCGTGCATCCGCATACGCCGTTGCGCGACGCGTTGACGGCGCAGGCCGCGCGCCGCGTGCTCGACCTGACCGTCGAGCGCGGTCACTACATGCCGATTGGTCACGTGATCGACGAGAAAGCGATCGTCAACGGTATCGTCGCTCTGCTGGCGACGGGCGGCTCGACCAATCACACGCTGCACCTCGTCGCGATTGCGCGCGCCGCCGGCATCGTGATCGATTGGGACGACTTCGACACGCTGTCGCAAGCAGTGCCGCTGCTCGCGAAGATCTATCCGAATGGCAAAGCCGACGTGAATCATTTCCACGCCGCCGGTGGCGTGGCGTTTTTGGTGCGCAATCTGCTCGAAGGCGGCTTGCTGCATGAAGACGTCAACACGGTGGCGGGCAAGGGCCTTCATCACTACACGGAAGAACCGAAGCTGCTCGACGGCAAGCTGCAATGGGTTCCCGGCGTTCAGGCCAGCGAAGACACCGCGGTGTTGCGCGGCATCAAGGAGCCTTTCCAGGCAGACGGCGGCCTGCGTTTGATGCAGGGCAAGCTCGGACGCGGCGTGATCAAGATTTCTGCTGTCGCGCAGCAGCATCGCAAGGTGAAAGCGCCGGCCATCGTATTCGACTCGCAGGAAGCCGTGCAGGAAGCGTTCGATAACGGCGAACTGAAGCGTGACTTCATTGCCGTGGTGCGTTTCCAGGGCGCGCGGGCAAACGGCATGCCGGAACTGCATCGTTTGACGCCGCTGCTCGGTGTGTTGCAGGATCAAGGTTTCCATGTCGCGCTGGTCACGGACGGGCGCATGTCCGGAGCGTCGGGTAAGGTGCCCGCGGTGATCCATCTGTCGCCGGAAGCACTGCTGCAAGGGCCGATCGGCAAGGTGCGCAGCGGCGACATGCTGGTGATCGACGCCGAAGCCGGCGTGCTCGACATCGAAATCGACCCGGCCGAGTGGGCTGCGCGCCCGAACGCTGTGCCGCTGCATCAGGCGGAAAACGAAGTCGGTTTCGGCCGCGAGCTGTTCGGTGTGTTTCGCGCGGCGGCAGCGCCTGCGGAGCAGGGCGCGTCGGTGTTTGGGCCGATGGTGGGCGAGGGGACGCTTGTGGACGCATCCGGGCGCGCAACGCATGGCGCTCCGCAAGCCAGCCAGCACGAGAAGTCCCACACCAGCATCACGCAACCCAGCTGAATCCAGCCGAACCCAGTTATACCCAATTAAGCAGGCGTAACAGGCGACTGCGGAATCAAGGAGTTTGACAATGACGTCGAAAACAGTAAGCGATATCGTGCGCCTCGGTCCGGTGATTCCGGTGCTAGCGTTCGATTCCGCCGAGCAGGGCGAACACGTGTCGCGCGCATTGCATGCGGGCGGCGTGAAGGTGCTCGAAATCACGCTGCGCACGGCTGCCGGCCTGGAAGCGATTGAGCGCGCGAGCCACCTTGCCGATGACATCGTGGTCGGCGTCGGCACGATCACCCGACCCGAGCACTGCGCTCAGGCGAAGAAAGCAGGCGCGCAGTTCGGTGTCTCGCCGGGCCTCACGAAGGACATGCACAAAGCTGCGCAGGACGCCGGATTGCCGCTTCTGCCTGGCGTGATGACGCCGAGCGACATCATCACCGCGCTCGAACTCGGTTACGAGATCGTGAAGTTTTTCCCGGCGCAGCAAGCGGGTGGTGTGCCAATGCTGCAAGCTTTTCATGGCCCGTTCCCAACGCTGAAGTTTTGCCCGACCGGCGGCATCACCGCGGAAACGGCCACGCACTTCCTGTCGTTGCCGAACGTGGTGTGCGTCGGCGGATCATGGCTCACGCCGAAAGCTGCATTGGCCGCGCAGAACTGGGAAGAAGTCACGCGTCTCGCGCGCGCCGCGAGCCAGTTGGCCGCGCCCGCTCACTAGTTCTTATCCGCCGCGTCTAGCCCGGTCAACGAGCCAGGAAAGCAAAAGCCTCGTCGATACAGCCGCTCCGGCTGTCGCGGCGAGGCTTCGTTGCAAATATGCTCGTTAGTTTCGCGGGCATTTCGAGACAACAAACAGTAAAATTCAGCGTCCGCGCGGTTCGCACAGTTCTGATGCGTGCCGTCGCCATGAGACGAGGTGGCTGCTGTCTTGCGCACCCACAATCAATAACGCAAAAAGGAGGAGCTTCATGGAAGCTGTTCACGGCAGCACGCTGCTGGTATTCGGGGTAATCGCCATTGCCTTGCTGATCTTGTTGATCACGCGCTACAAGGTCTATCCGTTCCTCGTTCTGATCATCGTGTCGTTGCTGCTCGGGCTCGCGTCCGGCATGCCGATGGCGACCATCGTCAAATCGTTCGAAACGGGCAACGGCAACACGCTGGGTCACATCGCGGTGGTGGTGGGCCTCGGCACGATGCTTGGCAAGATGATGGCCGAATCGGGCGGCGCCGAACGCATCGCAACGACGCTCATCAACTGGTTCGGCGAGAAAAACATTCACTGGGCGATGATGGTCGTCGCGATCATCGTCGGTCTGCCGGTGTTCTTTGAAGTCGGCTTCGTTCTGCTGATTCCGATTGCCTTTAACGTCGCAAAACGCACCAATAAATCGCTGCTGCTGGTCGGCCTGCCGATGGTCGCAGGTCTGTCCGTCGTGCACGGGCTGATTCCGCCGCATCCGGCCGCAATGCTCGCGGTGCAGCAGTATCACGCCGATATCGGCAAGACGATCGCCTATGGCCTGATTATCGGCGTGCCGACGGCTATCGTCGCCGGTCCGCTGTTTGCGCTGCTGATCAGCCGCTACGTCAAGCTGCCGCAAGAAAACGCGCTGGCCGCGCAATTCCTCGGTCACGACGACGCGGCGAAGAACGGTGCAACGAACACAGCGCCGAAGCGCGAACTGCCGAGCTTCGGCATCACGCTCTTCACGGTTTTGCTGCCGGTGATCCTGATGCTGGTGGGTAGCTGGGCGGACCTCGTGTTCACGCCGAAGACCTTGCCGAACGACCTGCTGCATTTCGTCGGCAACTCTGACGTCGCGCTGCTGATCGCGGTGCTGGTCAGCTTCTGGACCTTCGGTGCGAGCCGTGGCTTCAATCGCGATCAGATTCAGAAATTCTGCGGCGAATGTCTTGCGCCGATCGCGGGCATCACGCTGATCGTCGGCGCGGGCGGCGGTTTCGGGCGCGTGCTGATGGATAGCGGCATTTCGAAGGAAATCGTTGCTGCAGCCACTGCAGCGCACTTGTCGCCGTTGCTGTTCGGCTGGCTGGTCGCGGCGCTGATCCGTCTTGCTACGGGTTCGGCGACGGTCGCAATGACCACTGCCTGCGGCATCGTCGCGCCAATCGCGGCGGCAAGCGGTGTGCAAGTGAAGCCGGAACTGCTCGTGCTGGCAACGGGCTCGGGCTCGCTGATTTTCTCGCACGTGAACGACGGCGGTTTCTGGCTGATCAAGGAATACTTCGGTATGACGGTGGGGCAGACCTTCAAGACATGGTCGCTCCTCGAGACCATCATTTCGTTGATGGGTTTGGGCTTGACCTTCGCGCTAGCGGCGGTCCTGTAAGGAGTTTTTGATGATTTTGATCGCAATGGGCGTGTCGGGCGCCGGCAAAACGAGAATTGGCGAGATGCTGGCGGAACGCCTGCACTGCGCGTTCACCGACGGCGACGCGTTCCACAGCGCCGCCAACAAGGAGAAGATGCACCACGGCATTCCGCTCACCGACGAAGACCGGTGGCCGTGGCTCAAAACTATCCGCGCCGCGATCGAAGAAAAGCAGAAGGCGGGCGAGACAGCGGTGTTCACATGTTCGTCGCTGAAACGCTCGTATCGCGACATTCTGCGCGACGGCGACAAGGACGTGTGCTTCGTCTATCTGAAGGGCTCGCGCGAGGTGTTGGAACAACGTCTGACCACGCGTACCGGGCACTTCTTCGATCCGTCGTTGCTGCAGAGCCAGCTCGATACGCTCGAAGAGCCGGGGCCAGACGAAGCAGTGACGGTGAGCATTGAACTGTCGCCGGAACAGATCGTGGACGAGGTGTTGAAGCAGGTCCAACAACGGTAAGCTCCGGCGCAGTGTTTGCCGGTTAGATAAAAAAAGCCGCTCGATCGAGCGGCTTTTTTTTGACCTGTAGAGCGACGAAGGCTTTTAGCGGATGCGCTTCGCCAGTTCGACGGCCTTGCCGATGTACGAACCCGGCGTCATGGCAAGCAGGCGGTCTTTCGCGTCTTGCGGAATGGCCAGGCCACCCACGAACGTTTGCAACGCCTCGCGCGTGATGCCCTTGCCGCGCGTCAACTCCTTCAACTGCTCGTACGGATTCTCAATGCCGTAGCGGCGCATCACCGTTTGCACCGGCTCAGCCAGCACTTCCCAGCAATTGTCGAGGTCTTCGTTCAGGCGTTGTGCGTTCACTTCGAGCTTGTCGAGACCGCGGATCAGCGAGTCGTACGCGAGCAGCGAGTAACCGAACGCGACGCCCATGTTGCGCAGCACCGTGGAGTCGGTCAGGTCGCGCTGCCAGCGCGAAACAGGCAGCTTGTCGGCGAGATGTCGCAGCGTAGCGTTTGCGAGCCCCAGATTGCCTTCGGAGTTTTCGAAGTCGATCGGGTTGACTTTGTGCGGCATCGTCGACGAACCGATCTCGCCGGCCTTCGTGCGTTGCTTGAAGTAGCCGACCGAAATGTAGCCCCACACGTCGCGGTCGAGATCCAGCAGGATCGTATTTGCGCGCGCGACCGCGTCGAACAGCTCGGCCATGTAGTCGTGCGGCTCGATCTGGATCGTGTACGGATTGAATGCGAGCTTCAGACGCTGTTCGACCACTTCACGCGAGAACGCTTCCCAGTCGAACTCCGGATACGCCGACAGATGCGCGTTGAAGTTGCCGACCGCGCCGTTCATCTTGCCGAGCAGTTCGACCTTCGCGATACGGTCGATCGCGCGTTCGAGGCGCGCGGCCACGTTGGCGATCTCCTTGCCGAGCGTGGTCGGGCTAGCCGGCTGGCCGTGCGTGCGCGAGAGCATCGGCTGCTCCGCTTGCGCGTGAGCGAGCGCAACGAGCTTCTGATGCACCGTGCGCAGCGCCGGCAGAATGACGTGTTCGCGGGCGCCCGCAAGCATCAGGCCGTGCGACGTGTTGTTGATGTCCTCCGACGTGCACGCGAAGTGGATGAACTCGCTCGCGCGCTCCAGTTCTTCCTGACCTTTGACCGATTCCTTCAGCCAGTACTCGACCGCTTTCACGTCGTGATTCGTCACGCGCTCGATTTCCTTGATGCGCGCGGCGTCGTGCGCGGTGAAGCGCTCGGCCAGTTGCAACAGGAATTGCTCGGAGGCATCGGAGAAGCGCGGCACTTCCGCGAAACCCGCGCGCGAAAGGGCGATCAGCCAATGAATTTCGACCGTCACGCGATTGCGCATGAACGCGGCTTCCGAGAGCCAGTCGCGCAGGGCTTCGGTTTTCGACGCATAGCGTCCGTCGAGCGGAGAAAGCGCATTCAGCGCGAACAGGGTGTCGGGGCGGGTGTCGGACATGATGGCGGCTGGCTCTGGGCGTTGAGCGCTCACTAAACTCACGGTGAGCGGATCGGAACGGAAGGGAACCGCGAATTTTACCACTAGAGCAGCATCCGCCCGGAGCGCCGGCCGCCGGAGCGCCGGCCGCCGGCCTTCATTGAACGTTCCGCGACGAAAGGCTGCAACGCTCAAGCCGGCGAGCCTTCGTAGCAAGGGAATAGCGTAGGCAGGATGAACGAAGGCATCGAGTAGCGCGAGAAGCAGCGCGACGTCGAGCCCGGATGCACGATATGCAAGCAACTCGCCTGCGGATCGTCCGCGGCAATGACTTTGCGGCCTGCTTCGACCACGGGCCGGATAAAACTTTCGTCGTCGCATAGGTCGATATCGTCGAAGGCGGACACCGCAGCCAGCGCCTTTTCGTACACGTATGAGAAGCCATAGAACAGCACGAAGTCCGCGCCTATCTGCATTTTTTCGTGGAACTCCACATGATTGACCGACTGGCCGCTCAGTTCGTAATGCAGGCCAACTTTCGCGTTGAGGTCCATATAGCCGAAGAATCGCGTGTGCGGCGCATACATGAAAAAGCCCGACAGCTTGACGAGATCGGCGCGGTTTTCACGCATCGTCGAGACCATATGGGCGAGGTAATGCGGCGCATAGTGGTCGTCGTCGTCGAAATGGGCGATCACCGTACCGCGCGCTTCGCCGATCAGAAAGTTACGCTTCGAGCCGATCGACATTCGCGCCGGCGAATGAAAATAGCGAACGCGTGCGTCCTGCGAAGCCAGCGCCAGCAGATAGGCGCTCGGCACGGCGCTGTCATCAAGAATCAGCCATTCCCAGTCGACTCGCTGACGCAACACGCAGCGCGTGATGGCCGGCAGCAGGTGCTCGCGATTGGCGGTCGGCGTGATGATCGAAACGAGTGGCGGCATGGGCGGGGCCGCGTTGCGCGGCAAGGTGAGTAGATGGTTCGACCGATGTGTGCCGGCTGTGTCCGCGGTGGCGGTGTAGCGCGATGAGGGTTGACCGCCCGCGTCGCGCGCCGACGCAAGATAGCGACGCGCGGCGCGCGGGCCTATCGGCAAAATCCGATTTTTTGGCGTAGCTGCGATAAAGCATTCGCCGCCAACGCCGGCGCCGCTGCGACACCCACTAGAATGCTGACTTCTTCTTTCTCGCCGGCAGCAGGCCTCGCATGGAACTGAAATGGCTGGAAGACTTCGTTTCGCTCGCGGAAACGCGCAGTTTCAGCCGCTCGGCTGAGTTGCGTCATGTCACGCAGCCGGCGTTCTCGCGGCGCATTCAGGCGCTCGAGGCGTGGCTCGGCACCGAACTGATCGACCGCTCGGTCTATCCGACGCGGCTCACGGCGGCGGGGCAGGTCTTCAACGAGCAGGCGCTCGCGATGCTGTCGCAGTTCCACGAAGCCCGGGCGCTCCTGCGTGGCCATACAGCGACGCCGCAAGCGACCATCGAGTTCGCCGTGCCGCACACGCTGTCGCTTACGTACTTCCCGCGCTGGCTTCAACGCATCGAGGCGCAGATGGGCCCGATCCATACGCGGCTGCGCGCGCTCAACGTGCACGACGCGGCGCTGTCGCTGGTGGAAGGCGGTTGCGATCTGATGATGGGTTATCACCATCCCAGTCATCCAGTCGCGCTCGATCCCGGCCGCTACGACATGCTGACGCTAGGCAACGAGCCGATCAGCCCATTCTCCGCGCCGGGGCGCGCAGGCCGGCCGCGTCATACGTTGCCGGGCACGGCCGAAGCGCCCACGCCGTATTTGTCGTACACGCCGAATGCGTATCTCGGGCGCATGACCGAGGTGATTCTCGCGAACGCGCACGAACGCCTCTATCTCGACCGGCTCTACGAAACCGACATGGCGGAAGGCCTCAAGGCGATGGCGCTGGCCGGTCATGGCATCGCCTTCCTGCCGCACAGCGCGGTGGAAGACGCGGTCGCGGACGGCAAGCTGATCCGGCTCGACCGCGGTACGCGCGGCACGCCCGAAGGCCAGCTCACGCTGACCATGGAAATTCGTCTGTACCGGGACAAGCTGGCCGCGAAGAGCGACGACGCGCGGCAAATCCTCGTGCGGCAGTTGTGGGACGTGGTGTCGGAAGAACTTGCGCACGGCAGCGCTTGAAGCGACCCGTTACCAACCTGCTTGCCTACGACGCAAATTTGCGGCTTCTCGCAGGTTATGCAAAAAAAACATAATCGGATAAGGAAACGGCATTGGATTTCAAAACGGCGTTTTTCGACAATGCTGCTATTCGAACAACGCCGGAGCGTTCATGTCTTCCCAGCAGCAAGTCGCACAATCTGCCTCAACGTTGCAGTCCGTTCCCTCCTACCTGAATAGCGAAGACCTCGGCCCTTGGGGTAACTACCTGCGCCAGGTCGACCGCGTCGCGCCGTACCTCGGCTCGTTGTCCCGCTGGCTCGAAACCCTGAAGCGCCCCAAGCGCATCCTGATCGTCGACGTGCCTATCGAACTCGATAACGGCACCGTCGCGCACTTCGAGGGCTACCGCGTGCAGCACAACGTGTCGCGCGGTCCGGGCAAGGGCGGTGTGCGTTATCACCAGGACGTGACGCTGTCGGAAGTGATGGCGCTGTCCGCGTGGATGTCGGTGAAGAATGCTGCGGTGAACGTTCCTTACGGCGGCGCGAAGGGCGGCATCCGTGTCGATCCGCGCACCTTGTCGCGTGGCGAACTGGAGCGCATGACGCGTCGCTATACCAGCGAAATCGGCATCATCATCGGACCGAACACCGACATTCCCGCGCCGGACGTGAACACGAACGAGCAGATCATGGCGTGGATGATGGACACGTATTCGATGAACCAGGGCCAAACGGCGACCGGCGTCGTGACCGGCAAGCCCATCACGCTCGGCGGTTCGCTCGGACGTCGTGAAGCGACGGGGCGCGGCGTGTTCGTGGTCGGTTGCGAGGCGGCGCGCCGCATCGGCTTCGACATCGAAGGAGCTCGCATTGCCGTGCAAGGTTTCGGCAATGTCGGCGGGATTGCCGCGCGTCTGTTCCAGGAAGCGGGCGCGAAGGTGGTCGCGGTGCAGGATCACACGGGATCGCTCTACAAGTCGACCGGTATCGACGCGGTTGCGTTGCTCGATCACGTCGCGAAGACGGGCGGCGTCGGTGGTTTCCCTGAAGCCGACGCGGTCACGAATGAAGAATTCTGGACCGTCGAATCCGACATCCTGATCCCGGCTGCGCTGGAAAACCAGATTACCGAAAAGAACGCCGGCAAGATCAAGACGAAGATCGTCGTGGAAGGCGCAAACGGCCCGACCACGACGGCGGCCGACGACATCCTGCACGATCGCGGCATCCTCGTCATTCCGGACGTGGTGGCCAACGCAGGTGGCGTTACGGTGTCTTACTTCGAGTGGGTGCAGGACTTCTCGAGCTTTTTCTGGACCGAAGACGAGATCAACCAGCGCCTCGAACGCGTGATGCGCGAAGCATTTGCCGCTGTGTGGCAGGTGTCGAGCGAGCAGAACGTGTCGGTGAGAACGGCGGCGTTTATCGTCGCGTGTAAGCGGATTTTGCAAGCGCGCGAAATGCGCGGCCTGTACCCCTGATCGCGGGTTGTAACTGCAGGAAACGGCGGGTCTGTTACCTTACCGATCCGTCGCGCATTTCACGTGAATGCGCATGCTCGAACGCGATCCACAAGAGCGCGTGTTTTGCCCGGCGGGCGGCATCGTTACGATGCCGCCCGCCTTTGTATATGCCGAAACCCCGGCCTACTGTGCGAAGCGCCGCCAGGCAATAGCGGCGTGCGCGCAACAACAATGGTTTATAGCCATACTTTCAGAATAATTACTTTGCTAAACTGGCGCCGGTTCTTGCCAAGGAGATCAAACATGAAGGTTAAAAAAGCTGCGCTGCTGCTCGCGACTCTCGGACTGTTTACGGTTGGCGCGCACGCGCAAGACGCCGGTACGCTGAAGAAAATCAAGGACACGGGCGTGATTTCGCTGGGTCATCGCGAATCGTCGATTCCGTTTTCCTACTATGACGACAAACAGAACGTCATTGGCTATTCGCAGGAATTCGCACTGAAGGTGGTTGACGCAGTCAAGCAGAAGCTGAACATGCCGAACCTGAAGGTGAAACTGACGCCGGTCACGTCGCAAAACCGTATTCCGCTGGTGCAGAACGGCACCGTCGACATGGAATGCGGCTCCACCACGAATAATGCAGAGCGCCAGCAACAGGTGGCGTTCTCGAACACGATCTTCGTGATCGGCACGCGTCTGATGACCAAGAAAGATTCGGGCATCAAAGACTGGGCCGACCTGAAGGGCAAGACGGTCGTCACGACCGCCGGCACGACATCCGAGCGCCTGCTTCGCAAGATGAATCAGGACAAGAGCATGGGCATGAACATCATCAGCGCGAAGGACCACGGCGAGTCGTTCCTGACGCTGTCCACCGGTCGTGCTGCTGCCTTCATGATGGACGACGCGCTGCTCGCCGGCGAGCGCGCAAAATCGAACACGCCCAACGATTTCGTGATCGTCGGCGCGCCGCAATCGCATGAAGCTTACGGCTGCATGCTGCGCAAGAACGATCCGGAGTTCAAGAAGGTTGTCGACGACGCAATTGCGAAGGTCGAAACTTCGGGCGAAGCCGATCAGATTTACAAGAAGTGGTTCGAAACGCCGATTCCGCCGAAGGGCCTGAACCTGAACTTCCCGGAAAGCGACGACATCAAGGCGCTCTTCAAGAGCCCGAATGACAAGGCGATCGACTAAACCTTAGCTGTTTTTTTGAAACGCTGAACGAAACGGAAGGGGCCACGCGCTTCTTCCGTTTCTTTTTGCTGGAGTCTTGGTCATGTCATATCACTGGAACTGGGGCATTCTGCTGAGTCCGGTCTCCACCGGCGAGCCGACCACCTATCTGGGCTGGCTGCTGTCGGGCTTTTGGGTGACGATTACCGTGTCGTTGTCGGCATGGGTGATCGCGTTGATCGTCGGTTCGTTGTTCGGCGTGCTGCGCACGGTGCCGAACAAATGGGCGTCGGGCATCGGCACGCTCTACGTCGCGATTTTTCGCAACATCCCGCTGATCGTGCAATTCTTCATCTGGTATCTGGTGATACCCGAATTGCTGCCGGTCTCGATGGGCACCTGGTTCAAGCAACTGCCGCCTGGCGCGCAGTTCTTCTCGTCGTCGATCATCTGTCTCGGGCTCTTTACCGCCGCGCGCGTGTGCGAGCAGGTGCGCTCGGGCATCAACGCATTGCCGCGCGGCCAGCGCGCCGCGGGTCTCGCAATGGGCTTCACGCAATGGCAGACGTACCGCTATGTGCTGCTGCCCGTCGCGTATCGGATCATCGTGCCGCCGCTCACGTCGGAGTTCCTGAATATCTTCAAGAACTCGGCGGTCGCGTCCACAATCGGTCTGCTGGATCTGTCCGCTCAGGCACGCCAACTCGTCGACTACACGTCGCAGACGTATGAGTCGTTTATCGCGGTCACGCTGGCCTACGTGCTGATCAATCTGGTCGTGATGCAACTGATGCGCTGGGTCGAAGCCAAGACCCGGTTGCCCGGCTATATCGGAGGCAAGTGATGCACCACTTCGACTGGAGCGGTATTCCCGGTGCACTGCCCACGCTGTGGACCGGCGCGGTGGTCACATTCAAGATCACGCTCATCGCGATCGTGATCGGCATTGTCTGGGGCACGGTCCTCGCCATGTTGCGGTTGTCGTCGTTCAAGCCTTTCGAGTGGTTCGCGAAGGGTTACGTGACGATTTTCCGCTCGATCCCGCTGGTGATGGTTCTGCTATGGTTCTTCCTGATCGTGCCGCAGGTGCTGCAGAACGTGCTGGGCCTGTCGCCGGATATCGACATTCGTCTCGCGTCCGCAATGGTCGCTTTCTCGCTGTTCGAGGCGGCGTACTATTCCGAGATCATCCGCGCGGGTATTCAGTCCGTGCCGCGCGGGCAGGTCAACGCGTCGTTCGCGCTCGGCATGAACTACGCGCAGTCCATGCGTCTCGTGGTGCTGCCGCAGGCGTTCCGTGCAATGGTGCCGCTGCTGCTCACGCAGGGCATCGTGCTGTTTCAGGATACGTCGCTCGTCTACGTGATCAGCCTCGCCGACTTCTTCCGCACCGCCACGAATATTGGCGATCGTGACGGCACGAATGTCGAAATGGTACTGTTCGCGGGCGCGTGTTATTTCGTGATCTGCGTGATCGCGTCGAGCCTCGTCAAAGGTCTTCAGAAAAAGGTCGCAAGATGATCTCTATCAAGAATGTTTCGAAGTGGTACGGCCAGTTTCAGGTACTGACGGACTGCACGACGGAAGTCAAAAAAGGTGAAGTGGTTGTGGTGTGCGGACCGTCGGGTTCCGGCAAGTCGACGCTGATCAAGACCGTCAATGGTCTCGAGCCGTTTCAGAAGGGCGAGATCGTCATCAACGGTCAATCGCTGACTGACAAGAAAACCAATCTGTCGAAGCTGCGTTCGAAGGTCGGCATGGTGTTCCAGCACTTCGAGCTGTTCCCGCATCTGTCGATCGTGCAAAACCTCACGCTCGCGCAAATCAAGGTGCTCGGCCGCTCGAAAGACGAAGCGTCCGCGAAGGGACTGAAGTTGCTCGATCGCGTCGGTCTGCGCGCGCATGCGGACAAATTTCCGGGCCAGTTGTCGGGCGGTCAGCAGCAGCGTGTGGCGATTGCGCGCGCGTTGTCGATGGATCCGATCGCGATGCTGTTCGACGAACCCACGTCGGCACTCGACCCGGAAATGATCAACGAAGTGCTCGACGTGATGGTCGAACTTGCGCAGGAAGGCATGACCATGATGTGCGTGACGCACGAAATGGGTTTTGCGAAGAAGGTCGCGCATCGCGTGATCTTCATGGACAAGGGCTTGATCGTGGAAGACGACCGCAAGGAAGACTTCTTCGCCAATCCGAAGTCCGATCGCGCAAAGGATTTTCTCGCGAAGATCCTGCACTGAGATTGCGAGTGTCGCGTCGTTTCGCATGCGACCTGCCCGCCAGGGCCGCAACAAAAAAAGCCGCTCGAAAGAGCGGCTTTTTTATTGCTGGAATGCGGCTGAAACGCTGCTGATTCGGGTGTGATCAGGACTCGAACGCCGCGGCGTCGTCCGCCGCTTCGAGATCGACTTCGACTTCCATGGCGGGGGCGGCCGGCGCCGACGCCGCGATCGTACTCGCCGAAGCGGACGCATCCAGCGCGGGATTGCGCATCTTTTCCAGCACCGAAGCCGGCACAGGCACATTGACGCGGCCAATTACGTCGCCGTGCTGGAACATCAACAGATCGCCGGGTTCGAACGCGCTCCACACTTCGTTGTCGGTCAGCGGCTGCGTCGCGATCACTGCAACGCGGTCTTCGGGCGTGGTGTATTTGGCGAAGTCGATCGAGACGTCGGCGTCGACCAGATGCGCGGTCGAAAAAGGCCAGCGCCGCACGATGTAGTGCAGATGCGTGGAGCAATGCGCGAACAGCGCCTGACCATTCGACATCAAAAAATTGAACACGCCGAACTGCGTAATCTCGCGCGTAAGTGTTTCGAGCGCGGCGAAGAGTTCATTGAGCGGCGGTTGCTGAGCGCCGGGAAACGCCTTGCGCAGGCCTTCGAGCAATGCGCAAAAAGCAAGCTCGCTGTCCGTCGTGCCGACTGGCTGATAGACGCCCGAGAGTACTGGCGAAAAGTCTTTCAGATCGCCGTTGTGCGCGAAAATCCAGTGGCGCCCCCACAGTTCGCGCATGAACGGGTGGCAGTTTTCAAGCAGGATGTGCCCTTGCGTCGCCTTACGAATATGCGCGATGGTGTTCTTCGACTTGATCGGATAGCGCTTGACCATTTCGGCGATCGGCGAGGTGGCCGACGATTGATGGTCGATGAACAGGCGACATGCTTTGTCTTCGAAGAAGGCGATGCCCCAGCCGTCGGCGTGGTGGTCGGTGACGCCGCCGCGCGCCGCAAAGCCGGTGAACGAGAACGTGACGTCCGTCGGCGCGGCGCAGTTCATTCCGAGAAGTTGGCACATGTTGCGGGTAAGCCTGTGAACGGGGCGAGCCGTTACAATGATGATTGTTCAAGCATATCACCGAGCCAGAAACGCCAAATAGCAAAATAGACGTGTGTTCAGGCCGCAACACGGCGGTTTGACCTCATTGCTGGCGCATTGCTCGCATTTTCAGCTGCCCCTGTTCCGTTCTCGCTCTCCTCTCGCCATGACCGATTTCAACGCTTCTCCTGATTCCCGCGACTCGATCACGCTCGCACGCCCGGACGACTGGCACTTGCACGTGCGCGACGGCGCAATGCTTGCAGCCGTGTTGCCGGACACAGCCCGCCAGTTCGCTCGCGCGATCATCATGCCGAATCTGAAGCCGCCGGTCACGACCACGGCGATGGCGCAGGCGTACCGCGAGCGCATCGTCGCCGCCATCCCGGCTGGCGCGAAATTCGAGCCGCTCATGACGCTGTATCTGACGGACAACACGCCGCCGGACGAAATCCGCCGCGCGCGCGACAGCGGTTTCGTGCATGGCGTGAAGCTCTACCCGGCGGGCGCTACGACCAACTCGGACGCCGGCGTGACCGACATCATGAAGTGCGCGAAAACGCTTGAAGTGATGCAGGAGACCGGCATGCCGCTCCTCGTGCATGGCGAAGTGACGGACTCGTCGATCGATCTGTTCGATCGCGAAAAGGTGTTCATCGACCGGGTCATGACGCCGTTGCGCCGCGACTTCCCTGCGCTGAAAGTGGTGTTCGAACACATCACCACCAAAGACGCGGTCGACTACATCCGCGAAGCCGGCGTTGCGCCGAACCTGCTCGGCGCGACGATCACCGCACACCACTTGCTGTACAACCGCAACGCGATTTTCCAGGGCGGCATCCGTCCGCATTATTACTGTCTGCCCGTGCTCAAGCGCGAGACGCATCGCGTCGCGCTGGTCGAAGCGGCAATCTCGGGCAATCCACGTTTTTTCCTGGGTACCGACAGCGCGCCGCATCCGAAGGGTTTGAAGGAGCACGCTTGCGGCTGTGCCGGTTGCTATACGGCGCTGCACGCGCTGGAGCTGTACACCGAAGCCTTCGACCAGGCGGGCGCGCTCGACAGGCTCGAAGGCTTCGCGAGCTTCTTCGGCGCGGACTTTTACGGTCTGCCGCGCAATCAGGAGAAGGTCACGCTGCGTCGCGAAGAGTGGACGTTGCCTGCTGAACTGCCTGTCGGCGACACGCCTGTCGTGCCGCTGCGTGGCGGTGAGTCGATCGGTTGGCGGCTGATTTGAGGCGCTGCTAGATGCAGAGCGAAGCAGGCTCGGGTGTGGTCGACGGCGAAGGCTCGGGAGCACAGGTGGGTGCGGAACCGGTGCCGGGCGCGGGGGCCGGGGCGCGCTTCGCCGCTATCGACTGGTCAAGGCCGTGGTTCGCGCAATTCGCCGAGCGCGGCCAGCGCTGGCAGCGGGCCGCGCTCACGAGTTACGCCGCCTTGCTCGCCGAAATGAATGCCGACGCCGCTAACACGTGTCAGACCACAGGCCGCGGCCAACGCCTCGCGTTCATCGCGCAGGACGAACTACCGCCCGGCGCCGCCTACGAGGCGCACATCGCGTCGACCGGCCGCGTGCCGACGCGCCACAATCTGCACGACTTCTTCAACGCGTCGATGTGGTTCGCCTTCCCGCGCATCAAGGCCGCGCTCAATACACGGCAGTCGGCGGCGATCGACCTGCTCGGCGTCGGCTCGACGCGCGGCAGCGTGCGCGATGCGCTGACTCTCTTCGACGAAAACGCACTGTTGTTTGCGTGCAGCGATCCAGCGTTGAGCGCCGCGCTGCGCGGCTTCGACTGGCAGACGTTGCTGCTCCAGCGGCGCGACGCATGGGGTTCGAGCTGCGAGGTGCGCTGCTTCGGCCATGCGCTGCTGGAAAAACTCATCGCGCCGTTCAAGGGCTGCACGGGGCATGCATGGATCGTCGACGTACCGTCGGCGTACTTCGAATGGAACGCCGCCGTCCGCGACGCGTGGCTGGACGAGGCGGTCAGCGCCGCGCTGCTGACCACCGACGCGCTGACGAGCCGGCTGTTCGCGCCGCTTCCGGTGCTCGGAATTCCGGGCTGGTGGCCCGACAACGAGACACCGGCCTTCTACGACGACAAGTCTGTATTCCGCTCCGGGCGGCGCGTGGGTGTTAAAATCGGCGCCAGCAAAGCAGGCCAGGCAGTCGCGGCCTCAGCGGCTTCGGCCAAAGAGGGCGAGGAAAGTCCGGACTCCACAGGGCAGGGTGATGGCTAACGGCCATCCGTGGCGACACGCGGAACAGGGCAACAGAAAGCAAACCGCCGATGGCCCGGCGCAAGTCGGGATCAGGTAAGGGTGAAACGGTGCGGTAAGAGCGCACCGCGGCTGCTGCAAGGCAGACCGGCACGGTAACCTCCACCCGGAGCAATTCCAAGTAGGCAGGCGCGCATCTTCGAGATGCAGGACGGGGCCCCCGTCTCGTCTGCGGGTAGGAAGCTTGAGCGTGTCAGTAATGACTCGCCTAGAGGAATGGCTGCCACGCGCGTCGCGTCTTCGGACGTTGCGCGTGCACAGAATCCGGCTTATCGGCCTGCTTTGCCACCTCATAAAAAATGCCGGCGTCTTTTCAGGACGCCGGCATTTTCGTTTCTCCGTGCGAGGCTTCGGTCAGGACCACCCGCGCGGCTCGTGCTTTCGCCGTGACACTGCGCTCAGTTCGCCACGATATCGAACGAGTGCGTGAGTTCGGCCGTCTTCGCGATCATGATCGACGCCGAGCAGTATTTGTCGTGCGACAGGTTGATCGCGCGCTCCACGGTAGCCGGGTTCAGATTCTTGCCGGTCACGGTGAAGTGGAAGTGGATCTTCGTGAACACTTTCGGATCTTCGCTGGCGCGCTCGGCCTTGAGCGTCACCGAGCACCCGGCGACTTCCTGGCGGCTTTTCTTCAGGATCATCACGACGTCGTAGGCGGTGCAACCGCCCGTGCCGAGCAGAACCATCTCCATCGGACGCGGTGCGAGATTGCGGCCGCCGCCCTCGGGCGCGCCGTCCATCGCAACCAGGTGGCCGCTGCCCGTCTCAGCAGCAAACGCCATCCCGTCTTGCCCCATCCAGCTCACTTTGCATTCCATGCTGTACTCCACCACGCATCGCTATATCGAGACGGCATTGTAGCCCGGCGATCCAGCGTTCGCCCGAGGCGGCTCGCGAGCCAAATATGCGAAATGACGTCTTCTGTGCTGCAGCGCGGCATGTTGAGACGTGGTTCGGCAGATTGCCCTGCGTTTAGGGGATTTACTCTAGTAGCGCTGGCTCGCCCCGCGCAACCGGGCATGCCTCATTGCGGTGGCTCGTTTGGGCGGACGCTCCCGCCGCCCAGTTTCATCCGCATTATGAAATCGAATTTCACATTGCAAATGTTCTTGCGTTGCACAAGCTTGCTTCATATAATTGCTCCATCGGTTGCGGCAGTTCGCAACCTCCGCTGTCTCCTCCACCTCCTCCTTTGGTGGATTAAACCCGAACCGCTCGTTCGGGTTTTTTTTCGCCCGCGTTCTCACGCGCTCCGAAGGCCTCACGAAGGCACATTCGGTATCAAGTCCAGCACGTTTTGACTTGACGTCGCAAATTCCTTTATAATTCAGGGCTTTTCCGCATTCGCGCCCGCGGAGGAAGAAACAGGGAGAGCCTGCACGCGCCTCGATGCGCACACTACAAGCAGGAAAAAACACATTTGGGCGCAGCAATTTTTTTGGATCGATCATGAAGACGTTTTCCGCAAAAGCCCATGAGGTGACGCGCGAATGGTACGTGATTGACGCGACGGATAAGGTTCTCGGGCGTGTCGCCAGCGAAGTGGCACACCGTCTTCGCGGCAAGCACAAGCCTGAATTCACTCCGCACGTCGACACCGGTGATTTCATCATCGTTATCAACGCCGGCAAGCTGAAGGTCACGGGCAACAAGGCTACTGACAAGAAGTACTATCGCCACTCGGGCTACCCGGGCGGTATCTATGAAACGACGTTCGGCAAGATGCAGGAACGCTTCCCGGGCCGTGCGCTCGAGAAAGCGGTCAAAGGCATGCTGCCGAAGGGCCCGCTCGGCTACGCGATGATCAAGAAGCTGAAGGTCTACGCTGAAGCAACGCATCCGCATTCGGCGCAACAGCCGAAAGCGCTCGAGATCTAAGGGGAGCCCACATGATCGGTAACTGGAATTACGGCACGGGCCGCCGCAAGAGCGCCGTCGCACGCGTGTTCATCAAGGCAGGCAAGGGCGAGATCATTGTGAACGGCAAGCCTATCGCCGATTACTTCTCGCGCGAAACGTCGCTGATGATCGTTCGTCAACCGCTGGAACTCACGAACCACGGCGTCACGTTCGACATTAAGGTCAACGTGAACGGTGGCGGTGAAACGGGTCAAGCCGGTGCAGTTCGCCACGGCATCACCCGCGCGCTGATGGACTACGACGCAACGCTGAAGCCGGAACTGTCGAAGGCTGGCTTCGTTACGCGTGACGCTCGTGAAGTCGAACGTAAGAAGGTCGGCTTCCACAAGGCACGTCGCAGGAAGCAATTCTCGAAGCGTTAATCGCTTCGGGTGCGCACCGGCTCCAGGGCCGGAACGCAGCAAAAGCCGCCAACGCTGTCGCGATGGCGGCTTTTTTTATGATTACGGCCCCGCTTGGGGCAATGGCGCGGTCGCCGCTCGGCCCCCGTCGGCGCCGATGCGGGCAGGACTGCGCGCAACGGCAGTGTCGATCGAAGCGACTGTAAGAACCCATTGATTTTGTGGGCTTCGGCACGATATTGAGATCAGCCCTACAATAGCGGTTAGAAGCTTTTTGGAGAGTTCGAATGAACGCAGTCACCGACACACCCGTGACCGAGATGCCCGCCCCCTTCGTCTTTACCGACGCAGCGGCTGACAAGGTCAAGCAACTGATCGAAGAAGAAGGCAATGCGGACCTGAAACTGCGCGTTTTCGTGCAGGGCGGCGGCTGTTCCGGCTTCCAGTACGGCTTTACGTTCGACGAAGCCGTCAACGAAGACGACACCGTCATGAACAAGAGCGGCGTGCAATTGCTGATCGACTCGATGAGCTACCAGTATCTGGTCGGCGCTGAGATCGACTACAAGGACGACATCAACGGCGCGCAGTTCGTGATCAAGAACCCGAACGCGACCACTACGTGCGGTTGCGGTTCGTCGTTCTCGGTCTGACAACGGAAAGACGAAGCGTTGGAAAGCAACGGGGCTTCGCGCCCCGTTTTTTATTGCCTGCGCAAGCCGGCGAGACGCGCTCCCGCGCGACCTCTGCAACCGCGCACGCTCAATGGCCACCGCGTCAACGCGGGTAAATTGCTCCCAACACGCGTTCCGCGCTCGCGCCGGTAACAGCCGGCAAACTTCCCGGCAGGCGCGCGACACAGCGCATCGCGAGCCACGCAAAGGCCAGCGGCTCGACCTGGCTCGGCGGCACGCCGAGGGCGTCGGTCGTCATTACGGGAACGCCGCTTACGCCGCTGTCTTCCAGTGCCTGCTGCAGCGACTTCAGAATCTCGGGATTGCGCGCACCGCCGCCGCACACGTAGACCGCTCGCGCGTCCGGCGCGTGCCGCTCGATCTCGCGCGCGACCGTCACGGCGGTCAGCGCGACCAGCGTCGCTTGCACGTCGGCCGGCGCGAGTCCGCCAAACGGGCGCAGCTTGGCATCGAGCCACTCGGCATTGAACAGGTCGCGACCGGTACTCTTGGGCGGCTGTTGTGCAAAAAACGGTTCGTCGAGCAGCGCGTTCAGCAGTGACCGGTCGACCTGGCCGCTTGCCGCGAACTGACCGTTTTCGTCGAATGGCTTGCCGAGATGGCGCTGCGCCCACTCGTCGAGAAGCGCGTTCGCCGGCCCGCAATCGAAGCCCCGCACGCTGCCGGTCGCATTCAGAATCGTGATGTTGCTGATGCCGCCGAGATTGCACACCACGCGCGTCTCGTCTTTCGCGCCAAAGATGGTCGCATGAAACGCCGGCACGAGCGGCGCGCCCTGGCCGCCAGCGGCCACGTCCCTGCTGCGGAAGTCGGCGACCACGTCGATATGCATCATCTCGGCAAGCAGCGCCGGGTTGTTGATCTGCCGCGTGTAGCCTTTTTCCGGCCTGTGCCGCACCGTCTGCCCATGCACGCCGATCGCGCGCACTTCGGCGGCGGAAACGTGGCAACCTCGTAAGAGCTCGTGACAACACACGGTATAGCGCGTGGCGAGCGCATTGGCGGCCAGCGCTTCCCGTTCGATCTCGTTTTCGCCCGGCTGCTGCAGCGCGAACAACGCGTCGCGCAAGCCAGCCGCAAAGCCGACGAACGCCTCGGCCAGCACCACGGGCGGTTTCCCTTGCGCGAACCGGACAGCCACGCCGTCCACACCGTCCATGCTGGTGCCGGACATCAATCCAAAGTAGACGCCGTCTGCGGGGTCTTGCGCCACGTTGCTGCTCCTGATCATGGTTCGTTGCTCTTTCATTGCCGCTGCTTTGCGAAGGTTTTAGCAGATTATCGATGCAAGCGCGCTCGAATATAAAGCGCGTCCCGGGCGAAGGGACGCGCTGCAGCCGGGATGCGACGTCCAACCCGCACCGTCAGAACGCGCTCTCACCCCTGCCGGTGGGCGCGGCGGCGCGCATCTATGGGACAATCTACCTTTTCCGCGACTTCCCGTTTCCAGCATGAGCACCGAGTCCACCAAGCCTAACGCCGCCCCCGCCTTCCCGATCACCGACGAAGTCCGTCACGCGCTCGCCGTCACCAAGCGAGGCGTCGACGAATTGCTGATCGAAGAAGAATTCGCGCAAAAGCTCGCGAAGAGCGCGGCGACCGGCACGCCGCTGCGTATCAAGCTCGGGCTCGATCCGACCGCGCCGGACATTCATATCGGCCACACGGTCGTCCTGAACAAGATGCGGCAGTTGCAGGATCTCGGTCACACGGTCATTTTCCTGATCGGCGACTTCACGTCGCTCATCGGCGACCCGTCGGGCCGCAATGCCACGCGCCCGCCGCTCACGCGCGAGCAGATCGAATCGAACGCGAAGACCTATTTCGAGCAGGCCGCGCTGGTGCTCGACCGCGAGAAGACCGAGATCCGCTACAACAGCGAGTGGTCGATGCCGCTCGGCGCCGACGGCATGATCAAGCTCGCGTCGCGCTACACGGTTGCGCGAATTCTCGAGCGTGAAGATTTCACCAAGCGTTTTCAGAGCGGCGTGCCGATTTCTATCCACGAATTCCTGTATCCGCTGATGCAGGGTTATGACTCGGTCGCGCTGAATGCCGACTTGGAACTCGGCGGCACCGATCAGAAGTTCAACCTGCTGGTCGGCCGTGAACTGCAGAAGCAGTACGGCCAGGAGCAGCAGTGCATTTTGACGATGCCGCTGCTCGAAGGCCTCGACGGTGTCGAGAAGATGTCGAAGTCGAAGAACAATTACATTGGCATCAGCGAAAAGCCGACAGAGATGTTCGGCAAGCTGATGAGCATTTCCGACGTGCTGATGTGGCGTTACTTCGAATTGCTGTCGTTCCGTCCAATGGACGAAATCGCAGGCTTCAAGAAAGAGATCGAGGCCGGCCGCAATCCGCGCGATTTCAAGGTCATGCTGGGCCAGGAAATCGTCGCGCGCTTTCACTCGCAGGCCGATGCCGAGCGTGCGTTGGAAGACTTCAACCACCGCGCGAAGGGCGGCGTGCCGGACGATATCCCGGCGGTGACGCTGGCGGGCGCACCGCTAGCCATCGGCCAATTGCTCAAGCAGGCCAACCTCGTGCCGTCGACGAGCGAAGCGTTGCGCAACATCGAGCAGGGCGGTGTGAAGATCGACGGCGCGACTGTGTCGGACAAGGGCTTGAAGGTCGAGTCGGGCGAGTACGTCGTGCAGGTCGGCAAGCGCCGCTTTGCGCGCGTCACGCTGACTGCCTGAGTGTGCGGGCAATGAACCGAACTTCGCAGCCGGAGACTGCCCGATGATCGCGTTGATCCAGCGCGTGCGGCGCGCCGAAGTGCGCGTGGCCGACCGCGTGACGGGCGCGATCGACGCGGGCCTGCTCGCGCTCGTGTGCGCGGAGCGCGGCGACACCGAAGCGGCGGCCGACCGGCTGCTCGCCAAAGTGCTCGGCTACCGCGTGTTTAGCGACGCCGCAGGCAAGATGAACCTTTCTGTGCAGAATCTGGACGGCGCCGGGCGCGCTGGCGGTCTGCTGCTGGTTTCGCAGTTCACGCTGGCCGCGGACACCAACAGCGGCTTGCGTCCGAGCTTCACGCCGGCCGCGCCGCCAGACGAGGGCAAGCGCCTGTTCGACTACTTTGTTGCGGCAGCGCGCGCCAGGCATCCTATCGTCGAGACCGGCGAATTCGGCGCCGAGATGCAGGTGTCGCTCGTCAACGACGGGCCGGTCACGTTCTGGCTGCAGACCAACGCCTGATTTCGAGCAGTTCTTGCAACCATAGCGGTTCGGCACAACCGGCCAACAGCGCCCAACTGGATCCCATGACCACGCAGATTCTGTTTATCCGGCACGGCGAGACCGACTGGAACCGCATCAAACGCATTCAAGGGCACATCGACATTCCGCTCGCGGCGGTAGGACTTGCGCAGGCGCAAAGCCTTGCACGCCGCATCGCCGATGAAGTGAAGCACGGCGCGCGGCTCGATGCGATCTATTCGAGCGACCTGCAGCGCGCGCGGCAAACCGCGCAACCCTTCGCGGACGCGCTAGGTTTGCCGGTGCATCTACGCGAAGGTTTGCGCGAGCGCTCATACGGCGCGTTCCAGGGTCACGACAGCGATGAAATCGCCGCGCGTTTCCCGGACGAATACGCACACTGGCAGACCCGCGACCCCGGCTTTACGCCGCCCGGAGGCGAGTCGCAGCGCGCGTTCTACCACCGCGTGCTGCACGCGATCGAACCGCTCGTCGCCGCGCATCCGGGTGGGCGAATTGCCTGCGTCGCGCACGGTGGCGTGCTCGATTGTGTGCGTCGCTTTGCATGCGGTTTACCGCTCGATGCGCCGCGTGACTACGCGCTGCTGAACACTAGTGTGAATGTGGTGGACTTCGACAACGGCCGTGCGACGGTGGTGTCGTGGGGCGACATCTCGCATCTCGACGCGCCTGGCGCCGACGATAGCTTCAAGAAGGGTCCGGAACTGGGGCGTTGATCACTCGCGCCGCGTCGCGTCAACTCGTGTCACGCCGTTGAGCGAATATCCGAGGCCGCGCGCCGCAGTAGCCCGCCGACGCGCGCGTTCGAACACGCCGTTCATTCCGTTAATCTGATTACTGGCCGCGACGACCCGCACGCGCGTCAGGTTGCTCAACCGGCCCAGGAATAGCCGCTCGCGCCGAGATCCGGCTTCAGGTCGCAGCCGAGTCCCACAGCCCAGGCAACGTGCTGGACGCGTCCGGCGCAGCGAGCCCGAAGTGCCGGTAAGTCAGCAGCGTGGCCACACGGCCGCGCGGCGTGCGTTGCAGGAAGCCTTGCTGGATCAGATACGGCTCGAGCACGTCTTCAATAGTGTCGCGCTCTTCGCCAATGGCCGCTGCAAGGTTGTCTACGCCGACCGGTCCGCCGTCGAACTTGTGCAAAATCGCTTCCAGCAGCTTGCGGTCCATCAGGTCGAAGCCGACCGCGTCGACGTCGAGCATTCTGAGCGCCGCGTCGGCGACTTGAGCGGTGATGTTGCCGTCGGCTTTAACCTCGGCGAAATCGCGCACGCGGCGCAGCAACCGGTTGGCGATACGCGGCGTGCCACGCGCGCGTTTGGCGATTTCGAACGCGCCGTCAGGATGAATCTGCGCATTCAGCAGCGAAGCCGAACGCGTAACGATGCGCGCGAGTTCCTCGGCGTTATAAAACTCCAGCCGTGCAACGATGCCGAAGCGATCGCGCAGCGGATTGGTCAACATGCCCGCGCGGGTGGTCGCACCGACCAGCGTGAACGGCTGCAAGTCCAGCTTGACGCTGCGCGCGGCCGGCCCTTCACCGATCATGATGTCGATCTGATAATCCTCCAACGCGGGGTACAGAATTTCCTCGACGACCGGTGAGAGCCGGTGGATTTCGTCGATGAACAACACGTCGTTGGCTTCGAGGTTGGTCAGCAGCGCGGCCAGGTCGCCGGCGCGCTCCAGCACCGGCCCGGAGGTTTGCCGCAGATTGACGCCCATTTCCCGCGCGATGATGTGCGCGAGCGTGGTTTTGCCCAAGCCCGGCGGCCCAAACAGCAACACGTGGTCGAGCGATTCGGAGCGGCGCTTGGCTGCCTCAATGAAGATTTCCAGCTGACCGCGCACTTTTTCCTGCCCGACATATTCTTCGAGCTGGCGCGGTCGCAACGCTCGTTCGAACGCTTCTTCGTTCGGCGAGACGGGCGTGGCCGCGATGATGCGCTCGGCGGCGAGTTTGTCGGTTTCGATCATGTGGTCATTGTACCGCGCGAGGACGGTCGGGAAACCCGGCCGAATGGCCGATGCGCGTCGACCCGACAGACGACCTCACATCACGCGGGCGTCATTGCCTGAGCACGGCGAGGCCGCCGCCAGGGCGTCAGCTTCAGGCCTTGGACAACGCCTTGAGCGCGAGCTTGATCCCTTCCGAAACGCCGGTGCCGGCCGGCACATTCTTGATTGCCGCCAACGCTTCTTTTTCCGAGTAGCCCAATGCGAGCAGCGCGTTGAGAATGTCGGACGCGTGATCCGATGCGGACGCCGCGCCGGCCATCGCGCCGAGGTCGGCACCGAGCTTGCCCTTCAGTTCGAGCAGCAGTCGCTCTGCCGTTTTCTTGCCGATGCCCGGTACGCGCGTGAGGCGCGCGGCGTCCTGCAGCGTGACGGTTTGCGAAAGCTCGTGCACGCTCATGCCGGACAGCACGGCCAGCGCCATGCGCGCGCCGATTCCCGAGATTTTCAACAACTCGCGGAAAGTGGAGCGTTCCTCCGTCGTGCCGAAGCCGTAGAGCAGATGCGCGTCTTCTCGCACGATCATTTGCGTGAGCAGCACCACGCGTTCGCCGGTGGACGGCAAGTTGTAGAACGTGCTCATGGGCACATCGACTTCGTAACCGACACCGTTGCAGTCGACGAGCAGATGCGGCGGGTTTTTTTCCAGCAGAACGCCGGCAATGCGACCGATCATGGCGAATTCAGATTCGAGAGAAAGGGCGAGTGTAGCGCAGGGCGTGTGCGCCGCTTAAGGCCAGTCATTGCATCAAGCGAAAAAATGACGGGCGCCGCGGCAACATCAGCCAACCAGACGCCCACGCCGCACGCGCAGTCCTTTCTTTGCAAGCGATGGCGCGATGCCACCGAGCGTGCTCAATGTCGTGCCGCCGTGCGCATGACAAATGGCCATGCCGAGCGCGTCGGCGGCGTCGGTGCTCGGCACGCCCGAAAGATTGAGCAGGCGCACGACCATCTGCTGCATCTGCTCCTTGGTCGCGCGGCCGTAACCGACTACCGCCTGCTTCAACTGCAGGGCAGTGTATTCGGCAACCGGCACGCCGCCCGCGACGAGTCCGCAGATGGCCGCGCCGCGCGCCTGGCCGAGCAGCAACGTGGATTGCGGATTGACGTTGACGAACACCTTTTCGATCGCCGATTGATCCGGCGAGTGCTGGCGAATCAGCGTCGAGATACCCTCGAAGATAGTGCCGAGCCGCGACGGCAAGTCGGCGTCCGCGGTCTTGATGATGCCGCTCGCGACATAGCTCAGTGTGTGACCGCTTTGATCGATCACGCCGAAGCCGGTCACGCGCAAGCCGGGGTCGATGCCGAGAATTCTCATGAAGTGCCGCAGATGCGGTTAAAACCAGGTGCCTGCGATACTACAACACACACGCCGCGCGGCGGTCCGCATGTGGCGGGGCAGGCGGAATAAAAACTGCTGCCGTGGACACAGGGAGGCGATCGCACATGCAGCGCTATGGGAACAGGAGCGGAAAATCGGGCGTCGTGGCTTACGAAATCGGCGATAACTTCGTCGCCGCTCGCTTCAACTCGGGCACGACCTACTGGTATTCGAAACAGAGCGTCGGCGCGAAACATGTTGCTGCGCTCAAGCGCCTCGCAAAGCAAGGCGAGGGCCTTGGCACCTACATCAGCCAGCACCCGGACGTGAGGGACGGCTACGAGCGCAAGGATCCCCCGGACTGACGACTCAGTCGGCGTTGCGCGGGCGTCCGAAAACAAAACGGCCCGGCGGAAAATTCCACCGGGCCGTTCTATCGTCGCCTACTGCGGATGTTGCAATGACACGCCGCTCGTCAAACCCAAATCAATGCCGGAAATGACGCACGCCGGTCAACACCATCGCGATGTTGTGTTCGTCAGCGGCGCTCACCACTTCGTCGTCGCGCATCGAGCCGCCCGGCTGGATCACGCAGGTCGCGCCCGCTGCCACGACCACGTCGAGGCCGTCGCGGAACGGGAAGAACGCGTCCGACGCGACCGCCGAGCCGCTCAGCTTCAAACCGGCGTTCTGCGCCTTGATGCTCGCGATGCGCGCCGAGTCCACACGGCTCATCTGGCCGGCGCCGACGCCGAGCGTCATGCCGTTGCCGCAGAACACGATTGCGTTCGACTTCACGTACTTCGCCACGCGCCACGCGAACAGCAGGTCGTCCATTTCCTTCGGCGTCGGATGACGCTTCGTGACCACGCGCAACTCGCGCGGCTGCACGTTCTTCGAATCGAGTGATTGGACCAGCAGGCCGCCGCCCACGCGCTTCAGATCGAACGCGTTATGGCCTTCGCCCAGTGCGATTTCAAGCAAGCGCACGTTCTGCTTCGCCGCGAAAACCTGGCGCGCTTCGGCACTGAACGACGGCGCGATCAGCACTTCGACGAACTGCTTGGCCACCGCTTGCGCCGCCGCTTCATCCACTTCGCGATTGAACGCGATGATGCCGCCGAACGCCGACGTCGGATCGGTCTGGAATGCCTTTGAATAGGCTTCGTTCGCGTCCGCGCCGACCGCCACGCCGCACGGATTCGCGTGCTTGACGATCACGCAGGCCGGCACGCCGAAGGTCTTCACGCATTCCCACGCCGCGTCGGAGTCGGCGATGTTGTTGTACGAGAGTTCCTTGCCTTGCAACTGGTTGTAGTTCGCGAGCGCGCCGGCCGGCACCGACAGGTCGCGATAGAACGCGGCGCTCTGATGCGGGTTTTCGCCGTAGCGCAAATCCTGCACCTTGTCGAAGGCGAGGTTGAAGGTCGCCGGATAAGCGTTGCGAGACGCGTGCTGCAGTTCGTCGGTGAGACTCGTCAGATAGTTCGTGATCGCGCCGTCGTACTGCGCGGTGTGTGCGAACACCTTGGTCGCGAGACGGAAGTTCGTCTTGTACGACACCGCGTTGCTGTTCGTGCGCATTTCCTCGAGCACGACCGCGTAATCAGCCGGATCGACCACCACGGTCACGTCGCGATGATTCTTCGCAGCGGAGCGCAGCATGGTCGGGCCGCCGATGTCGATGTTCTCGATCGCGTCTTCCAGCGAGCACTCTTCTTTCGACACCGTCTGCACGAACGGGTACAGGTTCACGACCAGCAGGTCGATGGTCGGAATGTCGTGCTTCTCGAGCGCTGCCATGTGTTCCGGCAGGTCGCGGCGCGCGAGAATGCCGCCGTGCACCTTCGGATGCAGCGTCTTCACGCGCCCGTCGAGCATTTCCGGGAAGCCCGTGTAGTCGGCGACTTCAGTGACGGAGAGGCCGGCGTCCGCGAGCAGTTTCGCGGTGCCGCCGGTCGACAGGATCTTGACACCGAGGTCCGACAGCGACTTGGCGAAGTCGACGATGCCGGACTTGTCGGAAACGGAGATGAGCGCTTGCTTGATCATGATGAAGACGAAAAGCCGAAGGGAAACGTGGCAGGGCGCGAGAAAACTACTTCGAGCTACAACAAACCGTGCTGTTGCAGCTTCTTGCGCAGCGTATTGCGGTTGATGCCGAGATACTCGGCGGCCAGCGACTGATTGCCGCCGGCCTGCTCGAGCACCACTTCGAGCAGGGGTTTTTCAACGCACGAAATCACCATGTCGTACACGTCGTGCGGATTCGAGCCGTCGAGATCCTGGAAGTACACGCCCAGGCTGTCGCGGACAGATTGTTCGATATTATTCTTGCTCATGCTGCTAGTCGGTCTGTGTGGTCCTCGCCCTTGTTGTCGGGCCCGGAGTTGCCGACGGTTTCGTCGACGTAGACGAGGCGGTCGGAGATCGCCTTCTGTGCGTCGAAAAACTCGTTGACGGCGAGGAGTTGTTCGCGCGTGGTGTCCAGCGTATTCATGCGATGCCGGAACACGTTGGCGCCGGAAAGGCCGCGAGTGTACCAGCCGATGTGCTTGCGCGCAGTGCGAACGCCGGTAAATTCCCCGTAGAACTCGTAGTGATCTTCCAGGTGTTCGTTCATGACCTGCTGGATTTCGTCGATGCGCGGCGGCGGCAACAACGCGCCCGTCTGCAGGAAATGTTCGATCTCGCGGAACAACCACGGGCGCCCCTGCGCCGCGCGGCCGATCATGATGGCGTCCGCTCCCGTGACGGCAAGCACGTGGCGCGCTTTTTCCGGCGACGTTATGTCTCCGTTGGCCACCACCGGAATGCGCACCGCCGCTTTGACTGCGGCGATGGTCTCGTATTCGGCGTCGCCGTGATACAGGTCGGCGCGGGTGCGGCCGTGCACAGTCAGCATCGAAATGCCGGCGTTTTCCGCGAGGTGCGCGACATTCAGCGCATTCCTGTTCTCGCGATCCCAGCCGGTGCGGATTTTCAGCGTGACCGGCACCGCGTCGGGACCGACGCCCACTGCGCTCACCACCGCCTCGACAATGCGCTGCACGAGCGGCTCGTTCTGCAACAGGGCCGAACCGGCCGCCACATTGCAAACCTTTTTGGCTGGACAGCCCATATTGATGTCGATGATCTGCGCGCCGTTCGCCACGTTGTAGCGGGCCGCTTCGGCCATCATGGCGGGATCGGCGCCGGCGATCTGCACGGCGATCGGCTCGACCTCGCCCGCGTGATTCGCGCGACGCATGGTCTTCTCGCTTTTCCACAACTGCGCGTTCGACGCGACCATTTCGGACACGGCATAGCCCGCGCCCAGCCGTTTGCACAACTGCCGGAACGGACGGTCGGTCACGCCGGCCATGGGCGCGACGAACAGGTTATTGCGTAAATTGTGCGAGCCGAGAGTGGGCATGACATGGACGCGCCAGCGACCGATTGCACGGTGTTGTCAATCGGAGCGTTCGCGAAATGCGAGGGAAAACCGCTATTTTAGCGTTAACGGATAGCCCGCACCGGACCTGCGAGTGCTGTAACCCATTAAATCTTCTATGAAAGTCGTCGGCGTCATAGAGTTCTGACTGCTCGCTGAACCTGGTTCGGGCGGCGCAGACGCGACGAAAGCGGAGCCGCGCGAGCCGCGCATAAACCGGCACGCGAGCCGCGCGCCTATGCTCAGCGGCGCTGCCCGAACATCATCTGACGCGCGAGCGCGGTTTTCACGGGAGGCACGAATTCGAGCGCGGTCAGCGCGAGGCCGCGCATGACCGCGAGCGGCGGGAAGTCGACGGTGAAAAGACGCGCGAGCGTGTCGGTCGCACCGATCGTCATGCGGCGGTCGAGCGCGCGGCGCTGCGCGAACGTCGCGAGCGCGAGCGGCGTGGGACCTTCCGCCGACAACGCGTCGGCGAGCGCATGCGCGTCGCGCAAGCCGAGATTGAGCCCTTGACCCGCTACCGGATGCAGCGTTTGCGCTGCGTTGCCGATTGCGACAGCACGACCCTTGACGAGCGTATCGACGGCATTCAGGCCGAGCGGGAACGATGCGCGCCCCTTGATGTGCGTGAAGCGTCCCATGCGACCGCCGAACGCGCTGCCGAGTTCGTGCAGGAAATCGTCGTCGGCGAGTTGCGCGCGACGCGCGGCTTCGTCCGGCGAGCAGCACCACACGAGCGCGTAGTCCGCGCCACGCACGCCGCCCATCGGCAGCAACGCGATCGGACCTTCCGGCGTGAAGCGTTCCCACGCGACATGCGGCTGCGGCGCCGACACGGTCACCGTGCCGACCAGCGCTGTTTGCCCGTAGTCGCGCGTGCTCTGCGTGCCCTGTTTGTCCGAGCGTTTGCCGGCATGCTCGCCCGCGTCGTTCGGCGCCGATGTGCGCGTGTGCGCTTCGGGGTCGCGCCCGTCGTCTGCTTCGGTGTCGTTCTCGGTGCTTGCGCCGACCGCCGCGGCTGCGCGCCTCTTCGCGCCGCCGTGCCCGCTTTTCTGGTCGCCGAACAGGCCGCCTTCCGCATTCACGAGAATCCGTGTGCGTAAGCGGCGCGTGACGCCGGCGGTTTCGATCGGCAGCGTGACCCCGTCGTTTTCCTGAACAGGCGCGCCGGCGGAGGTCGAGCGGAACCAGTGCACCGGCGTCGCGTGCACGGCTTCGGCGAGGCCATGCACGATCGAGCCATAGCGCAGCACATAGCCGAGCGCCGGCAGGCCGTGCTCAGCGTGGTCGATCAGCGTGCGGCCGAAACGACCTCGCTGCGATACGTGGATACGTTGGATCGCGGTGGCGTCGGCGGGCCAGCGCAACGGCTCCAGGATCATGCGGCTGCCGTGCGAGACGGCGATCGCGCGCGGATCGGCAATCGAATCTTCGGGCTCGCGGGCGTCCACGAGGCCGACTTTGAGCGCGCGCGTCGCGCTGCGGCGGGCCAGCCAACCGGCCAGCGCGAGCCCCACCGGCCCGGCGCCCACGATCGTCACGTCGAAATCGAATGTCTGATCGAGTGCGGCGGGCCTCAGGATCACCGTGGACGGGGAGACATCGTTCATTGCGGGTTACTTCCTTGTTTCAAGAGCCGCGGGCGTCGCGCATCAGCGCTTCGATCTCGTCGGCGGCGACCGGCACGTCGCGCGTCATCAGTTCGCAGCCTGCGGGCGTGACGATCGCATCGTCCTCTATGCGAATGCCGATGTTCCAGTAGCGCTCGGGCACGCCTTCGGCCGGGCGGATATACAAGCCGGGCTCGATGGTCAGCGTCATGGAAGCCTGCAACGTGCGCCAGGGCAACGCGCCGGTTTCGTCGCGCGGCGCGCCGCGCTCACGGTAGTCGCCGACATCGTGCACGTCCATGCCGAGCCAGTGGCCGGTACGGTGCATATAGAACGGCGCGTAGGCGCGTTCGGCGATCAGGTCGTCGACAGAAGCGAACTTGTTGCGCTCGACAATGCCCGTGTCCAGCAAGCCTTGCGACAGCACGCGCACGGCGGCCTGATGCGGATCGTCGAAGCTGGCGCCGACGCGCGTCGCGTCGACAGCCGCCTGCTGCGCGGCGAGCACGATGTCGTAAAGCTCGCGCTGCGCCGGCGTGAAGCGGCCGCTTGCCGGGAACGTTCGCGTGATGTCGGATGCGTAGCCGTCCAGTTCGCAGGCCGCGTCGATCAGGATGAGGTCGCCATCCTGCGCAATCGCGCTGCCGGCCGGATAGTGCAGCACGCAAGCATTGGCGCCGGCCGCGACGATCGACGTATAGGCGGGCGCCTGCGCACCGAATTTGCGGAACGTGTAGAGCAGCTCCGCCTCGAGTTCGTACTCGCGCACGCCGGGGCGGCACGCCGCCATCGCCCGGCGGTGCGCCTGCGCGGAGATCTGTCCGGCGCGGCGCATGATCGCCAGTTCGTGGTCGTCCTTGATGAGCCGCATGTCGTCGAGCAGCGGCACGAGATCGCGCGCGGCCATGGGCGCCGCTACGCCGCTGCGGCCTTGAGCGCGCACGGCCTCGAGCCAGCTGCGCACCTGGCCGTCGAGTTTCTCCGACGTGCCCAGCGCGTAGTGCAGCGACGGCTTGTCCGCGAGCAGCCTCGGCATGTGCGCGTCGATTTCGCCGAACGGAAACGCGGCGTCGAATCCGAAGGCTACCCGCGCGCCGTCGGGCCCGAAACGGAAGCCTTCCCACGTTTCGCGCTCGATATTTTTCTCGCGGCAGAACAGGATGGACGCGGGCTCGCCGGTTGCGGCGCTTGCGTCGAGCACGAGCAGCGCTTCGGGCTCGGTGAAGCCGGTCAGATAGTAGAAGTAGCTGTCGTGCCGGTACGGATAATCCGCGTCGCGGTTGCGCAGCGCTTCGGGCGCGGTCGGCACGATGGCGACGCCGCCGCCCGCCGCCCGCAGCGCGGCGAGTACGCGCTCGCGGCGTGTACGGTAGACGTCGATGGCAATGGTGGGTTCGGTCGGCTGGTTCATCGTGCGATTGTAGCGCCCAATGCACAGAGTCATTTTGTGCCGATGCCGACGTCGAACGACCGGCGCGTTGGCCGTTCGGCCGGCTAGACGGCGCTCGGGCGGCGCGGCAATGTTGCAATCCATCCACAGCGAACGTGCATGCGGCTCGCAGAGAGCGCACCTGCCGCTCGCGCAACGCGCCAAGCACTTATACTTTCGCCGGATTCAGAAAAAGGCAGATGGCAATGATGAAACTCATCGGTTCGCTCGCCAGCCCGTTCGTGCGCAAAGCGCGCATCGTGCTGGCCGACAAGAAGATCGACTACGAGCTGGTGCCCGAGAACGTCTGGGCGCCGGATACCCGCATCCACACCTTCAATCCGCTCGGCAAAGTCCCGTGCCTCGTGATGGAAGATGGCGAAGCAGTGTTCGACTCGCGCGTGATCTGCGAGTACGTGGACACGCTGTCGCCGGTCGGCAAGCTGATTCCGCAAGCGGGGCGCGAGCGCATCGAGGTGCGTTGCTGGGAAGCGCTCGCCGACGGCCTGCTGGACGCCGCCGTGCTGATCCGCCTTGAAAGCACGCAGCGCACGCCGGAGCAGCGGGTCGACGCGTGGGTGGCGCGGCAGCAGCGCAAGATCGACGAATCGCTCGTCGCCATGTCTCAGGGCCTGGGCAGCAAGCCGTGGTGCGCGGGCAATCACTACACGCTCGCCGATATCGCCGTGGGTTGCGCGTTGGGCTATCTCGACTTTCGCATGCCGGAACTGAACTGGCGCGAGTCGCACCCGAATCTCGACAAGCATTTTCAGAAGCTTTCGTTGCGTCCGTCGTTTATTGATACTGTGCCGGTTAACTGACTGATCCGATAAAGCACCGTGCCCGCGATTACAGCAAGTTTGCAAAATTGCGTTAATCAGTCTTTCAAAGTCATGAATTAATGCTTTCGTTTGTGGTAAAAAAGCGCCTCCCGTCAGGCGCTTTTTTTTCGTCTGCCGCGTGGGGCAATGGTTCTGCGGTTATCTATTCGGCATGTTTCAGCGTCGAAAGCGGCCATTGCGAATGGACGACGCGTTATGTGCGTCGTCAAAACGAATACACCACAAAGAGACTTTCATGATGAAACCGTATCGCTTCGTTATTGCCGCTTCTGCCTGCTCGCTGTTTGCCGCGTGCTCCAATGTGAGCAGCCTTGATCCGTCGGCACTGGTTCAATCCGGTCAGCTGGTCACGCAAGCGGCTACGCTTTCCGACGCCGACGTGCGCACGCTGACCGACAAATCGTGCGCGCAACTCGACAGCGAAAACACGATCGCGCCCGCTAATAGCAAATACCAGAAACGTCTAAACAAGATTGCCGCGCAATTGGGCGACAACATCAACGGCACGCCGGTGAATTACAAGGTGTACATGACGAAGGACGTCAACGCGTGGGCAATGGCTAACGGTTGCGTGCGCGTGTACAGCGGTCTGATGGACATGATGAACGACAACGAGGTGCGCGGCGTGGTCGGCCATGAAATGGGCCACGTGGCGCTCGGCCATACGAAGAAGGCAATGCAGGTTGCGTATGCGGCATCCGCGGCGCGTTCGGTTGCTTCTTCGGCGGGTGGCGTTGCGGGTGCGCTGTCCGGTTCGCAACTGGGCGATTTCTCGGAGAAGCTGATTAACGCGCAATTCTCGCAAACTCAGGAAAGTGCCGCCGACGACTATTCGTTCGATTTGCAGAAAAAGAAAAATCTCGATCCGTCGGGCCTTGTCACGGCGTTCAACAAACTCGCGCAAATAGACGGCGGAAAATCGAGTATGTTGAGTTCGCACCCGGCGTCGCCTGCACGCGCGCAGCATATTCAGCAGCGTATTGCTTCGAATCAATAACGCTTGCGTGGTTCAACAAACGCGCGCTTGCGGCCATGCCGCAGCGCGCGTTTTTTATTGCTTATGCCTCACCGTTCCCGGATTTACCGTTTTTCCGGAAAGTCCTGCCCGGCCCGAAAGCAAAGCCGAATGCGAGCAGGAATAACGAAACGGCGAGCACCGTGTTATTGCCGCTCGTCACATAGGGCGTACGGCCGGCCGTGCCTTGCACGGTGACGTCGAGAGAACCGATCGTGTAGGGCGTGAGCCGTCCGAGCACTTTGCCGTTGGCGTCGATCGCGGCCGTCATGCCCGTGTTGGTCGCACGCAGCATCGGACGGCCGGTTTCGAGCGAGCGCATGCGCGCTATCTGCAAGTGCTGGTCGAGCGCGATGGTGTCGCCGAACCACGCGAGATTGGTGGAGTTGACCAGCACGCCTGCCGGCGTATCGCTTTCGCGGATGGTCCGCGCAATTTCTTCGCCAAAAATGTCTTCGTAGCAAATGTCGACTGCGACCGGCTGGTTGTGCACGACGAACGGCTTTTGCACCGGACCGCCGCGCGCGAAGTCGCCGAGCGGAATGCTCATCAGGTTGACGAACCAGCGAAAGCCCCACGGCACGAACTCGCCGAACGGTACCAGGTGATGCTTGTCGTAGCGGTAGATGTCACGTGTGCCGGGGGTCACGCCAAACAGGCTGTTCGTGTAGTCGACCACGCGGCCTTCGGGTGTGACGGAGCCGCCGATTGCGCCAAACAGGATCGCGCTGCCGGTGGAGTCCGAAAAGCTGCGCACCGCCGACGCGAACGGCGCCGGCAACTGCTGCGCCAGCACGGGAATGGCCGTCTCCGGCGTGACGATCAGGTCGGCGGGCTCGGAGGTGATCATCTGCTGATACTGGTCGATGGCGGCGCGCATGCCCGCTTCCTCGAACTTCATTTCCTGTTTGACGTCGCCTTGCAGGAGGCGCACGGTCAACGGCGCGTTGGCGGGAACAGTCCACTTGGCGAGCGGCAGCAGCAGGCCTGCCGCGATCAGCGCCAGCGCGACGCCGGCCGGCGCGGCGATCCGCGCGGTGCCGCCGCGGGTATCCTCGCCGCCGGACGCAGCCTCGCGAGCCTCGCGGCGACGGCGCAGCAGAGCAACGACTGCCTGCACGATCAACGCCGCTGCAAGCGCGAGCACCCAACCGACGCCATACACGCCCGCAAGTGGGGCGAATCCAGCGAACGGGCCGTCGACTTGCGCGTAGCCGCTAGCGAGCCACGGAAAACCGGTGAACACCGTGCCACGCAACCATTCGCCGATTGCCCATGCGCTGGCGAACGCGAGCGCTCCATGCCATGTCGGCGAGAACGGCGTATCGGTACTCGACGAGCCGTTGCGGGCATGACCGGCGCAGAACGACCAGATGCCCGCGGCCAAAGCAGGATACAGCGCGAGATAAACCGAAAACAGCACGAGCGCCGTGCCGGCAAGCGGCGCTGGCATGCCGCCGAAAAAATGCATGCTGACGTACAACCACCAGACGCCGCTCACAAAGTTGCCGAAGCCAAACGCGCCGCCTGTCAGGGCGGCGCTTTTCCAGCCCGTGGTACGCGTCAGCCAGCCGAAGAAAAACACGAAAATGACAAGTTCGAGCCAGCCGCCATGCGGCGTGGGTGCGAACGACAGCGTGTTCGCCGCGCCCGCCGCCAGCGCGACGAGATAATGCCAGCGAGGAAGCGTGCGCGCTCGCGTGGGTCTGGCGGCAGAAGCGCTCGTGCCGTGACGGGAGCGGGAAGTAATCGGGTCGGCCATTGTTGCGCGGTCGGCGTGAGGAGTGGCAAATTGAAAAGTCAGGCCGCGGAGCCGGCGGGTGGGCATCGGCGGCTGGGCATCGCGGCTTGAAGCGGGAGCAGCCGGGCCGCTCAGGTCTGCACGTGCTGCGCTTCGCGCTCGCGCTGACCGGCAAGCGGATCGCGCCGCACGAGCAGCATGTGAACCTGGCGGGCGTCGCCGCGCAGAATCTCGAAAATGAGATCGTCGATACGAACCTTCTCGCCGCGATGCGGGACGCGCCCGAAGTGATGCGTGACGAGTCCGCCGATCGTATCGACTTCTTCGTCCGAGTAGTGTGTGCCGAATGCCTCGTTGAACTGCTCGATTTCGGTCAGCGCCCGCACACGGAAGCGTCCGTCCGGCGAGGCGATGATGTTGCCGCTCTCTTCGTCGAAATCGTATTCGTCTTCAATATCGCCGACGATCTGTTCCAGCACGTCCTCGATGGTGATGAGACCGGCTACGCCGCCGTATTCGTCGACCACCACCGCGAGGTGATTGCGATTCACCCGGAAATCGTGCAGCAACACATTCAGCCGCTTCGATTCGGGGATAAAGACAGCGGGGCGCAACATGCCGCGCACATCGAACTCTTCTTCCGCGTAGTAACGCAGCAGGTCTTTCGCCAGCAGCACGCCGATGATGTTGTCGCGATTGCCCTCATAAACCGGATAGCGCGAATGCGCTTTTTCCAGCACGTAAGGGATGAATTCGGCGGGATTGTCCGCGATGTTGATCGCGTCCATTTGCGCGCGCGGCACCATGATGTCGCGTGCACTGAGTTCGGTGACCTGGAATACGCCTTCGATCATCGACAGCGAGTCGGCGTCGATCAGGTTGCGCTCGTGCGCGTCCTGCAGAATTTCCAGAAGTTCGGCGCGCGAGTCGGGCTCGGGCGAGATGAAATCGGTAAGACGCTCGAGCAGCGAGCGTTTTTCCTGCGGTTTGTCGGTGTGGCGTCGACTGGGATACGTGTCGTTCATGGTAGTGCGCCCGGCAAGACTGGGCGCGCTGTTGCAGAGCATTAAGGATACACCAGGCACATGGCAGGACCGTGTCCCGCCGCACCTGGCGATGAATGAAACCGGGCTGACACCGTTGCGCCGCAAGGCGCGGGCCATGGGTCAATCCTAACTGATTACCGGGTGAAAAGCGTTTCGGAACAAAAAACGGCGCGGCGCTCAACTAGCGCTTTCTGACGCTTTGTTGAGCCTCACTTACCCGCTTGCGTCTGCCCGCGCACCTCAGCGCCGGCAGACGCGGGCTCGTCATTGCCGGCCTGACAACGCTGGAGTAGCGCTTCCAGCGCCCGGTCCGGCATGCCGCTTTCGCGCAGCGCGTGAACCGTGCGGCTCACGTAGTCGAGTGTCGTGCCGTAGCGGCCGCGTGCGCAGCCGAACACGGTTTTGACAATTTCGTCGCCCAGCTTGCCGGTGTAACTCGGCACGTCGCGGCGCATGACGAACGCGAGTGCGTCGACGCGCCGGCCGTCGGCGAGCACGCACGGCAGCCATGCCGGCCGGTACGAGCCCATCGCCATCTCGCGGCGCCACAGCGCTTCCAGATGCGGCATGGCGCCTTGCGCCGCGAGACGAAACGCAATGCCCGTGCAGGAGCCGCCGCGATCGAGCGCGAGCACGAGGCCCGGCTGTTCCGGCGTGCCGCGATTCACGCGCGACCAGAGATACAGGCCCCGGTGATAACCGTGCACCTTCGAGCGCGTGGCTTCGACGGTGGGCAGACCGGGATTCCAGATCAGCGAGCCATAGCCGAAAAGCCATAAGTCGCTCTGTCGGTCCCAGTCGCGCAGCGTGCATTCGAGCGACGCGCGCAACTCCTCGTCCGTCAGCAGCCGCGACTCGCCGAGCGCGGGAGGATAGTCCGGGCAGGGCGTTCGGGTGTCGGCGTCAGGGGAGAATGAGCTCACGGTTCGGTCCGGGCGACGGTTAGCGATAAGGGTCGGGAAAGCCGAGCTTGCCGAGAATCTCGGTTTCGATCGCTTCCATTTCCTCGGCTTCTTCCTCGACTTCGTGGTCGTAGCCTTGAGCGTGAAGCGTGCCGTGCACGAGCAGATGCGCGTAGTGCGCAAGGAGCGGTTTGCCCTGCTCGGCGGCTTCTTTCTCGACGACGGGGCAGCAGAGGATCAGATCGCCCGTCACCGGATCGTCTGCCGACTCCGCGTACGCGAAAGTCAGCACGTTGGTCGAATAATCCTTGCCGCGATACGTGCGGTTCAACGTCCGGCCTTCTTCCGCGTCGACGAAACGCACGGTCAACTCGCCGTCCGCGAAAAGCGCGGCCTTGACCCAGCTGGCCACGGTGGCGCGAGGCAGCAGCGCCTTGTGCTCGGGCCACGCCTTGGCCGCGGGGAATTGCAGGTTGAGCATCAGTTTAGGGGCGCGGCTCATGCTGGTTGGAAGTGATGCGTGAAGCGAGGCGCGGAACACAGCCGGTCCGTGGGCCGCGCATTCAGCGGATTATCGGTTGCGTCGAGCCGCATTAACGCGAATCCGCCGGGTTGGCAGTCTTCTGCGAATGCGCGTCGTACGCCTCGACAATTCGTGCGACGAGCGGATGCCGCACCACGTCCGCGCTGGTGAAGCGCGTGAGCGCAATGCCGCGCACGTCGGACAGAACCTGCTGCGCTTCGATGAGCCCGCTCTTGTGCCCGCGCGGCAAGTCGACCTGAGTCGTGTCGCCGGTCACCACGGCCTTCGAGCCGAAGCCGATCCGCGTGAGAAACATCTTCATCTGCTCGGGCGTGGTGTTCTGCGCTTCGTCGAGAATGATGAACGCGTGATTCAGCGTGCGGCCGCGCATGTACGCGAGCGGCGCGATTTCGATCATTTGCCGCTCGAACATCTTGGCGGTTTTGTCGAAGCCCAGCAGATCGTAGAGCGCGTCGTACAGCGGACGCAGATACGGATCGACCTTCTGCGCGAGATCGCCCGGCAGAAAGCCGAGACGCTCGCCCGCTTCGACGGCCGGGCGCGTGAGGACGATGCGCTTGACCTGATCGCGTTCGAGCGCGTCAACCGCGCAGGCGACCGCGAGATAGGTCTTGCCCGTGCCGGCCGGACCGACGCCGAACGTGACGTCGTGAGAAATGATCTGCTTCAGATACTCGCGCTGCGCCGGCGTGCGGCCGCGCAGATCGGCGCGCCGTGTGTACAGTTTCGGACCGAGTTCTTCGAGGTCGTCTTCGTCGCTGTCGGCGGGCTGGTCGAACGGATGGTCGGGATTGCCGGGAAAGCCCGGCTCGCCCGCTTCGTCGCCATTCCCATTGCCATTGCCGTTGGTGCGATGCCGTGCCGGGTGGCGCACTTCGACGAGCGCAAGCTGAATGTCGTCGACCGACAGCGGCTCGCGCGCGTTGTTGTAGAAGTTTTCGAGAGCGGTAAGCGCAAGCTTGGCGCCGCGCCCGCGAATCGTAATGCGATGTCCGCGGCGTTGCAGCGTCACGTCGAGCGCCTGCTCGATTTGCCGCAGATTTTCGTCGAGCGGTCCGCAGAGGTTGGCGAGCCGCGCATTGTCGTCGCGCGGAGCGGTGAATTCCAGATGCGGCTGAGTGGTTTTCAAGGCGGTGATTCGATCCTGTCGGTTTCAGTACTCGGGTGCGTCGGGCGGTGCGTGGCGCGGCCCGGCCGCGCCGCTCTGTCAGTTGTCAGTCGGTCAATGCGTGACAGCGCTTGCGTTGTCCGCTGCATTGTCGTGCACCAGCACGAGCTCCCCACGCAGTGAATGTGGGTACGCTTTGACGATTTTCACGTCGACCATCTGACCGGTCAGCCGCGCATGCGAAGCCAACGGCGCGGGGAAATTCACTACGCGGTTGTTCTCGGTGCGGCCCGCAAGTTCGTTCGGATCCTTACGCGCCGGGCGTTCGACCAGAATGCGCTCCACCTTGCCGACCATCGAATCGCTGATTCGCTGCACGTTTTCTTCGATCGTGGCTTGCAGATGTTGCAGGCGACGCAGCTTCACTTCGCGCGGCGTGTCGTCGTGCAGATTTGCAGCCGGCGTGCCCGGGCGCGGACTGTAGATGAACGAGAAGCTCGTGTCGTACTTCATCTCGTGCACGAGCGCCATCATCTTGTCGAAATCTTCTTCCGTCTCGCCGGGGAAGCCGACGATCATGTCCGTGGAAAGCGAAAGGTCCGGGCGGATAGCGCGCAATTTGCGAATCACAGACTTGTATTCGAGCACGGTGTAGCCGCGCTTCATCGCCATGAGAATCCGGTCGGAGCCGTGCTGCACCGGCAGATGCAGGTGACTCACGAGCTTGGGCACCTTCGCGTAGGTGTCGATCAGGCGCTGCGTGAATTCCTTCGGATGCGACGTGGTATAGCGAATCCGCTCGATTCCCGGAATATCCGCAACGTATTCGATCAGCGTCGCAAAGTCGGCGATCTCCGACGAACCCAGCGTGAGCGCGCCACGATAGGCGTTCACGTTCTGACCGAGCAGCGTGACTTCGCGCACGCCCTGGTCGGCGAGGCCGGCAATTTCGGTGAGCACGTCGTCAAGCGGACGCGATACTTCTTCGCCGCGCGTGTACGGCACGACGCAATAGCTGCAGTACTTGCTGCAGCCTTCCATGATCGACACGAACGCGCTCGGACCGTCGACGCGAGCCGGCGGCAAATGGTCGAACTTTTCGATTTCCGGGAAAGTAATGTCGACCTGCGCGCGGCCGCTTTCGCGGCGCTTGTCGATCATTTGCGGCAGACGGTGCAGCGTTTGCGGTCCGAACACCAGATCGACGTACGGCGCGCGCGCTACGATCGACGCGCCTTCCTGACTCGCCACGCAGCCGCCCACGCCGATAATCAGGTTCGGGTTCGCTTCTTTCAGTTCGCGGACACGGCCGAGGTCGGAGAAGACTTTTTCCTGAGCTTTCTCGCGTACCGAGCAGGTGTTGAACAGAATGACGTCCGCGTCTTCCGGCGTGTCCGTCTTGATGAGCCCTTCAGCCGCGCCCAGTACGTCGACCATCTTGTCGGAGTCGTACTCGTTCATCTGGCAGCCAAAGGTCTTTACATAAACTTTCTTGGTCATCGAATTTCGCCGGTCGCAGTGGTTAATCTGGGGGCGTCGTATTAGGGGTCAAGGAGATGCGAAAACGTGCGCGAGGCCTCGAAACGGCCGGCACTTTCAGCGCACTTGGGCGGGCAGGGACCGTAATCCCAGTCATGTCTAGCCGCTTGCCGCGCACGCTCGCAGCGTAACGCAACATTATAGCCCTTCGCCGGATACGGTTTGTCCGCCCGTTCCGGCCCGCGGCACGGGTTGGGGCACGTCGGGCGGCAAGCCCAGCAGGCTTTCCAGTTCGTCGGACACTTGCGCGAAGCGCTCGCTCAGGAAATCCAGCAGAACGCGCACGCGCGGCGCCATGAAACGGTTACGGTGATAGAGCGCGTGCAGCGGCGCGTCGGGATAGCGCCACTCGGGCAGCAGAATTTTCAGGCCGTCGGCGCGCAGATCCGCTTGCACGTCCCACATCGACTTGATTGCGATGCCGTAGCCGCGCAGCGCCCATTCGCGGGCGACGGCGCCGTCGTTGGTCTCGCGCGCGGTTTCGAACGGCACGGTGTACTGCTGCACTTCGTCGCCGCGCGTGAAGCGCCACTCGTTCACGGGACCTGAGCCGGTGCTGAGCACGATGCAATCGAAATTGGCGAGATCGTATGGGTCTTTGGGCTCGCCCTTGCGTGCGATGTATTCTGGCGATGCGCACAGCACGCGCCGGTTGGGCGCCAGCTTGCGCGCGACCAGCGAGCTGTCTTGCGGCACGCCGAAACGGATCGCGAGATCGATGTCCTCCTGCACCAGGTTCGACAGCGAGTCCGACAGCGTCAGGGCGAACGTGACCTCCGGGTAGAGCGCGTTGAACTCGTCGAGCCAGTGCATCAGCAGATTGCGGCCGAAGTCCGACGTCGCCGAGACGCGCACCTTGCCGCGCACCACCCCTTGCCCCGCTTGCAGCGCGGCTTTTGCGTCGTCTAGCGATTGCAGCGCCTGGCGGCAGCAGTTCAGGTAGAGGCGGCCTTCGTCGGTGAGTCGCAACTGCCGGGTGGTGCGCTCGAACAGGCGCGCTTTCAGGCCGGCTTCGAGTTTCGCGAGGCGCGCGCTCGCAGCGGCCGGTGTCAGCCCCATTTTGCGGCCCGCCGCGGAGAGACTGCCGTGCTGTGCGGCCTCTACGAAGAGACGAATGTCGCCAAGGTTATCCATTGCATTCTTCAAATCGCATTTGAAAATGCTTCAAATGCTACGCCAATTATCAAATTGACGCGTCGCGTTCACAATGCAAGCCTCGAAAACCGATGCGGCGCAGTCAGCCGGCCGAAGCCATGCAACTCGATCACGCGACTATCGTCACAGCCGATCTCGACACGGCCCGGCATTTCTTCGTCGATGTAGTCGGGTTGACGCAAGGCGCCCGTCCGGCGTTTTCCGTCGACGGCTACTGGCTGTATGCCAACGGCAGCCCGGTGATCCATCTGGTCGAGAGCACGGTGCCGGACACCTCCATGAGAGCCGCGCCGCGCATCGATCACATTGCATTCCGTCTGGAAAGCGCCGCCGAGTGGCAGGCGCTGCTCGCGCGCCTGCAGGCAACCGGCGTCGACTATCGGACGGCGCAAGTGCCGCCGATGGGCCCGCAAGAAGCCGCCATGCAGATTTTTGTGGCGCTCGCGCCCAGTGTCGTCGTCGAGTTCGTGACGGCGCTGCATCACGCTCAACCGTAGAACCTGGAGAACAACAGTGCCAATTCCATTACTCGCGCTCGCGATCAGCGCCTTCGCTATCGGGACGACCGAGTTCGTCATCATGGGCTTGCTGCCCGAGGTCGCGCGCGATCTCTCGGTGTCGATTCCGTCGGCGGGATTGCTGGTGAGCGGGTATGCGCTCGGCGTCGCGGTCGGCGCGCCGCTGCTTGCCGTCGTCACGAGCCGGATGCCGCGCAAGCTCGCGTTGCAATTGCTGATGGGCGTTTTCATCGTCGGCAATACGTTGTGTGCGATTGCGTCGGACTATTCCGTGCTGATGATCGCGCGCGTGGTGACGTCGTTCGCGCACGGCTCGTTTTTCGGCATTGGCGCAGTGGTGGCCGCGTCGCTCGTGCCGCTCGAGAAGCGCGCGAGCGCAATTGCGCTGATGTTCACCGGCCTCACGCTTGCCAACGTGCTCGGCGTTCCGTTCGGTACTTTCGTAGGTCAGGAGTTTGGCTGGCGCGCGGCCTTCTGGATCGTCAGCGGTTTCGGCGTGCTATCGCTCGCAGGCGTGACGGCACTCGTGCCGAATCGCCACGATTCGGGTCCTGCCGGTCTCGGTCATGAAGTGCGCGTGCTGAAGGACCCGCAAGTCTGGACCGCGCTTGCGATGACGGTGCTCGGCTTCGGCGGCGTGTTCGTCGTGTTCACGTATATCGCGCCGATTCTGGAGCAGGTGAGCGGCTTCTCGCCGCGTGCCGTCACGCTGATCCTGGTGCTGTTCGGCGTGGGGCTGACGATCGGCAACACGGTCGGCGGCAAACTCGCGGACCGTGCGCTGATGCCCTCGTTGATGGGCATTCTCGCTGCGCTGGCGATCGTGATGGCGATTTTCGCGCGTACCAGTCATTCGCCGGTGGCCGCGGCGATCACGGTGTTCGTGTGGGGCATTGCCGCCTTCGCGACCGTGCCGCCGTTGCAGATGCGCGTGGTCGAGAAGGCCGCCAAGGCGCCTAATCTCGCGTCGACGTTAAACATCGGCGCGTTCAATGTCGGCAATGCGGGCGGCGCGTGGCTCGGAGGTCTCGTGATCGATCACGGCCATTCGCTCGATACGTTGCCATGGGTTGCCGCGGCCGTGAGCGTCGTTGCTCTATTGCTGACCTGGTTGGCATCGCGCATGGATCGGCCGGTGCCGCAGCCGGTCAATCGACGCGACATGGAAGTGCGCGAGCGGGCTTGAGTGCTCCGGCTGTGCAAGCGCCGTTGGCTGACCTGTATGGGCGCGCTCTGACGAAAAGCGAAGCCGCGCCCATATGAAAAATCCGCACAAGCTTTGCGAGAAACGTCCTCCGCAATGCTGATAACAGTGTGAAGATAACTTCGTTGGGCACGGCGGGGCGCGATGCTATCTTGCTTCCACTAACTGCTTGCCCGCCGTCCGGCGGCGCTTCTGGAGGCAATCATGCATTCCCCGCTTGCGCTGGTTCGCGATCCAACCGCTGATACCGATGCGCCGCCGCGTGCCGCTGAACCCTTCGATGCACTCGAACATCTGGTCGGCGTGAATCTCGCGCGCTTGCGCGCCGAGCGCCAGTTGTCGCTCGATGCTCTTGCACGCGCATCCGGCGTGTCGCGCGCCATGCTCGCGCAGATCGAGTCGGCGCGCAGCGTGCCGTCGATCAAGGTGCTCTGCAAGGTGGCGGCCGCGTTGAAAGTGTCGGTCGCGGCATTCCTGCGACGTCACGCGACCAACGGCTTCGAACACTTGCCGGCGGAGCGCTCGTCGCGCGTGGTCAGTTCCAACGGACGCTTTTCGGCTCGTCCGCTCTATCCCGATGCCGAACCGACCGCCGCCGAATTCCACGAGTTGCGCATCGCGCCGTTGCACACGGAACCCGGCACACGTCGCGCGCCGGGCACGACGGTGAACCTCGTCGTCAGTGAGGGCACGCTCGAGGTGAGCGTGCACGATCAACGTCAGTTGCTGGCCACGGGCGACGCGATCGTGTTCGACGCCGATCAGCCGCATAGCCTGCGCAATCCCGGCGACACCGAGGCGCGCGCGTTTCGCGTAACGTTGAAGGCCGAGACGCCGCCGCGTTGGGACGTGCCCTCGCAGTCGGACACGGCGCGCGAAGCCGCGCCGGTTTGATCGAACGCAGGGCGGCGCGTCGGCTCGCTGGTCAGCGTCTCGAAGTCAGAAATATGGGTGAGCACGGCGCTCACCGCGAATCCCGTTGCGCAGTAGGGTTGCACTGCAGTTCGCGCGCGACTGTTGTATGCTTGGCCCGCCGGTTATCCGGCAATCAGTGCGTCTTCAGGGCGGGGTGAAATTCCCCACCGGCGGTATGCCGGCAACGCGAGAGCGTGAGCCGGCGAGCCCGCGAGCGCCCGCATTAGTCTGGCTTTCAGCGAACCGGAAGCCGCCGCGGGGTCAGCAGATCTGGTGAGAAACCAGAGCCGACGGTCATAGTCCGGATGGAAGAAGATGTGCAGATAGTCATGTTCGTCTCCGTGGCGCCGCTCGCAGGTTCGGGCGGCGCATGAACACCGCCTCGACTATGCAGAGGCGGTTCGCGGCGCGTCTTTGTCTGTTTGCAATGCCCTGAAACGTTTTTCGCCCCACTTTTGCGATGAGCGTTTCAACATGTCCTTTGCTACTTTTCCTGCCCCGTCGACGATTGCGGACGATGCATTCGCCGATCTCCCGCTGCTCGACACCGAATCCGTTCCGCCGCGTATCGCCGCCGCGCTGCAAGCAATGCGCGACGGCCGCGCCGTCGTGCTCCAAGACGACGACGACCGCGAGAACGAGGCCGACCTGATCGTATCCGCCGAGCGTCTTTCCGTCGAAACAATGGCGCTGCTGATTCGCGAATGCAGCGGGATCGTCTGCCTGTGCCTGCCCGACGAGAAGATTCGCGCGCTCGAACTTCCGCCGATGGTCGCCAACAACGAGAGCCGTCATGGCACGGCGTTCACGGTTTCGATCGAAGCTCGCGAAGGCGTGACGACCGGCGTGTCCGCACTCGACCGCGTGACGACCATTCGCGCCGCCATTGCCGATGCGGCGAAGCCCGGCGACATCGTGAGCCCCGGCCACGTGTTTCCGTTGCGTGCGATGCCTGGCGGCGTGCTTGCGCGGCGCGGACATACGGAGGGCACGGTGGATCTCGCGATTCTCGCGGGCCTGAAGCCGGCCGGCGTACTGTGCGAATTGATGAACGCCGACGGCACGATGACGCGCGGCGCGGACGTCGAACGCTTTGCCGCACAACACAATCTGCCGATGCTGACGATTGCCGAGTTGGCCGAGTTCCGTCGCGCGTTGGCTGAGGCGCGTGAATGCGTCGAGCAGGAAGCGTGAACGCAGCGACGTAGTTCGGGCGGCGCGTTGAATCAACGCGCTCATCGACGTTGCTCTCTGACGGGCTCTTTCCGCTCTGTTGCAGCACGTTGTACTCAAAGCACGAGGCCGACCGCATACGGTCGGCCTGTCTTTTTGAGCGCGACCTTTGGCGCAGGCGGCTGCTACGACTGCACGTCGCCGAACTCTCCCCGCACGCCCGCTTCGAGCAACGCGGGCAATTCGTCCATGTGTTTCATGATGCGCGTCATGCCCATCTTGCGCAGCGCGTCCGCGTAGCCGTCGGGAATATGGCTCGCGCCGACGAAAGCGATCGTCTTCATGCCCGCCGCGCGCGCCGCGTTCAGACCCGCCACGCTGTCTTCCACGACGACGCATCGCGATGGCTCGACGCCGAGCGTCTGCGCAGCAAACAGGTACACATCGGGAAAAGGCTTGGGACGTGCGACCTGTTCGGCGCTGAAAATGCGCTCGCCGAAAATCTGCTGCAGGCCGGCGCGATGCACTGACGCCGTCACGCGCGCCATGCGGCTGTTCGACACGACCGCGGCCGGCAGCGTCACGCGTTGCAGCGCAGTTCGAACACCGTTGATCGGACTGAGCGACGCGGCCAGCGCGAGTTCGACATTGTGTTCAATCGTGTTCAGGAAATCGGACGGCAGAGCGATGTCGAACGCTTTCTCGATGCCTTCGAGAAAGCGCGACGTTTGCTGGCCAAAGGCCGTCTTGACGATGGGTTCGAAGTCGAGGCCGGGGAAAGTCGCCGATAGCGTCTCGAACATGACGCGGTCAGCAATGACTTCGCTGTCGACGAGTACGCCGTCGCAGTCGCAAATGAGATGGTCGATCATGCCTGAAGGAACGGAAAGCGGGGGGCGCGTGGGCCGGAATGGCCAGCCCTCGCGCGCCGGGTGAAAGCGCCATGATACGTGCTTTGACGCGGCGCGCGTCGCGCGGACGCTTTTCGCTGCATTCCACCGATTCGATCGCCCGCGACTTTCGCGCGCGTCAGCTGTTCATCAACGCGCGGCGAGATCAGCGCGTATGCAGATACAGATAAAGAGCCGCCGCCACCGCGCCGCCGACGAGCGGCCCGCACACCGGAATCCATGCATAGCGCCAGTCGCTGTCACGCTTGCCGGGAATCGGCAGCAGCGCATGCATCAGACGCGGCGACAGATCGCGCGCAGGGCTCATCGCGTAACCGGTCGGGCCACCGAGCGAGATGCCGATGCCGAGCACGAGCAGGCCGACCGGCAGCGCGTCGAGCGCACCGAGACCGACTTGCGGCGAAGCCAGATACAGCACGCCGAGAATCAGCACGAAGGTTGCGATCATCTCGGTCAGCAGGTTGTGAGGCACGCTGCGAATCGCCGGCGCGGTGCAGAACACGCCGAGTTTGACGTCGGCGTCGCCTTCTTTCGCGAAGTGCTGGCGATACGCGACCCACACGAGCAGCGCGCCGGCCATCCCGCCGAGCATTTGCGCCGCGATGTAGCCGGGGACCTTGGCCCACGCGAACTTGCCCGCGAGCGCAAGACTGACCGTCACGACCGGATTCAGATGTGCGCCGCTGTACGATGCAGTGACGTAGACCGCGATGAAGACGGCCATTGCCCAGCCCATCACGATCACGATCAGATCCGCGCCCTTGCCTTTGGTGCGCGCGAGCAGCACGTTGGCGACAGCACCGTCGCCGAGCAGCACGACGAGCGCCGTGCCAATGAATTCCGCAATGTATGGTGACATTGTTGGGTATCCGAAATATTGTTGTTAGGAAAACCGCGAGACGGGCGGCCTTGTCGCGTTTCGTGGCCTGGTGTTTGCCGCCTCGTCGTTGGCTTTTGTTGATTCGTTGCGGTTATGTCGCGATCGGGTCGCGCTTTCGTCGCGTTGGGGTCGCGGCCGCGTTCATCCGGGTTGGACTTGCCTCATGGCGAACGCTTAGCCGCGTCCATCGCGAACACCGCTCTCAAGGTGTGTCGGCCCACGCTTTGGCGGCGCGAATCGCGCGCTTCCAGCCGTCGAGACATTCCTCGACATCCGCCTGTTCGAGCGCGGGCGTGAAGCGGCGGTCGAGCTTCCACTGGCTTTGCAGTTCGTCCACATCTTTCCAGTAGCCGACCGCGAGGCCCGCCAGATACGCCGCGCCCAACGCAGTGGTTTCCGACACTTTGGGGCGAACCGCGTCCACACCGAGGATGTCGGCCTGGAACTGCATCAGCAGGTTGTTCGCGCAGGCGCCGCCGTCCACACGCAATTCGCCGATGCGAATGCCGGAGTCGGCTTCCATGGCCTTCAGAACGTCGAGCGACTGATACGCGATCGAATCGAGCGCGGCGCGAGCGATATGCGCCGACGTCGTGCCGCGCGTCACGCCGAACAGCGTGCCGCGGGCACGCGCATTCCAGTGCGGCGCGCCGAGCCCGGCGAACGCGGGCACCAGATAGACGCCGTCGCAATGCGGCACGCCGCGCGCCAACGTTTCGATCTCAGCCGCGTTTTTGATGATGCCCAGACCGTCGCGCAGCCATTGCACGACCGCGCCGCCGATGAAGATGCTGCCTTCGAGCGCGTAGTTGATCTGATCGCCGATCTGCCATGCAATCGTGGTGACGAGATTGTTCTTCGATTCAATTGGCTTGTCGCCGGTGTTCATCACCAGGAAGCAGCCGGTGCCGTAGGTGTTCTTCACCATGCCGGATTCGGTGCACATCTGGCCGAAGAGCGCGGCGTGCTGATCGCCGGCAATGCCCGCGAGCGGAATCTTGGAGGCGAATACGGTGGTCTTGGTAGGCCCATACACTTCGGACGAAGGACGCACTTCGGGCAGCATGCTGCGCGGAATGTCGAGTGCGTCGAGCAGTTCGTCGTCCCACTTCAGTGTGTGGATGTTGAAGAGCATGGTGCGCGACGCGTTGGTCACGTCGGTGACATGCAGGCCGCCCTTGGTGAAATTCCACACGAGCCAACTGTCGACGGTGCCGAACGCGAGGCGGCCTTGCTTCGCTTTTTCGCGTGCACCTTCCACGTTATCGAGAATCCAGCGGATTTTGGTCGCCGAAAAATACGAGTCGATCGGCAAGCCGGTTTTCGCGCGAACTTTGGCTTCGAGGCCTTGTTCCTTGAGCTGGTCGCAGAAGTCGGCGGTGCGGCGGTCTTGCCACACGATAGCGTTGTAGATCGGATGGCCGGTCTCGCGGTCCCAGACAATCGTGGTTTCGCGCTGATTCGTAATGCCGATGGCGGCGATCGACGTGCCGTTCATCCCGGCGCGCGTCACGGCTTCGGCAGCGACGCCCGCCTGCGTCGACCAGATTTCCTGCGGGTTGTGCTCGACCCAGCCCGGACGCGGGTAGATCTGCTCAAACTCCTTTTGTGCCGTCGACACGACGTTGCCGAGGCGGTCGAACAGCATCGCGCGTGAACTGGTGGTGCCCTGGTCAAGCGCGAGGATGTACTGATCCTGCATTGTCTCTTCTCCATGCGTTTTATGAATCGCCGTAACAGCTTACCGGCGACGGGAACGGCTTGTCGTTCCAAGCGGCCGCGACCGCTCGGGTCGGTGCAGCCGGCTCGATGCAGCCGCGGGGTGAAACGGTTTTTTTACGCTGCGAGCGCGCGGACTTCCGTCAGGTCAGGCGCTCTGTCGCTCGGGTTGGCGAGCGAACCATGCGTCGATGTCGCGTGTAATCGAGTCGAGCGTGCCCGGCTCGACGTGAAGACCGAGCTTCGAGCGGCGCCATAGCACGTCGTGCGCGCTGCGTGCCCATTCGGTGTCGCGCAGATACGTCAGTTCGGCCTCGTAGAGACCCGGCGCGAATGCCTGGCCGAGACCGGCGAGCGATCGCGCGTCGCCGATCACGTTCTTCACGCGCGTGCCGTAAGCACGGGCGAGACGATGCGCGAGGTCGGCCGGCAACCACGCGTGCTGCTGCTTGAGTCCAGCGAGAAAGCGCTCGAAGTTTGCCTGCGGGATATCGCCGCCGGGCAACGGCGCGCCGGCCGTCCACGACGGCGCGTCGCTGCCGAGAGCAGGCGCGAGCTTGTCGACGGCTTCTTCGGCGAGCTTGCGAAAGGTCGTGATCTTGCCGCCGAACACGGACAACAGCGGCGCTTCGCCCGCTGGCGCATCCAGTTCGAGCGAATAGTCGCGCGTCACCGCCGACGGATTGTCCGCGCCTTCTTCCTCGAGCAGCGGCCGCACGCCCGAGTAGGTCCAGCGCACGTCGGCCGGGGAGATCTTCTGCTTGAAGTAGCGATTGATCGAGTCGCACAGGTACTGCGTTTCGTCGGCGCTGATTGCCACTTTCGCGGGGTCGCCGCGATATTCGAGATCGGTTGTGCCGATCAGCGTGTAGTCGTGCTCGTACGGAATCGCGAAGATGATCCGCTTGTCCGGATTCTGGAAGATGTACGCGTGGTCGTGTTCGAACAGGCGCCGGGTGACGATGTGGCTGCCCTTGACGAGCCGCACGCTGTGCGACGCCGCGCGGCCGAGCGCGCCCTGGAGCAGTTCGCCGACCCACGGACCGGCGGCGTTCGCGATCGACGCTGCTCGCACGTCGACGGTCGTGCCGTCCGCGCGCCTGAGTTGCGCCCGCCATTCGCCGCCTGCGCGCACGGCGCTCAGCAGCCTGGTGCGCGTGAGAATCTTCGCGCCGTGCTCGGCGGCGTCGAGCGCATTCAACACGACTAGGCGAGCGTCGTTGACCCAGCCGTCGGAGTACACAAAGCCGCGCTTGATCGATTCGACGAGCGGCGCGCCGGCCCGATGATCGCGCATCAAGATGCCGCGCGAGCCGGGCAGCAGTTCGCGCCGGGCGAGATGATCGTAAAGGAAAAGACCGGCGCGAATCAGCCAGGCGGGACGCAGATCGGGCATGTGCGGCATCACGAAGCGCAGCGGCCACATGATGTGCGGCGCTGCGCGCAGCAACGTTTCCCGCTCCTGCAACGCTTTGCGCACCAGTCCGAACTCGCGGTATTCCAGATAGCGCAAACCGCCGTGGATCAGTTTGGTACTCGCCGAGGACGTATGCGCTGCCAGGTCGTCCTGCTCGCACAGCAGCACGGACAGGCCTCGGCCCGCCGCGTCGCGTGCGATGCCTGCGCCGTTGATCCCGCCGCCCACGACGAGCAAATCGTATCTCGTGCCTTGCGTCACCTGCTGCGTCTCCTGACTCGTCCGAAAGTTATGTCCGAAACCTATCGAACCGATAGTGTTCGTTTTCGAACTTTAATGAACATATTCGAAAAAGTAAAGTTCGCGCATTTGGCGTGCGCCTCTATCGAAAGGCCAAGGCAGTAGCGCAACACACGGCCACGGACGATACTCTTGCCAGTAGCCATTTCAGGGTGATTTCATGCGTGTACTTTTCATGGTGGGCGCGGCAGCGCTTCTCGCAGGGTGCGTCGCCTCGCCGAGCTTGAGCGGAACGATGGGCGCGCCGTCGTTCGCGTCGTTGCAGCAGATGTGCAGCGCCCAGACGGTCGATTACGGCAACGACGCTCAAGGCGTGTATGCGACGTTGTTCGACGCTTATGTGGCGAACCGGCGCGGGCGGTTGTCGAAGGAAGATTACTGCGCGTTCCAGACGGAAATCGCGCAGCGCTACACGAGCCAGGGGGCGAGTACCGACCCGCAGATTCGCAACCAGTGGGTTGCGTTCTTTACGGAGCAGCGCGCACGAGCAATAAGCTGGCGCGCCGCAGTGGATCCGACCTTGCGCAGCGGTTGAGGTTTGTTCGTTAGGCGGCGCGGCGGTTTAGTGGTCGGGAGGACGCGGCAGTAATGAAAGTGGGCGCCGCTGCGGGCGCCCACGTTGACACAAACAGAACGGACCTGGCCGGCTCGAGGGCTGGCCGTGTACGTGCGGCTGAGCTGGCAGCCGCACCGGCCGTGAACCGGCAATCAGCCCGACGATGCGCGGGTTGTTATCAGGAAAGGCGTTTGATTGCTCGGAGTGCGCTATCGCCGGATTCCGTTACACGCCATTGTTCATTGCCCGAGGCGAGCCGCTCCAGTTGCACGAGCTGGCGTTCGAGGAGGGCGTCGAGTTCTTCTCGCTCCATGTCCACCTGATTGGGAGCGTCCTTGACGAGCAACAACGTGGCGAATTCGTGCGGACTCAGCATCGTTTCTCTCCATGTCAAGCAAACGCGGACAGCCTCGACGGCGACTGGCATGCATGGCGACAGCCATGGCCGGGTGGTCCGCAAAAAGATGGGGCGGGAGGTGCAGCTACGACAGGTTTACTTAGCACCAGCGGCACGCGGGCACGCAATGAACGCCGGGGAACTGGAGTGTAGTCAAGCAAACGTTAAACACCAAACTGGCCCCTGCAAATTTTCCCTTTGACAAGCGCTCCCCACAGAGGCGGTTATTCGCCGCGGCCAAATCCTTGATTTCACTTGAAGTTTTGCGTGCGCTGCAACATGTCCGCAACTGCCTGGTCAACTGGCCACGTACACCTGGCAATTGGCGGCGGTGAGCGTCTCCGCCATGTCAGGCGGCGGGGCGGCATCGGTGAAGAGCGCGTCGATCTGGTCGAGATGTCCCTGACGAACCAGCGCAGGACGGCCGAACTTCGAACTGTCGGCGGCCAGAAAAACGGTGCGTGCGTGGTGAATGATGGCTTCCGCCACGCGCACTTCGCGCGTATCGAAATCGCGCAGGGTTCCGTCGGGCTCGATGCTCGAGGTGCCGATGATCGCGAAATCCACCTTGAACTGGCGGATGAAGTCGATCGCCAGTTCGCCCACGATGCCCTTGTCCCACGGTCGTACGATGCCGCCCGTCACCAGCACTTCGCAGTCGGGATAGCCGCTCATCATGCTCGCGACGTTCAGATTGTTGGTAATCACGCGCAATCCGCGATGCCGGTTGAGCGCGCGCGCGACTTCCTCGGTGGTGGTCCCGAGATTGATGAAGAGCGACGCCTGGTCGGGAATGTGAGTGGCCACTAGCGCCGCGATGCGCCTTTTTTCGTCATGGAACATGCGCTGTCGCGCGGTGTACGAGACGTTCTCGGAACTGGTCGGCAGGCTCGCGCCGCCGTGATAACGACGCAGCAGATTCATGTCGGCGAGCCAGTTGACGTCGCGGCGGATCGTCTGCGGTGTCACGTCGAAGTGTGCTGCGAGGTCGTCCACGGTCACGAAGCCGTCGCGTTGCACCCACTCCAGCAGTTCCTGTTGCCGGGCATTGAGAGTGAGGCGGGGGTCTCGGGTCATGGGTCTCGGTGATGAGTTGTTATCGGCCTGCCGCAGTCGGCGTGGGCGGGATGCGTATGCGAGTGTGCGTGTATTGTAAGACCATCGCGCGGGTCGTCTGCCAGGTCGTGCGACATGCATAAGCCTGCACGCGCCGCACATCGACGCATCCAGCGCGGCAGCGCGTTTATCCATGCGATAAATGGATTTGTGTTTTGCCGCCGCTCGCGCTGCAATCGAAGATTTTCTGTTCCGTCCGCGTTTCGCCTTTCCGCCATCGGAATTGCGGAGCGCGGTCACGCGGTGGCCAGCATCGTCGCCCATAAGTGGGCTGCAGCCGTTCCGGAATTGAAGGATCAGCCGGGGTTCGCGTCCACCTTCATGCCTCGCGGACGCGCGCCCGAAGTGAGCGAACTCGTGCGTTTTCCCGGCCATGGCAAGACGCTGCGCAAGCTCGCGGAGCAAGGCCCGCGCGCGTACTGCGAAGGCGAGATTGCCGAGCGAATCGCGGCGTTCTCGCGTGAATGCGGCGGCGCGCTGACCGTCGACGATTTGCGCAACTATCGCGCGGATTGGGTCGAGCCGATCGGCAAGGACTATCGCGGGTACACCGTGCACTAGATTCCGCCGACGGGCAGGGCATCGCGGCGCTCATCGCACTTGGCATCCTCGAACAGTTCGATGTGAAGGAATTGACGGTCGACAACGTAGAGTCGCAGCACCTCCAGATCGAGGCGATGAAACTTGCGTTTGCGGACGTCTATCGCTACGTTGCCGATCCGCGTTCTATGGAAGTGACGCCGGAGCAGATGCTCGACGACGCCTATCTTGCGTCGCGTGCGAAGCTGATCGATCACAAGCGCGCCACGCAATTCGATTTCGGCATGCCGAAGGCGGGCGGCACCATCTACATGTCGGTGGCGGACGAGCGTGGCATGATGGTCAGCTTCATTCAGTCGAACTACATGGGCTTCGGATCGGGGATCGTGGTGCCGGATACCGGTATCTCCATGCAGAACCGCGGCTGCGGATTTTCGATGGATCCGAAGTCGCCCAATGTGGTGGAGGGCGGCAAGCGGCCGTTCCACACCATCATCCCGGCCTTCCTCACGCAGCAGGTGAACGGACAGCAGGAAGCGGTCATGAGCTTTGGCGTGATGGGCGGCGACATGCAGCCGCAGGGGCATTTGCAATCTGTCGTGCGCATGCTCGACTACGGTCAGCAGCCGCAGGCCGCGTGCGACGCACCGCGCTGGAAGGTGAACCGCGACTTCACGATCGACATTGAATCGACGCTCGACGCAAAGACGGCAGAAGGGTTGCAGAAGCTCGGCCACACGATCAAATCCGTCGACGATCCTTACATGGATTTCGGTTCCGGCCAGTACATCTGGAAGCTCGATCGCAGTGATCCGGAGCGTGGTTACGTGGCCGCCAGCGACAGCCGCCGCGACGGTTTGGCAGCCGGCTTCTGAGGCCCGTCGGCGCGTTTGCAGCGGGGTGCGAGAGGTAGCTGGACAGGTGGCTCGAAGAATCCGTACCCCGTAACTTTCGAATCACGGTTTGTCGCGTTTTGCGTAGCAAAGCCAGCTCGTTGAGCTGGCTTTTTCGTGCGCCGTGCAATCGAGCTTGCCTCACCGAAACTTTCGTCTATCGTGAAATTGGAACCCTGGCCGATCGGTACGGTCAGTGCTGGGTTGTCTGCAGAGTTGCGAAACAGCGGCTAAGATGCAGACACAAGGGGTTAACTCTAATTCACGGCGCTGTATCCGACACGGCGAACCGCAACGCGAGGTAGCGCGATAGCAGCGGTTCCAAGCATGCTCCACGAGTCGATACAGCTTTCGGAGCAAGACACGATGCACACAGAGCTGAACCATGTCATGCCCTGGCGGATCGAGGACATAGACCTCACGCGCATTGATCGCCAGAAAGCGGTCGCGAACGAAGACCTGTTATTGCTGCTGTGTGCCGCTTCATTTATTGAAAGCGGCACCGATCTTTACACCAGTAATCTGAGCAAGTTTTTCGACGGCGATCCGGAAGTTTCCGCGTGGCTCAACAACGAGTGGGAGCCCGAGGAAATGCAACACGGCCGCGCCCTCAAAACGTATATCGCTTACGTGTGGCCAGAATACGATTGGGACACGGCGTTCCGTAATTTCATGGACGAATATTCGCTAACGTGTTCAGTGGAAGATTTCGAAAAAACCCGCGCGCTTGAAATGGTGGCGCGGTGCGTCGTCGAAACAGGTACGGCCACGCTGTATCGCGCGATTGGCGAGTGTTCGGACGAGCCGGTGCTCAAGGAGATTACCGACAACATTCGTACCGACGAGGTCCGTCATTACAAACACTTTTTCAAGTACTTCAAGAAGTACAACAAGATCGAGGGCAATGGCCGGCTCGCGGTTCTGGGCGCGTTAATGCGTCGTGTAATGGAGATCAAGAACGAAGACTCGGAAATCGCGTTGCGTCATGTGTTCGCGATTCGTTATCCGGAGCGGGTGCGCGACCAGGCTTACAACCGCGAGCGGGCCGCGCGGATTAATGCGCTCGTGCGGCGTAATCTTTCCGCCGACATGTGCGTGAAAATGCTGCTCAAACCGCTCGATTTGCCGGCGAAAATTCAGCCTGGGGTGCATTACCCGCTCGCCAAGATCACGCAGCATGTGTTTTTCCGTTAACCGGTAGTGCGAACCCCGGCAATTCGCCGGCGTACAAGATGGCCCGCCTATGCGGGCCATTTGTGTTTCAGGGCATCATGGAGGCTTGCCTCTTAACCGGACCCATGCGATGAGCGATTCCTCCTTGCCCCAGCGCCCGCTCGAACAGACTGCATTCGACGAATGGCCCGACGCGGTTCGTGCGCTATTCGACGGCTCGTCGCTCGCGAGCAAAGCGGGGTTCACGGCCTCGCTGCTGACCGTCGATGCGAATCAGCATATCCGCACATCGCTGCTCGGCGCTGGCGAGTTGTATGCGCCCGATTCGCGCACGCTGTGTATCGCGCTCTGGCCGCAAGCCCGGGCGGCGCGCGCAATCGCGCAAAGCGGGCGGGCGGCATTGAGCTTCGTCCTGGAAGAGGCGTTTTATCAGGTGCAGTTGCTCGTCGCGCCGCTGCCGCCCGCCGATGGCGACGACAGCGGTCTCGTCTATATGAGCTGCACGATCGATTCAGGCGAAACGCAAAGCGTGCGCTACGCGCGCCTGACAAGCGGCATTACGTTTGAACTGGAAGAAGGGGCGGAGAAGGTGCTCGACCGATGGGAGCGGCAGATCGAGCAGCTGAAACGGGCTGCGGCGTTGGGGGGCTGAGGTGAGGCTTGGCGCCGGTGCTGCGGCTGTGTTGGCTGCGTGGTGACGAGGAGGGCTCTGGGGCCCTCTGGCCCGTATAGTGCGCTTTGCGCGTGGCGGCTGATGGTGAGGCTAGATGGCATCTGAGCTGGCTGCCGGGCTTGACGGCGGTAGTCGGCGGCCTAGCTGAGAGCCGGCAACCCCGCAGCCTCAACCTCCAACCTCAACGACCACGCTGGCCGCTGCGCGCCGGATTGCCACCGCGCGGCGAGTCGTTGCGCGACTTTGCGCCGCCGAGCAATGCACCCGGATTGCCGCTCTGCGGCTTGCGCGGCGCGTGCTGCGCGCCGCTACCTTCATGAGCAACAGCGCGCGGACGGTCGTCCTGACGCTGACCGTCGCGGCGCGGCTGGCCACCGTTGCCGGCCGGCTTCGCGGCTTGTGGCTTCGGCTGCTGCTGGCCGTTCGCCGGGCGTTGCCCCGAGCGCTGCGCTGGCTTGGCGGCACCGCCGTTGCCAGCCTTCGCAGCGCCTTGACCTTGACGCGGCGAACGACCGCCGCCGCCACCGCCCTGGCCCCGGCGCAAAATCGGTTCCGGCTTCGCGGTCGGATCCGGTTCGAACCCGGCGATCACTTCCTGCGGCACCGGACGCTTGATCAGCTTCTCAATGTCCTTCAGCAACTGCAGTTCGTCGACGCACACCAGCGAAATTGCCTCGCCCGTCGCACCCGCGCGACCGGTGCGGCCGATCCGGTGGACGTAATCTTCCGGCACGTTGGGCAGATCGAAATTCACGACGTGCGGCAACTGATCGATGTCGATACCGCGCGCGGCGATGTCGGTGGCGACCAGCACCTGCAGCGTGCCGTCCTTGAACTCGGCAAGCGCACGCGTACGAGCCGACTGGCTCTTGTTGCCGTGAATCGCGAGCGCGCTGATGCCGTCTTTGGTCAACTGTTCAGCAAGGCGATTGGCGCCGTGCTTGGTGCGCGTGAATACCAGCACTTGAAACCAGTTGTGCTGCTTGATCAGGTGCGTGAGCAACTCGCGCTTCTTGTCGCGATCCACCGGGTGAATTTTCTGTGCGACTGTTTCCGCGGTCGTGTTGCGGCGCGCGACTTCGATCAGCGCCGGCGAGTCCAGCAGATTGTCGGCGAGCGTTTTGATCTCGTCGGAGAAAGTAGCCGAGAAGAGCAGGTTCTGGCGCTTCGGCGGCAGCTTGGCCAGCACGCGTTTGATGTCGTGGATGAAGCCCATATCGAGCATACGGTCCGCCTCGTCGAGCACGAGAATCTCGAGATGCGACAGGTCGATGGTCTTCTGCTGCATATGGTCGAGCAATCGGCCAGGCGTCGCGACGACGATGTCCACGCCGCTTCTGAGCGCACCGATCTGCGGATTGATGCCGACGCCGCCAAACATCACCGTCGACTTCAGCTTCAGATACTTGCCGTAAGCGCGCACGCTTTCTTCGACCTGCGCGGCCAGTTCCCGCGTAGGCGTGAGGATCAGCGCGCGCACTGCACGCTTGCCAGACGCGGATGAGTGCGGCGGCATGGAATTGAGACGTTGCAGGATTGGCAGCGTGAAACCGGCCGTCTTGCCGGTGCCGGTTTGTGCGCCAGCGAGCAGATCGCCGCCGTTCAGCACAGCGGGAATCGCTTGCGTCTGGATGGGAGTCGGAGTGGTGTAGCCGAGTTCGTGTACAGCGCGGACCAGGGGTTCGGACAAGCCGAGGGAATCAAAAGACATAGAAACTCTTTGCAATGCAGTTTCGCGAGCGGCACACGTGGGCCCCCAGCGGGCACAAATGCGGCATGAACACGCCGCATGGCGTGATCGAGATCAAGGCCGAAGCCCAGTTCCGTTCGCAGAGAAATCGGCGGCACGCTCGGATGCGTGCCGAATGCTTCAACGCGCTATGCAGACACGTTGACTGGCCTTAAGTTGCATTTCGCCGCCGTGGACGTTACGCGACATAGCGCGCAACGCTGACGAATTGACACAGACTGCCCGCCAGTACGAACAGGTGCCAGATACCATGTCCGTGCCGGATGCGCTCGTCGTTGATGAAGAAGTAGATGCCGGCGCTGTAGATGACTCCGCCGGCCACGAGCCAGGCAGTGCCCGCAGCCGGTAATGCTTGAACCAGCGGGCGGACGGCAACGAGCGCGAGCCATCCCATCAGGACATACAGCACCATCGAAACGCTGCGGGTGCGTCGCCCGAGCGTCAGTTCCTGCACGATGCCGAGAGCAGCAAGCCCCCAGCTTACGCCGAACAGCGACCATCCCCACGGCCCGCGCAACGTGACAAGCGTGAACGGAGTGTAGCTTCCGGCGATCAGCAGATAGATCGCCGAATGGTCGCATTTCTGCAGCACTGCCTTGATACGGGGACTGCGCACGCTGTGGTAAAGCGTCGAGATAGCATACAGCACGAACAGCATCGCACCGTACACGCTGAAGCTGACCACCTTGTATGCGTCGCCCTCTACCGCACCCATCGTCACGAGCGTAGCCAGCCCCGCCACCGACAGCACGGCGCCGACGAGGTGGGTAATGCTGTTGAAACGCTCACCGACATGCACGGGTCTTTCCTCCTGCACGGTTTCATTGAGGCATGTGTTGCCGAAGCCTCATGATACCGGTCCTCAAAAAACGAAGGGCGCGGCCGCGAATTTCGCAGGCCGCGCCCCTGGTGCATCGAACGCTGCTTAGTCGAGCGGCGCCGAACGCAGATCCGACACTTGCTGCGGCGACACGGCCGTGCCGTGGTTGCCCCACGACATACGGATATACGTGACGACAGCGGCTACTTCCTGATTCGACAGCGATTGCGCGAACGGCGGCATGCCGTACGGATGCGGATTCGCGTCCGTGCTCGGAGGATAACCGCCGTTCAGCACCATGCGGATCGGGTTGACCGCCGACGGCATCTGGATCGACTGGTTGTTCGCGAGCGGCGGGAAGGCCGGCGGCTGGCCGAGGCCGTTGTCCGCGTGGCACTTCGCGCAGTTGTCAGCGTAGATCTTCTGACCTTGCTTCAACAGTTCGCCGCCGAACTTTTCGGACGTTTCCAGTTGCAGCGGTTCCGGTGCTTCGCTCTTCTGCGGAATCGTCTTCAGGTACGTGGCCATTGCGTTGATGTCGGCATCGGTCATGTACTGCAGGCTGTTGTGAACCACTTCGGCCATCGGGCCGAAGACCGCACCGCGGTTCGATACACCCGTTTTCAGCAGATCGGCGATGTCTTTCGTTTCCCAGTCGCCGAGGCCTGCTTCCTTGTTCGAAGTGAGCGACGGTGCGTACCAGTTCTGCAGCGGGATCAGGCCACCAGCAAAAGCCGCCGAGCTGACCGGGCCGCCCATTGCGTTGATCGACGTGTGGCACATGCCGCAATGGCCGAGGCCTTCGATCAGGTACGCGCCGCGGTTCCACTCGACAGACTTGGTCGGGTCCGCCTTGTACTCGCCTTCACGGAAGAAAAGCGTGCGCCAGCCGATCAGCATGTTGCGCTGGTTGAACGGGAACTTCAGTTCGTGCGGGCGGCTCGGGACGTTGACCGGCGTGACCGAGCGCAGATACGCGTAAATCGCATCCGAGTCGGCGCGCGTGACCTTCGTGTAGCTCGTGAACGGGAAGCCCGGATAGAGCAGGCTGCCGTCTTTCGAGCGACCGGTGTGCATGGCGCGGTAGAAGTCGTCCTGCGTCCACTTGCCGATACCGTACTGATCGTCAGGCGTGATGTTCGGCGTGAACATCGTGCCGAACGGCGTGGCCATGGGCAGGCCGCCGGCGAACTGCTTGCCGCCGCGGACCGTGTGGCAGGCGATACAGTCGCCGGCGCGGGCGAGGTATTCGCCCTTCTTCACGAGCGCAGCCTGGTCGGCGGGCGTTGCCGCCACGGCCGAGCCGTTATGCAGATTGTCGCCGCCCGACCACAGGACGGGAACGAGTGCAGCAGCCGCAACAACGACAACTGCCGAGAGGGCGAACAAAGACTTGCGTTTCATTTGAGTGTCTCTCCCGGTGCCTTATTGCGGTTCGCTGCCGCAGGCAAGCGGAGTCTTCATCGAGCGGGCCGGAGCCGGCACGGGGTTTTGTGGGGCCTGTTGCGTGGAAAGCCAGGCAGCGACCGCGTTCACGTCTTCGTCTGTGAGACGCGTGGCGATGGTGTGCATGCAATCCGGTGCGATTGCGTGGCGCGTGCCCGAACGCCATGCGCCGAGCTGCGCGCTGATGTAGTCGGAGTGCAGACCGACGAGGCCCGGGATTGCCGGCTCCATACCGGTCAGACCCTTGCCGTGGCAGGCGGCGCAAGCCGGAATCTGCTTCGACGCGTCGCCGTTCAGCACGATCTGCTGGCCGCGAGCGAGCGTGGTCGACGACACCGTCGGCTTGGCCGGCTGCGGATAGGGCGGACGTTGTTTCGAGAAGTACGTGGCGATCTGATGCAGGTAGTCGTCGGAAAGATACGTGACGAGGTAATTCATGGGCGGGTACTTACGGCGCCCTTCGCGGAAATTCTGCAACTGGTTGTACAGATAGTCGGCCGGCTTGCCCGCGAGACGCGGGAAGTAGTCGTTGTCAGTACCTTGACCGTGCGTGCCGTGGCAGGCCGTGCAACCTTGCACGCGCGCTTCCATAGTATCGGGGGCCTTCGGTTGAGTCTGCGCTTTCGCAGCGCTATAGACACCCGCGGAGCCGATCAGCAGAAGGGCAAGCAACGGGCGGAAAATGCGTCTTGAAGACACGCGTAACTCCATCAAAATCGGGGACCTGACCGAACTTCGAGCGGCTCGGTGTGAAGGGCAGCCGGCGCTGCGGCGACGCAGCATTCTATCATCGAAGGGTGATGATGACTATTTGCCACATTCGACAAGCTTGCGGCCGTCACAGGCGTGCGACAGTTTGACGCGTATCGCCATACCGAACCGCCGCGACTTTCAGACTTCGCTGCGTCGTGCACCGTTGCAATCCCTGTACCCGGCGAACTTTTGTCCGCTCGATGTTGAACCGACCCGCGTGCATGCCATCGAAGCGTACACTTCCGGGCGCCGAATCGCGGACGAGATCTGTCCGCGGCCAGGGACCCGGTTCAACCGGTCCGGCAGGCGCCCGCCGTTTTCCCGTTCATCCGCTATCGGCCTTACATGAAGCTAATCAATTTTTTCAGACCGGCGTGGTTTTCGTCCGCGCTCGGCGCCGCGGCGCTCGTTATGACGTCCTCGGCATTCGCACATGCGCATCTCGTTTCCAGCGAACCCGCAGCCAACGCCGAAGTCGCGACACCTGCAGAGGTCACCCTGCACTTCAGCGAGCCGCTCGAGCCGGCCTTCAGCAAAATCGCGCTGAACGACACGAACGGCAAGGCAGCCGCGCCCGCTGCGTCGCAAGTCGACAAGCACGACGCGCGTGTCATGCATCTGCCGCTGCCGCAGTTGGGCGCGGGACGCTACGCGGTGCACTGGACCGCCGTGGCAACCGACGGTCATCGCACGCAAGGCGACTTTGCGTTCATCGTCAAATGAGCGTCGACGGATTGTGGATCGGGCAGGTCGCCATGGCCGCGCTCATGAATGTCGCGTTTGCGTTTGCCGTCGGTTCGGCATTGCTCGGCGCGTGGCTCGCGAACGACGCCAAGGCGAAGATCGCGCCAGGGCGTGCCGCCTGGTTGCGCGCGCAACGTTCAATGCTGACGGCGAGCGTCGTCCTGGTGCTCGCGGACCTCGGCTGGCTGTTGTATCAGGCGGCGTCGATGAGTGGCGTTGCGCTTCCCGCCGCATTTGCCTTCGTGCCGACGGTGCTCACCCAAACGCATGTCGGCTACGGCTGGAGCATTGCGTTCGCGGGCGCACTGGTGTTGCTGGGCACGGCAATGACGGCTCATAGCGGCATGCTGCGCAACGCGCTGCTGTGGCTCGCGGTGATCGCGATCGCCGCAGGCAAGGCGTCGCTCGGGCACGCGGTGGACGCGGGCCCGGCATCCGCGGCCATCGCAATGCAAACGCTTCATGTGCTCGTGACCAGCGTGTGGGCCGGCCTCGCGATTACAGCCGGATTGGCGGTGTTGCCGGCGCTCGGCTTGTCGACCGCTCGCGGCATATTGATCCGCACAGCGACGCAGGTGTCGAACGTGTCCGTGGTCGCGGTGGGATTCGTGCTGCTCTCAGGCGTCTTCAACGCGGTGCGTGGCTCCGGTGGCTCATTCGAGGCGATCGGGTCGAGCACATGGGGCCACGTTTTGATCCTCAAGCTTTCGCTTGTCGCTCTCGCACTTGTGCTCGGCGGCCTCAACCGCTTCCTTGCGCTTCCGCGTCTGCGCCGTACTGCATCGACGATGGACGCCCATACGTTCACCAACGTGCTTTATCTGGAAGCGCTTGCCATGATCGGCGTTCTCGTCGCTGCCGCGGCGCTGTCGCATAGCGTGCCGGCGTTCGCGATGGTGAACTGAGTTCTATACGCGAGATCACCGGCGCCACGGCGTGGGCCGTATTGCCAGTAGGCGTCAGTGCATCCGCGTAAGAATGCGCCGCACGGTTTCAACGTGCGGCGCAATCACCAACTCGAGTGAACAACCGCGTGTCGAGTATTCGACCGATCGACCAATTCATTCCAGACCCAGCCGGTGCCCGAGAATCGGCGCACAAAATAGCGCGATTGCGCAGCCAGCTACTTTGCCTTCGAGTTCGGCTGCTGCCGCATGGGCGCCGTAGACATGCATGAGCAGATCGAAAAGCTGAGGGACGCAATACACGACGGCGGCGACGACAACCCATTTTTCAATCGCCGCGATGCGCCAGCCGCGTTCATACGCAACGGCCGCGCCGATCACGCGAAGCACGCCGAATAGCACCAGCGCGCCGACGGCCGCCTGCTCGCGCAGCAGATAATCCGGAATGAATTCGCCCATGAGACTCCCCGATGCATTCGTTGTTCGGACGCATTTCAGCAAGGAGCAGGCCATGCATCTGTCTGATGGCGAACAAAGGGCGAACAAGCCTTTCGGGCAAGGCCGGGGCGACGCAAGTCTCAGCGCTGTGATCGGTCACGGCGCCCAAAAGAGAACGCCGCCCGCAGGCGGCGTCAGTCAGCAAGCGAGTGAAGCGATTACCACTCGGCGACGCTGCCGTCCGCGTGACGCCAGACCGGATTGCGCCAGCGGTGGCCGACCTTCGCCATCTCGCGTACTTTCTCCTCGTTCACTTCGATTCCGAGGCCCGGACCTTGCGGAATCGACACGAAGCCGTCTTCGTATTTGAAGACTTCCGGGTTCTTGATGTAGTCGAGCAGGTCATTGCCCTGGTTGTAGTGAATCCCGAGGCTTTGTTCCTGGATGAACGCGTTGTAGCTCACGGCGTCGATCTGCAGACAGGTTGCCAGTGCAATCGGGCCGAGCGGACAGTGCAGCGCGAGCGCGACGTCGTAGGCTTCGGCCATCGACGCGATCTTGCGGCACTCGGTGATCCCGCCCGCGTGCGACGCGTCCGGCTGGATGATGTCGACGTAGCCACCGGACAGAATGTGCTTGAAGTCCCAGCGCGAATAGAGACGCTCGCCGAGTGCAATCGGCGTGTTCGTCTGATTGACGATGTCACGCAACGCTTCTGCGTTTTCCGAAAGCACCGGCTCTTCGATGAAAAGCAGCTTGTACGGGTCGAGTTCTTTCGCCAGCACCTTGGCCATGGGCTTATGCACGCGGCCATGAAAGTCCACGCCGATGCCGATGTTCGGCCCTACCGCCTCGCGCACGGCCGCAACGTTGTTGATGACGCCTTGCACCTTGTCGAAGGTATCGATGATCTGCAGCTCTTCTGAGCCGTTCATCTTGACGGCCTTGAAGCCGCGTTCAACCACGGCGCGCGCGTTGTTCGCGACGTCGCTCGGACGGTCGCCGCCGATCCACGAATACACCTTGATCCGGTCACGCACCTGGCCGCCGAGCAGCGCGTGCACCGGCACGCCGTGATGCTTGCCCTTGATGTCCCACAGTGCCTGGTCGACGCCGGCAATCGCGCTCATCGTAATCGGACCGCCGCGATAGAACCCTGCGCGATACATGACCTGCCAGTGGTCTTCGACCAGAAGCGGGTCTTTGCCGACCAGATAGTCCGACAACTCCTCGACCGCTGCTGCGACCGTATGCGCGCGGCCCTCGACCACCGGCTCGCCCCAGCCGACGATGCCTTCGTCGGTCTCGATCTTCAGGAAGCACCAGCGAGGTGGAACGATGAAAGTTTCGAGCTTGGTGATTTTCATAGTGTGCGTCTCCGATCGCATGCCAAATTTTCGAGGATCTTCATGCTACAACAAAAGGCCGCTACAGTACTATTAATAGTACTATTCGCCACATGTTGAGCGGCCTCGCCGCAAGGAGGAACCTATTCAGCACGATCTGCATGGGCGCGTCGCCCACAGGCTGGCCACTGCGATACTGCGCGGCGATTACGCGCCCGATTCGATTCTGCCGCGTGAGGCGGAGCTAATGGACGCGTTTGGCGTGAGCCGCACGGTGTTGCGCGAGGCGCTGCGCACGCTGACGTCGAAAGGGTTGATCGAATCGCGCCCGCGCGTAGGCACGCGGGTGCGGCCACGGCACGCGTGGAATCTGCTCGATGTCGACGTGCTCGACTGGTATTCACGCGTCGCCGAGCCGATGCAGTTCGCGCTCAAGCTGCAGGAAATGCGAGAGATGATCGAGCCGTATGCCGCGGGTCTCGCGGCCGCTTCACATTCCGACGAGACATTCGGCGCACTCGCGGCCGCTCACGCCGCGATGGCCGGTGCGCGTAACGTCGATGAATGGGTGCGGGCCGATCTGCAATTTCACCTGAGCGTGTTGATTGCGTGCAGCAATGAACTGCTGATACCGCTCGGCACGCTGATCGAGCGCACGCTCGAGGCACAGCTTCGGCTGAATGCGAAACGTGCGGACGTCTTCAACGCTTCGCTCGCCGAACATACGGCGGTGTTCGAGGCGATTCGCGACCGCGACGCGCACGCCGCGCGCGACGCAATGGCGCGCCTGCTCAGCGTGACGCGCGCCCGCATCGAGGCGTGACCGGTTCATCGCCGCATGTGCCGCCTGCGCGTCTTGCGTCTAATGCGTCTGGCGGAGTGTCAGTAGTGACGGAATGACCGGCAGCGTCGCGGCGACGAATGTCAGCGTGAGGTCGTTCAGATAAGCGACTATTGACGCCAGCGACGCGGTTCCAGCCGCTGGCGAATTTTCGACTGGAACGGCGGGGTTGAACGGCGTCGAAGTGACCGCCAGCGCCGGTGTCAACGACGCAACTGGCGCAGCCGCTTCCGGTCGCATGCTATTTCGCCTCGGAGCCTGTAGCCGTGCCCGACGGCGGCGCAAGTTCATAGCAGCCCGGCGCGTTTTTGCCCGCTTCCTTACCAGCTTCCGGCGCTTGTGGATCGATGCACTTGAAAGCGCTTTGATCGCGCTGCACGAAAATGGTGTCGGCGGAACCGCCCGCGCCGCGAGCCGTATTGACGACGGCGACGATCTTGTAGCCGTTTTGCAGGAGTGTCGACAACGTGGTCTGACTTGCTCGCCACTGATTGTCGGTCGATTGCGCCAGAACGGCAGTTGCGGAAGCGGCGCCGAGAAGCGCGATCGATACGGCAGCCACGGCGCGCGCGGCGGTGCGGAACGTCATCAAGAAACCTCCTTGAAGTTGCGGGTGTAAAACAAAAAAGCCGCTGAACCTTGCGGATCAGCGGCTTTTTCTTGCAACTGGTGGCGAATCAGGGACTCGAACCCCGGACCTGCGGATTATGATTCCGTCGCTCTAACCAACTGAGCTAATTCGCCGAAAGAAGCGAGATTATGAGGATAGCACCGAGGGCTGTCAACCCCCGGCGCCCAACTTTTTCAGTTGCCGCCCGGGCAGGGCGCCTCAATCCTTCGCGTAGATGTCCGAGTCTTTGGTTTCACGGACAAACAACATGCCGATCACGAAGGTAATGAGCGCGATCACGATCGGATACCACAAGCCCGAGTAGATATTGCCCTTCGCCGCGACGATCGCAAACGCCGTGGCGGGCAGGAAGCCGCCGAACCAGCCGTTGCCGATGTGATACGGAAGCGACATCGACGTATAGCGGATTCGCGTGGGGAACATTTCGACCAGCATCGCCGCAATTGGTCCGTAGACCATCGTCACGTAGATCACGAGGATCGTCAGAATCACCACACTCATCGGCCAGTTGATCTGCGAAGAATCGGCCTTCGGCGGATAGCCGGCGGACTTCAGCGTCGTCGAAAGCGACTTGTCGAACACCTTGCCCTGATCTTTGGCGTCGGCGGCTTTGCCGTCATAGGTGGAGACCACCGTATCGCCGACCTTGATCTGCGCAAGCGTGCCCACCGGAGCGGCGACGTTTTCGTAGTTCAAGCCCGACTTCGAAAGCGCGCTCTTCGCGATGTCGCACGAACTCGTGAACTTCGACGTGCCGACCGGATTGAACTGGAACGAGCATTCGTCCGGGTTCGCGATTACAACGATCGGCGCCTTCGCCGTGGCCGTTTCAAGCGCCGGGTTGACATAGTGCGTCAGCGCCTTGAACAGCGGGAAGTACGTGAGTGCGGCGATCAGCAGGCCGGCCATGATGATCGGCTTGCGGCCGATCCGGTCCGACAGCGAGCCGAAGAACAGGAAGAAGGGCGTGCCGATCAGAAGCGCAATGGCGATCATGATGTTGGCCGTCGCGCCGTCCACCTTCAGCGTCTGCGTCAGGAAGAACAGCGTGTAGAACTGGCCCGTGTACCAGACCACGGCCTGGCCGGCCGTCAGCCCGATCAGCGCGAGAATCACGACCTTCAGGTTCTTCCACTGGCCGAAAGCCTCGGAAAGCGGCGCCTTCGACGTCTTGCCTTCGGCCTTGATGCGCTCGAACACCGGCGATTCGTGCAGTTGCAGGCGGATCCACACCGAAACACCGAGCAGGAGGATCGACGCAATGAACGGAATCCGCCAGCCCCATGCGCCGAACGCGTCTTCGCCCATTGCCGTGCGCACGCCGAGAATGACCAGCAGCGAGAGGAACAGGCCGAGCGTGGCAGTCGTCTGGATCCACGCGGTGTAGAAGCCGCGACGTCCCGGCGGCGCGTGTTCGGCCACATACGTCGCAGCGCCGCCATATTCGCCGCCGAGTGCGAGGCCTTGCAGCATGCGCATCGCGATGAAAATCACCGGCGAAGCAATGCCGATCGCCGCGTAGCCGGGCAGGAAGCCGACCAGGAAGGTCGACAGACCCATGATCACGATGGTGACAAGGAACGTGTACTTGCGGCCGACCATATCGCCGAGGCGTCCGAACACCACCGCGCCGAACGGCCGGACTGCGAAGCCCGCGGCGAAACTGAGCAGCGTGAAGATGAAGCCCGCAGTCGGATTGACGCCGGAGAAAAAGCTCTTGCTGATGAAGGCCGCGAGCGAACCGGCCAGATAGAAGTCGTACCACTCGAAAACCGTACCTAGCGACGATGCGAAGATCACCCGCTTCTCATCGCGCGTCATGGGCACGGGCGAAATGTGTCCGCCAACGGTAGCCATATGTCGTCTCCAATATTGATATGCACGCGGTGCGCCGGCCCGCGGCGTTCCCGTGCAACCGATTATTGGAGTGAAAACTTACGGCCTTCTGACATGAACGGCTACTGCCGCAGCTTTCGACACGCCGGCGGAATGTCGAGAAAATCCGTCAACTTGCATGCAATGTCGCGTAGTGTTGCAAGAACGCCGCCCATCTCGCTATCTGGCGCCCGTCGCGGTCAGTTCGCGTTAGGGTAAGTCCTGCCCCGTTCCAGCACATGCAAACTGACACGTACGAGCGTGCCCGCGAGCCGCGGGGAGTTTTGATAGACGTTGTCGTCGATAGTCAGCTCGCCGCCGTGCATCGTCGCAATCTCGCGAACGATCGCAAGCCCGAGGCCACTGCCGTCGCCCTCACGGCCGAGAATCCGGTAGAACCGCTCGATCACTCGCGACCGTTCGGCCACGGGAATGCCGAGGCCTGTATCTTCCACCTCCAGATGCACGAGCCGCGCGGCTTTCTCGTGCCGCACCCTGACCGTGATGCGGCCGCCCGCCGGCGTGTAACGAATGGCGTTGTCGATGAGATTCGACAACATTTCGCGCAGCATGACGGGATTGCCTTCGACTTCGACGGGCTCGTCCGGCGCTTCGTAGCCGAGATCCATCTGTTTGGCGAACGCTGCCTGCACCCAGTCGCGCACGGCGTTGCGGGCCACTTCTGTCACTTCCACCGGCGTAAAAATCTGTCCGGACATGCGGTTCTCCGCGCGAGCGAGCGCCAGCAACTGCGTGACGAGGCGGGCCGCGTGTTCCGAACTCGTCGCGATCTGCTCGAGCGAGCGATGCACTTCCGCCGACGCGTCCTGCCGCAACGCCAGCTCCGCCTGGGTCCGCAGGCCGGCAAGCGGCGTCTTCATCTGATGCGCGGCGTCGGCGATAAAGCGCTTTTGCAATTCCATGTTCTGTTCGAGGCGCGTCAGCAGATCGTTGAACGACGTGACGAGCGGCTCGATTTCCGGAGGCGCGCGACGCGCTTCCAGCGGCGACAGGTCGTCGGGGCGCCGCGCGCGGATATGCGCCTGCAATGCGTGCAGCGGCGCGAGACCACGCGACAGGCCGAACCACACGAGCAGGATGGCGAGCGGCAGGATCACGAACTGCGGCAGGATCACGCCTTTGATGATGTCGTTGGCAAGCTGACTGCGTTTGTCGAGCGTCTCGGCGACCTGCACGAGCACGGGCTCCGCGCCGGGCGTCTGCGGAAACTCGACCGTCGTATAGGCCACGCGGATGTCGTTGCCGCGCAGCATGTCGTCGCGAAATGCGACGAGCCCCGGTTGCGGCCGGTCTTCTTCGTGCGGCAGCGGCATGTCGCGCTCGCCGGCCACCAGTTCGCCTCGCGTGCCGAGCACCTGATAGAAAACACTGTCGACGTTGTCCGTGCGTAAAAAGTCGCGTGTGGAGTCGGGCAGCGTCAGTTCGGCCACGCCGTTGACTGGGTGGATCTGGCGCGCGAGCACATAGGCGTCGGTTTCGAGCGCGCGGTCGAACGGTCCGTTCGCGATCGACTTGGCGACCAGATACGTCACCGCGAGACTCATCGGCCACAACAGCAACAGCGGCGCGAGCATCCAGTCGAGAATTTCGCCGAACAGCGAGCGCGGGCGGGCCTCGGCGGCGGCTTCGGTTTCGTCGGGCGGAGCGAACGGATTGGCGTAGCGCTCGTCGCGCGCCTCGTCGAGATCCGCCGCGCGGGCCGTCGCGCGATCGGCGCGTGCGGACATGGGTGTGCTCTATTTATAGTGGTGGCTCGCCGGCATCCCGTCTGACTGCGGCGACGAAGGCGAAGAAGGCGGCTCGGGTTCGGGCTCGGCGGGCGCGGACGCGGCGGCATTCGGATTGGGGTTTGCCGGCGCGACCGCCTTCTCGAGACAGTACCCGAGCCCGCGCACGGTAATGATGCGCACGCCGCTCGGCTCGATTTTCTTGCGCAGCCGGTGCACGTATACCTCGATCGCGTTGTTGCTGACTTCCTCGCCCCATTCGCACAGATGATCGACGAGTTGCTCCTTCGAAACCAGACGCCCGATTCGCTGCAGCAGTACTTCGAGCAGTCCGAGCTCGCGCGCCGAAAGCTCGATCACCTGCTCGTTGATATAGGCGATCCGGCCCACCTGGTCGAACGACAGCGAACCGTGCCGCACGACCGTCGGGCCGCCGCCCGCACCGCGCCGCGTCAGCGCGCGCACCCGCGCTTCGAGTTCGTTGAGCGCGAACGGCTTGGCCATGTAGTCGTCGGCGCCGAGATCGAGGCCTTTGACCCGTTCGTCGACGCTGTCCGCAGCGGTCAGGATCAGTACGGGCAGATTGGAGTTTCGGGCGCGCAGGCGGCGTAGCACCTCGAGTCCGGACATGCGCGGCAGGCCGAGATCGAGAATCAGCAGGTCGAAACTTTGCATGGACAGCGCGGTGTCGGCTTCCACGCCGCTCTTCACGTGATCGACAGCATAGGCCGATTGGCGGAGTGATCGAACCAGACCGTCCGCGAGTATGCTGTCGTCTTCGGCAATCAGAATTCGCATGGTGCGCCAGCTCAAGGCTTGGCCGGCACCTCGGGTGTCCCCGCGGCGCACAGCGGTCTCCGAAAATTATTGTGGGTGGTTTGGGCAGCGCGGCGGTAAACATGCGCGTTCGCACGAGAATCGCGCTTGCCAAAACCACTGTTTTTTTATACAGTGTCTGGGTTTCGTGTGCTGTCCTTCAAAAGGTGGGCCGCACATCTGCCTCAGACGCCGTTCATCATAGCAAAGGACGATTCATGGAAGAAAGCAAGAAAGGCTCGGCTGGACTGACTGCTGAAAAGAGCAAGGCACTCGCTGCCGCCCTCGCGCAGATCGAAAAGCAGTTCGGCAAAGGGTCGGTCATGCGGCTCGGCGCAGGTGAGGTAGTCGAAGACATCCAGGTCGTTTCAACGGGATCGCTCGGCCTCGACATCGCACTTGGCGTCGGCGGTTTGCCGCGTGGCCGCGTGGTTGAAATTTACGGTCCGGAGTCGTCGGGTAAAACCACGTTGACGCTGCAAGTTATTGCTGAAATGCAAAAGCTGGGCGGCACGGCAGCGTTTATCGACGCGGAACACGCGCTGGATATCCAGTACGCGGGCAAGCTCGGCGTGAACGTGAACGACCTGCTGGTTTCGCAACCGGACACGGGTGAACAGGCGCTGGAAATTGCCGATGCACTGGTGCGTTCGGGCTCGATCGACATGATCGTGATCGACTCGGTCGCGGCGCTCGTGCCGAAGGCTGAAATCGAAGGCGAAATGGGCGATTCGCTGCCGGGTCTGCAAGCGCGTCTGATGTCGCAGGCGCTGCGCAAACTCACCGGCACGATCAAGCGCACGAACTGCCTCGTGATCTTCATCAACCAGATCCGCATGAAGATCGGCGTGATGTTCGGCAACCCGGAAACCACTACGGGTGGTAACGCGCTGAAGTTTTACGCGTCGGTGCGTCTGGATATTCGCCGCATTGGTTCGATCAAGAAGAACGACGAAGTGATCGGCAACGAAACGCGCGTGAAGGTGGTCAAGAACAAGGTGTCCCCACCGTTCCGCGAGGCGATTTTCGACATCCTGTATGGCGAGGGTATTTCGCGTCAGGGCGAGGTCATCGACTTGGGCGTGCAAGCCAAGATCGTCGACAAGGCCGGCGCGTGGTACAGCTATAACGGTGAGCGTATCGGCCAGGGTAAGGACAACGCGCGCGAATTCCTGCGCGAGAATCCGGACATCGCTCGTGAAATCGAGAACCGTATCCGCGAATCGCTCGGCGTGAATGCAATGGCTGAAGCGGTGACCGGCGCAGGCGCAGAAGTCGCGGGCGAAGAAGAGTAACCATTACGTGATACGCAAGGGCCGGCCACTGTCCGATACCGGACGCAACGCGGGCGGCCCGCGTAATGACGAGAACGAGTCGTTCGATCCGTCCGAATCGTTCGACGCGCATGATCGCGCTGCGGGCCGTGGCCCGCGGCGCGCCCAGTTCCAAAAACCGCCTGCTAGCCCAAATTCCGCAGATTTCGCGGACCCATTCGAGACTGCAGGAAATGCCACGGCTACCGAGCCCACGTACAGCCGCTCACGTGACTCACGCCGAGCATCCGCCGACGCGAAGTCCGGGCAAAACGAAGCGAAAAAATCCCAGCGTCCCGCACGTTCGCTTAAGGGGCGCGCGCTCGGCTATCTTTCTCGTCGCGAATATAGTCGCAGCGAACTTGCCTGTAAGCTGAAGCCGTTCGTCGAAGAGAACGACTCGCTCGATACGCTGCTTGATACGCTAGAAGCCGAGAACTGGCTGTCCGATTCGCGTTTCACCGAAAGTCTGATTCATCGCCGGTCGTCGCGAATGGGCACGAGCCGGATCGTCGGCGAATTGAAGCAGCATTCTGTCGATCAAACGCTAGTCGAAGAGGCGAGCGCCCAATTGCGCGAAACCGAGCTTGCGCGCGCCCAAGCGGTGTGGCGCAAGAAGTTCGGCGAACTTCCGCAGACATCGGCCGAGCGCGCGAAGCAGGCGCGTTTTCTCGCATCGCGCGGTTTTTCGGGCGCCACGATTGGCAAAATCCTCAAGGGCATCGACGAAGAATGGAGCGGTGAATAGGCGCAAGCTCGGGCGTAGTCCGCGACCGCGCACACAGGGTCGTCGAGCACGAAACCGGCTCTGGGCGGCCTGCAGGCCGTTAGGCCGCATTCGGGGCTGTCTCAAATACCCAGTATGCTAAAATTCACGCGTTTTCCAATTCGGCCTTTCCTTTCCGCATGCCGCTTTCCTCGCCAGTGCCCCGTCAATTGCGCCATCGCCGCGCAATCAGAGCGGAAGCTTTTGAGCGAGCCGATGGCCTGTGGGATGTGGAAGCGTGCTTGACCGACGAAAAGCCACGCGATGTGGCGCTTGCGTCGGGCGTCCGGCCCAATGGTCAACCGATCCATGAACTCTGGCTTCGCATCACCATCGATCGCAAGCTCAATGTCGTCGACGCCGAGGCGTCGTCCGACTGGGTGCCCTATCCCGGGCTATGCCAAGCCAGCAATCCTGCCTACCGTGCCCTCATCGGGCTCAATCTCCTTCACAACTTCCGTCGCGATGCTGCCCGTTTGCTGGCCGGCACGGCTGGTTGCACGCATCTCACCGAGTTGTGCGCGATCCTGCCGACCGCTGCTATCCAGGCGTTCGCCGGCGACGTGTGGGATACCGGTGACAAGACAGCAGGCGAGAGCGTCAGTTCAGAAAATGAGTCGGCCGACGGTACCGCCGAACGTTTAAACGACAAACCGCCATTCCAGTTGGGACGCTGCCAGGCGCTGCGTTTCGACGGGGAGGCAGTGCAGAAGTTTTACCCGCGCTGGTATGGCTATGCGCCACGCCCAGCTGACCGCCCGGCATCGCCAGACAACGGGGCGGCCCGCCAAGAAGGCAGGGGCAATGCGCCCGGCATGTTGGACGGTAGCGGAAACGAAGTTCAATCCAACTCTCAGACTGAAGGGAATCACGCATGAAGATTCACGAGTACCAGGGTAAGGAAATCCTGCGGAAATTCGGCGTCGCGGTACCGCGCGGCAAGCCGGTCTTCTCGGTGGATGATGCGGTCAAGGCCGCGGAAGAGCTCGGCGGCCCGGTTTGGGTCGTGAAGGCTCAGATCCACGCGGGTGGCCGTGGCAAGGGTGGCGGCGTGAAGGTTGCCAAGTCGCTGGAACAGGTTCGCGAATACTCGAACCAGATCCTCGGCATGCAACTCGTCACACACCAGACTGGTCCGGAAGGCCAGAAGGTGAATCGCCTGTTGATCGAAGAAGGCGCGGACATCAAGAAGGAACTGTATGTCGGCCTCGTGATCGATCGTGTTTCGCAGAAGATCGTCGTGATGGCATCGAGCGAAGGCGGCATGGACGTCGAAGAAGTCGCGGAAAAGACGCCCGAGCTGATCCACAAGGTTGCGGTCGATCCGTCGACGGGCCTGAAGGACGCCGAAGCTGACGACCTCGCGAAGAAAATCGGCGTGCCCGACGCATCGATCCCGCAAGCGCGCGCGATCCTGCAGGGCCTCTACAAGGCATTCTGGGAAACCGACGCATCGCTCGCCGAAATCAACCCGCTGATCCTGACGGGCGACGGCAAGGTCATCGCGCTCGACGCAAAGTTCAACTTCGATTCGAACGCCCTGTTCCGTCATCCGGAAATCGTCGCGTATCGCGATCTGGACGAAGAAGATCCGGCTGAAGTCGAAGCGTCGAAGTTCGATCTGGCGTACATCTCGCTCGACGGCAACATCGGCTGTCTGGTGAACGGCGCGGGCCTCGCAATGGCAACGATGGACACCATCAAGCTGTTCGGCGGCGAACCGGCGAACTTCCTCGACGTGGGCGGTGGCGCCACGACGGAGAAGGTCACGGAAGCGTTCAAGATCATGCTGAAGAACCCGAACCTGACCGCGATTCTGGTCAACATCTTCGGCGGCATCATGCGCTGCGACGTGATCGCGGAAGGCGTGATCGCGGCGTCGAAGGCCGTGTCGCTGAAGGTGCCGCTCGTGGTCCGCATGAAGGGCACGAACGAAGATCTGGGCAAGAAGATGCTCGCTGAATCCGGTCTGCCGATCATCGCGGCTGACAGCATGGAAGAAGCGGCTCAGAAGGTCGTCGCGGCCGCTTCGGGCAAGGCGTAAGCCTAGTCCACAGCGCGTTTACCAGGATTAACCAGGATTACGAATGGCATCGCGCGAGCGACGCTGGCGGCGAACGTGTCGTCCAGTGGCGCTCCCGCGCGACGCCAAACGAACAGAGGTCAATACATGTCGATTCTGATTAACAAAGACACCAAGGTCATCACGCAGGGCATCACCGGCAAAACCGGTCAGTTCCACACGCGTGCTTGCCGTGAATACGCAAACGGCCGCGAAGCGTACGTTGCCGGCGTGAACCCGAAGCGTGCCGGTGAAGACTTCGAAGGCATTCCTATCTACGCGAGCGTCGCTGAAGCCAAGGCTGAAACGGGCGCGACCGTGTCGGTGATTTACGTGCCGCCGGCGGGCGCTGCTGCCGCAATCTGGGAAGCAGTCGAAGCCGACCTGGATCTCGCAATCTGTATCACGGAAGGCATTCCCGTGCGCGACATGATCGAGATCAAGGACCGCATGCGTCGCGAAAACCGCAAGACGCTGCTGCTCGGACCGAACTGCCCCGGCACGATCACGCCGGACGAGCTGAAGATCGGCATCATGCCGGGCCACATCCACCGCAAGGGCCGCATCGGCGTCGTGTCGCGTTCGGGCACGCTGACGTATGAAGCAGTTGGCCAGTTGACGGCGATCGGCCTCGGTCAGTCGTCGGCAGTCGGTATCGGCGGCGACCCGATCAACGGTCTGAAGCACATCGACGTCATGAAGATGTTCAACGACGATCCGGAAACGGACGCCGTCATCATGATCGGCGAGATCGGCGGTCCGGACGAAGCGAACGCGGCCGAGTGGATCAAGGGCAACATGAAGAAGCCGGTGGTCGGCTTCATCGCCGGTGTGACGGCGCCTCCGGGCAAGCGCATGGGCCACGCCGGCGCGCTGATCTCGGGCGGTGCCGATACGGCGGAAGCGAAGCTGGAAATCATGGACGCATGCGGCATCAAGGTCACGAAGAACCCGTCGGAAATGGCGCGTCTTCTGAAGGCCATGCTGTAAATCGAAACTGGCGCCCAGTTAGAGCGCCTTTTTTGATACGCTTACGAGATCCTTTCGTTAGCGTGCGGTTTCAAGAGCGGGGGAGTTAAACACTCCTCCGCTTTTTTATTGGCCGCGCTTCCCGTTCCCTTCTATTCTTTCGCTCATGTTCGAGTTCCTCGCCACGCTCCATTGGGGCGCAGTCATTCAGATCATCGTCATCGACATCCTACTGGGTGGCGACAACGCCGTCGTGATCGCGCTGGCCTGCCGCAACCTGCCGCCAGCCCAGCGCACGAAGGGCGTGCTGTGGGGCACGGCGGGCGCCATCCTGTTGCGTGTCGTATTGATTGCGTTCGCGGTCGCGCTGCTCGACGTGCCGTTGCTGAAGTTCGCGGGGGGGCTGTTGCTGTTGTGGATCGGCGTTCGCCTGATGGCGCCGGCGCACGACGCGCACGAGAACGTGAAGCCCGCTGACAAGCTGATCTCGGCAATCAAGACCATCATCGTCGCGGATGCCGTGATGAGTCTCGACAACGTGATCGCCATTGCGGGCGCGGCCGAGGCCGCCGACCCGCAGCATCGCCTCGCGCTCGTGATTTTCGGGTTGGTGGTGAGCATTCCGTTGATCGTGTGGGGCAGCCAGTTGGTGCTGAAGCTGCTGGACCGTTTCCCGATCGTGATCACGCTCGGCGCCGCGTTGCTCGGGTGGATTGCGGGCGGGCTCATCATCAACGATCCGGCAGGCGACCGTTGGCCGGTCCTCGATACGCCGGTAGCCGAATATGGGATGAGCATTGCCGGTGCGCTGTTCGTCGTGATCCTTGGCTACCTGATCAAGCGTCGCAACGCGAATCGCGCGGCGGCTCAACATTAGCCATTCGGCCGACTGGGTGACACGAGCGTCGCTCGCTACGATGGAAGCGCCTGTTCCCGATCCCTGGGGCAGGCGTTTTTCGTTTCAGGAGCCTGCCGATGATCGTCACTTTGCCTTATTCCCCATATTCCCAGTCCGCGCTGATCTCACAGTCGCGGCTCACGCGAGCACGCTGGTCGTCTACATTTGCGCGCGCGTGCCGGCGCCTCGGTCTCGGTTTTACGCTGATCGAACTGATGATCGTGCTTGCGATTGTCGGCGTGATTGCGGCTTACGCGATTCCCGCGTATCAGGACTATCTGGCGCGCAGCCGTGTCGGGGAGGGCTTGTCGCTTGCGGCGTCCGCGAGACTCGCCGTATCCGAAAACGCGGCGAGCGGCAACGCGTTTAGCGGCGGCTATGCGTCGCCGCCCGCGACGCGCAACGTCGAGTCCGTCCATGTCGACGACGACACGGGTCAAATCACCGTCGCCTTCACGACACGTGTGGCTCCGTCCGGCTCCAACACGATCACGCTCGTACCGTCGGTGCCCGACAACGTCGATGCACCCACCGCACGCGTCGCGCTGACAAAGGGTTCGGTGCAGGCAGGCGCCCTCGCGTGGGAATGCTTCGCTGGCGGTAAAACGGCGTCCTCTTTGCCCGCGCCGGGCGCGGGACCGAGTCCTGTCAACGCGCCTACGTTGTCGTCGAACCTTGCGCCGCCCGAGTGCCGCACGTAATGCAACGGACGGGCGCATGGCGGGCAGTTCGAGCGTAAATCGCTGATTTTCGGGATATTTCGGCTGGGCCGGCGCACAGCACAAGGATTTTTTTGTATAGTGCGCCGGTTGCTGACGCCCACCGCTTATTCGATGCCCACCCCATTCGCGCGCTACCTTTCTCTCGTTCTATTGGCTCTCGCGTTGGTGCTGCCTTATGCAGTCGTCAACCATACCTATCCGATTCCGACGTTCTACGCGGAGTTCACCGCGCTCGCGCTGTACCTGTTGGTGGGCGCGGGCGTCGTCTTCCTGATCGCGAGTTCGCGGCCGCGAATCGCCTTTGCGTCTCCCGTCGTCGCACTCGTGCCGTTGCTGTTCGGCTTGCTGCTGGTCGCCCAGTCGGTGGTGTTGCCGGTCTCCCAGCCGTCGATGAACTGGCTCGGCGGCGGCTTTCTGCTCGCCGCTTTCATGGCGACACATGCGGGCTATGGCTTCGTACGCGCGAAGCTCAATGAGACGGCGCTCCGGTGGGCCGCCTCAGCGCTGGTTGTCGGCGGTCTTTACGCGGTGTTCTGCCAGGTCATTCAGCTGTTTCATCTCGAGGCACGAGTATCGCCGCTGGTCGTCGCGTACAACGTGACCGTCGAGCGCCGGCCGTTCGGCAACATGGCGCAGGCGAATCACCTCGCCACTTATATCGCGTTCGCGATGGCGGGCGCACTGTTTCTCGTCCAGACGCGCCGGATCGCCGTCGCCATCTGGGCGTTGGTGTCGACGCTATTCGCAGTCGGACTCGCGCTGACCGTCTCGCGCGGACCGTGGCTGCAAATGGGCGTGATCGTGGTAGCCGGTTTCTGGATGGCGTTTGCGCAGACTCGCGCCGAGCCGCAATTGCGCCGCAGTCATCGTCAGTGGCTTATTCCGATCGCGCTAGGGGTGATGTTCTTTGTCGTCAACGCGCTGATCCGATGGGCCAACGTGCGTTATCACCTGGAGCTGGGGCAGTCCGCGGCCGATCGCTTCAAAGATGCCGGCCAGATTGCGCCGCGGCTCGCGCTTTGGAAATACGGCTGGACGATGTTCCGGACTCATCCGCTGATGGGCGTCGGTTGGGGCGAGTTTCCGAGTTATCAGTATCAGTTCGCGAAGACCCTCGGCGGCGTCGAGATCGCCAACAATTCACACGACATTTTTATCGACCTGCTCGCGAAGACGGGCGTGATCGGCCTCGCGATCGTGCTGTTCGGTCTCGTTACGTGGCTGGTGCGGGTGGTGCGCGCTCCGCAGAGCGCCGCGCGTGTTTTTGGCATCGCGCTGATCGGCGTGCTCGTCATGCATGCGCTCGTGGAATATCCGCAGCAGTACATGTTCTTCCTGCTGCCTGCCATGTTCGTGTTCGGCCTGCTGGAGACACGCCCGCTGCGTCTCGTGCCCGCGCGCTTGTCGTTCGGCGCATTTGCGGTGGTCGTGTTCGGTGGCATTGCTGCGCTGTATCCGGTTTATCGCGATTACGCGCGCGCCGAGGTGCTGTACTACGGCTCGCGTCCGGCCGAACAATATCGCGCCGATCCGTCGTTCCTGTTCCAGGCATGGGGCGAATACGGTATGGCCACACTGTTGCCGATGGATTCGACGGATCTGCAACACAAGCTCGCGATGCACCGCCAGGCGATGGCGCTGTTGCCCGGCGAAACCGTGCTGCGTCGTTATGCGGTGCTGCAGGCGTTGAGCGGCGATACGGCCGCAGCATTCGACACCGTTGAGCGGCTGAAAATCTTCGCGCAGGAGTTGAAGGACTGGCCGTCGCAATTGAGTTACCTGTACCAGCTCTGCGATGAGCAGAAGACGCTCGCCGGCTTCAAGGCCGAACTGGTCAAGCGTTATGGCATGCCGTCGGGCGACGTCGCGCCGGACGACGACAGCGAGGAGGATTGAGCCGCGCTGTCGTTTTAAGTTGAGTCGAAGAGGGGACGACGTGAGTGGGTGTTCAGCCCGCCACCCAATCCCCCGACTTCCCGCCATGCTTCTCCATCACCCGCACATCGGTGATCGTCATCCCGCGATCTACCGCCTTGCACATGTCGTACACCGTCAGCAGTCCAACCTGCACGGCGGTGAGTGCCTCCATCTCAACTCCGGTTCTGCCCAGCGTCTCGACCTGCGCAGTGCAATGCACGCCCGGCAGCGTGTCGTCGAGTTCGAAATCCACTTTGACGCGCGTGAGCGCAAGTGGATGACACAGCGGGATCAGGTCGGCGGTGCGCTTCGAGCCCTGGATCGCGGCAATGCGCGCGACGCCGATCACGTCGCCCTTTTTGGCGTTGCCGTCGCGGATCAAGGCGAAGGTTTCCGGCAGCATGCGGATCGAACCGCGTGCGATGGCAATGCGCTTCGTCTCCTGCTTGCCGCCGACGTCCACCATGTGCGCGTCGCCGGCAGCGTCGAAATGAGTGAGTTCAGGCATGGTTGGCTCCTTCAGAGGGCGCCTATCATAGCAGTGCAGCGCGGACGTCTGGCTTGCACGAACGAGCCGGATCCGCGCAACGGCTGATTACAATTGCGGCGTGCCCGCTTATCTTAGACCGCTTGTCCCTGAGCGGAGGGCGTCGCTTTCCGATTCCGTCATACGAACTCGCAATGCGTCCGAACCGGTTCCTTGCTGCGTTGCTGTGTGTCGCGCTTGCAGCGCCGCCCGAGGCGTTCGCACAAGCGCGGGCCGCGTCCGGCGTCGCGCCTGTCGTCACCCAGTCCGCCGAGCCGCCGCTCGTCAGCGGGCCGGTTGAGTCTTACTCCGATCCGATGGTGCCGCCTGAGATCGCGCAAGGCGTGTTCGGCGTATACGGCGGCGCGGAAAGCCGCTTTTCCGGCAATTTTGGTTTGAACCGCGGCACCGGCAATTCGACCGGTGGCGGAAGCAACGACGGCTGGCGCGCGCCGATTGCCGCGCAGCAACTACCCGACCTCGGCAGCGGCGGCTCGGGCTCGCTTACGCCGCAGGCGGAGCGGAAGCTCGGCGAACGCGTCATGCGCGACTTGCGCCGGGACCCCGACTATCTCGACGACTGGCTGGTACGCGACTATCTCAACTCAGTCGCCGCGAAGCTCGCCGCGGCGGCCAACGCGCTCTATATCGGCGGCTATCGCCCGGACTTCGATCTGTTCGCGGTGCGCGACACGCAGATCAACGCCTTCTCGCTGCCAGGCGGTTTCATCGGCGTGAACACGGGGCTGATCGTCGCCACGCAAACCGAGTCTGAACTCGCGTCCGTGCTCGGTCACGAAATGGGGCACGTCCTTCAACGCCATATCTCGCGGATGATCACTGCCGGTGAGCGCAGCACCTACGCCGCGCTCGCCAGCATGCTGTTCGGCGTTCTCGCGGGCGTGCTCGCGCACAGCGGCGACCTGGGGAGCGCCATCGCGTTCGGCGGCCAGGCTTATGCCGTCGACAACCAGTTGCGTTTCTCCCGGTCCGCCGAGCACGAAGCCGACCGCGTCGGCTTTCTCCTGCTTGCCGGCGCAGGCTACGATCCGTATTCGATGATTACGTTTTTCGGCCGGCTCGACCGCGCGGCAATGAGCGACACCGGCATACCGGCGTATGCGCGCACCCATCCGCTGACCGGCGAGCGGATCGCCGACATGGAGGACCGCGCTCGCCGCGCGCCTTACCGTCAGCCGCATCAGGCCGCCGAATACGGATTCGTGCGTGCGCGAGCGCGTCTGTTGCAGGACCGTTCCCGCAGCGAGTACGCGGACGAGATCTCGCGGATGCGCTCGGAGATCGAGGACCGCACCGCGCTGAACATTGCGGCTAACTGGTACGGCATTGCGTTCGGCCAGATGCTGCTCGAACGTTATGACGACGCGGCGGCTTCGCTGGCGTCGTCGCGCGCGGCGTTTGCCGCGGTCACACAGGCGACCAGCGACGCCGCCCGCAGTTCGCCGAGCCTCGACGTGCTGGCCGCCGACATCGCACGGCGCGCGGGCCATGACGACGAAGCCGTCCGTCTCGCCGACCTCGCGCAAAAGCGCTGGCCACAGTCGCATGCCGCTATCGACATGCACATACGCACGCTGCTGACGCTGCGGCGATTTACCGAAGCCCAGGCGCTAGCGCAGAAAGAGACGCAGGCGCAGCCCGATCAGCCCGCATGGTGGTTGTATCTCGCGCAGGCAAGCGTGGGGACTGGCGACGCGCTCACGCGGCGCCGGGCGCTCGCCGAGAAGTTTGCACTCGAAGGCGCGTGGCCGTCGGCGATCCGGCAACTGAAGGACGCGCGCGATATGAAGACTATCGGCTATTACGACCTCGCGACCGTCGACGCCAGACTGCATGAGATGGAGAAGCGCTACCAGGAAGAGCGGCTCGACGAGAAGGGCTAGGCGCGGGTTGAGCGGTTCCGCGCTACGCGAGCATGGTGAGAGGCGCGGCTGTCAATTGAATGCGCAAGCGTGAGCCGCACGAGTTGCACGGCAGATTGCCGAAGGCTTCTGCCTCAAGCGTTCGCCGCCGGACTTTGCACAAAACCGAAGCGCGACGCAACATCCGCCCGGCGCACGGGCTCCAGCGACAGCTTCACGCCGTCGTTCCAGTGAAATTCGCCGCTCAGCGAATCTTCGGCGAGCGCTGCGTGATCCGCGAAAACTTCGAGATCGTGATCGTGCAACACGGCGACTCGCGGCTGCGCGGAGGTGTCGGCGAACACAATGGCGCCTTCGTCGTCGGCCAATACCGCCGACGGCTCGAAATCGTTGCCTGCCTGATCTTTCAGCGCCAGCGTGCCGTCGGGTTCGACTATCAGGCGCACGACCCAGGGCGTGTAGCCGAGCTCCACATATACGCGCTGCGGACCGTTCTGAAAGAACCATTGCCCGCGTTCGTCACGCTCGTAATTGCGGTTGATGAAGCCGAGCAACGCCTCGTGACGGATCGGCACGCCCGACGAACCGCTCGCCTGCGCGGCGTCGTCGCGCATACGCCAGTTGCCGCGCCGGTCGAGCATCAGCCAGCCGGTGCAACTCGGTACGTTCGGCCACTTGGCCAACGCCTGCTTGACGATGTCATCCATGATCGACGTGCTGCTCCAGATAGCCGAGCACGCGCCGCGACAACCAGTCGATGCGGCCCGGAAACGGTCCGGTCATGAAGCCGGCGTGGCCACCGTGCCGCGGCTGATCCAGTTCCACCGCTGCCGACACCTCATGCCGCGACGGCAACGCCTCGGCCGGCAGGAACGGATCGTTGCGCGCGTTCAGCACGAGCGTGGGCACCTGAATGTGCGGCAGCAACGGTCGCGTGGTTGCCGCGCTCCAATAGTGATCAGTATTGCGAAAGCCGTGCAGCGGCGCTGTGACGACATTGTCGAACTCGTACATCGTGCGGCTTGCAAGCATCGCGTCGCGGTCGAAAAGACCCGGAAATTGCACGAGCTTCTGCGAAGCTTTCAGCTTGAGCGTCTTCAGGAAGTTGCGCGTATAGACGAGCCCGAAGCCCTGCGACAACGCTCGGCCGCCAGCGTGCACGTCGATCGGCGTGGAGATCGCGGCGGCGGCGGAGACGATCGACGCCGCGTCCTCACGCTGCTCGCCTAGCCAGCGCAGCAGCACGTTGCCGCCGAGCGAGACGCCCGCCGCGGCGATCGGCCCGCGATGCACAGCGCGCAGGCGCCGCAGGACCCAATCGACTTCGTTGCTATCGGCAAGATGATAAAAGCGCGGCAAGCGATTCAGCGTGCCGCTGCAACTGCGGAAATGCGGCACTACGCCGTGCCAGCCGTACTCGCGTGCGGCCGCCATCAACGTGGACGCGTAGTGCGATGCCGAACTGCCTTCAAGACCGTGGAACAGAACGAGCAGCGGTGCGTCGGCGGCCGGAATTGCGGCTGGCGTATCCGTTGCAAGCGTCGGGCGCGGCTCGCTGCCGTGCACGACCCAGTCGACGTCGATGAAATCGCCGTCTGGCGTATCCCAGCGTTCACGGCGAAACGCCACCGCCGGACGCCGGGCAAACAGCGACGGCACGATAGTCTGCACATGTTTGTTCGGCAGCCAGAGCGGTGCGCGGTAGAGCAGGTCGATGGCTGCCTCGACGGCAGCTTCGGCGCGCGTCACGCCCGAAGACGTGGATCCGTCTTGCATCGTTCCCGACGAGGACTGGCTGCGGGGCGTGCTCATGCCGGCTGTGGAGCGAGAGTGCGGCGCTGCCGACCGCGCGTCAGTGGAGCGACCCTTGGCCATGTCGCATCTTCGTAGCGAACTGGCTGGCTGCTTCGTTCGGCATAGGGCTCGCGTGAATGTGCGCGATGCGCCACTCGCCGCGTTCGTGAACCATCACGTAGGTGGTGAAGACCATTGCAGGCAAGGCTTTCGGATCGACCGGGCGATGCGCTTCCGCGATCGCGTAGACGACGGTGCCCAGGCTGTCGTACACGCGGATATCGAGCGGCTCGATCGAGACCGGCGCGGCTTCGAGCTGGATCTGCAAGCCGGCCCGAATGCTGTCGAGGCCATGCAGATGCGAGCCGTCTGCACAGATGCAGCTCACGAACTCTTCATCGATCCACAGGCCCATGAGGCTGTCGATATTGACCTCGGCCACAGCCTGGTAATAGGCGTTGAGGGTATCGGCGGCAGCTTCGAAGATATGGGCAAAACGTGGCATGGCTCGTCAGTCTCTTGTGCGCGGCGCGCGGTTGCGGGGCAGCGGTCAGCGGGACAGTCCGGCGCACCGGACAATCGCCCCGGGCGCCAGAATGCCCGCGCCGCAAGGCGTGAACATGACGCGACGCGCTCAGGGGCGTGCGGTGTTGCGTGCGAGTGCTGCGTACGAGTGTCAGCCGGGTCAGCGATGCGCGAGCAACATGCCGCGCAGATCGCCGAAAACCTGCTCGGCGCTCAACTGCTTCAGACAGTTCAGATGACCAAGCGGACACTCGCGCTGAAAACAGGGGCTGCATTCGAGATGAAGCCATTGTACCTTCGCAAGCTCCGACAAGGGCGGCGTGTGGCGCGGATCCGTTGAACCGTAGACGGCCACGAGCGGCCGGCGCAGCGCCGCGGCGACGTGCATCAACCCGGAATCGTTCGTGACGACCGCGTTGGCTCGCGCGATCAGCGCGCATGCTTCGCCGAGCGCCGTTTGTCCGCACAGATTGCGCACGTTGGGCGCTTTCTCGGCAATCGCCTGAGCAAGCGGTGCGTCTTTCGGCGAGCCGAGCGCGACGATCTGCGTGTACGGGAACGACTGTCCGACCATTTGCGCGAGCGCCGCGAAATGCTCGGGCGGCCAGCGTTTGGCCGGACCGTACTCGGCGCCGGGACAGAACACGAGCAGCGGCACGCGCGTGTCCAGGTTGAAGCGCGCCGACACGCGCGACGCTTCGTTCGGGTCGGCGTCGAGCCGCGGCATTGGCAGGTCGTCGGGGATTTTGGCGCCGGGAGCGTAGGCGAGGGCGGCGTAATGCCGGACCATCGGCGGACGCTCGTCTTTGCGCGGATTCGCGTGACGCACGTTCAGCAGGCCGAAACGGCTTTCGCCGGTATAGCCGATCCGCAAGCGGATGCCCGCCATCCACGGAATCAGCGCCGACTTGAACGAGTTCGGCAACACGTACGCCGCGTCGTAGCCGACGTCGCGCAAGTCGCTCGCGAGTTGCCAGCGGCGCAGCATCTGCAGCTTGCCGTGCGCGAGGTCGGTCGCGTAGACATCATGGATTTCCGGCATGCGTTCGAGCACGGGCGCGACCCAGGAGGGCGCGACCGCGTCGATGGCGATGCGGGGATGCAGTTTCACGAGGCGAGCAAACAGCGGCTGCGCCATCAATGCGTCACCGATCCAGTTCGGTGCGATAACCAACGCGCGACGCATCAGAGTGATTGTCCGGTGTCGAAACGAAGCGCCGCGCGCGATGCGCGTGGCGCTTCGGATAGGTAAAAGTGAAAGGAGAAGCCGTCAGCGAGGCGCCGCGATGCCGTCATAGCTGTCATGCCGCGTGGCTGCCTTGCTGCTGCCTGCGCGTCTGCTCGCGTTGCCTCGAACGCGCTGCCAATGGAGTGCAATGGAGCGCAACGGAAAGCAACGCGCCGAGACAACGCATGCGAGGCAGAGTCTCGCGACACCGCGCGTTGCAAATTCACGCGATCAGTCGGACAGGCAATGACAGGCAACTTCGCACATAACGCCGCAGACGAGCGAGTCAGAGCGCGAGCTTTAGTGGCCCTTGATGACTTCGCCATCGCGCAGCTTGTAACGGGTGCTGCAATAGGGGCAGCGCGCTTCGCCGTGCGTGACGTCGATAAAGACGCGGGGATGCGCGCTCCAGCGCGGCATGGCCGGATTCGGGCAGTACGCCGGGAGGTCTTTTGCCGTCAGTTCGACCAGCGGCATTTCCTTGATATCGCTCATGAGACTTTCTCGTTGTATGCAGGTGCGTGCGGCGCGCCGTCCCGGACCGTCCTCAAACGAAGGCGGCCCGAAGCCAGGAGCGGCGCGCGTTAGATCTTGGTCAGCCAGTGCGCGTACTTCTCGCTCTTGCCGTTGACGATATCGAAGAAGCCCGACTGCAGCTTCTCCGTGATCGGGCCGCGCGCGCCCGCGCCGATCGTGCGGTTGTCCAGTTCACGGATCGGCGTGACTTCCGCGGCGGTGCCGGTGAAGAACGCTTCGTCGCAGGTATAGACCTCGTCGCGGGTAATGCGCTTTTCAATGACCGGAATGCCCATGTCGCGGGCGAGCGTGATGACCGTGTCGCGCGTGATGCCGTCGAGGCACGACGACAGGTCCGGCGTGTACAGCTTGCCGTTGTTCACGAGGAAGAAGTTCTCGCCGGAGCCTTCCGACACGTAACCGTCGACGTCGAGCAGCAGCGCTTCGTCGTACCCGTCGGCGATGGCTTCCTGGTTGGCGAGAATCGAGTTCACGTACCAGCCCGAGGCCTTCGCGCGGACCATCGACACGTTCACATGATGCCGCGTGAACGACGAAGTCTTTACGCGGATGCCCTTGGCAATGCCGTCTTCACCGAGGTAAGCGCCCCACGGCCACGCCGCGATCGCCACGTGGATGGTATTGCCCTTGGCCGAGACGCCGAGCTTTTCCGAGCCGACCCAGATGATCGGGCGCAGGTAGCACGACTCGAGCTTGTTCTCGCGGACCACCTCGCGCTGCGCGGCGGCGAGCGTTTCGTGGTCGAACGGCACGTCCATCTGGAAAATCTTGGCCGAGTTCAGCAGACGCTTGGTGTGTTCCTGCAAACGGAAAATCGCGGTGCCGCCGTCTGCTGTTTTGTAGGCGCGCACGCCTTCGAAAACTCCCATGCCGTAATGCAGCGTGTGGGTCAGCACGTGGATCTTGGCATCGCGCCAGTCGATCAGCTTGCCATCCATCCAGATCTTGCCGTCGCGGTCGGCCATTGACATACGATTCTCCAGCAGGTGCGTGTTTATCTGAGCCCCCAGGCCCGTCGCCTCGCGTCAGGCCCCCAAAGGGGCGGGAACGCCGGTACTTGCCGACGGCTTCCGGTGGGGTGCGGCGAAGAGCGTCATTTTAGCGTCTTTTGCACACGGAACGGGCATTTGGACGCACTTCGGGCGCTATAATTCGGCACACGCATAATTCACATCCGGACGCGCCAGCGGGTGCTTGACGACCTGGCGCCCATTTCCCTCATCGCGGCCACCTGCGCCGGCGCTTTTTCGCCTCATGCTCGCTCGTCTGTCAGATATCGATCGCCGCGCCTTTCGTGAAGGCGCTCGCGACTATTCGCCAACGCTCATGGCGATCTGCTCGTGGGGTCTCGTCACGGGCATCGCAATGAGCAAGTCGGTGCTCACGCTGCCCCAGGCGCTCGCCATGTCGCTGCTGTGCTACGCCGGTTCGTCGCAGCTGGCGGTGCTACCGCTCCTCGCCGCCAAGCTGCCGGTCTGGACCGTGCTGCTCACGGCCGCCATGGTCAACATGCGTTTCGTGATCTTCAGCGTCGGCCTCGCGCCGCATTTTTCCTATCTGTCGATGTGGCGGCGCATGTCGCTTGGCTACTTCAACGGCGACGTGATCTATCTGCTGTTCGTAAAGAAGAACTTCCCGACCGGCTACGTGCCCGGCAAGGAGGCGTACTTCTGGGGCATGGCGGTGAGCAGCTGGCTGTCGTGGCAGGTCGCGTCGATCGCGGGCATCCTGCTCGCGAGCCTGATTCCCGACAACTGGGGCCTGGCGCTCGCCGGCACGCTTGCGCTGCTGCCAATCATGGTGGCGGCAATCGCGACCCGCTCCACACTGGTGGCGGTCGGCATCGCGGGCGTCGTCTCGCTTCTCGCGTTCGATCTTCCGTACCGGCTCGCGCTGCCGCTCGCGGTGATCGCGGCGATTATCGCGGGCAGTGCTGCGGATCTGATGGTCGAGCGCGCCGACTTACGGCGCATTCGCGGCGGCGCGGGAGATTCGCGGTGACATCCACGGAAATCTGGCTGGCAATTATCGGCATGACCATCGTCACCGCGGTGACACGCGCGATGTTTCTAATCGGCGGCGAGCGCACGGTTTTGCCCGCGCGCGTTCAGCGCATGCTGCGCTATGCGCCGGCCGCGGCGCTCGCGGCGGTAGTGCTGCCCGACGTACTGGCAACGCCCGAGGGCCTGTCGTTTGCGCCGTCCAACCATGAGTTCTATGCGACGCTTGCCGGCCTCGGGTGGTTTTTGTGGCGCCGCACCATGCTCGGTACGATCGTCGTCGGAATGGTGGTGTTCACGATGTTGCGGCTCTTCATGTAACTCCCGTGCGGCCGATGCTGCGCTGCGGCATGCGGCGCGCCGTCCAAATACGGGACATTCGCCTGTTCGCGGGTCAGAAGGCAGTTCGGATCAGTTAAAATGCCCCTTTCCGGGATGATCGCGCCGATGCCTGGCGCCTGCGCCGCGGCCTTGCCGCCGGCCCCCGACTTTGTGGAGCCGCCGTGCCGACGCGCTGGAGTTCACCGCGCCCAAAGCCCTGAGCGACGTCCGCCACCGCCTTCTCATCAACTCGCACACAAACGCCCATGAACAAGGTATTGCGTCTCTCCGATCTGATCGCCGAAGGCAAGCTGTCCGGCAAACGGGTGTTCATCCGCGCCGATCTGAACGTGCCGCAGGACGATCAAGGCAACATCACCGAAGACACCCGCATCCGCGCCTCCGTGCCGGCCGTCAAGGCAGCGCTCGACGCTGGCGCGGCCGTGATGGTCACGTCGCACCTAGGACGTCCGACCGAAGGTGACTTCAAGCCCGAAGATTCTCTCGCGCCGGTTGCAAAGCGTTTCGCCGAACTGCTTGGCCGCGACGTGCCACTCGTCGCGAACTGGGTGGAAAACGGCGTAAACGTCGCGCCGGGCGAGGTTGTGCTGTTGGAGAACTGCCGCGTCAACAAGGGCGAAAAGAAGGACTCCGACGAGCTCGCGCAGAAAATGGCGAAGCTCTGCGAGATCTACGTGAACGACGCGTTCGGCACCGCGCATCGCGCTGAAGCCACCACGCACGGCATCGCGAAATATGCACCGATCGCTTGCGCCGGCCCGCTGCTCGCGGCCGAACTGGAAGCGCTCGGCAAGGCGCTCGGCGCGCCGAAGCGTCCGCTGGTTGCGATCGTCGCGGGCTCGAAGGTGTCCACCAAGCTGACCATTCTGAAGTCGCTGGCCGAGAAGGTCGATCAGCTGATCGTGGGCGGCGGCATCGCCAACACGTTCATGCTGGCGGCCGGTCTGAAGATCGGCAAGTCGCTGGCGGAAGCGGATCTGGTGAACGAAGCCAAGGCGATTATCGACGCGGCGAAAGCACGCGGCGCATCGGTGCCGATCCCCACCGACGTGGTCACCGCCAAAGAGTTCTCGCCGACCGCCAAAGCCGAAATCAAGGCCGTCGCCGATGTCGAAGACGACGACCTGATCCTCGACATCGGGCCGGAAACTTCGAAGGCGCTCGCCGCGCAACTGGAAAAAGCCGGCACCATCGTGTGGAACGGCCCGGTCGGCGTGTTCGAATTCGACCAGTTCGGCAATGGCACGAAGACGTTGGCCGACGCCATCGCGAGATCGTCCGCGTTCTCGATTGCGGGCGGCGGCGATACGCTTGCCGCGATTGCCAAGTACGGCATCCACGACAAGGTGAGCTATATCTCGACGGGCGGCGGCGCCTTCCTCGAGTTCCTGGAAGGCAAGAAGCTGCCCGCCGTTGAAGTACTGGAATCGCGGGCTTAACGTGGCGACGCGCTCACCAACGTCGAAATCTGCAAAAGCGGACGGTCAGCGCGGCAAGCCGCGCGACACCGCAACAGCAGCGGCAGGGGAGCGCGCCACGCGCTCCGACGTGGCAACGGCGACAACGGCGGCCCCGGAGTCGGCGCTTGCCGACACGGTTGCCGCCGCGGTTGCAGCTGTCGGCGAAGCCGCTCACGCTGTCAGTGATCCAGAAACCTCCGGGACTTCTCCCGAGCTCGCGGAGCCGACCACTGCAGGCGACACCGCGGGATCGGCCGGCGACCAGGCTAGCGAATCGGCCGGCCCGCCGGCAGAACACCCCGATCCGCAAGTCGCGCCCGCTCCCTCGCCGGCGCCTCGCGTGCTGGTTTCGAACACTGCTTCACCCCATAAAGCGACGCTGGTTTCAACCGGCGCGCAGCCCCTGGCAGCATCTTTCGGTGCGCAGCCTCCGCATCCGACTCGCAGCGCTCTTTCCAGCGATCCCATCCAGACGAGGAGACTCATGCATCGCGCCACCAAGATTGTCGCTACCATCGGACCGGCTTCCAGCACGCCGGAGATCCTGCTGCAAATGATTCAGGCAGGCGCCGACGTGGTGCGGCTCAATTTCTCGCACGGCACGGCCGACGACCACCGCCAGCGCGCCGAATTCGTGCGCGAGGCGGCTCGCCAGGCGGGCCGCGAGGTCGCCATCATGGCGGACCTGCAAGGCCCGAAGATCCGGGTCGGCAAATTCGAAAACGGCAAGGTTTCGCTCGTCGCGGGTGAGCCGTTCATCCTGGACGCCGACTGCGAGCTCGGCAACCAGGAGCGCGCCGGTCTCGACTACAAGGACTTGCCGCGCGACCTGAAGCCGGGCGACGTGCTGCTGCTCAACGACGGTCTGATCGTGCTGAACGTTCAGCGCGTGATCGGCAACGAGATTCATACGATCGTGAAGATCGGCGGTGACCTGTCCAACAACAAGGGCATCAACCGCCAGGGCGGCGGTCTGTCGGCGCCCGCGCTGACCGCCAAGGACATGGAAGACATCCGCACGGCCATGTCGCTCGGCGTCGATTTTGTCGCGGTGTCGTTCCCGAAGAACGCGACCGACATGGAAATGGCCCGCCAGCTGGCGAACATCGCCGGCGCACCTTACGGCATCAAGCCGAAGATGATCGCCAAGATCGAGCGCGCCGAAGCCATTCCTGCGCTGCAAGGCATTCTCGACGCATCCGACGGCATCATGGTTGCGCGCGGGGATCTCGCCGTGGAAGTGGGGAATGCCGCAGTCCCCGCGCTGCAAAAGCGGATGATTCGTATGGCACGCGAGTCGAACAAGTTCGTGATCACCGCGACGCAGATGATGGAGTCGATGATCTACGCGCCGGTGCCGACCCGCGCCGAAGTGTCGGACGTCGCGAATGCGGTCCTGGACGGTACGGACGCGGTCATGCTGTCGGCGGAATCGGCGGCGGGCAAGTATCCGGTGCAGACCATCGAGACAATGGCGGCGATCTGCGTCGAAGCCGAGAAGTCCGAGCAGTCGGAGCTGGACCGGGATTTCCTCGATCGCACGTTTACGCGCATCGACCAGTCGATCGCCATGGGCGCGCTCTTCACGGCGTTCCACCTTGGCGCGAAGGCGATCGTCGCGTTGACCGAATCGGGTTCGACCGCGCTGTGGATGTCGCGTCACTGGACGCACGTGCCGATCTTCGCGCTCACGCCGCGGGTCGGCAGCGAGCGGGCAATGGCGCTGTACCGCAACGTGACCTCGCTGCATCTGGACACCAACACCGACCGCGACACCGCGTTGCAACAGGCGTTGGAGACGGTGGTCAGCAAGGGGTACGCGTCGCGTGGCGACATGGTCGTGCTGACTGTCGGCGAGCCGATGGGGCAGGCCGGCGGCACGAACACGCTGAAGATCGTGCGGGTCGGCGAGCCGTATTGATCGCATGCCCGGCGGACCGGGGTGAGTGGTTGCACCCGCTCCGGTCGACCGCCCTGCATGGGATCGGAGTAACGCGTTAAAGCGCGAACTCCGGTCGACAGCTTTGCATGGGATCGGAGTAACGCGCTGAAGCGCGAACTCCGATCGACAGCTTTGCATGGGACCGGAGTAACGCGCTAAAGCGCGACTCCGGTCGACAGATTCGCATGACCGGTACTGGCTGGATCGAACGAAGCAGGTTGTCAGGCCCGCGAGAGGCAGTGCACCCGCCGCGATTGCGTGCATGGCGTGAATGAACAGGTGCGCACGGGTATGCAACTTGCTTCGCGACAAGATCGCCCACAAGATGCCGGCGGCACAAGAATTCGTTTCAATCTAAGGAGTTACAGCATGCCTCTCGTATCAATGCGTCAACTGCTGGACCACGCCGCTGAAAACGGCTACGGCCTTCCGGCATTCAACGTGAACAACCTGGAGCAGGTGCAGGCGATCATGGCGGCGGCCGACAAGGTCAATGCGCCGGTCATCATGCAGGCTTCCGCTGGCGCGCGTAAGTACGCGGGCGAAGCGTTCCTGCGCCATCTGATCGAAGCAGCGGTCGAGTCCTATCCGCACATTCCCGTCGTGATGCACCAGGACCACGGCCAGTCGTCGGCGGTCTGCATGGCGGCGATCCGCAGCGGCTTTACGAGCGTGATGATGGACGGCTCGCTCGAAGCCGACGGCAAGACGGTCGCTTCGTACGAGTACAACGTCGACGTATCCCGCAAGGTCGTGGAAGCCGCGCATTCGATCGGCGTGACGGTCGAAGCGGAACTCGGCGTGCTCGGCTCGCTGGAAACCATGAAGGGCGACAAGGAAGACGGCCACGGCGCGGAAGGCACCATGACCCGCGAGCAATTGCTGACCGATCCGGAGCAGGCCGCCGACTTCGTCAAGCTGACGCAGTGCGATGCGCTCGCAATCGCAATCGGCACGTCGCACGGCGCATACAAGTTCAGCAAGAAGCCGACGGGCGACATTCTGTCGATCCAGCGCATCAAGGAAATTCACCAGCGCATTCCGAACACGCACCTCGTGATGCACGGTTCGTCGTCGGTGCCGCAGGAACTGCTCGCGGAAATCCGCGAGTTCGGCGGCGACATGAAGGAAACCTACGGCGTGCCGGTCGAGGAAATTCAGGAAGGCATCAAGCACGGCGTGCGAAAGGTCAACATCGACACCGACCTGCGTCTTGCGATCACCGGCGCAATTCGCCGCTACATGGCGACCAATCCGGGCAAGTTCGATCCGCGCGATTATCTGAAGCCGGCGCGTGAAGCTGCGATGAAGATCTGTATCGAGCGCTACACGCAATTCGGCTGCGAAGGCCAGGCTGGCAAGATCAAGCCCGTTTCGCTTGATAAAATCGCGGAGAAGTACAAGTCGGGCGAGCTTGCGCAGGTCGTCCGCTAAGCGGTATTTGCTTCAGCGCAGGCTCTACACCTGGCCGTCTGGCCAGGTTGTCGTTAGATCGCCGTTCCCGCATCATCCGGGGAACGGCGTTTCCCTTTTGTTCCGGTCACACTTTTTGCCTTACTTTTAGCGAACCATGACGATGTCTACCCTCTACGAATCCACGCTCCGCTCGCTGCCGCTGCTCGGCCGCGGAAAAGTCCGCGACAACTATGCAGTGGGCAACGACCAGTTGCTGATCGTCACGACCGACCGTCTGTCGGCGTTCGACGTCATCATGGGCGAGCCGATTCCGAATAAGGGGCGCGTGCTCAACGAAATGGCGAACTTCTGGTTCGAAAAGCTCAAGCACGTGGTGCCGAATCACCTGACCGGCGTGGCGCCGGAATCGGTTGTGGCGGCGGACGAAGTCGAGCAGGTCAAGGGCCGCGCGGTCGTCGTGAAGCGCCTCGAGCCGATCCTCGTTGAAGCCGTGGTGCGCGGCTATCTGGCCGGCAGCGGCTGGAAAGATTACCAGGCCACGGGTTCGGTGTGCGGCGTCGAATTGCCGGCTGGTCTGCAAAACGCGCAAAAGCTGCCTGAGCCGATCTTCACGCCGGCAGCCAAGGCCGAGATGGGCCATCACGACGAAAACATCACGTACAACGACATGGAGCGTCGCATCGGCACCGAGCTGTCGGCCACGATCCGCGACATTTCGATCAGGCTGTACAAGGAAGCTGCGGATTACGCCGCCACGCGCGGCATCATCATCGCCGACACGAAGTTCGAGTTCGGTCTGGACAACCACGGCAAGCTGTACCTGATGGACGAGGCGCTCACCGCCGATTCGTCGCGCTTCTGGCCGGCCGACCAGTATCAGGTCGGCACCAATCCGCCGTCGTTCGACAAGCAGTTCGTGCGCGACTGGCTGGAAACACAGGACTGGGCGAAAGAGCCGCCCGCGCCGAAGCTGCCGGACGACGTTATCCAGAAGACGGGCGAGAAATACCAGGAAGCGCTCGAACGCCTGACCGGGCAGAAGCTCGCCTGACCAGATCCGGGCCGTTCGAGAAAAGGAAGCCGCAAGATGAGTGAAGCACAGACCGCCCACACGCATGGCGCGCCGGTTATCGGCGTGTTGATGGGCTCCAGTTCCGACTGGGAAGTAATGAAGAACGCCGTCGCGATCCTGCAGGAATTCGGCGTGCCCTACGAGGCAAAGGTCGTCTCCGCGCACCGCATGCCGGACGAAATGTTCGCCTATGCTGAAAGCGCGCGCGAGCGCGGTATCCGCGCGATCATCGCGGGCGCGGGCGGCGCGGCGCATCTGCCGGGCATGCTGGCAGCCAAGACCACGGTGCCGGTGCTCGGCGTGCCGGTGGCGAGCAAGTATCTGAAGGGTGTCGACTCGTTGCATTCGATCGTGCAGATGCCGAAAGGCGTGCCCGTCGCCACGTTTGCAATCGGCGAAGCGGGCGCGGCGAATGCGGCGCTGTTCGCGGTCTCGATCCTGAGCGGCACGAGCGGCGAATATGCCGAGAAGCTTGCGGCGTTCCGCGTGCGCCAGAACGAAGCGGCCCACGCAATGGTATTGCCGGCGCTGTAAGCGCGCGCCGGGAAATGGGCCGATGCACCTGCTGAAACGGCCTCAGTAACGGCTCGATTGATACACGAAGTCCCCTGTCAGACTCACCGGCCGGACGGTTGCCATTGCAGGAGTTGCAGGACTGCAGGCACACCCGGTCGCGACCGACCACTAAGATGAACCCAGACAACACACCGGTTTCACCGATTTTGCCCGGCGCATGGCTCGGCATGGTTGGTGGCGGCCAGCTCGGCCGCATGTTCTGCTTTGCCGCTCAGGCAATGGGCTATCGCGTCGCCGTGCTCGATCCTGATGAAAGCAGCCCCGCGGGCTCGGTCGCCGACCGCCATCTGCGCGCGGCCTACGACGATGAAGCGTCGCTGACCGAACTCGCGCGGCTATGCGCAGCGGTGTCCACCGAATTCGAGAACGTGCCGGCCGCGAGCCTCGACTTCCTCGCGAAGACCACGTTCGTGAGCCCGGCCGGCCGATGCGTCGCCGTGGCCCAGGATCGCATTGCCGAGAAGCGCTTTATCGCTTCGTCGGGCGTGACGGTCGCACCGCACGTGGTGATCGAATCGTCGGACGCGCTCGCCGCGCTTGACGATTCGAAGCTCGAAGCCGTGCTGCCCGGCATCCTCAAAACGGCTCGCATGGGTTATGACGGCAAGGGCCAGGTTCGCGTGCGCAATGCCGCCGAAGTGCGCGAGGCGTATGCGTCGCTCGCCGGCGTGCCGTGCGTGCTGGAAAAGCGCTTGCCGCTGAAGTTCGAAGTTTCCGCGCTGATCGCGCGCGCGGCGAGCGGCGCTTCGGTCGTATACCCGCTCGCGCAAAACACGCATCGCGACGGCGTGCTGTCGCACACCATCGTTCCGGCGCCGGACGCAAGCGCCACACTCGTCGAGCAGGCGCAACAAGCCGCGCTGCAAATCGCGGACAAGCTCGGCTATGTCGGCGTGCTGTGTGTCGAATTCTTCATCCTCGAAGACGGCTCGCTCGTGGCCAATGAAATGGCGCCGCGTCCGCACAACTCCGGGCATTACACCGTCGACGCCTGCGCGACCAGCCAGTTCGAACAGCAGGTACGTGCAATGACCGGCATGCCGCTTGGCGACACCCGTCAGCATTCGCCGGCAGTCATGCTGAACATTCTCGGCGACGTCTGGTTCCCGGACGGCCCGAAGGGCGCGTCGGTTACGCCGCCATGGCACGAGGTCGCGGCGATGCCGGCGGCGCGTTTGCATCTGTACGGCAAGGAAGAAGCCCGTTGCGGCCGCAAGATGGGCCATGTGAATTTCACGGCTGCGACGCTCGAAGAAGCACGCACGGCGGGGCGCGACTGTGCGCGGCTGCTGCACATCGCCACGAGCTGACGCGCAAGCCATGCCCGATCGACAGCAACCCGCCCAACCCGGTGCAGACGCCGCCAATGCGCTGCCCGTGAGCGCCGCGCAAATCGAGCACGCAGCGGCGCTGCTCGACGCAGGCGGTCTCGTCGCGTTTCCTACGGAGACGGTCTACGGGCTCGGCGGCGACGCCGAGAACCCAGACGCGGTGGCTCGCATATATGCGGCGAAGGGCCGGCCGGCGAATCATCCGGTGATCGTGCATCTGGCTCCGCAAGGCGATCCGCACTACTGGGTCGAGCATTTGCCTCAGGAAGCGCAGCGTTTGATCGACGCGTTCTGGCCTGGGCCGCTCACGCTCATCCTGAAGCGCGCCGCGCGCATACCCTCGGCGGTCAGCGGCGGGCAGGATTCGGTTGGACTGCGCTGTCCTTCGCATCCCGTAGCGCAAGCGTTGCTGCAGGCGTTCAGCGCGTTGCGCGACGGACATGGCGGCGTCGCGGCGCCCTCGGCGAATCGTTTTGGGCACGTGAGTCCGACCACCGCACAACATGTCCGCGAGGAGTTCGGCAGCGCGATTCATGTGCTGGACGGCGGCGCGTCCGACGTCGGCATCGAATCGACAATCGTCGATTTGTCGCGTGGTTTTCCTGCCTTGCTGCGACCGGGCCGCGTCACGCCGCAAGATATCGCCGACGTGCTCGGTGAAGCGCCGCGCCTTCCCGACGGCTCCGACGCAACGGCGCCGCGCGCGTCCGGAACGCTGAAGGCGCACTACGCGCCTCGCACGCCGTTGGCGCTGTTGTCGTTCACCGCGCTCGAACCGGTGCTGGCCGCCCGCGAGCCGGGCGAGCGCGTTGCGCTGGTCGCCCGCGCTTCGCGCGCGGGGCATTGGGCCGACGCCGAAGGCGTGCATTTCATTGCGGCGCCGGAAGATCCGCATGTGTATGCACGCGAGCTATACGGCTTGCTGCGGGCGCTCGATCGTGCCGACGTCACGCGCATATTGATCGAGAAGTTGCCGGATACGATCGAATGGATCGCCGTGAACGACCGCCTGGGCCGCGCGGCAGCGGCGTTCGAAGCGCAAAGCCACGCCTGAACTCTCACGTCTCCCGAAGCGCTCCAGAGTAGCGGAGAAGCGCGCAATAAAAAACGCCTGGCTGCAATCGACACGCTCACACAGTCGATCAGCCAGGCGTTTCGCATTCCAACGTTCGCAGCTAAAGACCGCGTCACGCGCGGTCTCCCAAACTCCACTTATTTACCGAGCCCGGTCGCCGCGATCTGCTGCTGGACATACTGCGCGAACAACGCGTGCATGTGCGTGCTCGGGTGGACCGTGTCCGCGAACATGTAGGTCTGGTCGGCACCGGCCACCGTGTAGGTTTGCGGCGAGCAGAACAGCGAAGAGGCGAACTGGCTGCCGTACTGCTCCGGAGTCAGGCCGTTCGTCGCGGCGGGATTGGCTCGGGCGTAGGCCGTTGCATTGGCCTGCATCGCGCTCAGGTTGCACGCAGTGTCGGTGTTGGACACCGTGAAGCCGAGCGCCTTGTAGTTCGGCAACTGCTGATCCTGCCACGCGAACGCATCGACCACGATCACTTTGCCCGTGCCCACGAGGCCGAGCGCCGTGAGGTTCTGAACGAAGAGATAGTTATACGCGGCGGCGATTCCCGACAGCAGCGCGGCGGAGCCCGGTGTCTTCGCGTTGGACGCGACGCCAAGCGGCGTATTGCCGATGTCGGGCACAGTCGAGACCACCACGTGGGTCGCACCCGCGCCAACAATGGTTTTGACTTGCGCGGCCAGTTGGGCGGCGGCCTGAGCGACCTGCGGGTTAGACAGCTGCTGCAGATAGCCGACGATGAACGCGACCTGGCCTGCCTGCGTGTTCGGCAGCTTGCCTGCCTGCACGAGCAGCGGGTATTGCGTCTGTAGCGCGGTGCCGAGCGCGGTCAGGTTAGCGGTGTTTTCCGCGAACTGGAAGATGTCGTTCGCTCCGCCGTTCACGAGCACCAGCTGATTCGGGTTGAAGCTCGAATGGGCACCGAGGTAATTCGCGACTTGAGTCACGATGGGCACCGTCGTGGCCGCCATGTTGTTAGGCGCCCAGCCTTTGCCTTGAGCATTGACGACGTCCGAGCCGCCCTGCGCATAACCGTAGCCGCCCGTTGCGACCAGCGGCTGGCCAAAGCCGCCGAGGTATGCCGGCTTCAAGGTATCGCCGTAATACTCGGCCACTTTCTGCGTCCACACTTCGCCCGGATTGGTCGTGAAGCGGCCGCCGCCGAAGCTGCCCTGAATCACCGGCGAATAGGTGCCGGCGTCCGAGAGGCTGTCGCCGAACGAAACGACTTGCAACTTGACGCCGCCCGCAGGCGTGCTGCTGGCGTTGTTGTTATTGTCGCTGCCACCGCCGCACGCGGCGAGCAGCGCAAACGCCGCGCTCGCGATGGCGGTTTGCGAGAGGCGCAACCAATGCTGTTTCCTCGATGCTGTGTGCTTCATGTTGACTACATCTCCTCGTATGTTTGGCCCTTGCGCCATATATTGCAGGCTGCGTCCACCGCGTCGGCGGCGTGACGACAGCTTACAGAATCTTCTACGGTCTGCGTCGTGCGGAAAACGCGGCCGTATCGTTGCTATCGTCGATGGTTGCGCGCGCAAGCGTGGCCGTTGAGCCGCCGCTGCTGCGCGCGTGATAGTCGGCCGCCCACGCGGGCGGTGCGAAAAGTGCACGCAGCTTGTTGCGCGCGCCGTGCACGCTCGCGAAGTCGCGCGCCATCGACGCCCATTCGTGGAACGTCACCTTCAGCGGGTTATACGTATCGAGCGGCTCCACGATGCCGTACACGGGCGGCTCGCGCGGGTCCTCGTCGACGTAGCTGCCGAACAGCCGGTCCCACACCACGAGCACGCCAGCGTAGTTGCGGTCGATATAGCGGTCATTGCGTGCGTGATGCACGCGGTGAATCGACGGGGTGTTGAATACGTACTCGAGCCAGCCGAGCTTGCTGCCGAATTTACCGATCGCCTGCGTATGCACGAAAAACTGGAAGCCCAGGTTGATCAGCACAATAGCGACGATCTGCTTCGGCGGAAACCCGAGTACGGCGAGCGGAATCCAGAAGAGCCACATGCCAGCCACCGGATACATCAGGCTCTGGCGGAACGCGGTCGAAAAATTCATCCGTGCCGACGAGTGGTGCACGACATGCGCGGCCCACAGCCATCGCACGCTGTGGCTGCAACGGTGAAACACGTAGTAGAGCAGATCCTGCGCGACGAACAGCACGGCAAACGAAAGCCAGCCTGCGTGCCACGTGTAGACGCGGTAGTGATCGTAGAAGAACGCATAGACAGGGATGATCGCGAGCCAGGCGAGCTTGTCGGCGGCTTGCTGCATGAGCGCGAGCGCTGCGTTGCACAGCGTATCGCGCCAGCTATAGAGCCGCGCGCCGGGGCGCGTTCGCCGCAGGTGCCACGCCTCCCAGCCGATACATGCGAGAAAGACTGGCGCCATGGCGAGCAGCAGCAATTCGGCGTCGAATTGCATGGTGTCTTCCTCCGTGGTCCCTTGTCGCCGCGTGATATGCCGCGGTGTTTTGTCGTGTTGCTGTGCGAGCGTGCAGCGCGTCTCGAACACTGCTCGACAGCGTACACGCTTAAGGTCTCACCGCGCGCCGCCTTCGCTAGAAGGAATCCTCAATGCGCTTCGCGCTTGCGCGGGTTTTTCCTGGGCTTGCCATGCGGTGCCACGCCGGCCGATTCCGCGGCAGGCGCCGAGATTTTGCTGAAGCCCGAGCTCGGTCCCTGATACACCCATTCGAGCAGCGCGTCGTGCGCGGCGCGCGCGGCCTCGGAGTGCGGATCGTTGATGAAGCTCACTACCACGTAGCTGTTGCCGTCCGCCGATGCCACGTAGCCCGCGATCGCCCGCACGTCGCGCAAGGTGCCGGTCTTGATTTGCGCGTTGCCGCCCGCGCCCTGGTTGGTCAGCCGGTTGCGCATGGTGCCGTCCACACCGGCGATCGGCAGCGACTGCACGAACACCTGGGCGACAGGGCTCGCGTTGGCGCGTTGCAGCAGGTCGGCGAGCGACAGCGCGGTGATGTGCTCCTCGCGCGAGAGGCCCGAACCGTTGTCGAGCGTCAGATATTCCATGTCGATGCTGTCACGCCGCAGGAACGCCTCGATCGCGCGGGCCGATTTGGCGGGCGTCGCAGGCCCTTTTTCTTCAGCCGCTCCGATCGACAGGAACAGGTTGCGCGCCATGGTGTTATTGCTGAACTTGTTGATGTCGCGAACGATATCCGACAACACCGGCCCCTGATGCGTGGCCACCAGTTTTGCGCCGACGGGCACGGCGCCTTCACGCGTCGCGCCGCTGAAGGTGCCGCCCGTCTGCTGCCACAAAGCAAGGAAGCCGCCCGCGAAGAACGCCGAGTGGTCCAGCACCGCGACGTTGACGGTGCGCGGACCGCAGCGCACCGAATAGTCGCCGGCGAACGATGCGACGAGCGTGCCGTTCGGCGTCGGCGTGACGGTGGGCGACACGGATGCCGCTTCGCCGCGGCACGGGCCGTTGACCGCGCGCATCTGATTGTCGATCTGCAACTGTGCAAGCGCGGGCAGCACGTCGATTGTGACGGTGCCGTCGGATGAAGGCGTCAACGTGAACGATAGCGACTTGAATGCGTATAGCAGCGGGTCGGGCCCGACGTTGTATGGCGCGCTCGCGTCGTCGTCGAACGGCGGCAGATCGCGCGTCGACGGATCGAAGTAGCGCTTGTCGAGCACCAGTGCGCCGTCTATGCCGCGAATCCCCGCCTTGTGGATCTTCTGCACGAGGTCGATGAGTTCTTCAGGCACGAGCTTCGGGTCGCCCGTACCTTGAATGTACAGATTGCCGTGCAGCACGCCGTTGGCGTCGACTGTGCCGTCGGCGTACGCGTTGGTGCGCCAGCGGTAGTCGGGGCCGAGAATCGACAGACCGGAGTAGGTGGTGACGAGCTTCATCGTCGAGGCGGGCATCATCGGCTTGCCCGCATTCAGCGCGACGATCGGCGTGCGATCGCCGACTTTTTCGATGACCACGCTGATCGACGACAACGGCACGTGCGCGCGCTGCAAGCCGATCATCACCGATTGCGGCAACACGGTGCTGACGTTGACGCTCGGATGGGCCGCCTTGACGCGCGCCTGCGCTGCAAGCGGCAGCGACGCGCCGCCGGCAAGCGCGGCACAGACGAGCAGCCATGCGCTCGCGTGCGACGCTGCGCGCCGCGGCGCGGCGGAACCAGCGCAGACGGACAAGGGTGCGATGAAAGACGACGTTAAGCACGAGCGCAGCGCCGCTCGATGAAGATGGCGTGCGGCGAAAGACAGGAAAGCGTGCGTCATGGACGGGCGAGAAAGCAAAATGTCAGGGCGTGCAGCACGCGGCGATTCAAAGCAGTGGAGATGCGCCGCACGAAGGTTCGCAGCGCGTCGGCGGGTTCGTCGTTGCGCATGCGGCGTTGAGGCATTCGAGCTGGCGCGCATTGCTCGCGTACTACGTGAGTCAAGCCCGAAGCCGCCGCGCGACGCAAAGCGCCCATTGTAGTGACATGCCGCCGCGCTGCGGTGAAAAAAGCGCCACACGGCGCGCACGCGCAGAGCGGGCGCTAGAATGCGGCATCATCGAATGTTGAGGAAACGGGACCATGCGCATTTTGCTAGTCGAAGACGACCGGATGATCGCCGAGGGCGTCCGCAAGGCGCTGCGCGGCGAAGGCTTCGCGGTCGACTGGGTGGAAGACGGCGAAGCGGCGCTCAGCGCGGCGGGCAGCCAGCCCTACGACCTCGTGTTGCTCGACCTCGGACTGCCCAAGCGCGATGGTCTCGACGTATTGCGCACGCTGCGCGCGCGCGGCCACGCTTTGCCGGTGCTGATCGTCACGGCGCGCGACGCGGTAGCCGACCGCGTGAAGGGTCTCGACGCCGGCGCGGACGATTACCTCGTCAAGCCATTCGATCTCGACGAACTCGGCGCGCGTATGCGCGCGCTGATCCGTCGCCAGTCGGGCCGCAGCGATTCGACAATCCGCCACGCCAATCTGACGCTCGATCCCGCGTCGCATCAGGTCACGCTCGACGGTGCGCCGGTGGCCTTGTCGGCGCGAGAGTTTGCGCTGCTCGAGGCGCTGCTCGCCCGGCCCGGCGCCGTGCTCTCGAAGAGTCAGCTGGAAGAAAAAATGTACGGCTGGGGCGAGGAGATCGGCAGCAATACCGTCGAGGTCTACATTCATGCGCTGCGCAAGAAGCTCGGCGCGGACCTGATCCGCAACGTGCGTGGCCTTGGCTACATGATTGCCAAGGAAGCCTGAGCCGATGCGTTCAATCCGCCGTCAATTGCTGGTGTGGCTGCTTGCGCTCGTGTTACTCGGCGTCGGCGTGGCGGGCTGGTTGATTTACCGCCAGGCGCTTGCCGAAGCGAATGAACTGTTCGACTACCAGTTGGAGCAGATCGCCGCGGCTCTGCCGTCCGAACCGTTCTCACAAGTGCTCGGCTCGCGCGATACCGGCGACGAAGGCATCGTGCTGCAGATCTGGAATCGCAACGGCGTGCTGATGTACTACTCGCGTCCTCGCGCGCCGCTCGCGCCGCGCGCTGAACTGGGCTTCACGACCGAGCATACGGATCGCGGCGACTGGCGCGTGTATGGGGCGATCGTCGGCGATAACGTCGTGCAGTTGGCGCAGCCGCTGTCGGTGCGCAACCGCCTTGCCGCCGACGTCGCATTGCGCACGTTGTGGCCGTTGATCGTGCTGCTGCCGGCGCTCGGGCTCGCAGTGTGGGTGATCATCGGACGCGGGTTGCGCCCGCTGCGGCGCGTGACGAGCGCGCTCGATGCGCGTCATCCCGAGGCGCTCGATCCGTTGCCCGATCAGCGCCTGCCGCTCGAAGTGCAGCCGCTCGTGCGCGCGTTGAACGGGCTGTTGCAGCGTCTCGCCACCGCGCTCGACATCCAGAAGGCGTTCGTCGCCGACGCCGCGCACGAACTGCGCACGCCGCTTGCCGCCGTGCAGATTCAATCGCAACTGGTGGCGCGCGCGAAAGACGACGCGGCGCGCAGCGAAGCGCTCGCCGACCTGCAAGCGGGTGTGACGCGCGCGACACGCCTTGCCGAGCAACTGCTCGCGCTCGCGCGCTCGGAGCCGGACGGCCTCGGCGCGACCGAGGCCATCGACTTGCGCTCGTTGTTGCAGGACTGCGTGGTGACCTATGCGCCGCTGGCTGAAAATCGCGGCGTGGACCTCGGCATCGAGGCGAGCGAAGCGGCTACCGTGATCGGCGATCCCGAGTCGCTGCGCGTCATGTTCAACAATCTCGTGGATAACGCGACCAAGTACACGCCGCGAGGCGGGCGCGTCGACGTGAGCCTGCATGTCGAACAGGGTCATCCGGTCGTGCGTATCGCCGACAGCGGGCCCGGCATCGAGCCTGCCGAACGCGAGCGTGTCTTCGACCGTTTCTATCGTGCGGGCGCCGGCGAAAATCGCGTACGTACCGATGTGGCCGGCAGCGGACTCGGCCTCGCGATCGTCCGGCGAATCGCGACGCAACATCACGCTACGGTGTCGCTCGACGAATCGCCGGCCGGCGGCCTCGAGGTTACCGTGCGCTTCTGAACCAATGCTTTCAATTTGCATGGTGCGGAAAAACCCCTGAAAAGAAGGCCAAAACACGATCTGTCGCTGCTTAAGACTCTTTTAAGCGATGCCCCGTACGCTTCCTGACATCCAAGTTTCTTTCTCCAGTCAGGAGTACACGATGAACGCGAAAACCTTGTCTCGCAGCGCTGTTGCAGCGGCTGTCGCCGTTGCGCTTTCCGCCGGCTATGTGGCGGGCCATCGCGACGTGCCCGCGCCCCAGGTCATCTCACCGGCGCAAGCGGCCATGATGCCGGCCGAAGCCGCCGCGAAAACCGGCATTCCCGATTTCTCCGGTCTCGTCGAAACGTACGGACCGGCGGTAGTCAACATCAGTGCAAAGCACGTCGTGAAGCGCGCGGCGCTGCGCAGTAATGGCGGCAATGGCGGCATGAGCGGCGGCAATCAGTTGCCGATCGATCCGAGCGACCCGTTCTACCAGTTCTACAAGCACTTCTTTGGCGGCGCGCCGGGCATGCAGGGCGGCGACGGCGGCGATGCGCCCGACCAGCCGAGCGCGAGCCTCGGTTCAGGGTTTATCGTCAGCAGCGACGGTTATATCCTGACCAACGCGCATGTGGTGGACGGCGCAAACGTCGTCACTGTGAGGCTGACCGACAAGCGCGAGTTCAAAGCCAAGGTGATCGGCGCCGACAAGCAGTCGGACGTCGCCGTCCTGAAGATCGACGCAAGCAGTCTGCCGACAGTGAAGATCGGCGATCCGCGTCAGAGCAAGGTCGGTCAATGGGTGGTCGCGATCGGTTCGCCATACGGTTTCGACAATACGGTGACCTCCGGCATCATCAGCGCGAAATCGCGTTCGCTGCCGAACGAAAACTACACGCCGTTCATTCAGACCGACGTGCCCGTGAATCCCGGCAATTCCGGCGGGCCGCTGTTCAATCTGCAAGGCGAGGTGATCGGCATCAACTCCATGATCTACTCGCAGACCGGCGGCTTCCAGGGACTTTCGTTCGCAATCCCGATCAATGAGGCGATCAAGGTCAAGGACGACATCGTCAAGACGGGTCACGTGAGCCGTGGGCGCCTGGGCGTCGCGGTGCAAAGCATGAATCAGACGCTGGCAAATTCGTTCGGCATGCAGAAGCCGCAAGGCGCGCTCGTCAGCTCGGTCGATCCGGACGGTCCTGCCGCGAAGGCGGGGTTGCAGCCGGGAGACGTGATTCTGTCGGTGAACGGCGATCCGGTGGGCGATTCGTCGGCGCTGCCTTCGCAGGTGGCCGGGCTCGCGCCCGGCAGCACGGCCACCGTGCAGGTGTGGCGTGACAAGGGCACGAAGGATCTGAAGGTGACGATTGGCTCGTTGTCGGACGCAAAGCTGGCCTCTGACAAAACCGATCAGCCCGCGCAGTTGCAAGGCCGTCTGGGCGTGGCCGTGCGTCCGCTGACGCCGGAAGAAAAGAGCAGCGCTTCGATCTCGCACGGTCTTCTCGTGCAGCAGTCGGGCGGCGCGGCAGAAAGCGCGGGTATTCAACCGGGCGACGTCATTCTCGCCGTCAACGGCCGGCCGGTGACGAGCGTCGATCAGTTGAAGCAGATGGTCTCCGGCGCGGGCAATAGCATCGCGTTGCTGATCCAGCGCGACAACGCGCAGATTTTCGTGCCGGTCGATCTGGGTTGATCGACGTCCGGTCAGTCATGACTGATCGATGAAGAGCATCGAGTAACGCTTGCCGGTCTGTTTGCACTTACTGCAGACAGACCGGCATTTTTCTTTCTGTGCCGGAAGCCGCAAACCGGGCGCTTTGCGGCGTGTGACGTGCGAAGCGGGCGATTCGCCGTGCTGTCGAGCGGCCGCGTGGCACGGCAGTTGCATCCACATTGAATCCGGTCCCATCGACGGGTAACGGATAAGGACGTCAATAAGGAGCAAACCGATGAAGAACCAACGCACTCAGCGAAAGATCGTAGCCGCCGCGGCCAGCGTGGCGCTCACTCTCGGTCTGGCGGGCGGCGCATACGCGCAGCAGGCGAGCGAAGTAACCGGCGGCACCACCGCCGACCAGACGAGCGCAGGCAACGCCAACGGCGGAGGTCTACCGCAAATCCAGCAACAAGGTGACGTGTCGTTCGTCTCGGGCGGCGTCGGTCTGGACGAGTCCAAGGCACTGCAGCAGGCGCAAAGCCAATGGCCGTTGTCGCTGCGCTTTACCGGACCGGGCTCGGACTATCTAGCCGACGTCCACGTGCGGATCGTCGACGCGCATAACGGCGAGGTGTTGAGCACCGCGTCGCGCGGGCCCTACATGCTCGTGAGGCTGCGCCCGGGGCGCTACACGGTGCATGCGACCTACAAGGACCGCGACCAGTCGAAGGCATTGACGGTGCCCGCAAAGGGCACGGCGAAAGCGGCGTTCTACTGGAACACGCAGTAAACCCGGGGCTTGTCGGGCAGGCAGCACGGAGGCCGCGCAATCGCGAGGACTTTGACCGATAATGAAGCCACGGGCCTGTCCCGTGGCTTTGCTGTATGCACGACCGCACACTTTCACGGAGCCGAGACATGAGCGATGCCTTGACACCTCACGCAAACCCGGACAAACCCTCCGGCGGGCACGCCATTACGATAACGGGCAATCATCACCGGGTGCGGGTGATTCATGGCGGCGTGACAATGGCCGACACGCACGCGGCGCTCACGCTCGCCGAGACCGGTCTGCCCGACGTTTTCTATTTCCCGCGTGAAGACGTGAACATGGCGCGGCTCGAACGCTCCACGCACACGTCGCACTGTCCGTTCAAGGGCGACGCATCGTACTACCACCTGCGCACCGAAGACGGCTTGATCGAAAACGCCGTATGGACTTACGAGACGCCATTCGAACAGGCAGCCCCGATCCAGGGATATCTCGCGTTTTACTCATCGCGCGTCGACCGCATCGATCAGACGTCCTGATCCGCTGTCGCGCGTCTGTCGGAGGCTGGGATGGAACTGAACGACGCGTTACGGATTCCACTTGCGCCGTCCGATGTCTGGGACGCGTTGCAAGACCTCGCGCTCCTACGCGCCAGCCTCGATAACTGCGAGTCGTTCACGCGCCTTTCGCACGGCGAATACGCGCTGGCTATGACGGTGCCGCTCGGACCGCTGCGTGCGCGTTACGAAGCGCGCGCGCACGTCGCGGGCCAGGATTCCGGCCCTGCCGACGCGGAGCGCCGCACGATCAATTTCAAGGCGCGCGCCGAAGGTATCGGCTCACTGCGCGGACAGATCGAAGTGCGTCTGCGCGCGGAAGAGGGCGCGCTCGGCAGCAGGGAGCGCGGCACGCGGATCGACTACACGATCTGGGCGACGTCGTCGGGGCCGCTCGCTGAACTGCCCACGCGTCAGCTCGAAAACGCGCTTCATCATCTCGCCGACGATTTCTTCGCCGAATTCAGCGCGGTCGTGCGTGCGAAGCACGGGCAGGGACCGAACCGCGCGCGCGGTTCGGCGGCGCGTCGTCAGCATGTATTTTTACGGCCTATCACGCTGAGCGGCGTTTCGCGTCGCACCCGCGCCGAACATGGCAACCCGCTCGCCGGACGCGCTGCCAGCGTGTCGCACGGCGTCTCGCACCCCGAGCCGACGCCGCATGCCATGCCGAACTGGGCGTGGGCAGCGATGATTTTTCTCGTCGCGCTTCTGCTGTATGTAGCGCGCTGGATCAGCGAGCACTGACGGCGCTCTCCCTGTTCTTCATGCCTCGACCGGCGCGCGGAACGGTTGCGCAGCGTGCGGGGTCGAGTGTCGTGCGCGCGCGACTACGAATTCGCGGTGACCGACTACGAAAGCGCGTCGCTTTTCACCCTGCGTTGCTTCGCGACGTCGATGCCATGCTTCGCTTTTAATGTGTCATCCGGCGTTTGCTTCGCTCGTAGCGTGCGTGTCACGCGGCAATTGCGTGGGCGCTGTGTTTCATGCGCCGCGAAATTCTCTTCGCCATGCCGAGGGCGAGGTCCGAAAGGCTTCGGCGAAATGTTGACGCAATGACGCCGCCGACCCGAACCCGGCGATGCCCGCAATCGCTTCCACCGACTGATCCGAACTCTCCAGCAACTGCTGCGCGCGCGTGAGCCGTTGTGCGAGCAGCCACGCGCCGACGGTCGTGCCGGTGGCGAGCCTGAAGCGCCGCGTGAAGGTGCGCCGGCTCATCAGCGCGCGCGCCGCGAGGCTGTCGAGCGTGTGCGGCGCGTCGAGGTTGCCGCACACCCAATCGAGCAGACCCGAGAGCCGGTCTTCGCGGACGTTCGGCGGCAGCGGCTGCTGGATGTATTGCGCCTGGCCGCCTTGCCGGTGCGGCGATACGACGAGCCGCCGCGCGACGAAGTTCGCCACCTCGGCGCCGCACATCTTGCGCAGCACATGTAAACAGCAATCGAGGCCGGCAGCCGTGCCCGCCGATGTCAGCACGTTCCCGTCGTCGACATAAAGCACGTCGCGATCGAGCCGGACACGCGGATAACGGGCCGCGAAGTCGTCAGCCCATGCCCAATGCGTGGAGGCCGGGCGGTCGTCGAGAATGCCGGCGGCAGCCAGCACGAACGCGCCGAGGCATAGACCGACGAGTTGCGCGCCGCGTGCGTGCGCCGCGCGCAGTGCGTCGAGCAAAGCGGCTGGCGGCGGCTCCGCGGGATCGCGCCAGCTAGGCACGATGATCGTGTCGGCTTCGGCGAGCGCTTCGAGTCCGTGAGTCACGGCAATGGAGAATCCTGCGGTCGTCGTCAGCGGGCCGGTTTCGGCTGCGCACACGCGGAAGTCGAAGCCGGGAGCGCCGGCGCCGCTGCGGTCCTCGCCGAACACCACGCATGGCACGGAAAGGTGGAATGGGCTGATGCGGTCGAACGCGATCACGGCGACGATGTGCGACCGCTGTGCGCCGGGCTTTGCGGCGGCCGGGGCGGGAAAGGCTGCAGGTGTAGCCATGAGTCAGGCACCTTATGAGAGCGACGACGATGGCCCGATTCTAGCGAAGATTGTCAATCGGGCCGCTGTTGGCAAGACGGGCGTAGGCGAACAATGCGTCATCGCGGCGGCCTCGCTTGCCTGAAGCTCGCGGGGCTGTGGCGCGCGACCTCATCAATCTTTCACAGGAGTCTTGCCATGACCACACCACGCCGCGCGCTGATCGTCATCGACGTGCAGAACGAATACGTAACGGGCAATCTGCCGATCGAGTATCCGGACGTCCAAAGCTCGCTAGCCAACATTGGACGCGCGATCGACGCCGCGCGCACCGCCGGCGTGCCGGTGGTGATCGTGCAGAACTTCGCGCCGGCCACTTCGCCGCTGTTCGCGCGCGGGAGCGAGGGAGCCGAACTGCACCCGGTGGTCGCTTCCCGTGAGCGCGATCACTATGTAGAGAAGTCGCTGCCGAGCGCGTTCACCGGCACGGACCTCGCCGACTGGCTGACAGCAAGGCAGATCGACACGGTGACGGTAGTGGGTTACATGACGCACAACTGCGATGCATCCACCATCAATCATGCGGTCCACGCGGGCCTCGCTGTCGAATTCCTGCACGATGCAACCGGCTCCGTGCCGTATGAAAACAGCGCGGGCTTTGCGAGCGCGGAAGAGATTCATCGCGTGTTCAGTGTGGTGCTGCAATCGCGCTTTGCGGCGGTGGCGAGCACCGACGAATGGCTTGCCGCCGTCAATAGCGGTGTGCCGTTAGAGCGCGGCAACATTTATGCATCGAATCAGAAGGCGCGCAGCCGGAACCGCTGATGCTGGCGTGAGGGACGCGGCTGAAAGGCCGCGAGTCGAGGGTCGCGTTTTGCAGGCCGCGGCGTATGGCGGTCCAACGCTGGTCCAGCGTGACAACGAGCGCTGCGAGGGCGGGCGCGGCCGTTTGCGAAATGGGAAGTTTGCCGACAACCGCGGCAACGACAGCCACCGCTCGGTCGGCCGCAAACTACACCGCGTGCGCCGCCCGCAGCCGCCGCGTCACGTCGACTTGCGCAGCGCCGGACTCAGACGCAATGCGTCGAAAATGCCTTCAACCATCCGCTCGCCGAGCGCGGTGAAATCCGTGGCATCGGGTAGAAACAGCATGTCTCGCAGCGATCCGCCGACAAACGCATGCACCATGGCAGCAGCGAGCTTCGTATCGAGATCTTCCGGCAATTGCCCTTTCGAGATTGCGTTGCGCAAGCCGCCTTCTATCTTGATCAGCGCCTCGCGCATATTGGTCTGATAGCGGACCATGACCGGCCCCATCTCTTCGACCAGCTCGCACTTCAGAAACAGAATGTCGAACACGCGACGGCGCCGCTGATCGGTCGCGGTATCGCGCACACAGACGATGCAGATCTCCATCAACCGCCCAAGCGGATCGGGCTCGTTCGGGTCCAGCGACGCGGCCTTGAGTTCGTCCAGCGGCAGCAGCACGCGGTCGAACATCTCGGTGAACAGATCGCTCTTGTGGGAAAAATGCCAATAAATGGCGCCGCGCGTGACCCCGGCCGCCTGTGCGATGTCGGCGAGCGAAGTGCGCGAAACACCCTTTTCGAAGAAGACCCGTTCGGCTGCGTCGAGGATGCTGTTGCGCGTCTCCAGCGCTTCTTCTTTGGTTCTTCTGACCATATTTGTATAACTTGCCCTGATTGCGGGTTTTCCCGAGCTTTTTTAAGTACGCTCGATGACAATCCGTTTGCCCTGAACTGTTTGGCGAAGCTTTCTTCCGGGTCCCCGCCCCGCAAGAGAAGTAACGCACTTTTACATCCATTCGTGAATGTATATATAATAGCACCCCACGATCGGATAGCCCAAGCTGTGACGACCGGTTAATATCCGTCACTGTTGTCTTCAGAACGCTTACGCGCCGTGCTTCAACGGGCGGCGCGGTGCGGCATTTCCCGGTAAGGCGCATTTGGTTCAGGTTGCCTCGCAACTGTTGCCGGCAACCATGGGCTTTCGGTCGAGCGTCGCAAGACGCATGTGTGCGCCGTCGTCCCCGGGGTAGGGATGCGCGCACTTTTTCATTCTCAGTCATAGACAGAGGTCGCTCCATGCGCGTCGAACGGGTTCCATTCCGCTTAATCAGTGCCGCGACGGCTGCCATATTGCTGGCAGCATGCGGACCAAAACAATCTGCCCCGCCGCAACAGACGCCCGAAGTCGGCGTCGTCACAGTCCAGCCGACTACCGTACCTGTCGTCACTGAATTGCCGGGCCGCACCAGTGCTTTCCTCGTCGCGCAAGTGCGCGCGCGGGTGGACGGCATCGTGCTGCGCCGCGAATTCACCGAAGGCGGCCAGGTCAAGGCAGGCCAGCGCCTGTACAAGATCGATCCGGCGCCGTACATCGCCACGCTGAACAACGCGAAGGCGACGCTCGCCAAGGCGCAGGCCAACCTCGCGTCCACCACGGCGCAGGCAAGCCGCTTCAAGGTGCTGGTTGCGGCCAACGCGGTCAGCAAGCAGGACTACGACAACGCAGTAGCCGCGCAAGGCCAGGCTGCCGCCGACGTCGCCGCCGGCAAGGCCGCGGTCGAGACGGCGCAGATCAACCTGGGCTATACCGACGTGACCTCGCCCGTGACGGGCCAGATCGGCGTGTCGCAAGTCACGCCGGGCGCTTATGTTCAGGCGAGCGCCGCGACCCTGCTCGCCACCGTGCAGCAACTCGATCCGGTCTACGTCGACCTGACGCAATCGAGCCTCGAAGGTCTGAAGTTGCGCCGCCAGATGCAGGAAGGGCGTCTCAAGACGAACGGTCCTGACGCCGCGAAGGTTTCGCTGATTCTGGAGGACGGCCGTACCTATTCCGAAAAGGGCAAGCTGCAGTTCACCGACGTGACGGTCGACCAGGGCACGGGCTCTGTCACGGTCCGCGCGATCTTCCAGAACAAGGACAAGGTGCTGCTGCCGGGCATGTTCGTGCGCGCGAAGATCGAGGAAGGCGTGAACGAAAACGCGCTCGTCGTGCCGCAAGTCGGTATCACGCACGACCAGAAGGGTCAGCCTACTGCGCTCGTCGTCGGTGACGACAACAAGGTCGCGTTGCGTCAGCTCGTCACCTCGGGCACGTACGGTTCGAACTGGGTGGTCGAGAGCGGCCTGAAACCCGGCGACCGCGTGATCGTGCAGGGCACCGACAAGGCGAAACCGGGCATGCAGGTCAAGACCGTCGCCGCGCAACTTCCCGCTACACCCGCCTCCGGCGCAGCCGCTCAAGGTGCGCCGGCCGCCAGCGGCAGTGCGCAGACGGCTCAACCTGCCTCCGCTGCATCGGGCGCGTAATAACAGGGAGCCCGCCACATGGCAAAGTTCTTCATTGATCGCCCGATTTTTGCATGGGTGATCGCCATCATTTTGATGCTCGCGGGTATCGCGTCGGTGTTCACATTGCCGATCGCGCAATACCCGACCATCGCGCCGCCGGCTGTGCAGATCAGCGCAACGTATCCGGGCGCTTCGGCGAAGACGGTGGAAAACACCGTCACGCAGGTGATCGAGCAGCAGATGAGTGGTCTCGACCACTTGCTGTACCTGTCGTCCACTTCCGACGACTCGGGTACCGCAACCATCACGCTGACGTTCGCGGCCGGCACCAATCCTGACATCGCGCAGGTGCAGGTGCAGAACAAGCTGCAGCTCGCTACTCCGTTGCTGCCGCAAGCGGTTCAGCAGCTGGGTACGAAGGTCACGAAGTCGAGCAGCAGCTTCCTGCTGGTCATGGCGTTCGTGTCCGAAGACGGCAGCATGAACAAGTACGACCTCGCGAACTACGTGGCGTCGAACATTCAGGACCCGGTCAGCCGTATCGACGGCGTGGGCACGGTCACGCTGTTCGGCTCGCAGTACGCAATGCGAATCTGGCTCGACGCGAACAAGCTGACCAACTTCGGCCTGACTCCCGTAGACGTGCAGACCGCGCTGCAGGCGCAGAACGTACAGGTTGCCGGCGGCTCGCTCGGCGGCACGCCGTCGGTGCCGGGGCAGGTGTTGCAGGCGACCATCACGGAAGCGACGCTGCTCAATACGCCTGAACAGTTCGGCAACGTGCTGCTGAAGGTCAATCCCGACGGTTCGCAGGTTCGTATCAAGGACGTCGCGCGCGTCGAGCTCGGTGGCGAAAACTACAACTTCGACACCAAGTACAACGGGCAGCCTACCGCCGGCTTCGGTATCCAGCTCGCCACCGGCGCGAATGCGCTCGCAACGGCGAAGGCAGTGCGCGCGAAGGTCGCCGAACTGTCGAAGTACTTCCCGCACGGTCTGGTCGTCCAGTATCCGTACGACACCACGCCGTTCGTGCGTCTGTCGATCGAGGAAGTGGTCAAGACACTGCTCGAAGGTATCGTGCTGGTGTTCCTGGTCATGTACCTGTTCCTGCAAAACCTGCGCGCCACGCTGATCCCGACCATCGCAGTTCCGGTGGTGCTGTTGGGCACGTTCGCGGTCATGAGCATGGTGGGCTTTTCGATCAACACGTTGTCCATGTTCGGGCTCGTGCTGGCAATCGGCCTCCTGGTGGACGACGCGATCGTGGTGGTGGAAAACGTCGAGCGGGTGATGGCGGAGGAGGGCTTATCGCCTCGTGAAGCCACGCGCAAGGCGATGGACCAGATTACCGGCGCGCTCGTCGGCGTGGCGCTCGTGCTGTCGGCGGTGTTCGTGCCGGTGGCGTTCTCGGGCGGTTCGGTCGGCGCTATTTACCGGCAATTCTCGCTGACCATCGTGGCGGCCATGGTGCTGTCGGTGCTGGTCGCGTTGATCCTGACGCCGGCTTTGTGCGCGACGATTCTCAAGCCGATTCCGCAAGGTCATCACGAAGAGAAGAAGGGTTTCTTCGGCTGGTTCAACCGGAACTTCAACAAGAGCCGCGACAAGTATCACTCGGGCGTGCACCACGTGATCAAGCGCTCGGGCCGCTGGCTCATCATCTACATGGTGGTGATCTTTGCGGTTGGTTTGCTGTTCGTGAAACTGCCGAAGTCGTTCCTGCCGGACGAAGACCAGGGCACGATGTTCGTGCTCGTGCAGACGCCTTCGGGTTCCACTCAGGAAACCACGGCGCGCGCGCTGAAAGACGTGTCGGACTATCTGCTCAACGGCGAGAAGGCGATTGTCGAATCCACCTTCACGGTGAACGGCTTCAGCTTCGCGGGCCGCGGTCAGAACGCCGGTCTCGTGTTCGTGCGGATGAAGGACTACGCGCAGCGTCAGCATGCGGATGAAAAGGTACAGGCGCTGGTGGGCCGCCTCTTCATGCACTTCGGCAGCTACAAGGGTGCGCTCGTGTATCCGGTGAATCCGCCGTCCATTCCGGAACTCGGCACGGCTGCCGGCTTCGACTTCGAGCTGCAGGACCGCGCGGGTGTCGGCCACGAAAAGCTGATGCAAGCGCGCAACATGCTGCTCGGCATGGCCGCGCAAGATCCGACGCTGGCTCAGGTGCGCCCGAACGGCCTGAACGATACGCCGCAGTTCAAGGTGAACATCGACCACGAAAAGGCCTCGGCACTCGGCGTATCGCTGTCCGCAATCGACCAGACGTTCTCGATCGCGTGGGCGTCGCAATACGTGAACAACTTCCTCGATACCGACGGCCGTATCAAGAAGGTGTACCTGCAGGGCGATGCACCGTTCCGTATGACGCCGGAAGACCTGAACACCTGGTACGTGCGCAACACGGCAGGCGGCATGGTGCCGTTCTCGTCGTTCGCAAGCGGCCAGTGGACCTATGGTTCGCCGAAGCTCGAGCGTTACAACGGTATTTCCGCGGTGGAAATCCAGGGCGCGGCGGCACCGGGCAAGTCGACGGGTCAGGCGATGACGGCAATGGAAGCGCTCGTGGCGAAGCTGCCCGCGGGTGTCGGCTACGAATGGACGGGCCTGTCGTTGCAGGAACGCCAGTCCGGTTCGCAGGCGCCGATCCTGTACGGCATCTCGATCCTCGTCGTGTTCCTGTGTCTCGCGGCGTTGTATGAGAGCTGGTCCATTCCGTTCTCCGTGATCATGGTGGTGCCGCTCGGCGTGATCGGCGCATTGCTGGCCGCCACGCTGCGTGGGCTCGAGAACGACGTGTTCTTCCAGGTTGGTCTTCTGACAACCGTGGGGCTGTCGGCGAAAAACGCGATCCTGATCGTCGAATTCGCACGCGAATTGCAGCTGAGCGAGGGCATGGGTCCGGTCGAGGCCGCGTTGGAAGCGGCACGTCTGCGGCTGCGTCCGATTCTGATGACGTCGCTCGCGTTCATTCTCGGCGTGATGCCGCTCGCGATCAGTAACGGCGCGGGCTCGGCGAGCCAGCACGCAATTGGTACGGGCGTGATCGGCGGTATGTTGACGGCGACCTTCCTCGCGATTTTCATGATCCCGATGTTCTTCGTCGTGATCCGCGCGAAGTTCGGCGGCGACAAGGAAGACCCGGACGCGGCGCTCGCACACTACAACGAGCACCATCCGCATGATCCGCAAGGTGGCGGAGCGGCTGGCGGTTCCGACACCAATGGCTCGGGCAAGGACGGACATTGAGATGCAAAAACACTCTTTGATTGCAGTGGCGGTCGCGTTCCTCGCCGCCGGTTGCACGATGGCGCCGAAGTACGAACGCCCCGCCGCGCCGGTGACGAGCACGTTCCCGACCGGCGGCGTGTACGACACGCAGCCGGGCACGACGCAGCCTGGCGGGGCCGGTGCGCGCAGCGCGAACGGTCTCGCGGCGGCCGACATCGGCTGGCGCGATTTCTTCATCGATCCGCGCATGCAGCAGTTGATCGACATCGCGCTGAAGAACAACCGGGATTTGCGCGTGTCGGTGCTGAACATGCAGGCGTCGCAGGCGCAGTTCCGGATCGTTCGCGCGGGGCTGTTCCCGACGCTCGACGCCGCGGCATCGCAAAGCAAACAGCGGACGCCGAAAGATCTGTCGGTGTTCGGCAATACGATTTCGAACTCGTATTCGGTCGGCCTGAACGCATCGTGGGAAATCGACTTTTTCGGGCGGATTCAAAGCCTGAAGGACCAGGCGTTGGCTCAGTACCTGGCCACGGCTCAAGCGCGCAAGGCAGCTGAAATCGCGTTGGTCTCGCAGGTGGCGAATCAGTACCTGACGGTGCTCGAACTCGACGATCTGCTGAAGGTCACGCAAGGTACGCTGAAGACCGCGCAGGAGTCGTTTCGCATCACGAAGCTGCAGTTCGACAACGGTACGGGCTCCGAACTCGATGTTCGCCAGGCGCAGACCGTGGTCGAGCAGGCCGAGGCGAACCTGCAAGCGCAGGCGCGTCTGCGGGCACAGGCGGAAAACGCGCTGGTGCTGCTGGTCGGCGAGCCGTTGCCCGCCGGCCTCGCGCCGGGCCTCACGTTGAACGACCAGAATCTGCTCACGGATATTCCGGCGGGTCTGCCGTCCGATCTGCTGACGCGTCGTCCCGATATCATGGAGGCCGAAGAGAATCTGCTTGCGGCCAACGCGAATATCGGCGCCGCGCGCGCGGCCTTCTTCCCGAAGGTTTCGCTCACGGGCAGCTTTGGCACGCTGAGCCCGACGCTCGGCGGCTTGTTCAAGCCGGGTTCGGCAGCGTGGAGTTTCGCGCCGTCGATCACGCTGCCAATTTTCGAGGGCGGTCAGAACATGGCCAACCTCGATCTCGCGAATATCCAGAAGAACGTCCAGATCGCCACGTACGAAAAGGCGATCCAGACGGCCTTCCGCGAGGTAGCAGACGCGCTCGCCGCGCGCGGCACATACGATCAGCAGATCCAGTCGCTCGAGCGCAACGCGTTTGCGGAACAGCGCCGGCTGGATCTGTCGGATCTGCGCTATACGAACGGGGTCGACAGTTACCTCGCGGTGCTGACCGCGCAGACCGCTTTGTATTCGGCGCAGCAGTCGTTGATTACTGCGCGCATGGAGCGTCTGCAGAACCTGGTGACGTTGTACCAGGCGCTCGGCGGCGGCTGGATCGAGCATAGCGGCGATCAGCCGCGTCCGGCCGACGCACCCGTCGACTACGGTGCAGCAAGTGCGCCGGCAGCGGCTTCGGCTGCGACCGCCGGCTGACGGTTACAGCAGTTCGACGGTTAAGCCACCGAAGAAAAAACGCCACGGCATGCCGTGGCGTTTTCTTTTACAGCGGTGAGCGGGGCGCGCCTGCTTGCGAGGCATTGCAATAAAACCCCAAGCTTCGCCGATTCAGCGTCAAAGCCCTCACTTTCAATGCAGGTCCGCCGCGCGCAGCATTTCGTCGCGAGGCTGATCGTTGCCGCCGCGTTCATCGAAATCGTGGCCGGCCTTGCGGATTTCGCACTGCGCCTTCTTCTCGCTTTTGACGCCGTTGAAAATCAGATTCAGCACGACCGCGGATACCGAAGCCAGCAAGATTCCGCTATGCAGCAGCGGTGACAACGCGGGCGGCAGTCTGGAGAAGAAGTGCGGCGACACGACCGGTACGAGTCCCAGCCCGATACTCACCGCGACGATGAACAGGTTGTGGTGATTCCTTACGAAGTCGACTTTCGACAGCACCTTGATGCCATTGGCCGCGACCATGCCGAACATCACGATGCCGGCACCGCCGAGTACGAATGCCGGCACCGACGCGACCACTTGCGCCATCTTCGGAAACAGGCCGAGCAACACGAGGATCACGCCGCCCATCGCGCAGACAAAGCGGCTCTTCACGCCCGTGACGCCGATCAGGCCGACATTCTGCGAGAACGACGTATGCGGAAACGAGTTGAAGATGCCGCCGATCAGCGTGCCGAGTCCGTCCACGCGCAGGCCGCGCACGAGCGCTTTCTGATCGACGGGACGATCGACCATGTCGCCGACCGCGAGGAACATGCCCGTCGATTCGATGAAGGTAACGAACATCACAGTGACCATGGTCGCGATCGACAACGGATCGAAGTGCGGCAGGCCGAAGTGGAACGGCATCACGAAGCCGACCCACGGTGCGTGCGTGACGCCTTCCATGTTGACCCGGCCGAGCGCCAGCGCGATCACGAAGCCCGCGACAATGCCGAGCAATACGGAAATATTCGCGATGAATCCCTTGGCGAACTTGTTGATGAGCAGGATCAGCATCAGCACGAGCAGCGACAGCCCGAGGTAGACCGGGTTGCCGTAGTCGGGATTGCCCACGCCGCCGGCCGCCCAGTTAATGCCGACGCCCATCAGCGACAAACCGATCACCGAGATCACCACGCCGATCACCACCGGTGGAAAGAAGCGCAGCAGCTTGCCGACGGCCGGCGCAAGCAGGATGCCGATCACGCCGGCGGCAATCGTCGAGCCGAAGATGTCGAGAATGCCGAGCGACGGATTCGTGCCGATCGCGACCATCGGACCGACTGCGGCGAACGTGCAGCCCATGATGACCGGCAGGCGGATGCCGAAAATCCACAACCCGAGCGTCTGGATCAACGTGGCGATGCCGCACGAGAACAGGTCGGCGCTGATCAGAAACGCGATCTGGTCTTTCGGCAGTTTCAGCGCGGCGCCGACGATCAGCGGGACGGCGACAGCGCCCGCGTACATCACCAAAACGTGCTGGATGCCGAGGGTGAGCAACTGGCCCGCGGGCAGCCGCTCGTCGCACGGGTGAACCGTGTTCGATTGCATAACGTCTCTCTCCACAATCTAGTTTTGGGATGGACTCCAAGGTATCGGGGACGAAAAAGCGCAACAAGACAGCTGGGGCCTATTCCGGCATTCCCGGTGACGATATGCGCAAGCCCGTTTTGAAAGCCGGAATCGACGCGAGCGGCGGGTTCACCGGCGGTCAGCCCCTTGTAGCGGCGATGCGCGCGCGGTCGTGCGCATGCCCGAGCCGCCGCGATATATGTGAGAATCGATCAGGTGTATCCGGGCTGGCACATAGTCGTGTTTTCACGAAACTCGTCGCCGACCGGGGTTAACCCGCGATCTGGCCGCATTGCGCATGCGGCAGCCCTTGGTTTGCACACATCGCGCGACTGGCAAAAGTCGGCGCTCACGGCACGGTCTGCGTGCTCTCAATCACACCCTAACTGACGACGCTCCATCACTCATGAGCTTTCTCGGCATCGACCTCGGCACCGGCTCCCTCAAAGTTGCAATCGTCGATGAAGACGGCCATGAACGGGCCGCCGCGAGCGTCGCTTATGGTCTTGAGACGCCGCACGCCGGCTGGACGGAGACGTCGGTGCAGACGTGGTGGCGCGCGCTGTGCGAAGCGGCTGCCCGCTTGCCCGACGGCTTGCGTCGCGAGGTCAAGGCGATCGGCTTGTCGGGGCAAATGCACGGCGTCGTGTTGATCGACGAAACCGGCAATGCAGTGCGGCCTGCCATGCTGTGGCCAGACACGCGCGCGCGGACTTTGCTCGACGCGTGGCCCGAGCCGCAGCCCAACCCGGTGGCGCCAGGCATGGCCGGTCCGTTACTGCGCTGGATCGTGTTGCATGAACCGGAGTCCGCGCGCCGCACCCGCTGGGCACTTCAACCAAAAGACTGGCTGCGCGTCGCGTTGGGCGGGGCGGTCGCAACCGATCCGTCGGACGCCTGCGCGACCGCGCTCGCCGATCCTGATGGCACGTGGGACGCGGCGCTGACCGAACGGCTCGGCATTCCGCACGAGTGGTTCCCGCCGTTGGGGCCGTCATATGCAGCCGCCGGTGTGTTGTCACAGAACGCGGCGCAGGCCTTGGGTTTGCGCGCGGGGATCGTGCTTGCGACGGGTGCCGCCGACACCCCATGCGCTGCGCTCGGCAGCGGCATTGCACGCGACGGCGACGCGCTTCTAACGACCGGCACCGGTGGCCAGATCGTCGTACTCGCCGAGCATGAGCCGCCGGCGGTGAAAGGCTTGCATCGTTATCGCGCGGCGAGCGATCACTGGTATCGGATGGCGGCCATGCAGAACGTGGGCATCGCGCTCGAGCGCGCGCGCGGATGGCTATGCTACGAATGGAGCGACGCCTATGCCGAAGCCTTCGGCAAGCACGCGAACCACGGCTCGGAGATCAACGCCAACGCCGCCGCAGCGCTGGCGCCGCTGACCTTCCTCCCGTACCTCACAGGCGAGCGCACACCGTGGCTCAATCCCGCGGCGCGCGGCGGCTGGCTCGGCCTTGCTCTCGATCACACGCGCGGCGCGATGATGCGTGCCGCGTTCGAAGGCGTCGCTTTTTCTCTGCGCGCCGGGCTCGATGCGATCCGCGCGAGCGGCGCAACAGTGACGTCATTGAAGCTCGCGGGAGGCGGTTCCGTCGATGCCCGCTGGCGTCAGTTGCTCGCCGATGCGCTGGATGCGGAACTGCACGCGGTCGATTGTCCGAATGCCGCCCCGCGCGGCGCGGCTATTCTCGGTGGCATTGCAAGCGGTCACTGGCATGTGCACGATCTCGCTGCGCTCGCGCCCGGTGCGACACACGTGGCGAGCCCGCGGGGCGATCGCGCGCTCGCTGAACGCTACGCACGTTTTCTCGATCTATATGGTCGCGTCGAAACATGGTTCGACGCACCCCCGGCGCCTGACGAGCAGAGCGGTAATGTCACCTGCTGACAATGCCGTGACGCACTTTGCAATACCATGACGCTTTTCATGCGTTAGCCTGTAGCTCGCGCGGCGCAGGCATCGGCCGCAGCATGATCCCCGTATATTCGCGCATCGCCATGTTGCAGGCCGCGACGCGCGTCGCATTCACAGACTCACAGGAGCATTCACGATGAAGACCAAAGCAGCAATCGCATGGAAAGCCGGCGCACCGTTGACGATCGAAGAAGTCGATCTCGAAGGACCGCGCGCAGGCGAAGTCCTGATCGAAGTGAAAGCGACGGGCATCTGCCACACCGACTACTACACGCTCTCGGGCGCCGATCCCGAAGGCATTTTCCCGGCGATTCTGGGCCACGAAGGCGCGGGCGTGATCGTCGATACGGGGCCGGGCGTCGGCACGCTTAAGAAGGGCGATCACGTCATTCCTCTTTACACGCCGGAATGCCGTCAGTGCAAATTCTGTCTGTCGCGCAAGACCAACCTGTGTCAGGCGATCCGCTCGACGCAAGGCAAGGGCCTGATGCCCGACGCCACGTCGCGTTTCTCGCTGGACGGCAAGCCTTTGTTCCACTACATGGGCACGTCCACCTTTTCGAACTACATCGTCGTGCCGGAGATCGCGGTTGCCAAGGTGCGTGAAGACGCGCCGTTCGACAAGATCTGCTATATCGGCTGCGGCGTGACGACGGGCGTCGGCGCGGTCGTGTATTCGGCGAAGGTGGAAGCGGGCGCGAACGTGGTCGTATTCGGGCTCGGCGGCATCGGTCTGAATGTGATTCAAGGCGCGAAGATGGTGGGCGCGGACAAGATCATTGGTGTGGACATCAATCCGGGTCGCGTGGAACTCGCGAAAAAATTCGGCATGACGCACTTCATCAACCCGAACGAAGTCGAGAACGTGGTCGATCACATCGTGCAGCTTACCGACGGCGGCGCCGACTATTCGTTCGAATGCATCGGCAATACGAAGGTGATGCGCCAGGCGCTCGAATGCACGCATAAGGGTTGGGGCCAGTCGTTCATCATCGGCGTGGCGGCGGCGGGCGAGGAGATCAGCACGCGTCCGTTCCAGCTCGTCACGGGCCGCGAGTGGAAGGGCTCCGCATTCGGTGGCGCGCGTGGCCGCACCGACGTGCCGAAAATCGTCGACTGGTACATGGAAGGCAAGATCAATATCGACGACCTCATCACGCACCGTCTGCCGCTCGAGCGCATCAACGAGGGCTTCGATCTGATGAAGAAAGGCGAGTCGATCCGCTCGGTCGTGCTGTATTAACTCGGCGCAATCAAAGCGGCTCAATGAAGGCGACTCAATGAAGGCGACCAACAAGGAGCAAGACGATGCTTGAGCTACTGTCGTCGCACGCCTGTCATGGCGGCGAGCAGCGCTTTTACCGGCACGAGTCGCAGACCGTCGGCCTGCCCATGCGCTTCTCGGTGTATCTGCCGCCGCAGGCCCTGCAGCCAGATGCGAAGGTGCCCGCGCTGTTTTATCTCGCGGGGCTCACCTGTACCGAAGAGACGTTCCCGATCAAGGCCGGCGCGCAGCGCTTCGCCGCGCAACATGGCGTTGCGCTCGTCGCGCCGGATACGAGCCCGCGGGGCGCGGGCGTGCCGAACGAGAGTGCCGCGTGGGACTTCGGCGTAGGCGCGGGCTTTTACGTCGATGCAACGCAGGAGCCGTGGGCGCGGCACTACCGGATGTACTCGTACGTGCGCGACGAGCTGCGTGAAACGGTGCTGAAGGAACTGCCCGTCGACGGTTCGCGGCTCGGCATCTTCGGGCATTCAATGGGCGGCCACGGCGCGTTAATGATGGCGCTGCGCAATCCGGACATCTATCGCTCGGTATCGGCCTTCGCGCCGATCGCGGCGCCTACGCGTGCCCCTTGGGGCGAGAAAGCGTTTAGCGGCTATCTGGGCGAGAACCGCGAGACGTGGAAGGAATACGACGCAAGCGAACTCGTGAGGCGCGCATCGCGCCAGTTCGCGGAGGGGATTCTGGTCGATCAGGGACTCGCCGACCAGTTTCTCGCCGAGCAGTTGTACCCGGACGTGTTCGAAGCCGCATGCCGTGAGGCGGGCCAACCGCTGACGTTGCGCCGCCATGCGGGCTACGACCACGGCTATTACTTCATCTCGACCTTCATTCAGGATCACATCGCGCATCACGCGAAGGTCCTGGTCGGCTGAACCGCTAGTACCGATGGCGGCGCCGTTGCGGGCCGCCATCCCAGCTAGCGCCTTTGCGTTTAGCGGCGCTTCAGCAGACTTCCGCCATACACCACCGCCGACAGCGCAGTGATCCAGAAGCTGGTCGGCCAATCGGTATAAAACGCGAGCGTCACGCCGAGCCACGCCTGCAGCAACGCGAACGCGGCGGCGAGCACCAGGCCGGCGGAAAGCCGCGTCGTCATGTTTTGCGCGGCGGCGGCCGGTCCGACCATCAGCGTGAAGACCAGCAGCACGCCGACGATCTGCGTGCACGCGGCCACTGCGAGCGCGGCAATCGCGAGAAACAGCACCGACACGAGACGCAACGACACGCCTTTTGCTTCGGCCAGTTCAGGCTGCAGCGAAGCAAAGAGCAACGGGCGCATGATCGCCGCGAGTGCGAGCAGGCTGACTACGCCCAACGCCGCCAGCACAGCGAGCGTCGACTCGTTGACGCCGAGCACGTTGCCGAACAGCAGCGCTGTGACTTGCGTCGCGTAGGCGGTGAAGAAGTGCAGAAACAGCAGGCCGAAGCCGAGCGACAGCGACAGGATCACGCCGATCGCCACGTCGCGTCCGGCAAGGCGTTCGCCTAGCGCGCCCATGCCGACGCCGGCCGCGAGCGTGAAGCCGACCATCCCCCAGATCGGCGAAATTCCGATCAGCACGGCGCCGGTCGCGCCAGTGAAGCCGACGTGCGAAAGCGCGTGGCCAGCGAAGGTCTGTCCGCGCATCACGAGAAAATAGCCGACCACGCCCGCGAGCACCGCGACGATTCCCGACGCGGCGAACGCGTTCACCATGAAGTCGTATTCAAACATCGTGCTTATGTCCGTCGCGTGAGTCGTGCTGGTGTGAGTGGCCGTGCGCGGGTGCGTGCGAATGACCATGGGAATGCGAGTGGCCGCCGTTCCCGTCGTGTTCATGTTCGTGATCGTGCTTTTCTACTTCGACGCCGCCCGACATCACGAAAATGCGGCCGTTCACGCGCATCACGTCGATGGGCGAACCGTAGAGGCGCGACAGCACGGGCCGGGTGATGACCTCGTCGACGGTGCCGAGCGCGGCCACGCCGCTGCCGAGATACAGCACGCGATCGAGCGAGTTGAGCAGCGGATTGAGTTCGTGCGCCGAGAACAGCACGGCAATGCCGAGTTCCTGCTGCACGCGCCGCACGAGCTCGACGACGCTCTTCTGATGATGCGGGTCGAGGCTGATGAGCGGTTCGTCGAGCAGCAGCAGTTTCGGCGCGCCGAGCAGACATTGCGCGAGCAGCAGGCGCTGCCGCTCTCCGCCCGAGAGTTCGGACAACGGGCGCTCAGCAAGCTTTCGGCCGTCGACCAGTTCGAGCACGCGCTCGACGTCCGCGCGCGTCCTGGCGTCCGCGTGCGGTAGTCCCCAACGGTGGCCGTCGGCCGCCATTGCCACGAAATCGCGGCCACGCACGCGCCGTCCGGCGAGCGCGCTGCGCGTTTGCGGCATATAACCGATCGACGCGTTGCCGCGCTCCACCGGCTGCCCCAGCACGCGGATCGAGCCGCTTGCAGCCGGTACGAGGCCGAGCACCGCGCGCATCAGCGTGGTCTTGCCGGCGCCGTTCGGCCCCAGTACGCCGATGAATTCGCCCTGATTCACGACGAAGCCGGCATCGCGCAAGATCGTGCGGTCCCCGAGTTCGAGCGTGACGTGATCGACCTCGAGCACGGGCGCGCGGCTCGTAGCTGCGCTTGCTGACAGATTGGCTGGCGTGCTGCGGCCAGTGACATTCATTGCGTTTTTCCTTTGACGCTGGCCGCCGCCGCATTCGCACCGGCCGCGTCGCCTTGGGCGAGCGCTGCGCCGAGCGCGTCGAGCTGCGAGAGCATCCACGTCTGATACGTCTTACCCGCGGGCTCGGTCTCGGTGACGCTCATGGTCGGCACCTTCGATTGCTGCGCGAGCTTCAACATGCGTTTGGTCAGAGCCTCGGTTGCCTGGCTGTTATAGATCAGCACGCGCACGCGCTTTTCACGCAGATCGCGTTCGAACGCGGCGATGTCGGACGCGCTCGCTTCGGTTTCGTTCATTGCCGCCAGCTGAAAGCGCATGTTGCGCATGCTCAGCCCGATTGCGTCCGACATATAGCCAAACACCGGCTCCGTTGCCGTGACCGGCGTGCCCGTGTAACGCGCATGCAACTCGGCAACCTTCGCCTCCACCGGTTTCAGCGAATCCAGAAACTTCGCGAGATTCGCATCGTACGCCGACTTGTGCGCCGGGTCAGCCGCGACGAGCGCCTCGTTTACCGCGCGCGCCACCTTGGGCATGGTCGACGGGTCGTACCAGAGATGCGGATTGTCGCCGCTCTTCTTGCCGGTAAGGTCGGCCGCGACGATCGTCGCGCGCTTCGTGCCTTTCGAAGCCGCCAGCAGTTTCACCATCCACGGATCGTAGTCGGCACCGTTGTAGACCACGATGCTCGCGTGTTGCAACGCGCGAGCCGTCTTCGGGCTGGCTTCGAACAGATGCGGGTCCTGGTCCGGATTGCTGAGAATGCTGGTCACGTCGACGCGCTCGCCGCCGAGTTGCTGCACCACGTCCCCATAAAAATTTTCTGCGGCGACCACCGGGATTTTCGCATCCGCGGCAAATGCTGCCTGGCTTAACGCGAAGGCGGCTGTAACCGCGGCGACATACTTCGACAACAACCTCGTGCCGGTCTTTTTCATTATGTGTCCTGCTGCGTGAGGGTTGAATGAATTGCAAACGTGAAGCGATGGCTCATGTGGATGCAGTGGCGCGCGACGCGCGTGCGCACCGTGCGCAAAGACCGCTCAATTCGACGACCGCTCGGTGTACCTCGAAGCCGTGTGCCGGCGCGCTATGCGACAGCTGCCCGGCGAGGACGTCGCCCGGAATCTCGACGGTCGCGCCGCAGCGGTCGCACATCAGAAACTGGCTGCAGTGCGGCACGCCGACCTCGCAGCAGGCGACAAACGCATTCTTCGACTCGATGCGATGCACGAAGCCATGCGCGAGCAGAAAATCGAGCGCGCGATAGACCGTGGTCGGCGGCACGCGGCCGCGTTGCGGTTCGAGCGCGGCAAGCAACTCGTAGGCGCCGACAGGCCGTTCGCTCGCGACAATCGCGGCATACACCTGACGCCGCAGCGGCGTCAGGGCCAAGCCATGCAACGCGGCATGCGCTTCGGCATGCGCAAGCCGCGCAGCATGATGTTCTGCAGTCGATGTAGCCATCAGCGCGGATCTCTTTATCTGACGTCAGGCGGATGTAAGGGCGGCTCGTGATGCGAGGTCGCAATGATATAACGTATCTCCTTTTTTTGTCACCGGTCGGACGCAGGAGCGCTGCAACCGTCGGGCGCGCTCGTTCCGCGCTGCACCATCGAAATCTGAGAGAGCGCCTTGACATGACCGGGTGCGTATCCGATCATTCGATCACAAACAGAGCAATTGATCGCGCAATGAGCGTTCGCTCACCGCGCCTCCAAAAAGCGAAACGAATCGGAGACAAAGCGTGTCGGCACGATTGCAAGACAAGGTGGCCATCCTGACAGGCGCAGCAAGCGGAATCGGCGAAGCCGTGGCGCGACGTTATCTGGACGAAGGCGCGCAATGCGTGCTGGTGGACGTGAAGCCGGCTGACAGTTTCGGCGACACGCTGCGCGCCGCATATGGCGAACGCGTGCTCACGGTCAGCGCGGATGTCACTCGCCGCGAGGACATCGAGCGCATCGTGGCGAGCACGCTGGAGCGCTTCGGCCACGTGGATATCCTGTTCAACAATGCGGCGCTGTTCGATATGCGCCCGATCCTCGACGAATCGTGGGACGTGTTCGACCGCCTCTTCGCGGTCAATGTGAAGGGCATGTTCTTCCTCATGCAAGCCGTTGCACGGCAGATGGTCGAGCAAGGCCGCGGCGGCAAGATCATCAATATGTCGTCGCAAGCGGGGCGGCGCGGAGAAGCACTCGTGTCGCATTACTGCGCGACGAAGGCGGCCGTCCTCAGCTACACGCAATCTGCTGCATTGGCGCTCGCGCCACACAAGATCAACGTAAACGGCATCGCGCCGGGTGTCGTCGATACGCCGATGTGGAAAGAAGTGGACGCGCTTTTCGCCCGCTATGAGAACCGGCCGCTCGGCGAGAAGAAGCGCCTCGTCGGCGAAGCGGTGCCGCTTGGGCGCATGGGCGTGCCCGACGATCTGACCGGAGCGGCACTATTCCTCGCTTCCGCGGATGCAGACTACATCACTGCGCAAACCCTGAACGTCGACGGTGGAAACTGGATGAGTTGAGCGGCTGAACCCGCGTTATCCAGCGTCATTTTCGTAGAACAAACGCAGCATCACATAACGCACGAGAAAGGAGACAACAGACATGAAACCAGCCCTCAAATCCGCGCTCAAGGCGGTTAGCGCAGGCGCCGCTGCATGCTTCGCGCTGAGTGCGTCGGCGGCCACGGTGACGATCGCGACGCTGAACAATCCGGACATGATCGAGCTGAAGAAGCTGTCGCCCGAATTCGAAAAGGCGAATCCGGACATCAAGCTGAACTGGGTGATTCTCGAAGAAAACGTGCTGCGTCAGCGCGCCACGACGGACATCACCACCGGCAGCGGCCAGTTCGACGTGATGACGATCGGCGCATACGAAACACCGCAGTGGGGCAAGCGCGGCTGGCTCACGCCGCTCACGAACCTGCCCGCCGATTACGATCTGAACGACGTCGTGAAGACGGCCCGCGACGGCCTCTCTGCCGGCGGCCAGTTGTATGCGCTGCCGTTTTACGTCGAAAGCTCGATGACGTATTACCGCAAGGACCTGTTTGCGGCGAAGGGCCTGAAAATGCCGGATCAGCCGACCTACGACCAGATCGCGCAATTCGCCGACAAGCTCACCGACAAAGCCAACGGCATGTACGGCATCTGCTTGCGCGGCAAGGCGGGCTGGGGCGAAAACATGGCGTATGGCACGACCGTGGTGAACACGTTCGGCGGCCGCTGGTTCGACGAAAAGTGGCATGCGCAACTCACTTCGCCGGAATGGAAGAAGGCGATCACGTTCTATGTCGATCTGTTGAAGAAGAACGGCCCGCCGGGAGCGAGCTCGAACGGCTTCAACGAAAACCTGACGCTGATGTCCTCGGGCAAGTGCGCAATGTGGATCGACGCGACGGTGGCCGCGGGCATGCTGTACAACAAACAGCAGTCGCAGATCGCGGACAAGGTCGGTTTTGCCGCGGCGCCAATCGCGGTTACACCGAAGGGTTCGCACTGGCTGTGGGCGTGGGCGTTGGCGATTCCGAAGTCCTCCAAGCAGGCTGACGCAGCGAAGAAGTTCATCACGTGGGCTACGTCGAAGCAGTACATCGAGCTCGTCGCGAAAGATGAAGGCTGGGCGTCAGTGCCGCCCGGAACGCGCCAATCGACGTACGCACGCCCCGAGTACAAGCAGGCCGCGCCGTTCGGCGACTTCGTGCTCAAGGCGATCGAAACGGCTGATCCGGAGCATCCGACGGCGAAGCCCGTGCCGTACACCGGTGTGCAATTCGTTGGGATACCTGAATTCCAGTCGTTCGGCACCGTGGTCGGTCAAAGCATCTCCGGCGCAATTGCCGGTCAGATGACGGTCGACCAGGCGCTGGCGGCAGGCCAGGCCACCGCGGATCGCGCGGTGAAGCAGGCCGGGTATCAGAAGTAACGAAGAGTAGATCGGAAAGCTCGCCACTGGAGTTACGTGGCGCGTGCCGGCTGACGCCCGTCAGCCGGCTCACGCAGCACAGCGGGCCGTCACGGCCGCGCATACGCCGCAACGCCGCCTCGTCTTCATAGCGAAATGGCGATTCATGCGGTCCGTGCCGCCCGCGCATTACCGAACAGGTGGTCAATCATGCGTCCTCTGCGCCTGCCTCTCATGCATGCCCATCCCCAGACAGAAAAAGAACGCGAAGTCCGCAAAGCCAATTCCGCGCGCTGGCTCGTGTCGCCGTCGGTCGCGGTGCTGTTGCTGTGGATGACGATTCCGCTCGCGATGACGATCTGGTTCTCGTTCTCGCGCTACAACCTGCTGAATCCCGACGTGAAGGGGTTCGCCGGCTTCGACAACTATCAGTTTCTCGCCAGCGATCCGTCGTTCGGCCCGTCGATCGGCCATACGTTGCAACTGATCGTGTCGGTGCTCGTGATCACCGTGGTCGGCGGCGTGCTGATGGCGATCCTGTTCGACCGCAAGTTCTACGGACAGGGCGTCGCGCGGCTGCTGGCCATCGCGCCGTTCTTCGTAATGCCTACGGTCAGCGCGCTGATCTGGAAGAACATGATCCTGCATCCGGTCTACGGCCTCGTCGCGAGCGGCATGCGCGCGATCGGCCTGCAGCCGATCGACTGGTTCGCCGAGTATCCGTTGACTGCGGTCATCATGATCGTCGCGTGGCAATGGCTGCCGTTCGCGTTTCTGATTCTCTTCACGGCGATCCAGTCGCTCGATCAGGAGCAGAAGGAAGCGGCGCGCATCGACGGAGCGGGTCCATTCTCCATGTTCTTCTACATCACGCTGCCACACCTGAAACGTGCGATTGCCGTGGTGGTGATGATGGAGACGATTTTCCTGCTGTCCATCTTTGCTGAAATCTATACGACGACCGGCGGCGGTCCCGGCACTGCGACCACCAACCTGTCGTACCTGATCTATTCGCTCGGCCTTCAACAGTTCGACGTCGGTCTCGCCTCGGCGGGCGGCATTCTCGCTGTCGTGCTGGCCAATATCGTGTCGTTCTTCCTCGTGCGGATGCTCGCGAAGAACCTCAAAGGGGAGTACGAAAAATGAGCCAGGTTGCCTCTACTCCGGCGTCGACCACGGCGCCCATGACCGTGCCGACGAAGTCGCCGTTCGCCGCGATCCGTCGCGGCATTCCCGGCGCGCTCGCCTGGTTTGTCGCGCTGCTGTTGTTCTTCCCGATCTTCTGGATGACGATCACCGCATTCAAGACGGAACAGCAGGCGTACTCGTCGTCGCTATTTTTTACGCCGACGTTCGACAGCTTCCGCGAGGTATTCGCGCGCAGCAATTACTTTTCGTTCGCGTGGAATTCGATCCTGATCTCGGTCGGCGTGACGGTGCTGTGCCTGATTCTCGCGGTACCGGCCGCCTACGCAATGGCGTTTTTCCCGACGCGTCGCACGCAAAAAGTGCTGCTGTGGATGCTCTCGACCAAGATGATGCCGTCGGTCGGTGTTCTCGTGCCGATCTATCTGCTGTGGAAAAACAGCGGCTTGCTCGATACGGTTTCCGGTCTCGTGATCGTCTATACGCTGATCAATCTGCCGATTGCGGTGTGGATGTCTTTCACGTACTTCGCCGAAATTCCACGCGACATTCTGGAAGCGGGCCGTATCGACGGCGCGGCGACCTGGCAGGAAATCGTCTATCTGCTGATGCCGATGGCGCTGCCGGGGCTCGCTTCCACCGCGCTACTGCTCGTGATCCTTTCGTGGAACGAAGCATTCTGGAGCATCAACCTGTCGAGTTCCAACGCAGCGCCGCTCACGGTTTTCATCGCGTCGTACTCCAGTCCTGAAGGCTTATTCTGGGCCAAGCTGTCCGCGGCTTCGCTGCTTGCGGTGGCGCCGATCCTGATCGTCGGCTGGCTCTCGCAGAAGCAACTCGTGCGCGGCCTCACGTTCGGGGCGGTCAAATGACGGCAGGCACCAGTGCAGGAAATTTCGCGCTGATCTGCGATTGCGACGGTGTATTGATCGACAGCGAAGCGGTGGCTGCGCGCATGCTCGTGCATGAGCTCGAAGCGCGCTGGCCGGGCGCGGATATCGAACCGGTCGTGCTGCCGTTACTTGGGTTGCGCATCGAAAAAGTGCTGGAAGGCACGGCGATGCAACTCGGCAAAAGCCTCGGTCTTGACGACATCGACGCGATTCGCCGCTCCGTGGAAGCGGCGGCGATGCAGGCGCCGGCCGTGCAGGGCATCGAGCAGGCGCTGGCGCAGGTCCCGCTCATCAAAGGCTGCGCGAGCAATAGTTTTCGGCCTTACGTGCAGACTGTTCTTGCGCGTACGGGACTCGTGAGATTTTTCGGCGACCGTCTGTTTTGCGCCGATAGCGTGCCCAATCCGAAGCCCGCACCCGACGTCTATCTGGCCGCGGCGGAAGGTTTGCGGCTCGCGCCGTCTGCATGCCTCGTGGTCGAAGACAGCGTGACCGGCGTCACGGCGGCGAGCGCGGCAGGAATGACGGTGCTGGGATTCATTGGCGGCGGTCATGCGAGCGACGCGCAAATCGACAAACTGCATGCGGCCGGTGCCCGGCATGTATTCGACGACATGCATCAATTGCCGGAACTGGTCGCGCAGTGGACGTTGAGCGCGACGGCCGCGGCGCCGTAAGCGCGGGCGGCTCGGCGCACGATGCACGACGACCGTGCGACCAGCAAAGCTGGCAACGCGCAAACGCAACGCAAGCGCAAACGCAAACGCAAGCGCAAACGCAACGTGGCAACACACGAGCAACACACAGCATTACACGGAGACACATCATGGCAAGCGTAACTCTGCGCAATATCCGGAAGGCCTACGACGACACCGAAGTGATGCGCGACATCAACCTCGACATCGCGGACGGCGAATTCGTCGTGTTCGTAGGTCCGAGCGGTTGCGGTAAATCGACGCTGATGCGGATGATCGCCGGCCTCGAAGATATCAGCGGCGGCGACCTCACCATCGACGGCACGCGCATGAACGACGTGCCGCCTGCGAAGCGCGGTATTGCGATGGTGTTCCAGTCGTACGCGCTGTATCCGCACATGACGCTGTACGACAACATGGCGTTCGGCCTGAAGCTCGCCGGCACGAAGAAGCCGGAGATCGACGCGGCCGTGCGCAACGCCGCGAAGATTCTGCATATCGATCATCTATTGGACCGTAAGCCCAAGCAGCTATCGGGCGGTCAGCGGCAGCGCGTCGCAATCGGCCGCGCGATCACCCGCAAGCCGAAAGTGTTTCTGTTCGACGAACCGCTGTCGAATCTCGACGCCGCGTTGCGCGTGAAAATGCGGCTGGAATTTGCGCGCCTGCATGACGAACTGAAGACCACGATGATCTACGTGACGCACGATCAGGTCGAAGCGATGACGCTCGCCGACAAGATCGTCGTGCTGTCTGCGGGCAATCTCGAACAGGTCGGCAGCCCGACCATGTTGTATCACGCGCCGGCCAATCGTTTCGTCGCGGGTTTCATCGGCTCGCCAAAAATGAATTTCATGGAAGGCGTCGTGCAATCGGTCACGCACGACGGCGTGACGGTGCGCTATGAAACCGGCGAGACGCAACGCGTCGCGGTAGAGCCTGGCGCGGTCAAGCAGGGCGACAAAGTGACGGTGGGCATCCGCCCCGAGCACTTGCATGTCGGTATGACGGACGACGGTGTATCGGCCCGCACGATGGCCGTCGAATCGCTCGGCGACGCCGCGTATCTGTACGCGGAGTCGAGCGTCGCGCCGGACGGTCTGATTGCACGCATTCCGCCGCTTGAACGTCATGCGAAGGGCGAGACGCAAAAGCTCGGCGCGACGCCCGAGCATTGCCATCTGTTCGATAGCGAAGGCAAGGCGTTCCAGCGCAAGATCGTCGAAGTATTGGCGGCTTGACGTGGCGGGAAGGCGCGAGTGCGGCCTTCCCGCTGTTTGTTTCAACGGCGCAGTGGCCTGCGCGTGTGGGGCCGCGCTCAAGCGAACGCCCCGCTCAAACGTGCTGGGCGCTCTTTAAGCTTCGAGAGCCGCCCGCGCGCACAGTTCGTCGGTAACGAGCCCCGACAGCCAGCCACCCTTGAGCACTGCGATCAGTGCTTCACGCTTGCGCTTGCCGCCCGCGAAACCAATGGTCGGCCGCAGCGGGGGCGAATCGATGTCGATGCTGGTGACGCGCCGGCCAGTCGGCGATTCGACGCGGGCACCGGCTGCGTCGATGGGCAGTCCGAGCATTTCGGCCACCGCGCCGTTCTGCATCAGTTCCTTCACTTCCGCCGACGTAATGAAGCCGTCCTCGTGCAGCGGGCATTTCGGCCCAATATTGCCGATGCCGACGAACGCGACGTCAGCCTGCGCCGATAGCGATTCGACGATCCGATAGAGCCGGTGATTGCACCACTGCGCGCGTTCGGCCTCGGTATCGGCAATCAACGGCGCGGGCAGCAGAAAATGCTTGCCTCCGGTCTTCTCCGAAATGTGCAGCGCGACGTCATAGCGGTTCGAGGAGCCGTCCTGAGCGATGGCCCCGACCATCGACACCAGCCGATGCTGCGGACGGTCTAGCTGCGCGATCTGATCGACCGCGGCTTTGAGTGTCCGGCCGCTGCTCACCGCGACCACCATCGGTTTTTCTTCGGCGAGGTAACGTTCCATGACCTGCGCGCCCGCGACCGCGAGTTTGCGATCGACTTCATCGGGCGTGTCGCTGTCGATCGGCACCACCTCGCACATGGCGAGACCGTAGCGTTTCGACAGCTGATCGGCGAGCGACAAACAGTCCGCCAACTGGTGATCGACACGTACGCGGATCAGATTTTTTTCCACCGCGAACGCGACGAGCCGTTGCGCGACCGGGCGCGACACCTGCAGCTTCTCGGCGATCTCGTTCTGGGTATTGCCCGCGACGTAGTAGAGCCACGCGGCGCGAGTAGCAAGATCTAGTTTTTCTGTGGACTTGGGCACGGTGACGATTCGCTTGAAGGGCGCCGATAGTGGCAGCCGGCGCTTGCCTTCAGGCGCCGCCGGTTGCGGTTTGCGCTGTTGCTATGCGTTCAGGCGAGCCGCTCGCGCGCGGGGTCGAATAGCGGCCGCACATGACGGTACAGCGCACGATATGCATCGAGTCGCGTCCGCAATTCAGCGTGGCGGCGCGGGTTCGGCGTGAACTCCTTTTCGATCGGCGGTTTGCTGAGCACGGTCGCCGGATCGCCGCCCGCCGCGAGCCAGCCGAGACGCGCCGCGCCGAGCGCCGCACCCGTCTCGCCGCCGCCATGCTTGCGCGTGGCGGTGTCGAGCGCGTCGGCGAGCAACTGTGCCCAGTAGTCGCTGCGTGCGCCGCCGCCGAGCAGCGACAGCGCCTTTGCTTCGGTGCCGGCTGCGCGCAGCGCGTCGAGACCGTCGGTGAGTGCGAGTGTCACGCCTTCGAGCACCGCGTAGCCGAGCAGCGCACGATCCGTTGCGTGGTTCATGCCGAAGAACACGCCCTGCGCATACGGGTCGTTGTGCGGCGTGCGCTCGCCGGACAGGTACGGCAAGAAGAGCGGTGCGGTGGTGAGCGCTTCTGCGGGCAGTGCTTCTATTTCAGCGAGCAGAGTGGGTTCGTCGGTCGAGGTGAGCTTGCACACCCAACGCAAACAGCTTGCCGCCGACAAGACCACGCTCATCTGATGCCAGCGGTCTGGAATCGCGTGGCAGAACGCGTGCACAGCGGAAGCAGGATTCGGCCGGAAGCTGTCGCCGACCACGCACAATACGCCAGACGTGCCGAGCGATACGAAACCGTCGCCCGGCTGCGTCGCGCCGATGCCGATTGCGCTGGTTGCGTTGTCGCCGCCGCCCGCCGCGACGATCACGCCGTCGGCCAGACCGTATTCGCGCGCGAGTTCCGGCAACAACGTGCCGGACGGCGCACTGCCTTCGGCGAGGCTCGGCATCTGCGCGCGTGTCATGTTGCACGCTGCAAGCAGCGAATCGGACCAGTCGCGTTTTGCGACGTCGAGCCACAGCGTGCCGGCTGCATCCGACGGATCTGAGACCTTGCCGCCTGTCAGCTGCAAACGCAGGTAGTCTTTCGGTAGAAGCACACAGGCAGTGCGTGCAAAGATGTCGGGTTCGTGACGCGCGACCCACAACAGTTTCGGCGCGGTGAAACCCGGCATGGCGAGATTGCCTGCGACGCTATGCAGGTCGGGCGCGCGTTCCGTGAGCTCGGCGCACTCCTTGTCGCTGCGCATGTCGTTCCAGAGAATCGCGGGCCGCAGCACGCGGTCTTCGGCATCCAGCAGCACGGCGCCGTGCATCTGCCCGGAAAGGCCAATGCCGCGAATCTGGGCGAACTCGTCCGGATGTTTCGCGCGCAATGCGGCGAGCGCACTCTGCGTGCCGGCCCACCAGTCTTCGGGATTCTGTTCCGCCCAGCGTTGATGCGGACGCGAAACCGTGAACGGAGAGCCCGCGGTGCCGATCACGCGTCCGTTGGAGGCGAGCAGCAGGACTTTCACTTCGGACGTGCCGAGGTCGATGCCGAGATACATGGGCGGAAAACCTTCGTCGTTAGAGATGCGCTACTTTAGCCGCACACGGCGCGCGGTGCCATGCGCATTAAGCCTGGCACCGCGCGTGAATTCGAACGTGGATGTACGGTGCTTCTTAAGCGTGCGCGCGTTTGGCGAGCCAGACGTCGACACGCGCCAATGCACCGGCCAAAGCAGATTCCAGCTCCGGCGTTTGCGCCATGCTGCCCCACAGCAGGCGATCTGCCGCGAATGCCTGCAAAGGATCGGGCGCGGCGAAGAAGCCGCGCGCGACGCGCTCGTCCATCACGCCGTCCTGATACGTGTAAGGCAGCGTGCCCGCCTGCCAGCGCTCCAGGAAGCGGAAGAAGAGTGCTGGCAGCATCGCGGTGGCTGCGGGCGTTACGCCGCGCTCGAAACATTCGGCGAGCGTCGGCGCGATGAAGCCAGGCAGTTTGGAAAAGCCGTCGGCGGCGACGCGCTGGTTGGTGTCCTGGATATAAGGATTGCCGAAGCGTTCGAGCACGACATCGCGATAACGCTCCAGGTCGAGCGGACTCGGCGACAGGCAGGGAATCACGTCTTCGGTCACGTAGTCGAACGCGAACTTGCGAATGTCTGCGTCTTGTGTGCCTTCGTGGATGTAGTTCAGGCCGACCAGCGTCCCGGCCCACGCGATGCAGCTATGCGTCGCGTTGAGTATGCGGATCTTCGCTTCTTCGTACGGCAGTACCGAATCGACCAGTTCCGCACTGACTTTCTCCCATGCCGGACGGCCCGCTATGAAGCGCTCTTCGATCACCCATTGAATGAACGCTTCGCCCATTACCGGGCACGCGTCGTCCACGCCCGTCGCGGCCTTCACACGTTCTCTCACGTCAGGTGTCGGGCGCGGCGTGATGCGGTCGACCATCGAGCTTGGACACGCGGTATTGTCGTCGAACCATTGCGCCAGTTCGCCCGCGCCGCGTAGTTCGAGAAACGCGCTCATGCCCGCATGAAAACGCTCGCCGTTGCGCCGCAGGTTGTCACAGGTTTGCAGCGTGACCGGACCCGCGCCGTTTTTCATGCGCGCTTCGAGAATCGCCGCGAGCGCGCCGTAGATGGTGGTATGTCCGCCTTTGAGGTCGGTCGAGAGATCGGGGTTGGCCGTGTCGAGCTGGTCATGTTCGTCGAGGTAGTAGCCGCCTTCGGTCACCGTGAACGAGATGATCTTGCAGGCCGGATCGGCACCGGCTTCGATCAGCGCGTCGAGGCTTTCGGTCCACGGCACGACGCGCTCGATCGAGCGGATCGTCTCGTACGCGCGTTCACCCTGAGGCGTGACGGTTTCGAGTGTATAGACGCCATCTTGTGCTGCGAGCGCTTCGAGCACCGCGTTCATGTCGCTGCGGATATTGCCCACGGTGAGCGACCAGTGCGGTTCGCCCGGCAGATTCGCTTCGTTCAACCTGTGGAGATACCACGCCTGATGCGCGCGATGAAACGATCCCGCGCCGATATGCAGGATTACGTGTGCGGCCGCGCCGCTATCTTGCCCGCTGCTCATGTGCGTCTCCATGTATCTGGCTCGCGCGGCTTGTCGCGCGCGTCTTTTCTTCAGTTAGAGCATTTGCTCTGTATGTGAGCGAATGATCGTACCCGGCGAAATGAAAGTCAAGGCGGCTGCACAGGGTTTTCGTGGCGCAGCGCGGCGCAGCATAGTCGCCTGACACGTTGAATGTCCGGGTGACGCGCTTCGTCGCACGTTTTTGCATTGCATCATTCTTGACGTTGAACCCGCCAGGACTTACCCGAATGCAAAAAAGTATCGGTCCGCAGTCTCATTTTTAGTGGTGGCTTACGCGTTTGGAGGCTACTTTTCGCTGTACACGAAGAAGACGAGCGGCATCCTTGTGAGCCGCATCATGGAGGCAGACAGTGCAACCCGATCTGGAGATCGTGGCCGTACGCCGCGACGAGTCGTTCAAAGTGTGGTCGCACGGCTATCCGTATCGCACGGTACGCTGGCACTTTCACCCGGAGTACGAGATTCATCTGATCGTGGCGACCACGGGAAAGATGTTCGTCGGCGATCACATCAGCAGCTTCGCGCCCGGCAACCTCGTGTTGATGGGCCCGAACCTGCCGCACAACTGGGTGAGCGACGTGCCCGAAGGCGAGAGCATCGCGCAGCGCAATCTCGTCGTGCAGTTCGGCCAGGAGTTCGTGTCGAGCTGCCTCGAAAGTTTCCCCGAGTGGCGTCAGGTCGAGGCGCTGCTCGCCGACTCGCGCCGCGGCGTGTCGTTCGGCGCCCGCACGAGCGCCGCGATCCAGCCGCTCTTCCTCGAATTGCTGGCGGCGCGCGGGCTGCGCCGTCTCGTGCTTTTCATGTCGATGCTCGAAATCCTGATGGGCGCAGAAGATCGCGAGACGCTTGCGAGTCCCGCGTATCAGGCCGACTCAACGGGCTTTGCATCGACGCGCATCAATCATGTGCTCTCCTATATCGGCAAGAACCTCGCGAACGAGTTGCGGGAATCGGATCTCGCACAACTGGCCGGTCAGAGCGTGAGCGCCTTTTCGCGTTATTTCCGCCGGCATACGGGCTTGCCGTTCGTGCAATACGTGAACCGCATGCGCATCAATCTCGCATGTCAGTTGCTCACCGATAGCGAGCTCAGCGTCACCGACATCTGCTTCAAAGCGGGCTTTAACAACCTGTCGAATTTCAACCGGCAGTTTCTCTCGGTGAAAGGCATGGCGCCTTCGAGGTTCCGCCGCTATCAGCAACTGAACGACGCGAGCCGCGATGCATCCGAAGAAGCCGCGGCGCGTGGCGCGGGCATCGACGATGCGCCCGCCATCGTGCTCGCGCCGGGTCTGCCGCGTCCTGCCGCCTCTGCGTATCCGCCAACGTAACGCCTACGTTGTTCATACGCCTCGCTTGCCAGCAAGGCGTTCTGCTTCACCTGTGTTTCAACACGTATCGCGCTGCCCGACGGCAGCGTGACGGACGTGCTCACTTCAAGAACGGAGACAACCATGACGCAAACCACCTTCAAACACGCATCGTTGAATACTTTCGCGCGGCGCGGCGCGTTGTTCGCGAGCCTCGCATTCAGCCTGTCCATGATCGCGTCGCCTGCCGCGCAGGCAGCGCCGCTAAAGATCGGCATGACGTTTCAGGAACTGAATAACCCGTACTTCGTGACGATGCAGAAGGCGCTCAACGACGCGGCCGCGTCGACCGGCGCAACGGTGATCGTGACCGACGCGCATCACGACGTGAGCAAACAGGTGAGCGACGTCGAAGACATGCTGCAGAAGAAGATCGACATTCTGCTCGTGAATCCGACCGATTCGACCGGCATTCAATCGGCGGTGACGTCGGCGAAGAAAGCGGGCGTCGTGGTCGTCGCGGTGGATGCGAACGCTAATGGTCCGGTCGACTCGTTCGTCGGCTCCAAGAACTTCGACGCTGGACAGATGGCCTGCGAGTATCTGTCGAAGTCGATCGGCGGCAGCGGCGAAGTGGCGATTCTCGACGGCATTCCGGTCGTGCCGATTCTCGAGCGCGTGCGCGGCTGCAAGGCCGCGCTTGCGAAGTCGCCCGGCGTAAAGCTCGTGGATACGCAGAACGGCAAGCAGGAACGCGCGACGGCGCTCTCGGTGACCGAAAACATGATCCAGGCGCATCCGAATCTGAAGGGCGTGTTCAGCGTGAATGACGGCGGCTCGATGGGCGCGTTATCGGCGATCGAGTCGTCGGGTAAAGACATCAAGCTGACGAGCGTCGACGGTGCGCCCGAAGCGATTGCCGCAATTCAGAAGCCGAATTCGAAATTCGTCGAGACGTCTGCGCAATTTCCTGCTGACCAGGTGCGTATCGCACTGGGCATCGCGTACGCGAAGAAGTGGGGCGCCAATGTGCCGAAAGCGATTCCCGTCGACGTGAAGATGATCGACAAGAGCAATGCCAAGGGTTTTAGCTGGTAAGCCGAATGCCCGCTGCCGCGCTTCGATTCCTGATGCGCGGCGGCGGGCAGTGATGGAGCACCCGATGGACACGATACTCAAGCTCGACAACATCACCAAGAGCTTTCCCGGCGTGAAAGCGTTGCAAGGCATTCACCTCGAGATCGCACGCGGCGAGATTCATGCGCTGCTCGGTGAGAACGGCGCGGGCAAATCGACGTTGATGAAAATCTTGTGCGGCATTTATCAGCCGGACGAAGGCACGATCACGATCGAAGGCGAGCCGCGCCACTTCGCGAACTATCACGATGCGGTGGCTGCGGGCGTCGGCATCGTATTTCAGGAATTCAGTCTGATTCCGTATTTGAACGCCGTGGAGAACATGTTCCTGGGCCGCGAAATGAGGAATGGCCTGGGCCTGCTCAATCGAGGCGGGATGCGCCGCGTGGCTGCGGAAATTTTCGGGCGGCTTGGCGTTTCGATCGACCTGTCGGTGCCTATTCGCGAGCTCTCGGTCGCGCAGCAGCAATTCGTCGAAATCGGCAAGGCGTTGTCGCTCGAAGCGCGCATCCTTATTCTCGATGAGCCGACTGCGACGCTCACGCCTGCCGAAGCGGAGCATCTCTTTGCAATCATGCGCGACCTGAAAAAGCAGGGCGTGGCGATGATTTTCATCTCTCACCACCTCGAGGAAATTTTCGAAGTATGCGACCGCATCACGGTGTTGCGCGACGGCCAGTATGTCGGCATGACAGAAGTTGCGCAGTCCGACGTGGGCCGCCTCGTCGAGATGATGGTGGGGCGCCGCATCGAAAGCAGCTTTCCGCCAAAGCCGCCGTTGCGACCCGACGCGAAAATCGTGCTGGACGTGCAGAAGCTGCAGCTGCTGAAAGACAGCCCGATGCTGCAATTCACGCTGCGCGAAGGCGAGATTCTCGGCTTCGCCGGACTGGTCGGTTCGGGCCGTACCGAAACCGCGCTCGCCGTGATCGGTGCGGATCCGGCTTATGTGAAGGAGATTCGCATCAACGGCGAGGCTGCGAATCTGTCCGATCCGGCCGACGCGCTGCGCGCGGGCGTGGGGATTCTTCCTGAAAGCCGCAAGACGGAAGGGCTGATTACGGACTTCTCGATCAAGCAGAACATCTCGATCAACAACCTCGGCAAGTATCGCTCGCTGCGGTTCTTCATCGATCAGCGCAGCGAAGCGCGCGCCACCGCAGACATCATGAAGCGCGTGGGTGTGAAAGCGCCGACCATGCACACCGAAGTCGCGACGCTCTCGGGTGGCAACCAGCAGAAAGTGGTGATTGCGCGTTGGCTAAACCATCACACCAACATCCTGATCTTCGACGAACCGACGCGCGGTATCGACGTCGGCGCGAAGGCGGAGATCTATTTGCTGATGCGCGAACTCACTGCGCGCGGCTATTCGATCATCATGATTTCGTCCGAACTACCGGAGATCGTCGGCATGTGCGACCGCGTCGCCGTGTTCCGCCAGGGTCGCATCGAAGCACTGCTCGAAGGCGACCAGATCGACTCTAACGCCGTGATGACCTATGCAACCGCCGGCACTCGTGGAGCCCAGCATGAACACGCCTAATCCTTCTTCTTCGCCGAAAACATCGACTGTCAGTAGTGACACGCCCGGCGCGCCGGTGCGCTTTACATGGGCCGCGTTGAAGCGCTCCACGCTGTTCTATCCGTTCATCGGCTTGCTCGTTGTCTGCATCGTCATGGTGTTCGCGAGCGATAGCTTCCTCTCGGGCGCCAACATCGAGAACGTGCTGCGCCAGGTGTCGATCAACGCAATCATCGCGGTCGGCATGACGTGCGTGATTCTGACTGGCGGCATCGATCTGTCCGTGGGCTCCGTGATGGCGCTGGCCGGCACGCTCGCCGCCGGTTTGATGGTGGCCGGCATGAATGCGCTTGCTGCGTTGGCGGTGGGCGTTGCGGTCGGCCTCGGATTCGGCGCGGCCAACGGTTTCTTCGTCGCGTTCGCCGGCATGCCGCCGATCATCGTGACGCTCGCCACCATGGGCATCGCGCGCGGTCTGGCGCTGATCTACACAGGCGGCTATCCGATCGACGGTTTGCCCGACTGGGTCAGCTTTTTCGGCAGCGGCAAGATTCTCGGCATTCAGGCGCCGGTCGTGATCATGGCGGTGATCTATGTCATCGCGTGGGTGTTGCTGGAGCGCATGCCGTTTGGCCGCTACGTGTATGCCATCGGCGGCAATGAACAGGCGACGCGTCTATCCGGCGTGCGCGTGGCGCGCGTGAAGCTGATCGTCTACACGATCGCAGGTTTGACGTCCTCGTTCGCCGCCATCGTATTGACCGCACGTTTGATGAGCGGCCAGCCGAATGCGGGCGTGGGCTTCGAACTCGACGCCATTGCCGCCGTGGTAATGGGCGGCACTTCGATTTCCGGCGGACGCGGCTCGATCATCGGCACGTTGATCGGCGCGCTGCTGCTCGGCGTGTTGAACAACGGGCTGAACATGGTCGGCGTGAATCCGTATGTGCAGAACGTGATCAAGGGCGGAATCATTCTGCTCGCGATTTACATCAGCCGTGACCGTAGAAAGTAAGGCTCGAATTTCCATCTGATCTCCACTTCAGGCAGGATTTGCAATGACGAATCAATCTACTTCATCCGACCAGCAGAACATGACCGCGATTGTTTGCCACGCACCGAAGGACTATCGCGTGGAACAGGTAGCGAAACCGCGTGCGGGAGCGCACGAACTGGTGATCCGTATCGCCGCGTGCGGCATCTGCGCGAGCGACTGCAAATGCCATTCGGGCGCGAAGATGTTCTGGGGCGGTCCAAGCCCCTGGGTCAAGGCGCCAGTGATTCCAGGGCACGAGTTCTTCGGCTTCGTGCAGGAACTCGGAGACGGCGCGGCCGAGCATTTCGGCGTCAAGGTCGGCGACCGTGTGATCGCGGAACAGATCGTGCCGTGCGCAAAGTGCCGCTATTGCAAGTCGGGCCAATACTGGATGTGCGAAGTGCACAACATCTTCGGGTTCCAGCGCGAAGTCGCGGACGGCGGCATGGCCGAGTACATGCGTATTCCGCCGACCGCGATCGTCCACAAGATTCCCGACGGTATCTCACTCGAAGAAGCTGCGATCATCGAGCCGCTCGCGTGCGCGATTCACACCGTCAATCGCGGCGAGTTGCAGCTGGACGACGTCGTCGTGATTGCCGGCGCGGGGCCGCTCGGATTGATGATGACGCAAGTCGCGCATCTGAAGACGCCGAAGAAGCTCGTGGTGATCGACCTCGTGGAAGAGCGCCTCGCGCTTGCGCGCGAATACGGCGCGGATGTCACGATCAATCCAAAAACTGACGACGCGCTCGCGATCATCCATTCGCTTACCGACGGCTACGGCTGCGACGTATATATTGAAACGACCGGTGCGCCGATCGGCGTGAATCAGGGCATGGATCTGATCCGCAAGCTCGGGCGCTTTGTCGAGTTCTCGGTGTTTGGCGCGGATACTACGCTCGACTGGTCGGTGATCGGCGATCGCAAGGAACTCGATGTGCGCGGCGCGCATCTCGGGCCGTATTGCTATCCGATTGCGATCGATCTGCTCGCGCGCGGGCTCGTTACGTCGAAAGGGATTGTCACGCACGGCTTTTCGCTGGAAGAATGGGATGAGGCGATCAAGATCGCCAATTCGCTCGATTCGATCAAAGTACTCATGAAGCCGCGCGCCTGAGCCTGCGCCTGGGCGGAAACCGGAGCGGCATATAAACGGAGACTGTATGGATTACGTCATCGGCGTGGATATCGGCACGCAGAGCACGAAGGCGCTGCTCGTGGACCAGCATGGCGCCATCGTCGCGCATCATGCGTCGAGCTATCAGCCGGATACGCCCAGGCCGCTATGGGCGGAACAGTGGCCCGCCGTGTGGTTCAAGGCGGTCACGGAATGCATTGCCGCGTGCGTTCGCAAGGCACAGGAGGCGGGCGTCGCGGCAAACTCGATCAAGGCCGTGTGCGTGAGCAGCCTGTATGGCGGCTCGGGCATTCCTGTCGACAGCGATATGCGCCCGCTCTATCCGTGCCTGATATGGATGGACCGGCGTGCGACCGATCAGGTCGAGTGGGTGCGCAACAACGTCGACCTCGATCGGCTTTATACGATCACCGGCAACGGCGTGGACAGCTATTACGGCTACACGAAGATGTTGTGGCTGCGCGATCACGAGCCGGACGTATGGGCGCAAACACGTTATTTTCTTCCGCCGAATGCGTATGTGATCTACATGCTGACCGGCGAGATTGCCGTCGACCACAGTTCCGCGGGCAATATCGGCGGCATTTACGACATTGCGAAGCGCGACTGGTCGGACGAGGCGCTCGACATGCTCGGCATTCCCGCAACGATGATGCCGGAGCGCCTCGTTGAATCGTCCGAAGTCGTCGGCAGCCTGCTGTCGCAGTGGACCGAAGAATTGGGACTCGCCGCAGGCACGGCGATCGTCGCGGGCGGTGTGGACGCAGCCGTCGCAACGTTCGCGGCCGGCGTGAGCCGCGCGGGGCAGCATGTGGCGATGATCGGCACGAGCATGTGCTGGGGATACATCAATCAGACAGTGGACGCCCGCCACGGATTGATCAGCATGCCTCACGTTTTCAACGGCCAGCGCGACATTTATGTATTCGGCGGTGCGATCACCGCGGGGGCGTCCGTGACCTGGTATCGCGATCAGTTCTGCCACGCGGAGATCGAAGCCGCGCGCGCGACGCCTCATGGCGATCCGCATCGGCTGCTTGAAGACAACGCCGCGAAGGTGCCGGCGGGGTCCGACGGCGTGATGTTTTTGCCGTATCTGATGGGCGAACGCAGTCCGGTCTGGGACGCAAAGGCGAGCGGCGCATTCGTCGGGCTGAGTCTGTTCCATACGCGCGCGCATCTTTATCGCGCGGTACTGGAGGGCGTGTCTTTCGCGTTGAAGCACAACATAGAGGCAGGCCGCAAAGGCGCGCAGTCGCTGGAAGACAAGCTGGTGGTGGTCGGCGGCGCGGCGCATTCCGACTTGTGGATGCAGATCATCGCCGACATCACCGGCTATCCGGTCTACACCATCGAGCAGGAAGTGGAGGCGGCCATGGGCGCCGCATTGCTCGCGGCGCTGGGCGTCGGACTGATTTCGCAGGAAGCGGCGCAGGGAGGATGGGTCACGCTGGTCGAGCGTGCGCAACCGGACGCCGCGCGAATGGCGCTCTATGAACAGCGCTTCGGTATCTACACGGATCTCTATCCGGCATTGAAGCCGGTCATGCATCGCTTGCAAACATCATGAATGCTACTTTCGATTTTTCTGGCCGCTCGATACTGGTGACGGGCGCTTCGAGCGGAATCGGCCGCGCGACGGTCGAGATGTTGTGCGCTTGCGGCGCGAACGTGGTGGCGGCGGCGCGCAACGTCAGCGAGCTTGCGCGCCTCGCCGAAGAGACCGGCTGCGAGCCGTTGATGCTCGATGTAAGCGATGAAGCTGCAATCGACGATGCGTTTGCGTCGCTCGGTCCCTTCGACGGTCTCGTGAATTGCGCAGGAATCGCGTTGCTCGAACGGGCAGTGGATACCACGGCCGCGAGTTTCGATCGCGTGATGGCAGTGAACACGCGCGGCGCAGTGCTGGTTGCGAAGCATGTGGCGCGAGGAATGATCGAGGCGAAGCGGGCTGGCAGCATCGTCAACGTGTCGAGTCAGGCGGCGCTCGTCGCGCTCGACGATCATCTGAGCTATTCGGCTTCGAAAGCGGCAATGGATGCGGTGACGCGGGCCTTGTGTATCGAATTGGGGCCGTTCGGAATTCGCGCGAATAGCGTTAATCCCACTGTGACGTTGACACCTATGGCCGTGCAGGCCTGGAGCGATCCTGTGAAGCGCGAACCTGCTCTCAAGGCTATTCCACTCGGACGGTTCGCCGAACCCGCTGAAGTGGCTTCGGTCGTGGCGTTCTTGTTGAGCGATGCGGCTTCTATGGTGAGTGGGGTTTCGTTGGCTGTCGATGGGGGATTTACTGCGAGGTGATTGGGGGCTCGTGGCAATTGTTGTTCTTCAACCCTTGGCCGTTCCTTGATGTCACCGTGGTTTATGAGCGCTGCCCCGTGCGAGGCAGCGCACAGCGCCTACAACACAACTACAACATAGTTCTGACATGCCAAAGCTCAGGAAACAGCACCACGTCGAGCATTTTGCGCAGATACGGCGCCCCACTGGTCCCGCCCGTGCCCTGCTTGAATCCAATAATCCGCTCGACCGTAGTCACATGCCTGAACCGCCACTGCCGGAAAGCATCCTCGAGATCGACCAGTTCTTCGGCCATCTCGTACAACTCCCAGTGCTTCGAAGGATTGCGATAAACCTCCAGCCAGGCCGCTTCAACGGAAGCATCATGAACCGTCGGCTGCGTCCAGTCGCGCGTGAGCCGCGAAGGCGAGATCGCAAAGCCGCGACGCGCCAGCAGCTTCACTACTTCATCGTAGAAGGACGGGGACTCGAGAGACGCCTTCACCTCGGCGAGCACTTCAGCACGGTGCGCATGCGGCTTTAGCATCTGCTCGTTCTTGTTGCCAAGCAGAAACTCGATCTGCCGATACTGGTAAGACTGAAACCCCGACGAACTGCCCAGATAAGGACGCATCGACGTGTATTCGGAAGGCGTCATCGTTGCAAGTACGCTCCAGGCTTGCACCAGTTGCTCCATGATCCGCGAGACGCGGGCAAGCATCTTGAACGCCGGAGGCAATTCGTCGCGATGCACAGCGCCCAGCGCGGCGCGCAACTCGTAGAGCGCGAGCTTCATCCACAGTTCGCTTGTCTGATGCTGAATGATGAACAGCATCTCGTTGTGATCGGGCGACAAGGGATGTTGCGCATCCAGCACCGTGCCGAGCGAGAGGTAATCGCCGTAACTCATCGACTCGGAGAAGTCGAGTTGTGCGTCGTGCCAGCCATCGGCTGAAGCAGCGTTTATAGCCGGCGCTTCAGCGGAAGCGGACGCAGCGCGCCCATGACCGAACGGGCAACCTTGCGCAGGTTTTTCTTCGGGCAAGCCCGGCGTTTGCATGTGATCGTTCATCGCGCGCTCCTCAGGTCACCGCGCCGCGCGCGGCGAATTCGGGTGCTCGCCAGGTCTCGCGAACGAGCACCTCGCGCAACGTTTCGACGGCGTCCCATACATCGACGAAGCGCGTATACAGCGGCGTGAAGCCGAAGCGCAATACGTGCGGCTCGCGATAATCGCCGATCACGCCGCGCGCAATCAACGCCTGCATGACCTCGTAACCATGCGGATGTTCGAAGCTCGCATGCGAGCCGCGCTGTGAGTGTGCGCGCGGCGTGACGAGTTTCAACGGAAATTCGTTGCAACGTGTCTCGACCAGTTCGATGAACAGATCGGTCAGCGCGAGCGACTTGCGGCGAATCGCCTGCATGTCGGTCTGCAGGAAAACATCGAGTCCGCATTCGACGAGCGCCATCGAGACCATTGGCTGCGTGCCGCACAGAAAGCGGCCAATGCCGTCATCGGGCTGATACGCGGGGTCCATTTTGAACGGCGCGCGATGCCCCCACCAGCCGGAGAGCGGTTGCGCAAACTCGTTCTGATGGCGCTGCGGCACCCAGACGAATGCGGGCGAGCCAGGGCCGCCGTTCAGGTATTTGTACGTGCAACCGACTGCATAGTCGGCACCCACGCCGTTCAGATCGACCGGCACAGCGCCGGCCGAATGTGCGAGATCCCACAGCGCCAGCGCGCCCTTGTCGTGGATCAGTCTGGTCAACTCGGCCATGTCGTGCATGTAGCCGGTGCGATAGTTGACGTGCGTGATCATCGCGATTGCGGTGTCTTCGCCGATCGCCTCGGGCAATTCGGACGGGTCGTCGACGAGTCGAAGTTCATAGCCGCGGTCGAGCTGCTCGATCAAGCCCTGCGCGATGTAAAGGTCCGTCGGAAAGTTAGAGCGCTCCGAGACGATCACGCGGCGCTTCGGGTCGCGTGCGTTCGCGAGCCGCAGCGCGGCCGACAGCAGCTTGAACAGATTGATCGAAATCGTATCGGTGACGACCACTTCGTTTTCAGCCGCGCCGATTAACGGCGCAAGCTTGTTGCCGAGGCGCCGCGGCAACGCGAACCAGCCGGCGGCGTTCCAGCTGCGGATCAAACCCTCGCCCCATTCGGCGGCGATCACGGTTTGTGCGCGTTGCGCCGCTGCGGCGGGCGGCACACCCAGCGAATTGCCGTCGAGGTAAATAGTGGTCGCCGACAACGCGAACTGGTCGCGTAATGTCGCGAGCGGGTCGGCGCTATCGAGCGCCAATGCTTCTTCGCGGTGTTTCATGGTGGTCTCGTTCAGTCGGATGATGCGGATTCAACAATCAGTGCGCGTCTGGGAGCGCGCGGAGCACTGCGCGCACGGGGCTTGCGTCGAGCGTGGTCAGTTTCAGCGGCAGCGCGATCAGCTCGTATTCGCCGGGAGCGACGTCGTCGAGCACGATGCCTTCAAGAATGGCCATGCCGTGCGCGCGAACGCGGTGATGCGCGTCCATCGTTTTCGATTCCTGTGGATCGAGCGAAGGCGTGTCGATGCCGATCAGCTTCACGCCGTTCGCCGCCAGCAGGTCGATCGTCTCAGGCGCGACGGCGCAGAAGCCGCTGTCCCACGCCGCAGTCGGCGCATTTCTGTAAGTTCGTAGTAAGACTCGCGGTGGCAAGTCGCCCTGCAAACCATCCAGGTGTTGTGGCGTCACAACAGGCGAGGCGCCGATGCAATGAATCACGCGGCATCGTCCGAGGTAGATGTCGAGCGGTACATGGCCAATCGCGGCGCCTGCTGCGTCGTAGTGCAAGGGGGCGTCGGTATGGGCGCCGGTGTGCGGCGAGAGAGTCAGGCGTGCGACGTTTACAGGCGACCCGGCCTCGATTCGCCAGACGCGCTCGATGCCAACGGGGGTGTCGCCAGGCCAGACCGGCGTTGCCGTATCGACGGCGGGGGTGATGTCCCAGAGTGTCTGCATGTCTCCATCTGCGGTTGATGTCTATAGGGAATGATAGGTGTCTGACCGCGAAATGTGATTGCGAAAAAATCACCTTCCGAGCCGTGTCTTGGAACATAATTTGAGACAAATGGGAAAGGGAGACCGAATATGAACGCGATCTCGCTCGACGCCACCGATTGCCGTATTTTGGCGGTGCTCCAGCAAGAAGGACGAATCAGCAATCTCGATCTCGCGGAGCGCATCTCGCTGTCGCCGTCGGCATGCCTGCGGCGCTTGCGTCTACTCGAAGAGCAGGGTGTCATCGAGCACTACCGCGCGTGTCTGAACCGCGAGGTGTTGGGGTTCGAACTGGAAGCGTTCGTGCAGGTGTCGATGCGCAATGACCAGCAGAACTGGCATGAGCGCTTTGCGGATGCGCTGCGCGATTGGCCGGAAGTGGTCGGCGCCTTCGTCGTGACGGGGGAGACGCATTACCTGCTGCGCGTTCTTGCGCACAACCTCAAGCACTATTCGGATTTCGTCCTGGAGCGTCTCTACAAGGCGCCGGGGGTGATGGATATTCGCTCGAATATCGTGCTGCAGACTTTGAAGGAAGATTCGGGCGTGCCGGTGTCGCTGGTCACGAAAACCGGCGGGCACGGCGCGCCGCACAACGACCGTTGAGGCGCTGCCTCGCGTTGGCGCCGTTGCGGGCGCTAAAAACGGTTACAGCGGTTTGAGCCCGTGAAACTGGCCGTTCTGAAACACGAGCGGCGCGATCTCCGCCGCATTCTCATGCACGCCGCAACGCTCCACCTCGCCGACGAAAATCACGTGGTCGCCTTCTTCGTAACGGCTGCGGTTGTGGCACTCGAACCAGGCTAGCGCGCCGTCGAGTACCGGCATGCCCGTGTCGCCCGCCGCGTGCGATACGCCTTCGAACCGATCGCCTTTGACCGTGGCAAAGCGCTTGCATAGATCCAGTTGCGACGAGGCCAGCACATTGACGACGTAATGGCTGTTCGTGCGGAACACCGGCATGGACGCCGAGCGCGTTGCGAGGCTCCACAGCACTAGGGGCGGGTCGAGCGAAACCGAATTAAACGAACTGGCGGTGATGCCGATCAACTGCCCTGACGCCGCACGCGTTGTGATCACGGTGACGCCGGTAGCAAACTGGCTGAGCGCCTGCCGGAAGGCGGCCTGGTCGAAGTTGGGCGGGCTGGCTCGCTTCATTGTGCGCAGGCCGTGGATGCACGTGGGCGGGAGGCCGCGTTAAAGCGCTTGCCCGCACAGCGGGAAACAGATAATTCGAAAGTCATAGTGAAAATCGTCGATTTGCCCCAATTTTAACTGCAATCGCGATGCACCGGCCGGACACAGAACGGCGCATCGCAAAACCCGCTAAGCTGAACACTGCGCCGGCACCATAAGCGCTATGGCGAAGCGGAAGCGGCATAGGCCGATCACGAGCTTGAAGGAGCGAGCAGCATGAGTCAGACAGGCGAAGTCGCCACCTTGGGTGGCGGGTGTTTCTGGTGCCTCGAAGCGGTCTATCTGGGCGTCGAGGGAGTGAACTCCGTGGAGTCGGGCTATGCAGGCGGCGAGACGCAGCGTCCGACATATGAACAGGTGTGCGACGGCGCAACGGGCCACGCCGAAGTCGTCAAGGTGGACTTCGATCCGGCAAAGATCGGCTATCGCGAGATTCTGGATATTTTCTTCGCGATCCACGATCCGACACAGTTGAACCGTCAAGGTAACGACGTGGGCACGCAATATCGCTCAGTGATCTTCACGCACTCCGACGCGCAGCGCGAGACGGCTTTGCAGGCAATCCGCGAGATCGGCGAGCAGGGCATCTACGACGGCCAGATCGTCACGCAGGTACTGCCGCTCGACGGCAACTACTGGCCTGCCGAGGCCTATCATCAGAACTATTTTGCGCAACATCCCAATCAGGGCTACTGCTCCTTCGTGGTCGCGCCGAAGGTCGCGAAGTTCCGTCAGAAGTTCGCGCACCGCATCAAGGCGAGCTGACGGGGAGTGCGCCGAGATCTTCGTGCTCGTGTGCAAGCCGCGCACAGGCTTCGACGATCTCGCGCGCCAGTTCCACACAACTGAGCGGCGCTGAGCCTTCAGCCTTGTTGTTGACCGCGATCACCACCGGCTGTCCGGCAAGCGCATAACGCGCGGCCAGTTCGGCGAGCGACGCGCGCGTCGCCGGGTCCTGGTCGACGAGCCGGTCGAACGGCTCGTACTTCGCCTTCGCCTGCTCGTACTTGAAGCCGCCATGCAAGCTCCAGCGAACGATTAGCGGCCCGGCCGGTTCGCCGTCCAGCAGCGCGAGCGCCGCGGCCTGCCGCAGAGGGTCGGGCATCCGCGCATGGATGCCCACGCAGTAGCGCACGCCCGCCGCTTTGAGCGTACGAATGAAGCGCGGCGTGAGCAGACTAGCGTCGCGGATTTCGATTGCATAGCAGGTGCCTTGCGGCAGCTTCGGCAACGCCATGAGGAAGTCGCCGAGCCGTTCTATGAACGCGGCCGGCTGCGCGAGCATCTGGTCGGGCAGCGGCGACAGCTGGAACACCAGCGCTCCGGCCTTTTCGCCGAGACCTTCCAGACACGGCGTGACGAAGTCGTCGATCGCCATCTGCGCGTTGAGAAAGCATGGGTTCAGCGACACCGGCTCGCCGCGTTCGGCGCGCACGGTTGCGTCGGTGATCGTCATCGGCGCTTTCACGATAAAGCGGAAATGCTCGGGCACCTGCTGCGCGTAGCGCAGATATTCGGTGACCGTGAGCGCCTGATAGAACGACCGGTCGATGCTGACTGTCTTCAGCAACGGATGCGCGCCGTAAGCGGTGAGGCCGTCGCGCGAGAGCTTGCTGTTGCTGTACTCATCGCCGTACACAATGCCGTTCCAGCCGGGAAACGACCATGTCGATGTGCCGAGGTGCACGTGCGGCGGTAGTTGCGCGGCGAGTGCGAGCACCTCCGGTGAGGGCGGGGCGGCGAGGATTTCCTTCGTGCGCCGCTTCTTTGGCGTATCGGCTGGCGGCGGGTTTGCAGCGGCGGATGTCGGCGCTTCGTCCTGCAGCCGGTCCTGCAGCCGATCCTGCTGCTCGTCCTGCTGCCAGAGCGACGCGGCGGCGGCTTTCTCGCGCGCACCGCGCCGGCTCGCGGGCTTCGACACGGGGGCGGAGTTGGCGGCCGGAGACTGGGAGGCGGCCTCTTGCGCGAGCGGCAATGGATCGCCGGACACAGTGCGCGAGGACTTCGCGCGCGCGTCGGTTTCCGCCGACGCAACCGCCAATGCGACCGCCGGTTCCACCGGCATTCCGAATAGATCGAACTGTACCGCTTCGCTTTGCACGTCCGCCTGGAGTGACGCTTCCGGCTCGCCCGGCGCCTGTTCCACTTCGCTTGTCCCGCTCTGGCCCATCGAGATTCGACCTGCTGTTCAGTAGTTTGCGCCGCGGCGGCACGCTGGTGCACGACGCTGCGGCGCTCACGTCACAGCGGCTTCTCGTACATGTAGCGGCGCGACCACGGCAGGGTTTTAGCGCTGCGGCCGGCCTTCCGGCATACGACCTGATAGATGGAGACGTCGTCGTTTTCGAATGCGTACGCACAGCCGGCCAGATAGACGCGCCAGATGCGGAATTTTTCGTCGTCGACGAGCTTGCGGGCTTCTTCCGCATGCGCCTCGAAATTCTCCGCCCAGATGTCGAGCGTGTGCGCATAGTGACGGCGCAGGCTTTCGACGTCAACCGCTTCGAGCCCGCCGCGCTGCATCGATTCGAGCGCGAGGCTGATGTGCGGCAACTCGCCGTCGGGAAACACATAACGGTCGATGAACTCGCCGCCGCCAAGCGCGGTTTCGCCACTATCCGAGTCGCTCGACGTGATGCCGTGGTTCATCGCGACGCCGTCGTCGGCGAGCAGGTCGTGCATCTTCCTGAAATAACCCGGCAGATTTTTGCGGCCGACGTGCTCGAACATGCCCACACTCGTGATGCGGTCGAATTGCCCTTCGACGTCGCGGTAATCCTGCAGACGAATTTCGATCTGATTTTCGAGGCCCGCAGCTTTCACACGCGCCGTGGCGAGATCGAACTGGTTCTGTGACAGCGTCACGCCCACGCATTGCGCACCGAATTTCTGCGCCGCGCGCAGCACCAGCGCGCCCCAGCCGCAGCCGATGTCAAGCAGGCGCTGCCCCGGCTGCAACTGGATCTTGGTGAGGATGTGGTCGATTTTCTTGATCTGCGCGGTCGCCAGATCTTCGTTGCCGTTCTCGAAGTACGCGCACGAGTACACCATGTTCTCGTCGAGCCACAGCTTGTAGAACTCGTTCGAGACGTCGTAGTGATACTGGATCGCCTTCCGGTCCGACGCTTTCGAATGCTGGAAATAGCGCCGCATGCGTGCGAGTTTGCTCGCACTGGTGACGGTATTGCGCGCGAGCTGATAGCCCACGTTGATGATGTCCGAGAGCTTGCCCTCGATGTCGATCTTACCCTTGACGTATGCCTCGCCCAGATTGTCGAGGCTCGGTTCGAGCAGGTAAGGCAGCGCCGTCGCGCTTTTCACATGCAACGTGACCTGAGGCGCGGCGAACCGCCCGAAGTCGTGTTGCTGGCCGTCCCACAGCACGAGACGTGCTGGTAAGTCAGCCTTGGTCTTTACTTCTTCCACCCACTGCGCCAGCTTTTTCTCCCAGAACATGCGATCTCTCCGTGTCCGTTGAACTAAAGCGAAGCTTGTGTGGAGCGCAAATCAGTGCGGCGCGACTCCCATGCCGCGAGATGCGATCCGTGCGCCGCGCGCTGCTGCGTTGGCTGCGCGCTGGCGGCATTGTTTGTGTCGATTCACGGCGAGAGACGGGAGATCTGCCAGTTGCTGTTCTCGCTTACGCGCGTGTAAAGCAGGCGGTCATGCAGACGCGACGGCCGACCTTGCCAGAATTCGATTGCTTCGGGCACCAAACGATAACCGCCCCAATGCGGCGGACGGGGAGGTTCATCGCCATATTGCAGGCGCATTTCGCGTTCGCGCGTTTCGAGCTGCGAACGGCTTTCAATCACCTGACTCTGATTCGATGCCCATGCGCCGATTCGCGAACCGGCCGGACGAGACGCGAAATACGCGTCGCTTTCTTCCGCACTCGTTTTGACGACGCGCCCCTCGATGCGCACCTGGCGCTCGAGCTCGATCCAGTAGAACAGCAGGCTCGCGTACGGATTGGTGGCTAGCTCGCGGCCTTTGCGGCTTTCGTAGTTGGTGAAGAACACGAAGCCCCGTTCGTCGACGCCCTTGATCAACACGATGCGCGCCGAAGGCCGGCCGCGCGAGTCGACGGTGGCGAGCGTCATCGTATTCGGTTCGGGCAGCTTCGCGTCGACAGCCTGTTGAAACCAGACGTCGAATTGCCGGAACGGGTTGCGATCTACGTCGCCGATGTCCAGAGAACCCAGCGAATAGTTTTTTCGAAGTTCGGCGAGTGAGGTCATGTTGTTATGCGAACGCTACAGTCAGGGCAGTATAGCTAAGGCATTAATTTTTTGCGCGCGACTGGGTCAAGCGCGACGCAGGCCCGGCGTGCATGATCGGGTAATGCCCCGGAGCGCGACAGGGTGATTGCGGCGGCAATGCTCATGCAGGCGTTCAGGCAAAATACGGCTGCGCGATCTAGAAGCGCGTCCGTTTCCTGCCTGTTCAATGAGTCCTATCATGTCGACCACCGCGCAATCTGATCTTACTACCAGCCTCGACGGGAGTGAAACCGCCGACCGTGCGCGGCGCTTCGGCGGCATTGCGCGTCTGTACGGCGCGCCGGCGCTCGCCGCTTTCGAAAGCGCGCATGTCGCGGTGATCGGCATTGGCGGAGTTGGGTCGTGGGTGGCCGAAGCGTTGGCGCGCAGCGCTGTCGGCACACTGACGCTGATCGATCTCGACAATGTCGCGGAGAGCAACACGAACCGGCAGATTCACGCGCTTGACGGCAACTACGGAAAACCGAAAGTCGAAGCGATGGCTGAGCGCATCGCGGCAATCAATCCGTTCTGCGACGTGCGCCTCGTGGAAGACTTCGTCGAGCCCGACAACTTCTCGGCGACGCTCGGCGGCGGCTTCGACTATGTGATCGACGCTATCGACAGCGTACGCACCAAAACCGCGCTGATCGCGTGGTGCGTCGAGCGCAAGCAGCCGTTGATCACAATTGGCGGCGCGGGCGGCCAGCTGGATCCGACGCGCATTCGCATCGACGATCTTGCGTTGACGATTCAGGACCCGTTGCTGTCCAAAGTGCGTGGGCAGTTGCGGAAGCAGCACGGGTTTCCGCGCGGGCCGAAAGCGAAATTCAAGGTGAGCGCGGTGTATTCGGACGAGCCGCTCATCTACCCGGAGGCGGCGGTCTGCGATATCGATGCGGAAGCGGAGCACGTCACCACGTCGCCCGGTCATACGGGGCCGATCGGCCTGAACTGTGCGGGCTTCGGTTCGAGCGTTTGCGTGACGGCGAGTTTTGGTTTCGCCGCGGCCGCGCATGTGCTGCGTGCCTTGGCGAAACAGGCGGGGTGATGCGTTTCTGGCGCGGCAAGCGGCGTGCGGCACGAGCCGGAATTCAGCCCGACGCCGCACGCGAGGTGCGGGTGCCTAGACTCGCTTCAGTACAGCGCCGCGCTTAGCTTGCGCCGCCATTGCGACACCAGCTCCGGCTGATGCGCGGCGAGATCGAACACGGAGAGCATGGTCTTACGGCCAATGTCGTCGCGGAACGTGCGGTCGCGCTGCACGATGCCCAGCAGATGTTCCAGCGCGCCCTCGTATTTGCGGCGTGCGATCAGCGCGCTTGCCAGATCGAAACGCGCCTCCAGATCGTCCGGATGACTTGCGACGCGCGCTTCCAGTGCGTCGGTGGGCGGCAGGTCGGCGGCAGCATCCACGGCGTCGAGCCGCGTCTTGATCGCGTTGAAGCGCGCGTCGATGCCTTGCGTGGTTTTCGGCGACAGCAGATCGACTTCGTTGCGCGCCTCGTCGATGCGGTTGTCGTCGAGCAGCATCTCGATGCGATCCATGCGTGCTTCGTCGAAGCCCGGATCGTAGGCGAGCGCGGATTCCAGCGCATCGTAAGCGTCTTCGCGGCGACCTTCTTCGAGCGCGGTCTGCGCCTCGAGACGCGCGGCATCCGCGCCTTGCGGCACGAGCCGCTCGATGAATTCGCGCAGCTGGCCCTCAGGCAGCACGCCGATGAACTGATCCACCGGTTGGCCGTCGGCAAACGCCATGACGTGCGGGATGCTGCGCACCTGGAAGTGCGCGGCGAGTTCCTGATTCTCGTCTACGTTCACCTTGACGAGCTTCCATTTGCCGGCGGCTTCGGCTTCGAGCTTTTCCAGCATCGGGCCAAGCGTCTTGCAGGGGCCGCACCACGGCGCCCAGAAATCGACCAGCACAGGGGCCAGTGTCGACGCCGTGATGACGTCCTTTTCAAATGTGGCCAAAGTGGTGTCCATTGCGTCCTCGTCGATAAAAACGGTTTGTCTGCTAGTTGGGGCCGAACGGCGTGGATTCAATGTTCAATGCGTGCCGCGCCGTCGCCGGGACTGGCCGTCATTTCTTTTGCGGCAGCGGAATCCATTCGGTTTCGCCCGGCACTTTGCCCATCTCCTGATTGGTCCATGCCACTTTCGCGGCTTCGATCTTCTCGCGCGAACTCGCGACGAAATTCCATTCGATAAAGCGTTCACCGTCGAGTTTCTCGCCGCCCAGCACCATCACGCGCGCACCGTGCGTGCTCGCGAGGGTGACGGTCTCGTCGAGCGCGAGCACTGCCATCTGGCCGACTTCGAGCGGCGTGCCGTCGATTTCCAGATCGCCGTCGACAAGATACACGCCGCGTTCCTCGTGCTCCGGTTCCAGCGCGAAGGCGCTGCCCGGCGCGAACTCGCCGGCGACATACAACGTGCCGGAAAACGTCGTGACAGGCGACGTTTCGCCGAAGGCCGTGCCGGCGATCACGCGCAGCGTGACGCCGTTGCGTTCGACCACCGGCAGCGTGTCGGCGGCGTGGTGCGCGAACGACGGCTCCACCTCTTCGTCTTCGAGCGGCAGCGCGACCCACGTCTGAATGCCGTGGATGGTCTGGCCGTTCGCGCGGTCCTCGGCGGGCGTGCGCTCGGAATGGACGATGCCGCGCCCGGCCGTCATCCAGTTGACGTCGCCGGGGATGATTTTCTGCTCGGAGCCGAGGCTGTCGCGATGCATGATCGCGCCTTCGAACAGGAAGGTCACCGTGGCAAGGCCGATATGCGGATGCGGACGAACGTCGAGGCCGACGCCCGGTTCCAGCGTCGCCGGTCCCATGTGGTCGAAAAAGATGAACGGTCCGATCAGCCGCGCGGCCATTGCAGGCAGCACGCGCCGCACAGTCAGACTGCCGACATCGCGCAGATGCGGTTTGAGAACTGCTTTGATCGAAGAGGACATGGCGGGCTCGGCTGAATAAGGAGGAAGAAATTTCTCAATGGACGATTCTACTGCGGAGGGCGCAACGACGACGTTTCGCAGCACAGTCCTGCTCCGAAAATCCGTAGCACGAACAATCACGTGTCCCGCCACCCTCCGCTAAACTGGCAGGTTCAATAATCAATTGGAGACTGGGATGTCACCCAGGGACCTGCTGCTCGCACTGATCGTGGTGATCGCGTGGGGCGTCAATTTCGTTGTGATCAAGGTGGGCTTGCATGGCGTGCCGCCCATGCTGCTAGGCGCGCTGCGCTTCATGCTCGCCGCGTTTCCGGCGGTATTTTTCGTCAAGCGTCCGCAATTGCCGTGGCGATGGCTGCTGGCATACGGCATGACGATCTCCTTAGGGCAGTTCGCCTTCCTGTTCTCGGCCATGTACGTCGGCATGCCTGCGGGGCTCGCGTCGCTCGTATTGCAGGCGCAGGCATTTTTCACGCTGATCTTTGCGGCGTTTTTCCTGCACGAACGCTTCCGCTTGCCGAACGTCGCCGGTTTGCTGATTGCAGCTGCCGGGCTCGCCGTCATAGGCATGCAAGGCGGTCACGCCATGACGCTCGCCGGTTTCCTTCTCACGCTGTGCGCCGCGTGTTCGTGGGCGCTCGGCAACATCGTCACGAAGAAAGTCGGCAAGGTGGATCTGGTCGGCCTCGTGGTGTGGGGCAGCCTGATTCCGCCGCTGCCGTTCCTGGCGCTGTCGTATGCGTTGGAGGGCCCGCAGCGAATCGCTGCGGCGCTGTCGGGTATCAGCGCCATGTCGATCTTCGCGATCGTTTATCTCGCGTTCATCGCCACGCTGATCGGCTACGGTTTGTGGAGCCGTCTGCTGTCGCGCTATCCGGCGAGCCAGGTCGCACCGTTTTCGCTGCTCGTGCCGATCGTCGGCCTGGCATCTGCATCTCTCTTTCTCGATGAACGGCTTTCCGGCGCGCAGATCGCCGGCGCGGTACTGGTAATGGCAGGGCTCGCGGTCAACGTGTTCGGCGGATGGGTCGCTCAGCGCCTGTCGCCGGCGCGTTGAATCGCGCTACTGAACGAGAAGGGAAGGAAAAACGGCCGCATTATTGCGGCCGTTTTTTTTGCGTCGTCGTATGCGTCGTCGAATGACAGCGCACTATACGCGCGTCACGTCATGCGGTTCTTCGCGAGCGGCGGGTTCGCCGCAAAGTAACGCTTGATGCCCGTCATGATCGCGTCCGCCATCTTGTCGCGGTACGCGTCGTCGTTCAGGCGGCGTTCTTCGTCCGGGTTGCTGATGAACGCGGTTTCCACGAGGATCGACGGAATATCCGGCGCCTTCAGCACCGCAAATCCCGCCTGTTCGACCGAGCCCTTGTGCAGCTTGTTGATTCCGCCGATCTCTTTCAGCACGAAGTTGCCGTAGCGCATCGAGTCGCGGATCTGCGCGGTGGTGGACATGTCGAACAGTGCGCGGTTGACGGTCGCGTCGGCGGACTTGATGTTGATGCCGCCAATCTGATCCGACGAGTTCTCCTTGTTCGCCATCCAGCGCGCGGCTGCGCTCGACGCGCCATGCTCCGACAGCGCAAACACCGACGAGCCCCGCGCCTCGGGCGTGGTGAACGCGTCCGCGTGGATCGACACGAACAGATCCGCGCCAACGCGCCGCGCCTTTTGCACGCGCACGTTCAGCGGCACGAAGAAGTCGGCGTCGCGAGTCATCATGGAGCGCATGTTCGGCTGCGCGTCGATCTTCGCGCGCAGCTTCTTGGCGATGTCGAGCGCGACGTGCTTTTCGTAAGTGCCCGAGCCGCCGATTGCCCCCGGATCTTCGCCGCCATGTCCCGGATCGATCGCGACCGTGAGAAGGCGGACCGTGTTGCTCTTGCCCGGCTTCGGCGTGGTGAACGCGTAGGTGTCGTCGCTCGCGTCGTCGTCGTTGCCGAGGCTGTTAGCGCTGTTGCCACCGCTACTACCGTTACTACCGCTGCCTTTATTGCGCGCGATTGCGCTGGGCGGCGACGCGGGAGCGCCCGGTGTCGCCGGCTTCGCGATGATCGGCGGGATCGGCGGCAGTGGCGTGGGTGCGCCGTGCGCGGGCGGACGTGGCACGCTCGGCGCCGACCCGCTGCCGCCGTTTTGCGCATAACGCTCGAAGAACGCTTCGCTGTTGTCGGCGACCGGCGGCGTGGTGCCCGGGCCGCTCAATGTGGCCGGCGGCGCGCTGTTTTCTTCGTTCAGCGTTTGCTGCTTGCGCTCGCTCTGCGCGAGCAGTTCCATCAGCGGATCGGGTGCGACGGCGGGATACAGGTCGAACACGAGCCGGTACTTGTACGCGCCGACAGGCGGCAGTGCGAACACCTGCGGCTTCACCGAGCCCTTCAGGTCGAACACCATACGCACGACGTGCGGCTGGAACTGGCCGACTCGCACCGACTGGATCTGCGGATCGTTTGGCGTGATCTTCGAGACGAGGTCCTTCAGCGCCTGGTCGAGATCGAGGCCGCTGAGATCGACCACGAGCCGGTCCGGACCCTGAAGCAACTGCTGCGCGTTTTGCAGCGGCTGATCGGATTCGATCGTCACCCGCGTGTAGTCGCGCGCGGGCCATACGCGCACGCCGAGCACCGAGCTGGCGAGTGCAAGACGCGGTGCGACGAGACCGAGCACAAGCGTGGATGCGCCCGCGCACAGAATCTGCCGGCGCCGCCAGTTATGCGTTGCGGTTGCCGCCGATTCGATCGAGCGGAACGGTTTGATCAACATCTTTCGAGACATGCCTTTCCTGTTTCGCTGTATGCCCGTGCGACGAGTACGCGGCCGTCGCCCTCGCTATCCAGGTCGAGCGAGAAGACGAGATCCGGCACGCCGAGAAGACGCCCCGCGCGTTGTGGCCATTCGACGAGGCAGACTGCGCCGCTGTCGAAATATTCGCGAAAGCCGGCGTCGGCCCATTCGGCCGGATCGGTGAATCTGTACAGATCGAAGTGATAAAGCGCGAGTTCCCCGGTGGGTCGCTCGAGCACGTAGGGCTCGACGAGCGTGTACGTGGGACTGCGCACGCGGCCCGTGTGACCGAGGCCGCGCAACGTGGCGCGCACGAGTGTGGTTTTGCCCGCGCCGAGATCGCCGACCAGTTGTACTTGTAGACCGTGGAATGCCTGAGCAGCCTCGCCGCTGACCTGGCCTTGTGCTGCGACGGCGACGCTTTCGATGGCCCGTGCGAAGCGCTCGCCGAATGCGAGCGTGGCGGCTTCGTCCGCGAACGTGAAGGCGCGTTCGAGCAGAACTTCGGCGGGCGGCGCGATCGCGCGATCGGGATGGTCAGGCATTCTCGTAAAATGGCGTGATGAACCGAAGTCCGGAGTCTCCCGTGTCCCCTGCGCCCAATGCGCCGACGTCTTGCGACGAGGCGCGCGCCGAGCGTCAATTCGATGAAGCGGCGCTGCATGCGCTCGCGCGAAACATCAAGACGTGGGGTCGTGAACTGGGTTTCGGGGCGATCGGCATTAGCGACACCGATCTCTCCGCTGCCGAAGCGCCGCTTGCAGCCTGGCTGGAAGCGGGGTGCCACGGCGAGATGGATTATATGGCGAAACACGGTATGAAACGCGCGCGGCCTGCCGAGCTTGTGGCCGGCACGCTACGTGTGATTACCGCTCGCATCGCCTATTTGCCCGCCCATGCAATGAGCGGAAAGCCGGACGAAAGCGAACCGCAGGAAGTGCCGCCCAGCGAGGACTGGCGGGCTGTCGAGCATGCGCGCCTGGCCGATCCGTCGGCCGCGGTGGTGTCGATTTATGCGCGCGGCCGCGACTATCACAAGGTGATGCGTAACCGTCTGCAACATCTGTCAGAGAAAATTCAGGCGGAGATCGGCGCGTTCGGTTATCGCGTGTTCACCGACTCCGCGCCGGTGCTCGAAGTGGAGCTTGCGCAAAAGGCCGGCATTGGCTGGCGCGGCAAACATACGCTGCTGCTGCAACGCGATGCGGGTTCGCTGTTCTTCCTTGGCGAAATATATGTCGATGTGCCTTTGCCGACCGACGCCGAGACGTCGCCCGAGCACGCGCCTGAAACGCCGGGCTCGCATTGCGGCAGTTGCGCGCGCTGCATCGGCGCGTGTCCGACAGGCGCGATCGTCGCGCCTTACAAGGTGGATGCCCGCTTGTGCATCTCGTATCTGACCATCGAACTGAAGGGCAGCATTCCCGTCGACATGCGTCCGCTGATCGGCAATCGTGTTTATGGCTGCGACGATTGCCAGCTCGTGTGTCCGTGGAACAAGTTCGCGCAGGCTGCGCCGGTCGCCGATTTCGACGTGCGGCACGGGCTCGATCGCGCGTCGCTGGTGGAACTGTTCGGCTGGAGCGCGGACGAGTTCGACACGCGCATGCAGGGCAGTGCGATCCGCCGTATCGGCTACGAAAGCTGGCTGCGCAATCTCGCCGTGGGCATGGGCAACGCGCTGCGTGCACCGCGCGAGAGTTTGAGTGCGGACGCCCGCAAGGCGATTGTAGAGGCGCTCGAGCGCCGCGCCGGCGACTCTTCTCACGTGGTGCGCGAGCACGTGCAATGGGCGCTCGAAGCGGCATGAAAAGCGGCGTAAAGTATCGGCAATCCGCGAGTCTGTTGTACGTCTCGAATCATCGTCGCGCGAGTCAGGAGGCGCCATGTTCAACGCAGTGATCGACGCGCCGTTCGGCAAGGTCGGCATTCGCCTGGAAGGCGAGGCCGTGCGCGAGATCGTCTATTTGCCCGAGTCGATGCAGAACGTCGCGCCTGACACGCCATTGGCGCGACAGGCGGTCGAGCAGATCGAGCGGTATTTCAGCGAGGCGTCGGCGACATTCGAACTGCCGCTCGCGCCGGTCGGCACCGCTTTCCAGCGACGCGTGTGGCAGGCAATTTGCGAGATTCCGCCGGGTGCCGTGGTGACCTACGGCCAGCTTGCCCGGCAACTCGGCAGTGTGCCGCGTGCGGTCGGCCAAGCGTGCGGCGCCAACCACTTTCCCATTGTCATTCCATGTCATCGCGTGGTGAGTTCGAGCGGCATCGGCGGATTCGCGCATCACGCCGAAGACGGTTTCTTTCGCAACGTCAAGCGCTGGCTGCTGACGCATGAAGGCCTTCCCTACGCATGAGCGATACCCTGGTTGAAGACGCGAGCGCGCAATCGCCTTCGCCGCTATCGTCGCCTTTGTTCGCGACGAGTTCCGCGTCGATCGACGCATTCTGCGACGCGCTCTGGCTCGAACACGGTTTGTCGCGGAACACGCTCGACGCATACCGCCGCGACCTGCGTCTCTTTAGCGAATGGCTCGCGCAAACGCGCAACGCGTCGCTCGACACCGCCAGCGAGGCCGATCTGAACGCGTACAGCGCCGCGCGTCAAAAAGACAAATCGACGTCGGCGAATCGGCGCCTCTCGGTGTTTCGACGCTACTACGGGTGGGCCGTGCGCGAGCATCGCGCGAAAGTCGATCCGACGTTGCGCATTCGTTCGGCGAAGCAACCGCCGCGTTTTCCGTCGACGCTCAGCGAAGCGCAAGTCGAGGCGTTGCTCGGCGCGCCCGACATCGAGACCGCCCTGGGTTTGCGCGATCGCACGATGCTCGAACTCATGTACGCGAGCGGCTTGCGTGTTACCGAACTCGTCACGCTGAAGACGGTGGAAGTCGGGCTGAACGAGGGCGTGGTTCGCGTAATGGGTAAGGGCTCGAAAGAGCGGCTGATTCCGTTCGGCGAAGAGGCGCACGGCTGGATCGAGCGCTACCTGCGCGACGCACGACCGGCGCTGCTCGGCCCGCGCGCGGCAGACGCGCTGTTTGTCACGAGCCGTGCCGAGGGCATGACGCGCCAGCAGTTCTGGAACATCATCAAGCGACATGCCGCGGTGGCCGGTGTGCACGCTCCGTTGTCGCCGCACACGTTGCGGCATGCGTTCGCAACGCATTTGCTCAATCACGGCGCCGACTTGCGCGTGGTGCAATTGCTGCTTGGGCACACCGATATTTCGACCACGCAGATCTACACGCACGTGGCGCGCGAGCGGCTGAAGTCGCTGCATGCGCAGCATCATCCGCGTGGGTGAACGTGGTTTATGAGCTAACCGCTGCCGCTGGCGTCGTGTTGCGGCTTCAGAGGAATTCGCGCAGCCGGTGCTTGAGAATCTTCCCCGTCGATGCAGCCGGTAACGCGGCAAGCACCTTCACTTCGGCGGGCCGCTTGTAGGGCGCGAGGCGCTCGACGCACCAGGCAATCAGTTCGGCCGGTGTCACGCTTGCATTCGCCGCCAGTTCGACGAACGCAATAACCTCTTCGTTGCCCTCGACAGGGCGTCCGATTACCGCCGACTGAACGACCTGCGGATGTGCGTTGAGCACGTGCTCGACCTCGGCGGGATACACGTTGAAACCGGAGCGAATGATCAGATCCTTGCTGCGTCCGACGATATGCAGCGCGCCGTCGGCGTCCTGCCGCGCCAGGTCGCCGGTTTTGAGCCAGCCGTCCTGGGTCACGGCGGCGCGCGTTTGCTGCGGGTTGCGATAGTAGCCAAGCATCACGTTCGGGCCGCGCACCCATAGCTCGCCGGTTTCGCCGACCGCGACATCGGCGCCGTCGAGGCCGACGAAACGCACTTCGACGCCCGGAATGACCTCGCCCACCGAGCAGTCGCGGCGCGGCGCGTCGAGCATGGTCTGTGAAACCGTGGGACTGCTCTCCGTCATGCCATAGCCGTTATGCAGCGGCAGACCGTAGACGCTTTCGACGTGCGCTTTCAGCGCGGCGTCGAGCGGCGAGCCTCCTGAGTAGATGAAGCGCAGATGCGGCGCGTGCCACGCATGCCCGTGCGTCTGCAAATGTTCGATCAATTTCGCATGCATGGCCGGCACGCCCTGGAAAATCGACACGCGTTCGTCGGCAAGCGCGCGCCGCACCGCTTCCGGCGCGAAGCGCGGCGCGAGGCGCAAGGTCGCTCCAGCGTACAGGCTGCCGAGACACACAGACGCAAAGCCGTACACATGCGAGATCGGCAGCACGGCGTAGACGACATCGTCGGGACGGACCTGGCGCAGGCGGCTGGATACCGCGGCGATGAACAGCAGATTGCGATTCGAGAGCATCACGCCTTTTGGCGCGCCGGTCGTGCCGGTCGTGTAGATGAGCGCCGCGCATTGGCGGTCGTTCGCGGCTTCCACCGGTTCGGCCTGCGCGGACGTGTCCACCGTGAAGGACCACGCGCCGATACCCGGCGCGACGTCTGGCGCTGCGCTTGCTCCATGACGCTGCGCGTGCTGACCGGCATCCACTGAGCTTTCCACCGCGTAGGCCGTCACGCGCGGCTGCGCGTGCGCGCGAATCGCGTCAAGTTCGGACGCCGACAGGCGCGCATTCGACACGAGCGCCCAGGCGTCGAGCCGCGCGGTCGCGAAGAGCAGCACGATCTGCGCGATGCTGTTTTCCGCCACGATCATGACCCGGTCGCCGCCACGCACGCCCCAATCGCGAAGCAACGCAGCGGTGGCCTCGACGGCTTGAACCAGTTGCGCGTTGGTGAGACGGCGTCCGTCTTCGATCAACGCGACGTGTTGCGGATCGCGCCCGGCCGCCAGCGCGGAAATATCGGAGATGCGCGCGGGCAGGGCGTCCAGTAGCGCGGGAACGTCGATCGTGGAGCGTAAAGGGGAGGCGGTACTCAAGGGCGTCTCCTGAATGCGATTGCGTGCCCGGCGTGCGTCGCGCCGGAAGATTTTCGAACGATCGTGCCACAATGCATCGAGCCGCACAATTGACCATTCGGCAAATAGCCGTTGTGCAAACTCGCCATTACAATGCGCCGATGAGCAAATCCAGACACGTGTCCGAAACGCCTGCTACGCAGTTCCTGCGCCGTCACGGCGTCGTTTTCGGCGAGCATCCATACGATTATGTCGAGCATGGCGGCACAGGTGAATCGGCGCGCCAGCTGGGCGTGGACGAACATCATGTGGTGAAAACACTCGTCATGGAAGACGAGCATGCCAAGCCGCTCATCGTCCTCATGCATGGCGACCGTACTGTCAGTACCAAGAACCTCGCACGGCAGATTGGCGCGAAGCGCGTCGAGCCGTGCAAGCCCGAAGTGGCGAATCGTCATTCCGGCTATCTGATCGGCGGAACCTCGCCGTTCGGCACGCGCAAGCAGATGCCGGTGTATGTGGAGTCGAGCATTCTCGAGATGGACAGAATCTGGCTGAACGGCGGCCGGCGCGGCTTTCTCATCAGCATCGAGCCGAAGGTGCTCACCGACCTGCTGGCAGCGAAGCCGGTGCAGTGCGCGAGCGTCGATTGACGTTTGCTTGAATGTTCGTAGCGAGCGCGCGTTCGGTAGAATGTGCGCCGCTCGGTCCGCCTCTTTGGTCCGCTGCATTGCGTCACGTTCCGTTGCGATTTTCGTTCCCCGAGCGGTTGAGGTATCCAGTTGCAGACCGCCGATCCTTTTAAGAGTCACAGATGCTAAACCTGATCGTTGCTGTCGTTGCCTACCTGATCGGTTCGGTGTCGTTCGCCGTGATCGTGAGCGCCGCGATGGGGCTCGACGACCCGCGCTCCTACGGCTCGGGCAACCCCGGTGCGACGAATGTATTGCGCAGCGGCAGCAAGAAGGCCGCGATCCTGACGTTGATCGGCGACGCGTTCAAAGGCTGGCTGCCGGTGTGGTTCGTCGTGCATTTCGGCGCCCGTTACGGGCTCGACGATACGTCGGTGGCGATTGCGTGCGTCGCCGTGTTTCTGGGCCACCTGTATCCGGTGTTCTTCCGCTTCAAGGGCGGCAAGGGCGTGGCGACGGCAGCCGGCGTGCTGCTCGCGATCAACCCGATCCTGGGCGTGGCAACGCTGCTGACGTGGCTGATCGTGGCGTTCTTCACGCGCTACTCGTCGCTCGCCGCGTTGGCGGCGGCAGTATTCGCGCCGATCTTCGACGGCTTCCTGTTCGGGCCGCACATCATTGCGCTGGCGATTGTGGTGATGAGCTCGCTGCTCGTGTGGCGTCATCGCGGCAACATCGCCAAGCTGATGCGCGGCGAGGAAAGCCGCATCGGCGACAAGAAAAAGGCGGCTGCGGCTGCGAGCGCAGGGGCGGGCGAGGATCGTTGAGCGGCTGGGTTGCGGCCGCGCGCGGCTGCGTCCTGCGGGTGCCATGCCTTTGCAACTGTTGCTTGCGTTTGCAATGCGCTCGCCGCTGCAGCGCCCGCCATGGCTTACGCGCCGTGGCGCTTCTTGAACAAACGCTCAGTCGCGGAAGTTGTTGAAGTCGAGCGGCGTGTCGGTCACGTCCTTGCGCAACATCGCGATCACGCTTTGCAAATCGTCGCGCTTTGTTCCGGTGACGCGAACCGCGTCGCCCTGAATGCTCGCCTGAACCTTGATCTTGCTGTCCTTCACGAGTCGCACGATTTTCTTCGACAGATCGCCGGACACGCCTTTCTTGATCTTGATGACCTGCTTGACCTTGTCGCCGCCGATTTTCTCGATCTTGCCGTAGTCGAGAAAGCGTACGTCCACGTTGCGCTTCGCCATTTTCGACAGCAGCACGTCTTTCACCTGGCCCAGCTTGAAGTCATCGTCCGCATAGGCGGTGATTTCGTTTTCCTTGTGTTCGACGCGCGCGTCGGACCCTTTGAAGTCGAAGCGGGTTGAGATTTCCTTGTTGGACTGCTCGATCGCGTTCTTGACTTCGATCATGTTCGCTTCGCAGACGACGTCAAACGATGGCATTGCATTCTCCCAATAGTGCGGCGGTGCGCGACGCAGCCGGTCGGCTCGTCGTGTGGCACTCGCTATAATCACGGACCGATGTCATTTTACCGACGCCGCCCCCATTTGCCTAAGGCCGCCGCGCGGCCGCAGCCCGAAGCCGTTTTCGGCTCGTCGCCCGATAGTTCTCATCCAATGTCTCACACCGATTCCGCCGATTCCGCCGAGTTCGTTGCCGGCTATCCGCTCAAGGCCCACAACACTTTCGGCTTCGATGTCCGCTCGCAGTGGGCTTGCCGCATCGAGCGCGAAGCGCAATTGCTCCCCGCAGTGCGCGACCCGCGCGCGGCCGGCTTACCGCGTCTCGTGCTCGGCGGCGGCAGCAATGTCGTGCTGACAGACGATTTCGCTGGACTGGTGCTGCTTGTGGCCTTGCGCGGGCGCCGGATCGTGCGCGAAGACGCCGACGCCGTGTATGTCGAAGCGGCGGCCGGCGAACCGTGGCACGACTTTGTTGCGTGGACTCTCGCTCAAGGGCTACCCGGTCTCGAAAATCTTGCGCTGATTCCCGGGACGGTGGGCGCGGCGCCGATCCAGAACATCGGCGCGTACGGCCTCGAGATGTGCGAGCGCTTCGCGTCGCTGCGGGCCGTCGAGCTTGCGTCCGGCAAGACGGTCGAGTTCGATGCGCAGGCCTGCGCGTTCGGCTACCGCGACAGCTTTTTCAAGCGCGAAGGACGCGATCGTTTCGTGATCACGTCGGTCGTTTTCCGTTTGCCGAAGGTGTGGCAACCGCGCGCGGGTTATGCAGACCTGGCGCGTGAACTCGCCGCGAGCGGCTATGCCGCCAATGGCGAGCAGCCCGGCGCAAAGGCGATCTTCGACGCCGTCGTCGCGGTGCGGCGCGCCAAATTGCCCGATCCGCTTGAACTGGGTAACGCAGGGAGCTTCTTCAAGAATCCGGTGATAGACGCCGCGCAGTTCGAGGCGCTGAAAAGCAGCGAGCCGGACGTGATTTCCTACGCGCAGCCCGACGGGCGCGTGAAACTTGCGGCAGGGTGGATGATCGACCGTTGCGGGTGGAAGGGCCGTGCGCTGGGCGCCGCCGGCGTTCACGAGCGCCAGGCGCTGGTGCTGGTCAATCGTGGCGGTGCGAGTGGGGCGGATGTGCTGGCGCTTGCACGAGCAATTCAACGCGATGTGCAGGCGAGATTTGGCGTCGAACTTGAAGCCGAGCCCGTTTGCGTGTGATTACGGGCGGCGTAAGCCGTTCTGGCGAGCCGAGGACTGTCTGACGGTAAGGAAAAAATAAAGGCGCCGGGGCTTTTTGGCCCCGGCGCCTTTTTGTATGCCTGCGTTGCGGCGTCAGCCGCGCTTTAGCACATCACGCGTCGATCGCGGCTCAGGTCGTCGCCGTCCGCTACCGTGCGCCGCCCAGTGCATGTCTCGGCGCTGAACTTCACACGGCGCGAAGTGGCCGTCGCCGGAGCTTGCGGCTTAGCCGCGCTGACGGCGGGCGTTCTCGGCGATGCGCATACGCAAAGCGTTCAGCTTGATGAAGCCGCCGGCGTCGGCCTGATTGTAGGCGCCGCCGTCGTCGTCGAACGTTGCAATGGTCTTGTCGAACAGCGTTTCCTTCGAATCGCGAGCGACCACCGACACGCTGCCCTTGTACAGCTTCACGCGCACCCAGCCGTTGACTTTCTCCTGCGTGTGGTCGATCAGCACCTGAATCGCGCGACGCTCCGGGCTCCACCAGTAGCCGTTATAAATCAGCGACGCGTAGCGGGCCATCAGGTCGTCTTTCAGGTGCGCGACTTCACGGTCGAGCGTAATCGACTCGATGCCGCGGTGCGCCTTCAACATGATCGTGCCGCCCGGCGTTTCATAGCAGCCGCGCGACTTCATGCCGACATAGCGGTTTTCCACCAGGTCGAGACGGCCAATGCCGTGCTTGCCGCCGAGACGGTTCAACTCGGTGAGCATTTCCGCCGCCGAGAGGCGCTTGCCGTTCAGCGCGACCGGGTCGCCGTGCTCGTATTCGATATCGACGTATTCGGCCTGATCCGGCGCCTGTTCGGGCGACACGGTCCAACGCCACATGTCGGCTTCGGCTTCCGCTTTCGGGTCTTCCAGATGACGGCCTTCGAACGAGATGTGCAACAGGTTCGCGTCCATCGAATACGGCGCGCCGCCTTGCTTGTGCTTCATTTCGATCGGAATGCCAGCTTTTTCCGCATAGGCGAGCAGCTTTTCGCGTGACAGCAGATCCCATTCACGCCACGGCGCGATCACCTTGATGCCCGGCTCGAGCGCGTAGTAGCCGAGTTCGAACCGAACCTGGTCGTTGCCCTTTCCGGTTGCGCCATGCGACACCGCCTCCGCGCCGGTGGCGCGCGCGATTTCGATCTGACGCTTGGCAATCAGCGGACGCGCGATCGACGTGCCCAGCAGGTACTCGCCTTCGTAAATCGTGTTCGCGCGGAACATCGGGAACACGAAGTCGCGCACAAATTCTTCGCGCAGGTCTTCAATGAAGATGTTTTCCTGCTTGATGCCGAGTTGCAGTGCCTTCTTGCGCGCCGGTTCCAGCTCTTCGCCCTGGCCGATGTCGGCCGTGAACGTGACGACTTCGGCGTCGTAGTTGTCCTGCAACCACTTCAGGATGACGGAGGTGTCGAGGCCGCCCGAATAGGCGAGCACGACTTTCTTGATATCGCTCATGGTGAACTCGTAGCTGGAAAAAGCGGGAAAACAAGGCGCGCCGGCGGTCCCGGAGCGCGGAAAACAACTATTTTGACACTAAACGGCTGCGTGGCCGCATTTTGCGGCTTCTGCGACCGAGTGGCGGCGCATTTGCGCGCTCACTTGCGGCCTGATTGTCGACTGGAAGTGCAGCGGCGCATTGGGTGCTGTGCGAGGCCCCGGCGCCGATGCCTTGCCGCGCAGTCGACGCGCGGTCGCGCCTCACGCAGTGGCTGCAAAGCAGTCGGCTCAGTGATTGAGCTTGCCCAGCAGCAGATATTCCATCAACGCCTTCTGCACGTGGAGACGGTTTTCGGCCTCGTCCCACACGACGCTTTGCGGGCCGTCGATCACTTCCGCGCTCACCTCTTCGCCGCGGTGGGCTGGCAGGCAGTGCATGAAGAGGGCGTCCGCATTGGCGCGCGACATCATCTCCGCGTCGACGCACCAATCGGCAAAGGCCTTCTTGCGCGCTTCGTTCTCTGCTTCGAAGCCCATGCTGGTCCACACGTCGGTAGTGACCAGATCGGCACCTGCACAAGCTTCGTTCGGATCGTCGAACTCCTGGAAGAACGGCGCGCTCTCCGCTGCGACCAACGCGCGGTCGAGCTTGTAACCCGGCGGCGTGGACAGGCGCAGCTTGAAGCCGAGAATCTGCGCGGCTTCAATCCATGTGTACAGCATGTTATTGGCGTCCCCGACCCACGCAACCGTTTTTCCGCGAATCGGGCCGCGATGCTCGAAGTACGTGAAAATGTCGGCCAGCACCTGGCACGGGTGATATTCGTTTGTGAGACCGTTGATCACCGGCACGCGCGAATTTTCGGCAAAGCGCTGAATAATGTCCTGACCGAACGTGCGGATCATGATGATATCGACCATGCGCGAGATCACTTGCGCTGCGTCTTCGATCGGTTCGCCGCGACCCAATTGCGTGTCGCGCGTGCTCATGAAGACGGCATGGCCGCCCAACTGGAAAATACCGGCTTCGAACGAGAGGCGTGTGCGAGTCGAATTCTTTTCGAAGATCATCGCCAGCGTGCGGTCGTGCAGCGGATGGTAAGTCTCGTAGTTCTTGAACTTGCGCTTCAGAATTCGCGCGCGCTCCAGCACGTACTCGTAGTCGTCTAGCGAGAAATCCTTGAACTGCAGATAGTGGCGAATTTTCTTGGCGGTCATGAAACAAATACGGCGGTCTCACCCGGCAGGATTGCCGGACGGCGCCGCCGTCGTTATGTGGTAACTCAATGCAGCATAAAGGATTTCGCCTCATTTGACGAGTCGGCGAAAAGGCCGGAAAAGCGCTTCGAAAGGTTCGGTGTGCTGTCGGAACGAGCTTGTGTGCAGTGCGGAAAAAGGCCTGCTGCGCTATAATCTGCGGGTTATTCCAAGGCCCAGCAGGCCGGTGCTTCGCTTCGGCGGGGGCACGGCTCGTATGGCTCGCGCGGTTCGGAAGGGCAGTTCGCGGTGCGCCGTCTCCACGTGCTCACAGCGGCTCAGCCCGCCTCACGGTCTCCGCCGGCGCGGCGCTCTGGAGCGGCTCACACGCGAGGCTCAGGGTTTCGAAATCCGTTTTATCGCTTGCTGTCGCCGTCGTCCGCTGGGCAGTCACACAGGTATTCCTACATGGCCGAAGCAGCTCCAACCGAATATTTCATTCAGGGCATCACGTCGACGGGAAAGAAATTCCGGCCGAGCGACTGGTCGGAGCGGCTCGCGGGTGTGATGTCATCTTTCGGGCCGGGTGCGCGGAAAGGTCCGCACGCCTACATGCAGTACTCGGTGTACGTCCGGCCAACCATGATTGGCGACCTCAAGTGCGTGATTCTCGATTCGCGCTTGCGGGACATCGAGCCCATGGCGTTCGACTTCGTCATGAACTTCGCGAAAGACAACGACCTCGTGGTGACCGAAGCGTGCGAACTCGAACTCGAGCATGCTCCGCCGCCGCAAACCAAACGACACTTCATTTGAGGCGCCCTGCGCTGGCTTTTCAGAATGCAAAAAACCCGCTGCTCGCGGGTTTTTTTGTGTCGGCGTTGGGGCAGAGCCGCGAGCCCTTCTCTAGTCTCGCGCAGCCAACAAAAAAGCCCGCCAAAGCGGGCTTTCATGCGCAGCGGAAACAGGAGGTAGCCCGCCGAGGCGGGCTGACCGGAATTACTGTGCTGCGGACGCCTGCAGACCCTTGATGGCTGCGGCGAGGCGGCTCTTATGGCGAGCTGCCTTGTTTTTGTGAACGATTTTCTTGTCGGCGATGATGTCGATGGTCTTCGACGATGCCTGGAAGATTTCAGCGGCCTTGGCCTTGTCGCCGGCGTCGATCGCCTTGCGCACTGCCTTGATAGCCGTGCGGAACTTCGAGCGCAGTGCCGAGTTGTGCGAGTTTGCCTTGGCGGCCTGGCGGGCGCGCTTGCGTGCTTGTGCGGAGTTAGCCATGACGGTTCCTTATCCTGTTCCTGTTTCCAGTACCTGACCTTCAAGTGGTGAGGCGCTGCTTTTAGATCCGAACTCTTGGAAGCGATTGCCCAAGAGCGCAAAAGTGTCGAAAAACGGTCGAACTACGCGAAGGCGGGCCGATGTTTGCGGCGCCATGTTCCGGCGTATTGCAGACTGGTAGCAGATAACCTGGTGCCAGCCTCAGCCCTATCCGGAAGCCGTCCGCGAACTGAGCGAGCTTCGAAACCGGCGATTATAGCAACAAAATCATGGACGTGGCAACGGGAATGCGCTGCCTGCGTGCCGCGCCTTGGTCGGCAGGATCTCCGTGACCCGAGGCCCCAACGCTGTCCGCGGACGTGCGTCATTTTCAACCGCCCGTGCGCGGGGCAACAAAAAACGATGCAATTCGCCGCCGCGCCGCGAACGTCTGCCGGGTAAATCGGTCCGAATCGCTTCCGGCTCGTCGTCCGCATCTGCGGCACCCTTATAATAAGCGCCCCATGAATCTATTCCGAGCCCTGCTGACGGTCAGCGGCTTCACGCTGTTGTCGCGCGTGACCGGACTGGCCCGCGAAACGCTGATCGCCCGCGCGTTCGGCGCCAGTCAATACACTGACGCGTTCTACGTCGCCTTCCGAATTCCAAATCTGCTGCGCCGCATTTCTGCCGAAGGCGCGTTCTCGCAGGCCTTCGTGCCGATCCTCGCCGAGTTCAAGAACCAGCAGGGGCACGACGCCACCAAGGCGCTCGTCGACGCTACTTCGACGGTGCTCGCCTGGGCGCTCGCCGTGCTGTCGCTGATCGGCGTCCTGGGTGCGTCGGGCGTCGTATTCGTGGTTGCCTCGGGTCTCGCTCACGAAGGTCAGGCCTACGCGCTCGCGGTCACGATGACCCGCATCATGTTCCCGTACATCATCTTCATTTCGCTCACGTCTCTCGCGTCGAGCGTTCTGAACACGTACAAGAACTTTTCGCTGCCCGCGTTCGCGCCGGTTTTGCTCAACGTCGCGTTCATCGTCGCCGCGGTGTTCTTTGCGCCGCGAATGCACACGCCGGTCTATGCGCTCGCGTGGGCCGTGATCGTGGGCGGTCTGTTGCAGTTCCTCGTGCAGTTGCCCGGTCTGAAAAAGATCGACATGGTGCCGCGCATCGGCCTCAATCCGGTTCGCGCGCTCGCGCATCGCGGCGTGAAGCGCGTGCTTTCGAAGATGGTGCCGGCGATGTTCGCTGTGTCCGTCGCGCAGATCAGCCTCATCATCAACACGAACATCGCGTCGCGCATCGGGCCGGGCGTCGTCTCGTGGATCAACTACGCCGACCGGCTGATGGAATTCCCAACCGCGTTGCTCGGGGTGGCGCTTGGCACGATCCTGCTGCCAAGTCTCTCGAAGGCGCATGTCGACGCCGACCCTCACGAATATTCGTCGCTGCTCGACTGGGGCTTGCGCGTCACGTTCCTGCTGGCCGCGCCAAGCGCAGTCGCGCTCTTCTTCTTCGCCGAGCCGTTGACGGCCACGCTGTTCCACTATGGCAAGTTCGACGGCAACTCGGTCGTCATGGTGGGGCGTGCGCTTGCCGCCTACGGCGTTGGCCTGATCGGCCTGATTCTGATCAAGATTCTCGCGCCGGGCTTTTACGCGAAGCAGGACATCAAGACGCCGGTGAAAATCGGCATCGGCGTGCTGGTCCTCACGCAGTTGAGCAACTATGTGTTCGTGCCGATTTTCGCGCATGCAGGGCTCACGCTGAGTGTCGGGCTCGGGGCTTGCGGCAACGCGCTGTTGTTGTTTCTCGGATTGCGCAAGCGCGGTATCTACATGCCGTCGAGCGGCTGGCTCAAGTTTTTCGTGCAGTTGCTCGGTGCGTGCCTCGTGCTGGCCGGCCTGATGCATTGGCTCGCTCAGAGCTTCGACTGGATCGGCATGCATGACCGGCCGATCGACCGTATCGCGCTGCTGGGCGCCTGCCTCGTGCTGTTCGCCGCGCTATATTTCGGTATGCTTTGGCTGATGGGCTTCAAATACGCGTATTTCAAAAGGCGAGTGAAGTGATTACGATGACGCGGGTTCTCGACTATTTCAGCACGCTCGTCGCAGAAGACGAAAGCTTGCCGCTGACCGAGGCGGCGCTCTCGCTCGCGCAAGATGCTTACCCCGACCTCGACTTGCAAGGCACGCTGGCCGAGATCGACGAACTCGTGGTGCGCCTGCAGCGCCGCATGCCGGAGGACGCCGATATCCGTCAAAAGGTCGGCGTTTTGAACCGGTTTTTCTTCCGCGAGCTCGGATTCGCGAGCAATCTGAACGACTATTACGACCCGGACAACAGCCACCTGAACGCGGTGCTCAAGCGTCGCCGCGGCATTCCGATTTCGCTGGCCGTCCTTTATCTGGAGATGGCGGAGCAGGTTGGCATCCCGGCGCGCGGCGTGTCGTTTCCCGGACACTTCCTGCTACGCGTAACGACACCTGACGGCGACGTGATGCTCGATCCCACCAGCGGACATTCGCTGTCGGAGTCGGAAATGGTCGACATGCTGGAGCCGTATGTCGCTTCGGCTGGAGAATCGGTGAGCAGAGCGCTGCGCATGCTGCTGCAGCCGGCCACGCGACGCGAAATCATCGCGCGTATGTTGCGCAATCTGAAGTCCACGTATCTGCAGACGGAGCGCTGGCAGCGCCTGCTTGCCGTCCAGCAGCGCCTCGCGATTTTGCTGCCCGAGAGTATCGAAGAGATTCGCGACCGCGGATTCGCGTACGCGCGTCTCGACTATCTGCGCCCGGCGCTCGAAGACCTCGAACGCTATCTGGGCGAGCGCCCGGATGCCGAAGACGCCACGGTCGTCGAGTCGCAGTTGCAGGAGCTGCGTCAGCGCACGCAGCATAACGATCGCGACTAGCAGACAGCAAATAGCGAACGGCGCTCGCGAGCGCTTGAAAATAAAACGCCTGCACATGCGTCATGTGCAGGCGTTTTTCGTTGTCGCCGCCCGAATTCGCGGCGCAGGCGGTTGTTACTTCGGCTGCATGCGAATGGCGCCGTCAAGACGGATCACTTCGCCATTGAGCATCGGATTATCGAAAATCTGCTTGGCAAGCATGGCGTATTCCGCCGGCTTTCCGAGGCGCGGCGGGAACGGCACCATTGCGCCGAGCGCGTCCTGCACCTCTTGCGGCATGCCGAGCAGCATCGGCGTTTCGAAGATGCCCGGCGCGATCGTCATGACGCGGATCGCATTGCGCGACAGGTCGCGCGCGATAGGCAGGGTCATGCCGACCACGCCGCCCTTCGACGCCGCGTAAGCCGCCTGACCGATCTGACCGTCGTATGCGGCGACCGAGGCGGTATTGATGATCACGCCGCGTTCGCCGTTGGCGTTCGGCTCGTTCTTCGACATGGCCGTAGCCGCGAGCCGGATCATGTTGAACGTGCCGATCAGGTTGATCGAGATCGTGCGCGTGAACGAGTCGAGCGGATGCGGGCCATCTTTGCCGACGGTTTTGACAGCGGGTGCAACACCCGCGCAATTCACGAGGCCGCGCAGCGTGCCCAGCTTCGTTGCAGCGTTAACCGCTTGCGTCGCGTCGTCTTCGCGGCTCACGTCGCATTTGACGAAAATGCCGCCGAGTTCTTTGGCAAGGGCCTCGCCGGCATCCTGATTGAGGTCGGCCAGCACGACCTTGCCGCCGTTCTCCGCGAGAAGGCGCGCGGTGGCGGCCCCGAGACCCGATGCACCGCCGGTGATCAGGAATACGTTGTCGCGAATCTCCATGTTTCCTCCTTTGCTCGATATGGTAGGTAAGTCAGATTGGATCGGCTTTCGATTATTGATAATCCCACAACGCAATGGGCGGAGATCAAATAAAAACGTCCGTGCGGAAACGCAATAAAAAACCCGCCGAAAGGGGCGGGTTTTCTGTGTCAGCGAATGCTAGGAGGCCGATTACTTTAGCGCGTCAAACACGCGGTCACGGATTTCCTCGACCGTGCCGAGGCCCGAAATGCGACGGTATTGCGGTGCCCGCAGCGGCGTGCTTGCGTCGCCGTTCTTCGCCCAACCGTTGTAATAGTCGATCAACGGCTTGGTCTGCGCTTCATACACTTGCAGACGCTTCTTGACCGTTTCTTCCTTGTCGTCCTCGCGCTGGATCAGCGGCTCGCCGGTGACGTCGTCGATTCCTTCGACCTTCGGCGGGTTGAACTTGACGTGATATGTGCGGCCCGACGCCGCGTGCGAGCGGCGGCCGCTCATACGTACGATGATCTCGTCGAACGGCACGTCGATTTCCAGCACATAGTCGATCGCGACGCCTGCCTGCTTCATCGCCTCAGCTTGCGGAATGGTGCGCGGAAAGCCGTCGAACAGATAGCCGTTGGCGCAGTCCGGTTGTTGCAGACGCTCTTTCACCAGGTTGATGATCAATTCGTCTGTGACCAGTTCACCTGCGTCCATAAAGCGCTTTGCTTCCAGGCCGAGAGGTGTGCCAGCTTTGACGGCCGCACGCAGCATGTCACCGGTGGAAATTTGCGGAATGCCGAATTTTTCCTTGATGAAGTTTGCCTGAGTGCCTTTACCCGCGCCGGGCGCACCCAAAAGGATCAAACGCATGTGTATCTCCAGATCTATGTGAATTCTTTGGGGCGCTGCAGGCATCCCACGAGGGCGAGGGACCCGCGTCGGCTACCGTCTGGTCCCGCGCTGCACGTCGAAGACGGCGCTGCAAGAAACACACACGGCGCGACCGGGCAAACCCAGGCTCTCGCGAATAAAACGGGAGGCGCGCACAAGCGTCCGATTATGCCATGGGTTTTTGCGCTCAAGACCCGAATAAAGCCCGCACGCGCGCCAGATCCGCGGGCGTGTCCACGCCCGGAAGCGGCACCTCCGGGGTAATCAGGACCGCGATACGCTCGCCGTGCCACATCGCGCGCAATTGCTCGAGCGCTTCGACCTGTTCGATAGGCGAGATGGCGAGATCGGGATACGTGCGCAGGAACTTGGCGCGATACGCATACAGCCCGATGTGCCGATGAACCACCGCGGGCGCGGGCGGCACGGGCATCGACGCGACGTCGGGCCAGTGCGGCTGATAAGCGTCGCGCGCCCAGGGAATCGGCGCGCGCGAGAAGTACAGTGCCACGCCGCGCGCATCGAGCACGACCTTGACCACGTTTGGATTGAAAATCTCCGCCGCGTCGACGATCGGATGTGCGGCAGTAGCGATCGCGCAGTCGTTTCGTGCCGCGAGGTGCGACGCGACGCCGCACACGAGCGCCGGATCGATCAGCGGTTCATCGCCTTGCACATTGACGACGATCGTCTCGTCGCTCCAGCCGAATTGCGACGCCACCTCGGCAAGGCGGTCCGTGCCCGACGGATGGTCGGCGCGCGTCAACACGGAGTCGAACCCATGCTCGCTGGCGGCATCGAGCACCGACTGCGCGTCCGACGCGATCAACACCTGCTGCGCGCCCGACTCGCGTGCGCGTTCGGCGACCCGCACCACCATCGGCTTACCGCCGATATCGGCGAGCGGCTTGTTGGGCAATCGGCTCGACGCCAGACGCGCGGGCACGACGGCGATGAACGGGGGCGTGGCGGGGTTGGTGTGATTCATCGGAGAGATGCGCGCAAGGGTAGAGAGGACGGGAGCAGGGACGCGGTGAGACTGAGCCAGCAAACGCGGCTTGCGAAGGAGATAAAGCACGAGACAAGGCCGATACGCGTAGTCGACATCGTGGGCGGCAGATCGACAATGCAACGGGCACAGAAACCAGCCCGCCGTGCATTCGCGCTCACGGCGCGGTTTGCGCTACCTGCTGCCTCGCATTGACCGAAAACGCGGTCTGCGTGATATGCCCTTCGCTAGCCTGACCCGCGTTAGGCGACCGAACCCGGATTCAGGTCGACCGGCGTGCCTTCGACGGTTTGACGCGCCTCGTCGACCAGCATCACGGGGATCCCGTCGCGGATCGGATATGCGAGCTTGTCGGCGTTGCAGATCAGTTCCTGCGCGGCACGGTCGTAGCTGAGCGGGCCCTTGCAGATCGGGCAGACGAGAATTTCAAGCAGGCGAGCGTCCACGGACTTTCTCCACAACTAATGCAATGAGGCGATGATCGAGCGCGGCTTCCACGGGAACGACCCAGATGCGCGCGTCGCGCCAGGACCCTAATTTTACCGCATCCTTTTCGGTTATCAGGATGGCATCGGCTTCAGCGTCGGTGAAAGGATTGCGCTCGAAAGCGTAGTGATCCGGCAGCGCGCGAGTTTCAGGCGCAAGGCCCGCAGCACGCAGCGTAGCGAAGAAACGTTCCGGCGCACCGATGCCCGCGGCTGCCAGCACCCGCTCGCCGCTGAACTGCGCGAGCGGACGGCGCAGCGCGGGATTCTCGAGATGCCACGCGTCGGCCGGTGCGAGTTGCAGCGAGAAGGTGTTGGGCCACGCAGGCAGCGTTTTCGCGTACGGGTCGTTGATCAGCGTGGCGTCGCGACGACGCGAGAGCGGCTCGCGCAGCGGTCCTGCCGGCAGCAGAAAACCGTTGCCGCCGAGTCGGTGATCGAATACGACCAGTTCGGCGTCGCGTGCGAGCCGGTAGTGCTGGAGGCCGTCGTCGCTGACAATCACGTCGACGTCCCGATGCGCCGCGCACAGCGCCTGCGCAGCTGCCACGCGATCCGGGCACACCCAGACCGGCGCGCCGGTGCGGCGCGAGATCAGTAGTGGCTCGTCGCCGCCTACACTTGCTGCCGATGCAGGCGTCACCGGCGTCGGCGTCTTCACGCGTGCGCCGTAACCGCGCGACACGACACCAGGGTTGAAGCCGACGCCGCGCAACGCTTCGACTAGCGCGATCACTGTCGGCGTCTTGCCGGTGCCGCCGACGGTCACGTTGCCGACTACCACCACAGGCACGCAGACGCGCACCGACTTGAGCCAGCCGAGTGAGAATGCGGCGCGGCGCATCGCGGCGATTGCGCCGAACATGCAGGCAAGAGGCGTCAGCGACCATGCGAGCGGTCCGCGGTGTTGCCACTCGCGGGCAACCCGCGTTTCCAGGCGATCGAAAATTCCGCTCATCGGCAAAGCGGGCGAGCGGGCGGCGCGCCGCTCGCGGGTCGGTTCAGGTGCAGCGGCGTGGAGGCGCCAGGGGCAATGCGCGGGACAGGCATGAACGCGATTCTCCGGACGGTCGAAGTGTGGAGCACGAGTTGAGCACAGGTCGAGCGCGAAAGGGCGCAGGCGGGTCGACATCGCGCCTAAGCGCCGCTCGGGTGTGCTGTGCTGTGCAACCCGCCACTCTAGCGCGCACGCGTCCCGGCCCGCAAGTCGCGGGCACGGGATCCTACGCCCCCATTTCGTTTAGCCGGTTATTTGCGGCCTGTGGATAACTTTGTGGAGAACTGCCCCGCCATCGGGCCGCGAGGGCCGTTGCAAGCGCTTCGCATCGGCAATCATTCTCATTGCCCATCAGTAAAATTCATATAAATCAACGCGATGGTTCGGATTTCCGTAGTGCTGCGGCCTCTTTGGCGGCATCGTCCTGGTAAGTCCCGACATGTGGACACTTTTGACAATTTGCGCGGCCCGCTGGACGCCGATGGCTGCTCGGTCTATCGTCTGTCCGGCCAGTCCCAACAGGTTTCCTTGCATGAATTCCGATAGTTCTTTTAATTCGCCGACGCTGCCCGGCGGCGAAGTCGTCGTTCCAGTTTCCGCTTTGAACCGAGCGATCGGCAACATGCTCGAACGCTCGTTTCCGCTCGTGTGGGTCGCGGGAGAAGTGTCGAATTTCACGCGTGCCGCGAGCGGTCACTGGTACTTTTCAATCAAGGACGCGCAGGCGCAAATGCGTTGCGTGATGTTCCGCGGCCGTGCGCAGTACGCGGAGTTCATGCCAAAAGAGGGCGACCGTATCGAAGTGCGGGCCCTCGTCACGATGTACGAGCCGCGCGGCGAGTTGCAGCTCAATGTGGAAGCGGTGCGGCGGACCGGGCAGGGGCGTCTTTACGAAGCGTTTCTGCGGCTCAAGGCGCAGCTGGAGGCCGAAGGACTCTTCGCCGCAGAGCGCAAGCGCGCGTTGCCTTCGCATCCGCGCGCAATCGGCATTGTCACCTCGTTGCAGGCGGCGGCGCTGCGCGATGTCCTTACAACGCTGTTACGTCGCGCGCCGCATATTCCGGTGATTGTCTATCCGGCGCCGGTGCAAGGCGTGGGCGCGAGCGCAAAGCTGGCGGCGATGGTCGATGCGGCCAGCGCGCGGCGCGAAGTGGACGTGTTGATCGTATGCCGTGGCGGCGGTTCCATAGAAGATCTGTGGGCCTTCAACGAAGAAGTGGTGGCTCGCGCGATTGCCGAAAGCGCGGTGCCGGTAGTCAGTGGCGTCGGTCACGAGACCGATTTTACGATTGCCGATTTCGCCGCCGATATGCGCGCGCCGACACCCACGGGCGCCGCCGAACTCGTCAGCCCCCAACGCGTGCTGTTGTTGCGCGAACTCGATCATCGGCACGCCGCGCTCGCTCGCGGCTTTGGCCGGATGATGGAGCGGCGCGCCCAGCAACTCGACTGGCTTGCGCGCCGGCTCGTGTCGCCAGCCGAGCGTCTTGCGCGGCAACGCATGCACCTGCAGCAGTTGAGCGCGCGGCTTTCGTCGGCGGGCGCGCGACCAGTGCGCGACGCTCGAGCGCGTTTTTCGTTGCTGCACATGCGTTGGCAGCGCTGGCGTCCCGACCTCGCCGCGCATCAGGCGAAACTCGACAATCTCACGCAGCGGCTCGATGCCGCGCTGTTACGCCAACATGAGCGTCAGGCCGCGCGCATCTCGACACTGGCCGCACGGCTCGAAGTGCTGAGTCCGCAGCGCACGCTCGAACGCGGCTATGCCGCGGTGCTCGATGCGCAAACCGGTCGTGCGTTGCGAGCGCCGTCGTCGTTAAAGCCTGGCCGCCGCCTCACCGTGCATCTCGCAGAAGGCACCGCTGATGTCGCGCTCGCCGATGTGCAACCGCGTCTTGCGGACGGTTTCTGACATTGCGCTGACACCTTGCCGCGTGCGTACTTTTGACTGTGCCTGGCAGCGAATTCGGGTGTAACGCGAGCAGTAATTACGCGGTTTTGCAGGCCATTCGCCGATGCCGGATATAAAGTCCGTTCGTTTGCGGGGTTATTCCAAGTCGCCTACAATCGAGTGCTCTGAAGCGTTATCCGCAGACTCCCCACAACAGATACAGACTGAAGGAAAGCACCATGGAACATACGCTCCCGCCGCTGCCGTTCGCGAAAAACGCACTCGCTCCGCACATGTCGGAAGAGACGCTAGAGTTTCACTATGGCAAGCACCACCAGACCTATGTGACCAACCTGAACAATCTGATCAAGGGCACGGAGTTCGAGAACCTGTCGCTCGAAGAAATCGTGAAGAAGTCGTCGGGCGGCGTGTTCAATAACGCGGCTCAAGTGTGGAATCACACGTTCTTCTGGAACAGCCTGTCGCCGCAAGGTGGCGGCGCTCCGACCGGCGCGCTGGCCGACGCGATCAACGCCAAGTGGGGTTCGTTCGACAAATTCAAGGAAGAGTTTGCGAAGACCGCTATCGGTACGTTCGGCTCGGGCTGGGCATGGCTCGTGAAGAAGGCAGACGGTTCGCTCGACCTCGTGTCGACAAGCAACGCAGCTACGCCGCTGACCACGGACGCTAAGGCGCTGATCACGATCGACGTGTGGGAACACGCGTACTACATCGACTACCGCAACGCACGTCCGAAGTTCGTTGAAGCTTATTGGAACATCGTCAACTGGGAATTCGCGTCGAAGAATTTCGCGTGAGTCGGCAGTGAGCGTAGCAACGGTCCCACCGCTCAGTTAATGAACGGCGGTGTCGTTGTGCTGAGGCTCTAAGCTGGTTGCGATTCGAGCCTTAAGCGTAAGCAGAAATAGAAGCCCTCCGTGTGAGGGCTTTTGTTTTTTCTCGCAGGCTGAGATTTGCGGCTCGCGTGCTTACAGCAACTTTGTCACCGTTCGTAACCGCGCGAGTTAAAAAGGGGCGCTGCTTGGGCCACTTGCGCGGCTTTGTGTGTCGGCGCAAAACATACGGTAACTGTTCGGTAAACATAGCGTGCGCCGATTGGTCTAACGTGTGTTCTCCTAATTCCTGTTACTCGCGCCATCATGATTCCAAATCTAAAACCGGTGCGCGCCGCGCTGCCTCTCGGGGCCGTTGCACTCGCGCTTGCGCTGCTGGGCGGTTGCGCCGTCGTGCCGCCGAGCGGTCCCTCGGTGGTGGCTCTGCCGCGTAGTGGCGAGCCGCTCAGTCAATTCCAGCAAGACGATTACACATGCCGTGACTATGCGTTCCATTCGTCCGATGTAGCCGGCGCCTCGCAGAGCGCGACCACGAGCAGTGTTAACAGCGCAGCGATCGGCACGTTCGGCGGCGCGGCAGTCGGCGCACTGTTGGGTGCGGCGGCGGGCAACCCCGGCGCGGGCGCGGCCATCGGCGCGGGCAGCGGTTTGCTGATCGGCGGTGCTGCCGGCGCGAATGGCGCGCAGTACTCGGCGAACAGCCTCCAGGCACGGTATGACGCAGCCTACGCGCAGTGCATGACGTCGAAAGGCAACACCATCTCGCAGCCTCAAGTGCCGGTCTACGCGCCGCAGCCCGTGTATGCGCCGCAGCCTGTCTACGTCGCTCCGCCGCCGCGTTATTACGGGCCGCCGCCGGTCATGTACTCGCCTTATCCGTACTACTGACTGTAGGTCTTGCACACGCGCGCATGAACCGCGTCCGGCACATGCGCACATGGATGAATGCCGCGACCTATTCCGCGTCGCCGCTCCCCGCCGTCTTGCGCGGCCGACGGTTGCGTGACGACGCCGTTTTTCGCGCGGCTCTCTTCTTCGGCGCTGGCGTTTCCTCCGCGACGGCTGACGTTTCCGCAACTGGCGGGGCAGCTTCCGCGGCGCTGTCCGATTTTTGTGCTGCAGTCTTTCTCGCTTTCTTCGCGGCTGGTTTGCGGGGCTCGCGCGGCCGACGACGTTGAGTCTGCGTGTCGTCTGCCTGCTCCGCCTCGGTATTCGCGACTGCGTCAGCTTCTGTAGTCGTCACGTTGCCCGGTGGCGCGGCGGGTGCCTGAGGCAACTCAGACGAAAAATCCGCATGTGCCTGCGCGGGTGCCTGCCTCGCTCCAGTGTCCGGATCGCTTTGACTGGCCGCGACGTAGTCGTCTTGTCGATCAGCGGCTCCGGCGGATTCGTATGGGCTTTCCGGTGCGGCTTCGCGCATGACTTGCTGGCTCGCTCCTCCTTTCCGGTTGCCACGGCCCCGACGACGCTGATCATGCTTACCGCCTGTCTCGGCTGTCACCGTTTCGGCCGCCTGAGGCTCGAGAAGCTGTTCACCCACGTGCGCGGTATCGGCACGTTCGCTCGCATGTTCGGCCGTCTGCTCGCCCGCACTTTCTCCGAGCACGTTCGATACCGTGCTCCGGTACACGTAAGCGCCTGACTTCTCGTCGCGGCCGAATTCCAGCAGTCCGCGCGCGTGCGCCTCCTCCAGCAGATTGCCGAACGCGCGAAAGCCATAATAGGTCTCGTTGAAATCAGGCTTGCGACGCTTGATGGCGTTTTTCAACACTGATGCCCAGATTTTTCCGCTGTCGCCGCGCTCGGAAGCGAGCGCGTCGAACGTTTGCACTGCAATCTCGATGGCTTTAGTGCGACGCTTTTCGAGGTCTTCCTTGCTGCGGCTTTTATCTTCTTCCTGCGATGGCTTGCCGGATGGCTGAGCCGCCTTCTGTGGCCTTGACGACTCCCGCTTTGCAACCGTCCGTTGACTCTCCCGGACGAGGTCGTCGTAAAAAAAGAACTCGTCGCAGTTTGCGATTAGCAGGTCTGACGTGGATTGCTGCACGCCGACGCCAATCACCTGTTTCGCGTTTTCGCGCAGTTTTGACACCAGCGGTGAAAAGTCCGAGTCGCCGCTGATAATCACAAACGTATTGACGTGCGATTTCGTGTAGCAGAGGTCGAGCGCGTCGACGACCAGCCGGATATCCGCGGAGTTCTTGCCCGATTGGCGCACGTGCGGAATTTCGATCAATTCGAAGTTGGCCTCGTGCATTGCGCCTTTGAAACTCTTATAGCGATCCCAGTCGCAATACGCTTTCTTTACGACAATGCTGCCCTTGAGCAGCAGACGTTCGAGCACCAGCTTGATATCGAACTTGTCGTACTTCGCGTCGCGCACGCCCAGCGCGACATTTTCGAAGTCGCAGAAGAGCGCCATGCTGACGGTTTCATTGGATGACGCCATGTAAATCTCCATTGAAGCGCTCGTCGATGTCGACGAATCGCGACCATGATAGCGATTCCAGCGAAGCTGATCAGCTTTTGTCGAGGCAACGCAGTTCAACGCGCCGACCTACAGATCGTGACGTTTGTCTGGCGCAGCAGGAAACGGGCTTAGCGCCGCCCGCGTTTCCAATACCTCGTCCACCAGGCCATAGGTTTTTGCCGCGAGGGCTGACATGAAATTGTCGCGGTCTGTGTCACGCGCGATTTCCTCGATGCTTCGCCCCGTCCGTTCGGCCATCATCGCGTTCAGGCGTTCGCGCAGATAGAGCACTTCCTTAGCCTGAATGTCTATATCTGCCGCCGTGCCTTGGCTACCGCCCGAGGGCTGGTGGATCATGATGCGTGCGTTAGACAATGCGTACCGTTTGCCGCGTTGGCCGGCGCACAGCAGGAACGTGCCCATGCTTGCAGCAAAGCCGGTGCATAGCGTCGACACTTCCGGCTTGATGAACTGCATGGTGTCGTAAATGGCCAGACCGTCGTACACGGAGCCGCCCGGCGAATTGATGTAAAACGAAATATCCTTGTCGGGGTTCTCGGATTCGAGAAACAGCAGTTGCGCCACGATAAGACTGGCCGACTGCTCGTTCACGGGCCCCACTAGAAACACGATGCGCTCGCGCAACAAACGAGAATAGATGTCGTAGGCGCGCTCACCGCGACCGGACTGCTCTATGACGGTTGGGACGAGCCCGAGACCTGTGACGGATGGGTAATTGGAATGCATTTTTGTCTCGCGGAAGTGGGCTGCTGTCCCTATGACGATCCCGCTGCCGGCGGCGTGACATAAATATTTTTTGGCGCGCCTGTCACGCAACGTATCGCCCAAGCGTCAAGCTGCAATGGATGCCCTTTTGCGGTGAGCAGCCGGAGCATCCTGCATATCAGCGCACGCGCTTTTCATCACGCACGATCTGGAGGTCAACGCATGACAGAACACGAAATCGACAAGGCATCCAGCTTCGGTGCGGTGCGCGCCCGTCTTATCGCATTGGCGTACCGCATGCTGGGCAGTCGCGCGGAGGCAGAAGACATCGTGCAGGACGTCTGGCTGAAGTGGCATCTTGCCGACACGCGTGAAGTGCAAACGCCGGCGGCGTGGCTGACCACACTGACCACGCGCACGGCGATCGACCGTCTGAGAAATGTGCAGCGCGAGCGGGAATCTCAGGCCACCGGCTGGTTGCCGGAGCCTTGGCTCGACGAAGTCGCACCATCCGCTGAAGAACTCGCCTTGCGTGCTGCGGAAATGTCGTATGGCGTGATGCTGTTGCTTGAGCGTCTCAAACCCGACGAGCGCGCGGCGTTCGTGCTGCACGAAGCGTTTGATTGTGACTATGCCGAGATCGGCAAGATCCTGGAGCGTACGCCTGCAAGTTGCAGGCAGATAGTCCATCGAGCAAGAGTTCGTTTACAGCGTGCGGGCGCGCCGTTGCAAAAGCCCGACGCCCAGGCTCACGCGCGGATCGTCGAGCGTTTGCGCAGCGCGTTGGAGGCGCAAGACCGGGCAAGCTTGCTCGACCTGTTTGGCGACACGCCGGTAGTCGTCAGCGACGAGCCGGAGTTCGGGGCGCTGAATGTGGTGGCAAGTTCGCCCGCACCTCTGGTTACGCCTTCAGTCGCGCCTTCAGTTACACGTGGAGGTGCGGACGCTGTAACAAACTCGCCGGGAATACCGGCACAGGCGATTGCCCAAGCACCTGGCTGCGAGCACGAATCTACATTCGGCTCTACATTCGGCGATTGGATCGAGAAGGTGACGTCGCTGGCGGGGCAGGCGAGCCATGTCGAACTGGTATCGGTGGGCGGAGTGCCGTCCATCGCTTTCCTTATCGAAGGCGATGTCGTCGCGCTGATCGACGTCTCTACAGAAGACCCGTACAACAGCCTCACAACCGCCGAGAGGCGCAGTCGGGCACAGGGCCCGGTCTGCAACGCGACCAACAGCGCTCAGAAGATCGTTTCGTTGCACGCGGTAACGAGCGCGTCGCGGCTTCAGGCCGCCAACCGCGTTTTAGGCCGCGCAGCGGTCACTGAGTTGCTGGCGCGAATTACGCGCAACCCGGCGCAGTCAGTTGCGATGGGCCGCGACTTCCCAGTTGATGTCTACGCATAGCACTTGTGTGCCCTTCGGCGTATGCGCGGCGATTGAGGCAGTCACACACAAGTGCGCTTCGTTGATCGAAAGATAGGGAGGTGTTAGGTGCACCTGACCCGGCACACGCATTGCCTGGATGAAATACGGCCGCCGCTCCCAGCTTGCTCCCTCCGAATGCAGCAGTGGGCGGAAGCGTTTGGCGCGTTGCGATGCGCGCCCCGGAGGCAGCACGTTGTCGCCGATCTGCCGTCCTGAGCCGTCCAGAATGAAGCAGCGTGCTGTCTCGCCGAGTTTCAGCAGCGGGGCTGTCGCCTCGGCGGCAGGTCGCCCTGCTACAAGCTCTGCGGCTGCTGTTTGGAGCGCAGTCACGTACGGCGCGAGGCGCGTCGCCTGCGCGCGCTCACGCGCTGCAACCCGCTCACGCAACGCCGCTGAAAGCGAGTCCATCAAACCTGCAGCGGTTTGCGGCTTGACCGCATCGACGCTCGGACCTGCAAAGAAGGCGCCCTGCACGAAGTCGACGTTGCATTCGAGAGCGATCAGCGCATCGCGTTCAGTAGTGAGGCCACCCATCAGCACCAATTGGCCGGACTCATGCAGCAGCGAGACGAGGCCGGGCAGCACGCGTTCAATGTGCGAATGCTCGCTGGCTTGCGCGAGAATGCAGCGATCGAGCGTGACAATGTCGGGGCGCAGGTTCCAGACGCGGTCAATGTTCGAATGCTTGGCGCCGAAGCCATCGAGCGCTATCAGGAAGCCTGACTTGCGGAGTGCGTCGATGATCTCGGCAAAACGGGTTGTTTCGCCGCCCGCCTGTTCGGACACTTCCAGGACTACGCGTTGTGGCGGCAAACCCAACGCCTTGAGGCCGGCCAGAAGTGCGTCGCCATAACTGGTGTCCATCAGTGCGGCCGGGTGAAGGCTTAGGAAGAGCCATTCATCGTGACTGTCGAACGCGTTGAAGTTGCCAAGGTGAAGTGATTCGGCCAGCCGACCCAGCTCCAGCAGGTCGCCGCGGCGCGCGGCCTGGGTGAAGACCTCGTGCGAGGGTACTTGCACCGCGTGCTCGTCGTGCGCGCGCAGCGACGCGTGATAACCGATTGCGCGCCGGTGCGATACCGAGAAAACCGGCTGGAACACGCTGAAGACGGTGTAGCCGCCGTATAGAACGGTGCGCCGGGAGCCTTCGTCACCGGCCATCGGGCGGGGAGGCTGGAAACCGGGAGGATCGAGTTCGATCATGCTCATCATGTCAGTCGTGTGAAGGGCGGCGCGATCGCATGCTCGATGTGGGTGTGCATGCGCGATACGTAAGTTTACAGGATTGAAGAGCAAGATCTATGCACGTGCAGAGATGCTGCGTGCGCGCGCAATTGCCACGAGGGATCGGAAACATTGTGCGCCAACCCGGGCGCTCACGCGATAGTTCGCACTTTGCTGGTGCGGGGAGCGCCCTGCGGCAGAGCCTGCGTTAGCAGCCACGCTGCCGCTGAGACAGCATGGCAGGCGCTCTGCGTGGAGTTGTGTCAGGTGCTCGGACTGCCGTCGGCGACCAACAGCTAACGTCGCTGACTGCCATCAACTATCGCCCCCGAGCGACAGCCAACGCCCCGACGAACGCCCCAACCAACGCCCCAACCAACGCCCCGACGAACGCCCCGACGAACGCCCCAACCAACGCCTCAACCAACGCCCCGACGAACGCCCCAACCCACCCCCAGCCCCCGCAAGCCAACCCAAAAAACTCACGTGCGCTCAGAAGGGTCCGTCTTCTTCGCGGGCGTCCGGATATCAGGCGACAACTGCGCGAAGATCCACGCCGAACCTGCGGTGATGATGCCGACGCACAGGAAAGTCGCGTGGAACGCGGGCAGCGAATTAGCGGCTGTCACGCGTGGCAAGAGGCCCGTGAACGTGGCGAGCAGGGCGCCGGCCACCGTCACGCCGAGGCTCATCGACAGCATCTGGACGAGCGAGAACAAACTGTTGCCGCTGCTTGCGCCGCCGGTCCCGAGATCCTTCAGCGTCAAGGTGTTCATCGCGGTGAATTGCATCGAGTTGACTGCGCCGAACAATGCCAGTTGCACAAGCCTCAACCATAACGGCTGGCCCGCGCTGGTGAGCGAGAAGCTCGCCATCGTCAAGCCGACAAGTATCGTATTGGTCATCAATACGCGGCGATAACTGTACTTAATGATCAACGTCGTCACGAGGCGCTTGGACGCCATGCCCGCAGCCGCGACGGGCAGCATCATCATGCCGGCTTCAAACGCGCTATAGCCGAGGCTCACCTGCAATAGCAAAGGAATCAGATACGGCATCGCGCCGCTGCCTATCCGCGCGAATAGATTGCCAAGCAGTCCGACGCTGAAAGTGTGGATCTTGAACAGATCGAGCGGAAAAATAGGCGATGGCTCACGCACCGCGTGCAAACCGTAGGCGACAAAACACGCGAGGCTCAGGATCAGCAGCACGAGCACGGTCGCGTGTTGAATGCCGAATTCGGTGCGTCCGTCGAGCGCGGACGAAATCGCCACCATGCCGGCCACGAGCAGAAGGTAGCCTTTGACGTCGAACTTGCCGACCTGTTCGTTACGGCTATCCGGCATGAAGATGAATGTGGCGATGCATCCGGCGATGCCCACGGGCACGTTGATCAAAAAGATCCAGTGCCAGGATGCGATCTTCACCAGCCAGCCGCCGAGCGTCGGTCCAATCAACGGACCGATCAGTCCGGGGATGGCAACGAATGACAGCGCCGGCAGATAGCGCTCGGCTGGAAACGTCCGCAGCACGGCAAGCCGCCCGACCGGCAGCAGCATCGCGCCGCCCACGCCCTGCACGATGCGGAACACCACCAATTGGTTCAGCGTATGAGCGTTCGCGCACAGCAATGAGCCGACCGCGAAAACCAGGATCGCGCTGAAGAACACGCGTCGCGTACCGAGTTTGTCGGCGAGCCAGCCGGACACGGGGATCATCACGGCCATCGTCAGTGAATATGCGATGACGACCGACTGCATGCGCAACGGGAGTTCGCCGAGGCTCGTTGCCATCGCTGGGAGGGCGGTGTTGACGATCGTCGAATCGAGCGTCTGCATGAAGAAGCCAGTCGCGACGAGCCACAGCATCACTGTCAGTGAGCGGGCGGAAGGGGCGCTGGCTGCGACGGTTGCCGAGGCAGGCGGAGTTGGCGGCGTGGACATGAAGTAGCGGCTAGGCGCAAGGACGGCAGGGACCCGCTATTCTAGGGAAAAGCAGCCGACGACGCAGGGAGGTCAAGGCCCGAGCCACGCACGGAGGACAGGTCGTGACGTGCTGACGTGCGCGGCGAGGTTAGATGCAACGCAGTGAGGCCGCGGAGCCAGACGCGACAAAACCACGGCAGCCACGCAACGAACCTCAGCCAACAACCCCAAGCCAACAACCCCAACCCCGCAACCACCCTCTCTAACCCCGCAACGCTGCCGCCGCCCGAAAAAACGCTTGCGCCCTCGGCTCGTTTCCGAACGCGGCGTGAATCCTGATCCACGGACTCTGCTCCATCCCCGGCCGGAAATAGCTGCCCGGCGCAACGGTCACGCCTAAAGGCGCACCGCACTCCACCAGCCGCTCCGCATTGTCCACATGCGGCACGCGAGCCCACAGAAATTTGCCCCCGACCGGTTTCTCGAACACCTCCCAGCCGGCATCTTCGAGCGTTTGTATCGTCGAGCCCAGCGCATCGCGCATACGACGTCGCAGTCGCTCGAGATATTTTCGGTATGCGCCGCGCTCGAGCAGCGACGCCGTCACCGTCTCTGCAAAGAGCGACCCGCCGATGCTAGTCAGCATCTTGATATCGACGAGATCCTTGATGATCGCGTGGCTCGCCACGACACAGCCAATGCGCAACGACGACGACAGCGTCTTCGACAATCCGCCGATATAAATCACGTGTTCCAACTGATCGAGCGTCGCGAGGCGGTCCGTGATGTCGGCCTGAAAGTCGGCGTAAATGTCGTCTTCGATAATCGTGAAGTTGTGCTCGCGCGCGAGTTGCAGCAGACGGAACGCCACCGGCGGGGCAACGGTCGTCCCGGTCGGATTGTGGAACACGGTGTTAATGAAGAACAGCTTCGGCCTATGCCGCTTCAACTGCGCCTGCATGACGTCGAGGTCCGGGCCGCTCCGCGTACGCGGAATGCCGATCAGCCGGACGCCGTGCAGCTTCAGCAGGCCATACAGGTTGTAGTAGCCGGGATCCTCGACGAAGATCGTGTCGCCCGCCTTCAGCATGTAGCGCATCAGAAGATCGAACGCCTGGCTTGCGCCGTTCGTAATGAGAATCTGCGAAGTGTCCGCGCGGATACCCAGTTGCGCGATTCGTGCCTGCAAGTGCTCACGCAAGCTCAAGTTGCCCAGCGGCGTTGCGTAGTCGACCATGCTCGCGGGATCGGTGCGCAACACGTGTCGTATCGCCTGGGCGATGTTGTCGGTGTCCCGCCACGGCTCGGGAATGAAGCCGCTGCCAAGTTTGAGTGTTTCGCCGGGATGGTTGAACTGCTGGAGCAGGTGATCGGACTCGTCCTCGGCGCGGCGCGGGTCCGACGTGCCGTCGCATTGCGAGCCGCCCGGCGGCCGGTCGGCCACGTAGAAGCCCGAGCCGTGGCGCGAGTCGACGTAACCGAGCGACACGAGCCGGTCATAAGCCTCGATCACCGGAAAGCGGCTCACGCCATAGTCGGCTGCGAACTGGCGGATCGACGGCAATTTCGAGCCGGGGTGCGCGGCGCGCGAGCGGATCCACGCGGTCACGCCCGCGACGATCTGCTCGGTCAGCGGCACGCCGTTGTCTCTGTCCAGCTGAATATCGAGTCGCATACGGTTTCCTTCGCGAACCCGTTGGGCGGGCCAACGGGGGCCTTCACGCGCCAACTGTTCGGTTTTTCAACTGCACAGTTCCGACGAAAGTGTTCGGAAGTGTGCATGGGTATTCGATCATCGCACGTCAATAATCGATACAACAGAGAAGCCCTTTTGAAGGAGAACGGCAATGCGTGAAGTGAGGATTTTCGAACTGGAACATGAAGAGCCGGCCGCGGCCTGGCATGTCGCGCGCCCGTCTACTTTCAAGGTGATCTCGGGTGAGATCTGGCTGACGGTCGAAGGCGACAGCGAAGACTACTGGCTTGCCACGGGTGAATCGATCGAGTTGCCGCGCCGGGCCGTGGCGTGGATCAGCGCCGGGCGTAATGGTGCGCGCTTCGCGCTCGCAAGCGGATCGGAGCGCGGAACCATCAAGCCGGTGCTCGGCGTGCCGACACCGAACTGGCTGCCGCGCTGGCTCGGCGCTGCCTGACAATACCGGCAGAAGTACCGGCAGAAGTACCGGCGCGAGGGGCGGCTTCCCGCCGCTCAAGCCTCGAGCTCGCCAACATAACGTGCTCGCGGCCGGATCAGACTGCCGTCGCGCGCCTGTTCCATTGCGTGCGCAATCCACCCGACCACTCGTCCCACTGCAAAGAGCGTGAAGGCGGCGCCGGTCGGCAAGCCGAGCACACGCTCGATGGCCGCAAGCGCGAAGTCGACGGTCGGCTCCGCGCCGGTCGTATCGCGCACCGCTCGCGCGAGCGCCAACACCTGAGGGAGCGGCGAGCGGGCCGGCGCACAGTCTTGCAACAAGTCCAGCAGAAGCCGCGCGCGCGGGTCGCCTTCCGGATAAAGCGGATGCCCGAAGCCCGACAGCACCGGCCCTTGCGTGCCTTGCTCGTGACGCGACAAACGGGTAGCCAGGTAACGGTCGAGATCGGCGGCGCGTGAAGCTTCGTCCAATAGCGCGGCAATGCGCACGGTTTCTCCGCCGTGACGCGGGCCCGCAAGCGCGGCGAGACCGCCCGCGACCGCGCCGAACAGATGAGTGCCCGTCGAAGTGATGCAGCGAACCGTAAACGTCGACGCGTTCAGTTCGTGATCCGCGCACGCGACAAGCGCCGCGCGCAGCAGCCCCGCTTGCTGGCGGCTGCGCACCTGCCAGGCCGTTGCCAGTTGCCGATGCAGCGGCGCATTCGACGGCGGCGCCGAGATCATTGCGGCGGCCAGCAGGCGCATCACGGCGCAGGCGCTGTCCAGCTGCGCATCGCGACCGAGCGCCCACACCCGCGGCATTTGTGCCGCCGCCGCAGGCAACAGAACAAGCGCGCGATCGAGCGGCGTATTGTCGCCCCACAGCTTCAGCCACGCGGCCCACTGAGCGGCGGAGATCGGCACGGCCGGCGCATCCGCAATGCGCGCCGCGCTGCACTCCCACAACAACGCGGCGACGTCTTCCAGCGATTCAGTGCGCGCGAGCGCCGTCGCATCATGCCCGCGATACAGCAGGCGTCCGTGTGCGACCAGCGTGATCGACGATTCGAGCACCGGCACGCCCCAGTCCAACACTTTCTGCGCGACTTTGCCCGCGCGTTTGCCGTCTTCCTTGCGCCGCGCGAGCCGCCGTACCTCGCGCGCGTCGTAGCGGCGATGCTTGCCTTGTGCGTCCGGCGACGAGCTAAGCAAGCCCCGGCTCACATACGCATATAGCGTGGCAAGGCTGATGCCGAGTTCGGCGGCGGCTTCGCGGGCGGTCAACGAGTCGGGCAAAGGCATAGGAATGCGCGGCAAAGTAGAGTTCAACCAAAGAAATCAATATATGTTGATTATCATAATCAAGATTGATTAACACAAGGCGCGATTCTAGACTCGATCGCATCCCCGTTACTCGACTGTGAACAACATGACGCCCGAACTCGCGCTCGACCACATCTGGAGCCTCGCGAACTGCGAGCCAGCCGCGCTTCGTTCCGTACATTTCACCGGCTCGGAGCCGGGCTTGCCGTCGGTATTTCGCGTCGGGGCGCTGGCGTCCGCGACCATCGCAGCGGTGGGTTTGGCGGCGGCTGAGTACCATCGGTTGCGCACGAGGCACGGTCAGCGAGTGAGGGTGGACATGCGGCGCGCGCTGGCTTCGTTCCGCAGTGAACGTTACCTGCGCGTCGACGACGGGCCGCCGCCTGCGCTGCGCGATCCGGTGACGGGTTTCTACGAGACGGGAGATGGCCGCTGGATTCAACTGCATACGAATTTCGCGCATCACCTGAACGGCGTGTTGAAGGTGCTCGGTTGCCAGAACGATCGTGCCGCGGTCGCGGCGGCAATTCGCGGCTGGGACGGCGCCACGCTCGATCAGACTCTCGCCGATGCGGGCCTGTGTGCCGCGCTGATCCGCACGCCCGGCGAATGGGCCGCGCTCGAACAGGCGAAAGCGATCGCGGGTTTGCCGCTCTTCGAAATAGAGCGGATCGGCGATGCGCCGCCGGCATTGCCCAAATCCCCGCCGTCGTTCGAGCCGTCATCGCGCAATACTGGCAGCCGGCCGCTGTCCGGCGTGCGGGTGCTGGATCTGTCGCGCATCATCGCAGGACCGGTGGCCGGGCGAGCGCTTGCGCAGCATGGCGCTCAGGTGCTGATGATCAACGGGCCGCATCTGCCGAACATTGCGCCGCTCGTCATCGACAACGGGCGCGGCAAACGCTCGGCCGTGGTCGATCTGCGCGACGCGGCGGGGCGCGAGACGTTGCGCGGTTTGACGCGCGACGCCGACGTCTTTTTGCAGGCGTATCGGCCTGGAGCGCTGGCCGCGCGCGGATTCGGTCCCGAGGACGTGGCGCGCTTGCGGCCCGGCATTGTCTATGTGTCGGTGTGTGCGTATGGATACGAGGGACCATGGGCCTCGCGACGCGGTTTCGATAGTCTCGTGCAGTCCGCGAGCGGCATCGCGATGACCGAGCAATCCGCAGCCGGATCGACCGAGCCGAGACATCTGCCGTGTCAGGCGCTCGATCACGCGACTGGTTATCTCGCCGCTTTCGGTGCCATGGCTGCGTTGGCGCGACGCGCCACCGAAGGCGGAAGCTGGCACGTCAAAGTTTCGCTCGCGCAGACGGGCCAGTGGCTGCAATCGTTCGGCAAGATCGCCGACGGGTGGCAAGCACCCGATGTTTCGCTCGATGACGTGCGCGACTGCCTCGTCACAGTGGACTCGGAATTCGGTCGCGTACAGGCCGTGCAACCGGCCGAACAACTGGAGGAGACGCCGGCTTTCCTCGGGCTGCCGCCGTCGCGCATCGGGGCGCACGACGCGAAGTGGCTGTAACGGAACTGCGTCGCTGCGTCGGCCCGCCCGTGACACGCCCGCCTATTTGCGCAGTTCCGCGACGAAATCGTAGTAGTCGTTGCGGCAATACGTGTCGGTCAATTCGATAGCGCGCTGGTCGGCCGTATACCCGACGCGCGTAATCAGCAGAAGCGCTTCGTTCGGCGCGATGCTCATTTGCTGCGCGATCTCCTCGCTCGCATTCACCGCGCGGAAATGCTGCAGTGCGCGGACGATCGTCAGTCCGCGATTCTCAAGATAGGTGTAAAGCGAATCGCCAATCGCCTGTGGATCGGGAATCACCGCAGCGGGGAATGTGGAGTTCTCGACCGCCATCACGATGCCGTCGGCGAGACGCAAACGCCGCAGCCGCGTCACGGCCGCAGCCGGCGAAAGCCCGAGTTGGATTACCTCTTCGCGATTGGCCGGCAGAATTTCGCGCGACAGCCATTTCGAACTCGGCGTAAAACCTCGCCGCCGCAACATTTCGCTGAAGCTCGACAGACGCGACAGCGGATCTTCATAACGTGGTGTGATGAAACTGCCGGCGCCTTGCGTGCGTCGGATCAATCCCTGCTCGACGAGCAGCGCGATAGCCTTGCGTGAAGTGATCCGCGAGACGCCGAGCGCCTCCGAAAGCACGCGCTCCGACGGCAGTGCCTCGCCGGCGTTCCAGCGGTTCTCGTGAATGGCCGTGCCAAGCTTGCGGGCAAGTTGAAGATAAAGCGGTGTGTCGTTTTCCGGGTCCGGGCGCAGATCGCGCCAGCGGTCTTCCGAGGCAGAGGTCATGGGGCTTACGCTAGAAGGGCGAGGAGCAATTCTAAGACATCGGCGCGCTACGTTATAGCGGGCTTTTGCCTGATGGCCTGTCGGCCGGTCCTGCAACCGCTAAACTCGTCGATACGCTTTCTCGCAGCATCGCCGCGCGTTGGTTCGACGCCGGCGCGTGGTCACACGTTCGGCCACAGTCCACACTCAGTCACCTCAGGAGTCAGCATGACGACCGATATCGCAAGCGTGAGCCTGCCCGACGGCGAGCGCATCCCCAAACTCGGGCAAGGCACGTGGGAAATGGGCGAGCAGCCGGCGCGCCGCGCGGCCGAGATCGCCGCAATCCGCCTGGGTGTCGAGCTTGGCATGACGCTCGTCGATACCGCGGAAATGTACGGCGACGGCGCGACCGAACTGTTGTTGGGCGAAGCGCTCGCGGGGCTGCGCGATCAGGTGTTCCTCGTTAGCAAGGTCTATCCGCATAACGCTAGCAGGCGCGGCGTGATTTCTGCTTGCGAGCAGAGCCTCAAACGCCTGAAGACGGATCGGCTCGATCTGTATCTGCTGCATTGGCGCGGTTCGATACCGCTCGAAGAAACGGTCGCCGGGTTCGAAGCGCTGCGCGACGCGGGGAAGATCCGCCACTGGGGCGTGAGCAACTTCGATACCGAGGACATGGAAGAACTCATCGCTACGCCCGGCGGCACGGCGTGCGCGACGGACCAGATTCTCTACAACGTTGCGCGGCGCGGGCCGGAATTCGATCTGCTGCCGTGGCTCGCCGAGCGCAACATGCCGGCAATGGCCTACAGTCCAGTCGATCACGCACGTCTGCCGAAACGCTCGCCGCTCGACGACATCGCCAGCGCGCGCGGCGTTTCCGTGTTTCAGGTGGCGCTCGCGTGGGTGCTGCAGCAGCCGGGCGTGTTCGCCATTCCGAAGACAGGCCGCGTCGAGCACGTGCGCGACAATCATCGTGCGCTGCAACTGCAGCTCGACGCTCAGGAACTCGCGGCCATCGACAGCTATTTCAAGCCGCCACGTGGCAAGCGCCCGCTTGAAATGCTCTGAGCCAGGCGCGCGCCGCAGAGGTATCGCGGCGCAGTGAGCGCCCGGCGGCATTCAGAGCATTCTTGGCGCGCCGCGTACTACGCACACGAAGCCGCGGCAGAAAAATCGCCGTGCGCGACGCTGCTCAGTGTCGTCAATTGCAATTGTGATGCAGGTGCACAGAGCCCAGCACCGCGACTTCGGCGGGCGTGTGCTTGAGCGAATCTTCGTTGACCTGACCCGCGTCCGCGACGAATTCGTCAACGATCGAAGAAACCGGTGTATTGCGCAGACACAGCGACACACGCTGGGTTTCGTTGGCCGGCAAGGACGCGCGCTGACCGAGGAACAGCACACCGTACTGATAACCGTGGATGATGCCGCGGATCGCGCCGACGCATTGACCGTGCGCGACGTTATCGTTCTTCTGCTTGCAGGCTTGCGCAAGCGAGTATGCAGAGAAGGTGGGGTCCACAGGCGGCGCGGCTTGCGACATCGTGGGCGACAGCGGTTGCGCCGTTGGTGCCGTGCTTTGCGCGCCGGTCTGCGCATTGGCGAGCGAGGCGAAGCTCAGAGCAGCGGCCGCTGCGAAGCCGACGACCGCGCGTGCCGCGGAGCAGGGGACGTTTCGTTGCATGTTGTGGTGCCCTCATATCGAACGTAGAAACTGATATGAGGCAATTGCCGCGCTTTGGTTCCGGACGTATGCGCCGCGCCGGCTCGTGGCATTTGTCGCGCATGCCGGCGTGCAGGCGAGAAAGCGGAGGTGGCACTAGCGCATTCGCCGCGGTGCGTTACTTCCGAAGCAGACGCAGAAAGCCTCGATGCGTTTGCTTCGACACTGGGCGGCAGCACGGCCGCAAACATCGCCTGTGAAGTAGCGCTATGAGTCGCGCCCGGCACCGTTGGCGGGACTCGCGGGCTTGTCACGGGCAACGTCGCTCGCTTCGTCGCGTGCCTGGTCGTTTGCCTGGTCGCGCGACGCGGTTTGCAGTGCACGCAGTTCGTCGGCCGGAATGTGGCAGCGGATCAGATGCTTGCGGCCGATGCCGTTCGTAGCCTCCCGTGCTGAGCCGGTCGCTTGAGACACATACGCTGCATCGGCCGCCTCGGCAAACGGCGGGTCCTGCTGTTCGCAGATCGCGCCGAGCTTGCGTGGACAACGCGTGTGAAACACGCAGCCGGACGGCGGCGACGCGGCGCTCGGCAGATCGCCCGACAGCCGAACGCGGGCCACGCTCTCGTGGCCGTCGAGTGTCGGCACGGAAGACAGCAGTGCTTCCGTATAAGGATGCTGCGGCCCGTCGAATACCGCCGCGGCCGGTCCGATTTCAAGCAGTCTGCCGAGATACAGTACGGCGATGCGATCGGACAAATATCGAACGACGTGCAGATCGTGCGAAATGAATACGTAGCTCACGCCACGCTCGCGCTGCAAATCGGCAAGCAGATTGAGGATCGCCGCCTGCACGGAGACGTCGAGCGCGGAAGTGGGTTCGTCGCACACCACCACGCGCGGCTCGCCGGCGAACGCGCGCGCAATGGCCACGCGTTGCTTGAGTCCGCCGGAAAGCTGGCGCGTGCGCGAGCCGAGATAGCGCTCCGGCAAACGGACTGCGGCCGTCAATGTGGCAAGCCGTTCGTCGATGGCGGCGCCGCGCAGCGCCGCAAGACGCGACAACGCGCGGCCAATCAGCCGCTTCACAGAATGCGCGCGGTTAAGCGCCGAGTCGGGATTCTGGAACACGATCTGCAGCGACTTGACCTGCTCGTCGTTGCGCCGTGTGACGCGCGCGGCGAGCGGCGCGCCGTCGAGTTCGAGCACGCTGCCTGCGTCCGGTGCGAGAAGGCCGAGCATCAGTTTCGCGAGCGTCGTCTTGCCACTGCCCGATTCGCCGACGAGACCCAGCGTTTCGCCGGCCGCGAGATCGAGCGAAACCTTGTCGACGGCGCGCAGCGCTGTGCCGGACACATGGAAAGTCTTCGATAGATTTTCGGCGCGCAAGACGAGTTCTCGCGAATTCTTGTCCGCATTCGCAAGGCCATGCTCGGGCAATGCTTGCGCGATCGCGCGCGGCAACTCGATCGCGCGCTCGTGATAATGACAGCGTGACATCTGATCGCCATGCGCCGCGCTGACGCGGTACGGCGGCGGCGCTTCGCGGCGGCACCGGTCGTCGGCGAGACGACAGCGCTCTGCGTAGATGCAGCCTTGAGTCACCGAGCCAGGCGAGGGCAGGCCGCCTGCAATGGTATCGAGCCGCTCGGTATCCTTGCTGCGTCCAACGGTGGGCAGACAGCGCAACAGTCCCACGGTGTACGGATGACGCGGCCGCGTGAAAACGTCTTGCGTCGCGCCCTCCTCGACGAGCTTGCCCGCGTAAAGCACGCCGACGCGCTCACACATTCGCCCGATCACCGCGAGGTTGTGACTGATAAACAGCACGGCGGTGCCGAGTTCCGCACGCAGTTGTGCGACCAGGTCGAGCACTTCCGCTTCGACGGTGGCGTCGAGCCCGGTGGTCGGCTCATCGAGAATCAGCAGTGCCGGGTTCGACGCGAGCGCCATCGCGATCACCACGCGCTGCTGCATGCCGCCCGACAATTGATGAGGATAGCTTTCCATCACCCGTTCCGGCGATGCAATGCGCACGCGCTGCAGCATCTCGAGCGAGCGTTGCAATGCTTCATCGGGCGCGACACCGGCGGCTTCGAACGCTTCGGACACTTGCCGCGCGATGGTCAACGACGGATTCAGCGCGCGCGCCGGGTCCTGATAGACCATTGAAATGGTGTTGGCGCGCATCGTGCGCAAAGCGTCGGCGTCGAGCTTGTTGACGTCGGCGCCGGCGATGACGATCTTGCCCGCCTTTACCTTGCCGTTGCGCGGCAGATACCGCAGCGCCGCCATCGCGACGGTCGACTTGCCGCAGCCCGATTCGCCGACGAGCCCGTATGCTTCGCCGCGACGCACACGAAACGATACGTCCTGCAACACTTCGCGATCGCGACCGCGGATCCGGTATGTGACCGTCAAGCCGACGACGGTCAGCGCATCCGTGCGGTCGCTCTTCGACACGTCGAAGGCGGGGAACGAGGAGGGCGGAGGTCCGTTCATCGGTCGAGCACGCCTTGTACGCCGTCGGCGATGAGATTCACACCGACGACCAGCGTGGCAATTGCGCCCGCCGCGAATACGACGGTCCACCACGCGCCGCCCGCCATCAGCGTGTACGACTCGGAAAGCGCGAGGCCCCAGTCGGCTGACGGCGGTTGAATGCCGAAGCCGAGAAACGACAGCGTGGCTACCGCGAAGATTGCATAACCGAGCCGCACGGTCGCCTCGACGATGATCGGCGGCAGCACGTTCGGCAGAATTTCCGCGAACATGATGTAGGGCGCGCGTTCGCCACGCAGTTGCGCGGCGGCGACGTAGTCGAGATGGCGCTCGGCGAACACGGCGGCGCGCACGGTGCGCGCGGTAATCGGCGTGAAGGTGATGCCGATCACGAGTATCACGGTCAGGTTCGACGCGCCCACCGCAGCAAGCGCGAGCAGCGCGACGATCACGAGCGGCAGCGCGAGTACCGCGTCGATCGCGCGGCCCACGACGTTATCGACCCAGCCGTCGAAGTAACCGACGACGAGACCTAGCGACGTACCCGCCACTGTGCCGAGCAGTGTCGCGAGCGGCGCAATCGTGAGAATGTCGCGCGCACCGACAATCACGCGCGAGAACACATCGCGCCCCAACTGGTCAGTGCCGAACCAGTGCGCGCGGTCGGGCGGCATGAGCGAATTGAGCGGGTCGGACGCATACGGATCGACAGGCACGAACCATTGCCCGGCAATCGCGCATACGATCCACCACACGACGATGAGCACGCCCACCACGAACGTCGGCGAGCGCAGCAACACACGCAACTGATCGAAGCGCGGCTCGCTCGCTGCGCGCGGCGCGGCCGGCGGAACAATGGTGCTCATTCGGCGCTCCTCACGCGCAGGCGTGGATTGAGCAGCACGTGCAACGCATCCGCAACGAGATTGGCGACGGTATAGACCACGCCGACGGTCAGCACACCTGCCTCCAGCATCGGGAAGTCCTTCGCCTTCGCGGCGTTGTAGATCAGCGAGCCGATGCCCTGATAGTGGAAGAGTGTCTCGACCACCACGAGGCCGCCAATCATGTAGCCGAGTTGAGTGGCGGCCACGGTGATGGTCGGCAGCAGCGCGTTGCGCAACACGTGCCGCCAGATCACGGTGTGACGCGGCAAGCCCTTGAGGATCGCGGTGCGCGTGTAGTCGGCGTCGAGCGCTTCGACGGTGCCGGCGCGCGCCATCCGCGCGATATAGCCGAAGAACACCAGCACCAGCGGCAGCACCGGCAGGATCAGATGACGCAGCTGTTCGAGCGGACCGGCGTCGGGCGCATACGCAGCTTCGATAGGCAGCCAGCGCAGCCACACGCCGAACACGAGAATCAGCACGATCGACGACACGAATTCCGGCACGACGGTCGCCGACAAACCCGCAATGCTGATCGTGCGATCCAGCCAGCGTCCTGCGTGCATTGCGGACCACACGCCGCCCGCAATGCCCAGTGGCACCACGACGATGAACGCGAGCAGGCCGAGCTTCGCGGAATGCGCAAGTGCATCGGCGATAAACGGTCTCACCGGCTCGCGATAAGCGTACGAAAGTCCCATGTCGCCTCGCACGAAATGCGAAATCCACTCGACGTATTGCGTCATCAGCGGACGGTCAGCGCCGAGTTGATGATTAAGCGCCGCCACCGCGCGCGCGTCGGCGAGCGGCCCGAGCACCGCACGCCCGATATCGCCGGGCAGCAGTTGCCCGCCGGCGAACACGATCACGGACAGCAGCCATAGCGTGATCAGCGACAGCCCCACGCGCGTCGCAAGGAAACGCACGACGCGACCGGCGTTGCCTTTCGGGGCCGAGGCGGGAGAACTCACTGTGGTCGACATCGTGAACGCTTGCCGAAGAATTGCGCGACGATGCGAGACGCTTACGCGCTCAACACCGCGCGGTCAAAGTAGAGCTGCGCGAGCGCGGTGAAGCGCACGCCGTTCACGCCCTTGCGCATCGCGATCAACTGATCGTAGAAGAACGGGATGATGATCGGCGTTTCATCGAGCAGCAGCGTCTGGATCTGGCCGGAGATTTTCTTCTGCGATGCGAGGTCGATGGCTGCGACGAATTGCGCGACCAGTTGATCGTATTGCGGGTTCTTGAAGTGCGCGGCATTCCACGTGCCGCTGCTCGTGAGCGGCGCATTCAAAAACACGTTCGGTACGCCGCGATGACCGTAGTCGGTGATGCCGAGCGGCGAGTCGAGCCAGTCTGATTTGCCCGGCGTGCCCGCGCCGTAATACAGCGACTGGCTCTCCACCTTCAGATTGATGCGCACGCCGATCGCCTTCGCCGCGTTCTGCACCACGACCGCGAGGTCGGGAATCTCCATGTACTTTTCAGTGGTGAGCGTCACGTCGAAACCGTTGGGCACGCCCGCTTGCGCGAGCAGTTGCTTCGCTTTCGCTACGTCGATCTTGCGCTGCGCAACACCCGCATCGGACGACGGAAACACCGGCGCAAAGGGACTGTCGTTGCCGAGTTGCGCGCGGCCCTTGAAGAGGCCGCGCACCAGCACCTCGCGATCGATCGATAGCGCAAGCGCCTGACGCACGCGCTTGTCCTTGAAGAGCGGGTTGTCGTTGCGCATGTGAATCTGCCGATGCGCGCTCGACTTCACGCCGATTGCCTTGTAGTCGGGATTGTTCAGAATGGCCGCGCCGCCTTGCACGGTGAAGGTGCCCATTACGTCGGCCTGATGGCCTTGCAATGCGAGCAGTTGCGCTTGTTGGTCCGCATAGAAGGAGAACTGTACGCGTTGCGGTAACGCTTTCTCGCCCCAGTAGTCGGGGTTGCGCACGAACGATGCGCCGACCTTCGGCTGATACTTTTCGAACTTGAACGGACCGGTGCCGATGAAGCTCTTTTCATAGCCGCCCCCGTAGTTCGCGGGCAAGATCACAGCGTTGTAATTGTCCGAGGAAACGTAGTACGGGAAATTGCCGTTCGGTGCGTCCAGGTGGAACGCGACGGTGTGATCGTCAACCACCTTCGCGCCGCCCTTCGACAACACGCCCTTCAGCACCGAGAGCGCCGCCGAGCCGGTCGCAGGGTCGGCGAGCCGGTCGAATGTCGCGACCACGTCTTTCGCCGTGAAGGGCTGGCCGTCGTGGAATTTGACGTTCTCGCGCAGCTTGAACGTCCACACGTCGCCCTTGTCGTTCGGCTTCCAGGACAGCGCGAGGGCGGGCTTCAGCATGAGCTTTTCGCCGTCGTCGTCGATCAGGAATTCGCCGGTCTGATTCAGTAGCGCGAGGCTCGCGGCATCCGTCACGGTCAACGGGTCGACGGCGCCCGCAGGCGTCAGATGCGCGACCCGAATCGTCTGGTTCGACGGACCGCCCGCGCTTGCCTGACCTTGTGCGTGCGCTGCCGGAAGACTCAGCACGCCGCCGCCAACGAGCGACAAGCCGATCACGCTCGCGTAGCGCAGCAGATCGCGGCGAGTGATACGGCCGGCGAGAAATTCGTCGATGGCGTGATTGCCGTACGCGTCGGCGGTGCTGCGGGCGAGGTCGAGAGCGGGGAATCGGTCAGCGGGAGTCTTCATCGATGGAATGTCCAGTCCGTTCGGTTGCCGGTTCTGAGAAGCCGCGCCGGATGCGCCACAGTCAGGCTGCGAGGCGGCACGATTGCGGCGATGCTTGTGACGATATTAGGCGGCTTCAGTTTAAGCGATTGCTCGCGGATTGGAGCGCTTGCGGCGATGTCGTGTTGGCGATCCGCGAATAAAAGGGCCGGTGTGTGTCGTCATCACAACGGTCGGCGCGACATCGCTGTGGCACGTTCGGCGCCTCTCGCGCGGCGCGCCTGCGACTGTCGGCGCTGCAGTGGACGAACCGGCGCGGTAGCTATGGAAAGCTTACCGGCCGCAGCGCACACGCGCGTCGATGCGGACGCAATTACCGCGCCGCGATGGCTGGGCGTTTCCAGCGATGAAACAGCACCGAGCCGATCCAGCACGCCATGAACGCCGCGACGATGCCGTAGCCGAGCACGCCGAACTGCTCATTGGCGTTCGTCACCGCATCCCATATCCCCCCGTTCAGACCGAGCTTGTCGGACAGCAGCCCCAGCGCTTCTACGCCGCCGATCACGATCGCGACGACCGCCGACACGAAGGTAATGCTCGCGTTGTAGTAGAGCTTGCGTTTGGGGTCGTCCATGGCCCAGCCGTATGCATGGACCATCAGCACGTTATCCGTCGAATCGACGAGCGTCATGCCTGCGGTGAAAAGCGCTGGAAACACCAGGATCGAATACAACGGCAAACCCTTGCCGGCTTCGGAGGCGGCAATTGCCAGCAAGCCGATCTCGGTTGCCGTGTCGAAGCCCAGTCCGAACAGCACGCCGACCGGGTACATATGCCAGCTTTTGGTCACGAGGCGGAACAGCGGCCGCAACGCGCGGGACAACAGGCCTCCAGGACCGGCTGCATGGTCAGTGTCCAACGCAGCAGCAGCCAGTTCGCCGTCACGTTGGATATGACGGTAACGCCGCCACACGTCGCGCAGAATCACGAGGTTCACGGCCGCGAGCGTGAGCAGGAATGTTGCCGAAACAAGGGTGCCGATGGTCCCGCCCACGGCCTTGAACGTCTCGAAGCGGCCGTGCAGCGAATGCGCGGTCCACGCGATGCCGAGCGTCGCGAGAATTACGATGCTCGAATGTCCGAGCGAGAACGACAGGCCCACGCCGAGCGGCCGCTTGCCGCTCTGCATCAGTTTGCGCGTGACGGCGTCGATAGCGGCGATGTGGTCGGCGTCGACTGCATGGCGCAGACCGAAACCGTACGCCAGCAGCGCCGTACCGAGCAGCAGCGGATAGTGGCGAAACGCAATCAGCGCCCATGCCCATGCGCCCAGATTGGCCGCGATCAGAACCGTGTACAGCGTGAGAAGGCGAGGGCGCAGCGAAGCAGTCGGCGTCATGAGTCGCGTCAAAGTGATTAGTGATCGTGCGGATGTTTGTGAATCGGATCGACCCAATACACCGCTTCCGGTTGTTCGACTGCGTCGATATTCAGATTGACCACGACCGCTTCGTTGTCGCTGCGCACGAGCACGCATTCGAGCGGATCGTCGGTGCTCGCATTGATTTCCTGATGCGGCACATACGGCGGCACGAAGATGAAGTCGCCAGGACCGGCTTCGGCGGTGAACTCCAGATGCTCACCCCAACGCATCCGCGCCTGGCCGCGCACCACATAGATCACGCTTTCGAGCGCGCCGTGATGGTGAGCGCCGGTCTTCGCATTCGGATGGATCGTCACCGTGCCGGCCCAGATTTTTTGCGCGCCGACGCGTGCGGCATTGATCGCGGCCGCGCGATTCATGCCTGGCGTTTGCGCGGTGTTGGTGTCGAGCTGATCGCCCCGAATCACCTTGACGCCGTGCTCGCGCCAATCGACGGGTGCGGCCTCCTGCTTGTCGCGCTCGTCGTTGTAATGCGGATGTTCGTGATCCTGGCTCATCGCATGTCTCCTCGTGGCTTGCGTTGACATTCGTCGTGGAAAGGGCCGCGGCGCCGTTTGGCATTTTTACACGTTAAAAAACGTCCGTGGGGCGAGTGACCGCCTGCGTATTCGTGGTCGAAAAAAAAGCCCGTCCATGAAGGACGGGCTTTGGCCGGTCAGCCTGAGTGGCCATGCTGCGGCACGCAGGCTTGTTTCATTAGCGCAAGCGCCTACTTGTGCTTCGCGTTGATCACGGCTTCGGCGACATTGCTCGGGGTTTCAGCATAGTGCTTGAACTCCATCGTGTAGGTAGCGCGGCCTTGCGTGGCCGAGCGCAGCGACGTGGAGTAGCCGAACATTTCCGCGAGCGGCACTTCGGCGCGCACCAGTTTGCCGCCGCCGCCCGCAATGTCTTCCATGCCTTGAACGAGGCCGCGGCGGCTGGACAGATCGCCCATCACGTTGCCCATGAAGTCTTCGGGCGTTTCCACCTCGACGGCCATCATCGGCTCGAGCAGCACGGGCTTCGCCTTGCGCATTGCTTCCTTGAACGCCATCGAACCGGCCATGCGGAACGCGTTTTCGTTCGAGTCGACGTCGTGGTACGAACCGAAGGTCAGCGTCACTTTGACATCGACTACCGGATAGCCCGCGAGCACGCCGGCCTTCAGCGTTTCCTGGATGCCCTTGTCCACTGCCGGAATGTATTCGCGCGGAATCACGCCGCCCTTGATCGCGTCGACGAACTCGTAGCCCTTACCCTGCGGCGCCGGCTCGAGCGTCACCACCGCGTGGCCGTACTGACCGCGGCCACCCGATTGCTTGACGAACTTGCCCTCGACGTCTTCGACCTTGTTGCGCACCGTTTCGCGGTAGGCGACCTGCGGCTTGCCGACGGTCGCTTCCACGCCGAATTCGCGCTTCATACGATCGACGAGAATTTCGAGGTGCAGCTCGCCCATGCCGGAAATGATCGTCTGGCCGGATTCCTCGTCCGTTTGCACGCGGAACGAAGGATCTTCCTGCGCAAGACGGTTGAGCGCGATGCCCATCTTTTCCTGGTCGACCTTGGTCTTCGGCTCCACGGCCTGCGAGATCACGGGCTCGGGGAAGATCATCTTTTCGAGGATGATCACGTTGTTCGGATCGCACAGCGTGTCGCCGGTAGTCGCTTCTTTCAGGCCGACGGCCGCAGCGATATCGCCTGCGTACACTTCCTTGATTTCCTTGCGCTCGTTCGCGTGCATTTGCAGAATGCGGCCGAGGCGCTCTTTCTTTTCCTTGATCGCGTTGTAGACGGTGTCGCCCGAATTCACGACGCCCGAATACACGCGGAAGAAAATCAGCTGGCCGACGAACGGGTCGGTCATGATCTTGAAGGCGAGTGCCGAGAACGGATCGGTGTCGTTCGGGTGGCGCTCGATTTCCTTGTCGTGTTCGTCGTGACCGGTAATCGCGGGCACGTCGACCGGCGACGGCAGATAGTCGATCACCGCGTCGAGCATTGCCTGCACGCCCTTGTTCTTGAACGCGCTGCCGCACAGCATCGGCACGATCTCGTTGGCGATGCAACGCGCGCGAATGCCGTGCTTGATTTCCTCTTCGGTCAGCGTTTCGCCGCCCAGATATTTATCGAGCAGTTCTTCGTTCGCCTCGGCGGCGGCCTCGACCATCTTGTCGTGCCATTCCTTCGCGGTGTCAGCGAGCTCCGCCGGAATGTCGCGGTATTCGAACTTGATGCCCTGGTTTTCTTCGTCCCAGAAAATCGCCTTCATCTTGACGAGGTCGACCACGCCCTGGAAGTGTTCTTCCGCGCCGATTGGAATCTGGATCGGCACCGCGACGCCCTTCAGCCGCTCGCCGATCTGCCGCTGCACGCGGAAAAAGTCTGCGCCGACGCGGTCCATCTTGTTGACGAACGCGATGCGCGGCACCTTGTACTTGTTCGCCTGACGCCAGACGGTTTCAGATTGCGGCTGCACGCCGCCCACCGAGTCGTAGACCATGCAGGCGCCGTCGAGCACGCGCATGGAGCGCTCGACTTCAATCGTGAAGTCGACGTGCCCCGGCGTGTCGATGATGTTGATCCGATGCTCGGGATAGTTGCCGGCCATACCTTTCCAGAAGGCGGTGGTGGCTGCCGACGTAATCGTGATGCCGCGCTCCTGCTCCTGTTCCATCCAGTCCATCGTCGCCGCACCGTCGTGAACCTCACCGATCTTGTGGGTCACGCCGGTGTAGAACAGGATGCGTTCGGTGGTGGTGGTTTTGCCGGCATCGATGTGAGCGCTGATGCCGATATTCCGGTAGCGCTCGATGGGAGTCTTGCGGGGCACGTGAACCTCCTTGGAATAGCGCGCCTGAAACGGTTGGCGGGCGGCAGTCTGTGCCGCCCGGACCGCGGGATGCTGCATTGCTAAGAATACTAGGATAGCGCGTCGGCCCGTCTTTTGCAGGAATCTTGCCAGGCGAGGGCTGGCCGGGCGGGGCGGGGGGCGGCGGTGCCGCGATGCAAGAATGACAGGGAGTGCGCGGCAAGAATGACAAAAGCCGCCGCCTTTGGAAAGGCGACGGCTTCAAGGTGGTCGATCTGGCGAAAGCGGCTGGCTTTTCAGGCGCGCTGCCGCTGCGGAACGGGGCGGTGTTTGCGGCGGAGCACTGCGCAATGACGACGCGCGGACTGCCGCGCAAACTCGTGCGCCAGTTGCGCTGGTTACTGCGCAGCCGGCAGCCCCTGAATCTTCATTCCGGGCTTGATACCCTTCGACGTGAACCAGCCCTTGCTCATCTCGAGCGCGTAGACACCGTTATTCTTCGGGCAGTGGTTGTTGGTCGTCTCCGCCTGCATTTCGTCGATGTCGGTCACGGTCCCGTCGGCTCTGATAAATGCAATCGACAACGGGATCAACGTGTTCTTCATCCAGAAGCAATGCACGGCATTCTCGTTGAAGACGAACAGCATGCCTTCGTTCGGCGCCAAATTCGTGCGGTACATCAGACCTTGCTCGCGATCCGCGTCGTTGGCGGCGACGGCCGCGTCGATCACGAACATGCCGGCGGTGAGCTTCGCGCGCGGAAATTCGCCAGGCTGTTTCGCGCCGGCCGGCATTTGCTGCGCATGAGCGGGGGCCGCATTCAGAGCGGCAAACGACACCGCCGACACCGCCGCGAACGGCAGGATTGCGGCAACGGCGAAACGCGCCACCAACGAGCGCATGGAAAATCGCACGGCATGACTCCTTGCTGAGATTAACCGGGGAATGTTACGCGAGCGCGTCAAAAACAAAAAGGCAGATCGCCTTGCGGTGATCTGCCTTTCAACGCCGTAAGAACGGCAATGAAGCTAGTTCTTGACTGCGTCTTTACAACAAACTTACTCCGAAGCGCCCGAAGCTGCAGCAGCAGCTGCTGCCTTCTTGTGCGACTTCTTGTGAGCGTGCTTCGTGGTCTTCTTAGCCGACGAAGCAGCAGCTGCCGGAGCTGCCGAAGCTGCTGCCGGTGCCGAAGCTTGTGCGAATGCTGCCGTTGCGAAGAGGCCAGCGACCAGAGCGGCGATCAGTTTGTTCATTTTGCAAATCCTCAGCTTTAGTTAATTAACCAAATGACCCGGTTATGTTTGAGTCATGTCGGTAAACGTGCCATCCACCTTTCGGTTGACAGGTGCGTCGAACAAATTTTCGACGCGCCCGCCTAGCGCTCAGACTGCCCGCACGGACCGCGCATGCGGCTTGTACAAAGGCCCTTAAGGCTGAATGCCGGACGGCTTAGAGCGGCATCTGCGTCGAATAACGCGTGAGCTCGCGCACCGGTTGACGTAAATTTTCCGGAAAATTTCGATGTGGGACGTTGAGGTGAACCAGGCTTTCGACGAGTTGCGCGTATGCCGGTGTTTCACGGTTTTTCAGTCGCGAGTTTCACGCGCCGTTTTGCTCACGCAGACAATGACTTAGCGATTCAGGCGTAGCCTTCCCAAGGTGCTTTCAGCGGCAGATCGAGGCTTTCTCCCGGCTGCAGACCCAGCGAAAAAATATCGAGCGCGCCGATGCCGACGCGCACGAGACGCAGCGTCGGAAAGCCGACCGCGGCCGTCATGCGGCGCACCTGGCGATTCTTGCCCTCGGTGATCGACAACTCGATCCACGTGGTGGGAATCGCGGCGCGATAGCGGATCGGCGGCGTGCGGGCCCAAAGCGTATCGGGCGGTTCGACATAGTCGGCGCGGCAGGGCTGCGTCACGTAGTCGCCCAGATCGACGCCGCGCGCGAGCTTATTCAACGCGACGGAATCGACGGCGCCTTCCACTTGCGCCCAATAGCGCTTGACGAGCTTATGACGCGGTTCGGCGATACGCGCTTGCAGCGCGCCGTCGTCGGTGAGAAGCAGAAGGCCCTCGCTGTCCGAGTCGAGACGCCCGGCTGGATAGACGCCGGGCACCTTCACCCAGTCGGCCAGCGAAGCGCGCGTCTCGTGCGCGGAAAACTGGCAGATCGTGCCAAACGGCTTGTTCAGGGCGAGAAGGCGCATAAGAAATGATGGAGTCGTGCGACGCCCGTCGCGGCGTGAAGCGCCGATGCGCAAAACAGAACACGCCCGGGCCTGTAGTCGATGGCGCGATCATAAAGCATAGCGCGTGTCCGAAAGCGCTGAGTCCTATGTAAGACACGACGTTCGGCCATGGCGCTCGTGGGCGCTTCATGTTGGAAAACCCCGAGCCGCTCTCGCCTCGGTGCAGCGCCCGCGTGGGCTAGAATAACGGCCAGGCCGCTTGCGGGCGTCCGGCATTGCGCGTAGCGAGGAGCGCCCATTTTCGCAGTCTCCCATCAGCTTTCAGCACAGCCTTCACTGGAGTCCGATCATGCCGTATCAGCACATCAACGTTCCGACCGGTGGTGACAAGATCACCGTCAATGCGGATTTCTCGCTCAACGTGTCCGACCAGCCGATCATTCCGTTTATCGAAGGCGACGGCACCGGTGTCGACATTACGCCGGTCATGATCAAGGTCGTGAACGCCGCCGTGGAAAAAGCCTACGCGGGCAAAAAGAAAATCCACTGGATGGAAATCTACGCGGGCGAGAAGTCGACCAAGGTCTACGGTCCGGACGTGTGGCTGCCGGAAGAAACGCTTCAGGTGCTGAAGGAATATGTCGTGTCGATCAAGGGGCCGCTCACCACGCCCGTCGGCGGCGGCATCCGCTCGCTGAACGTCGCGCTGCGTCAGGAACTCGACCTGTATGTGTGCTTGCGTCCCGTTCAGTACTTTAAAGGCGTGCCTTCGCCCGTGCGCGAGCCGGAGAAAACCAACATGGTGATCTTCCGCGAGAACTCGGAAGACATCTACGCGGGTATCGAATGGCCAGCCGAATCTGAAGAGGCGAAAAAGGTCATCAAATTCCTGAAGGAAGAGATGGGCGTGAAGAAGATCCGCTTCCCCGACACATCGGGAATCGGTATCAAGCCGGTGTCGCGCGAGGGCACGGAGCGTCTGGTGCGCAAGGCGATCCAGTATGCAATCGACAACGATCGCCGCTCGGTCACGCTCGTGCACAAAGGCAACATCATGAAGTACACGGAAGGCGCCTTCCGTGACTACGGCTATGCGCTCGCGCAGAAGGAGTTCAACGCCGAGCTGATCGACGGCGGTCCGTGGATGAAGGTCAAGAACCCGAAAACGGGCGGCGACATCGTCGTGAAGGACGTGATCGCCGACGCGTTCCTGCAGCAGATCCTGTTGCGCCCCGCCGAATACGACGTGATCGCGACGCTCAATCTGAACGGCGACTACGTGTCGGACGCGCTGGCCGCGCAGGTCGGCGGAATCGGCATCGCGCCGGGCGCGAATATGTCGGATTCGGTCGCAATGTTCGAGGCCACCCACGGCACGGCGCCGAAATACGCGGGCAAGGACTACGTGAATCCGGGCTCGGAGATTCTTTCCGCGGAAATGATGCTGCGCCATATGGGCTGGCTGGAAGCGGCGGATCTGATCATCAAGTCGATGGAAACGTCCATTCTGCAAAAGCGGGTCACTTACGATTTCGCGCGTCTGATGGAAGGCGCGACGCAGGTCTCGTGCTCGGGTTTCGGTCAGGTGATGATCGAAAACATGTAAGCGGTGCGTGGCGTGCCGCCTGGCCGGCATTGCAAGGAAACCCGGTTGCGCTTCAGAGGCGGCCGGGTTTTTTTACGCCAGCGCGGCGGTATGAGATCTCGTCACTGACGCGTCTTGGCTGAAAACGGAGCGCGCGATGACACGAGGCGACGCACAGTGGGAGCCTGAATGATCATCTGCCCGTTATTTGGGACGTCGATGTATTTGCAACGGACTTCGGATTAAGCAGAAAGCGTCGCCCAAAAAGAAACCCGGCGCTAAGCCGGGTTTCAAAAGGACGGGTACCGAACAGGTGTCAGGCGGGTGCCTGGATGTTCGATGCCTGCTTGCCTTTCGGGCCTTGCACGACCTCGAAGGTCACTTTTTGGCCTTCCTTGAGGGTCTTGAACCCATTCATCTGGATGGCCGAGAAGTGTGCAAACAGATCCTCACCACCTTCGTCAGGCGTGATGAATCCGAAACCTTTTGCGTCATTGAACCATTTGACCGTACCAGTTGCCATTCCAACTTCCCCTGTAACTCATGTCACTACCACGAGCCCTCGAAAAGCTCGACGACCGCGCGATGCAGCCGCTCCCTCCTCACAAGCTCACCATCGGCATTTTTTCGAATTTGGCGCAGTGAAAAAAGTGCCAGCTTGATTGTTGAGGCTCTTTATTCGAGTGTCAAGAAAATTTTGAGACGGGGTTACACGCGTTGCCAACAGGCGGTTTCCAGGGTTTTTCCCGCTTTTGTTATGTGCGGTTGCGCAAGCGGGGCGTCTTGAAAAGTCGCATAATCGACTCACTTGCTGTTCTGCGGGTCGCTCGCCGCGAGATGGGCGAACGAGTGGCGGTCAGCTAGCTCCGGCAGGTTGTGCGATACTCGATCCGACTGCGGCGCAGCACGGCCGCGACGCATGATCTGGATAGGGGGCCGGCTCCGCAATCGGCTCGTCGAATGGCGCATGCAGGCGGTGAGTTTCCGCCGGGCGGCGGCGTTCGGGTGAACCGGCCGGTTGGCCGGGTTTTGACAGGATTGCGGGCCTGTCCTAGATGTTTAGAATGGGTGTATGGCGATTATCCCGGACAAGCAGGACGGCACCGTACTGGAGCGGCAGGAGAAAAAGCTCAAGCCGCCATCCATGTACAAGGTGGTGCTGCTGAATGACGACTTCACGCCAATGGAATTTGTCGTGATGATCGTGCAGGAATATTTCAATAAAGATCGTGAAACCGCAACACAGGTTATGTTGAAGGTGCATCGCGAGGGCAGGGGAGTTTGTGGGGTCTATACGCGGGACATCGCGTCGACCAAAGTCGAGCAAGTCGTTACCCACTCACGGCAGGCCGGGCATCCGCTGCAGTGTGTGATGGAGGAAGCATGATTGCCCAGGAACTGGAAGTCAGCCTGCACATGGCGTTCATGGAAGCACGCCAGGCGCGGCACGAGTTCATAACGGTCGAACATCTTTTGCTGGCACTGTTGGACAATCCGACAGCGGCGGAAGTGTTGCGTGCATGCGCGGCCAATATCGAGGATCTGCGCCAGAACCTGCGCAACTTCATTCATGACAACACGCCTACCGTGCCCGGCACGGACGACGTCGACACGCAGCCCACGCTGGGTTTCCAGCGTGTGATTCAGCGCGCGATCATGCATGTTCAGTCCACCTCGAATGGCAAGAAGGAAGTGACCGGCGCGAACGTGCTGGTTGCGATCTTCGGCGAGAAGGACTCGCATGCGGTCTACTACCTGCAACAGCAGGGCGTGACACGTCTGGACGTGGTCAATTTCATCTCGCACGGCATCGCCAAGACGAGCAGCACCGACGCCGCGAAAGCGAGCGACGCGAATGCCGAGTCTGACGAAGCCGCCGCGCAGAAAGAAACTCCGCTCGCCCAGTTCACGCAGAATCTGAATCAGATGGCGAAAGACGGCCGCATCGATCCGCTGATCGGGCGCGAGTCGGAAGTGGAGCGCGTGGTCCAGGTGCTGTGCCGCCGCCGCAAGAACAATCCGCTGCTAGTCGGCGAGGCGGGGGTCGGCAAGACGGCGATCGCCGAAGGTCTGGCGTGGCGAATTACGCGCGGCGAAGTGCCGGATATTCTGGCCGACGCTCAGGTGTATTCGCTCGACATGGGCGCGCTGCTGGCCGGTACCAAGTATCGCGGCGATTTCGAGCAACGCCTGAAGACGGTCCTGAAGGAATTGAAGGAACGCCCGCACGCGATTCTTTTCATCGACGAAATTCATACGCTGATCGGCGCCGGCGCCGCGTCGGGCGGTACGCTGGACGCGTCCAACCTGCTGAAGCCGGCGTTGTCGTCGGGTACGCTCAAGTGCATCGGCGCGACTACGTTCACCGAATATCGCGGCATCTTCGAAAAAGACGCGGCATTGTCGCGCCGTTTCCAGAAGGTCGACGTGACTGAGCCGTCTGTCGAACAGACGGTGGCGATTCTGCGCGGCCTGAAGTCGCGTTTCGAAGAGCATCACGGCGTGAAGTATTCGTCGGGCGCGCTGTCGGCGGCAGCAGAATTGTCGGCACGCTTCATCACGGATCGTCATTTGCCGGACAAGGCGATCGACGTTATCGACGAAGCCGGTGCGGCGCAACGCATCCTGCCGAAGTCGAAGCAGAAGAAGACGATCGGCAAGAACGAGATCGAGGAAATCATCTCGAAGATCGCTCGCGTCCCGCCGCAAAGCGTGTCGCAAGACGATCGGAGCAAGCTGCAAACGCTGGATCGCGATCTGAAGAGCGTGGTGTTCGGGCAAGACCCGGCTATCGACGCGCTGTCGGCCGCAATCAAGATGGCGCGTGCGGGTCTCGGCAAGCTGGATAAGCCGATCGGCGCGTTCCTGTTCTCCGGTCCCACGGGCGTCGGCAAGACAGAAGTGGCCAAGCAGTTGGCGTTCACGCTCGGTATCGAGTTGATCCGCTTTGACATGTCCGAGTACATGGAACGTCACGCGGTCAGCCGTTTGATCGGTGCGCCTCCGGGCTATGTCGGTTTCGACCAGGGCGGCCTGTTGACCGAGGCTGTCACCAAGAAGCCGCACTGCGTGCTGCTGCTCGACGAAATCGAGAAGGCGCATCCGGACATTTACAACGTGCTGCTGCAGGTCATGGACCACGGCACGCTGACCGACAACAACGGCCGCAAGGCGGATTTCCGTAACGTCATCATCATCATGACGACGAATGCGGGCGCCGAGGCAATGGGCAAGTCGGTGATCGGCTTCACGAATCGTCGGGAAACCGGCGACGAAATGGTCGACATCAAGCGCATGTTCACGCCGGAGTTCCGTAACCGTCTGGACGCGACAATCAGTTTCCGTGCGCTCGATGAAGAAATCATCATGCGCGTGGTCGACAAGTTCCTGATGCAACTGGAAGATCAGTTGCACGAGAAGAAGGTCGATGCGCTCTTCACCGACGCGTTGCGCAAGCACCTCGCGAAACACGGTTTCGATCCGTTGATGGGCGCGCGGCCAATGCAGCGTCTGATTCAGGACACGATTCGTCGTGCGCTGGCCGACGAACTGCTGTTCGGCAAGCTGATGAGCGGCGGCCGTGTTTCGGTCGACGTCGATGCGGAAGACAAGGTCCAGTTGACCTTCGACGAGCATCCGGCGCCGCGCAATCCGAATCCGGAAGCGGTCGAAGTCGAGTAAGCGTCGAGCGTACTCGTTACAGAAAAAACGGCGTGGACCGCAAGGTCCACGCCGTTTTCATTTGCAGTGTTCAGTTCAGTGTTTGCCGGTGCTGCCGAAGCCGCCTGCGCCGCGTGCACTTTGCTCGAAGTCATCGACGATATTGAATTCGGCCTGCACGACCGGCACGATCACGAGTTGCGCGAGACGCTCCATCGGATTGAGCACGAACGTGGTCTCGCCGCGGTTCCATGTCGAGATCATCAGTTCGCCTTGATAATCCGAATCGATCAGGCCGACCAGATTGCCGAGCACGATTCCGTGCTTATGTCCCAGACCCGAGCGCGGCAGGATCAACGCAGCGTAGCCGGGGTCGCCCACGTGTATCGCGAGCCCGGTCGGCACGAGTGCGGTTTCGCCGGGTTTGAGCGTCAACGGCTCTTTCAGACACGCGCGCAAGTCGAGCCCCGCGCTACCGGTCGTCGCGTAGGCAGGAAGCTGGTCGCGCATGCGCGCATCGAGAATCTTCAGGTCGAGTTTCATGCAGGTTCGAAGGTTTAAGAAGTTGAAGCCGGGCGCCTGAGATCGAACGCTTCGGCCAGGAGTTCATAGGAACGCAAGCGCGCGCGATAGCTGCCTGCGACGGTAAGCACGATCAGCTCGTCGGCCTGGAATTGTTCCTGCAACGCATGAAGGCGCTCGGTCACGACTTCTGGCGTGCCGATGATACTGCGCGGCTTCTCACGGTCGATCACCAGTCTTTCGCGCTCGCCATACTCCTGCGCGACGCCCTGTTCGATATTCGGGATCGGTTCGTTCAAACCATAAGCCATTTGCACGCGACGCAGATCGACGGCTTTTGCCAGATCAGCGGCCTCCTGCTCGGTGTCCGCGCAAATCACGAACACGGCGGCGGCCAGATACGATTGCTGCGTTTCCTCGCTCGGCTTGAAACGCTCGCGATACGCATGCGCGACCTGATGCCCGAAATGGGCGTTGATGAAATGCGCAAACGCGAAGCGGATTCCGAGCTGCGCTGCGAGCAACCCGCCGAATTCGCTTGAACCGAGCATCCACAGCTGCGGACGCGTGGCAACTTGCGGTTGCAGCAGTACGCCTCGCGCGACGTGATCGGCAGGCAGCGTGCCGTGCATCAGGCCGAACAGATCAGCCACCTGTTGCGGGAAGATTTCGCCGCGGTTGTAGTCGCCCGCGGCAACCGCCTGGGCGGTGCGCATGTCGCCGCCGGGCGCGCGTCCTACGCCGAGGTCGATGCGGTTAGGGAACAGCGCCTCCAGCATCATGAATTGCTCGGCGACCTTGAACGGGCTGTAGTACGGCAGCATGATGCCGCCGGAGCCCAGCCGGATGCGTCGCGTGACGCTGCCAAGGCGCGCGAGCATTACTTCGGGGCAGGGGTTCGACACGCCGCGCAAGCCGTGATGCTCAGCGCACCAGTAGCGCGTGTAGCCGAGATCGTCAGCGAGTTGCGCGAGTTCTACCGTGGCGGCAATCGCGTCCGCCACCGAGTGCCCTGAAATGACGGGCGTTTGATCGAGCACGGAAAGTAGCGTCATGTCAGTGTGCTCCAGATGGGTCATTCGCTTCGCCGCGTTGCTTGCGGCGACTGCATGCCGGCGCCGGACCGCCGGCTCAGCGAATCAAACTCGTGTCGGGCAGACGCTTCGCGATCTCCGCGATAAGCGCGCGCGCGAGCGTCTGCTTGTCGGCGCGCGGCAGCCTGGTTGCACCGCCCGCTTCGAACAGGATGACCTCGTTATCGTCCATGCCGAATGTGAGCGGTCCGAGATTGCCGATCAGAAGCGGCACGTTTTTGCGCACGCGTTTTTCCTCGCCATGCACTTCGAGATCGCCGCTTTCCGCGGCGAAGCCGACGGTGAACGGCGGATGCGGCAACTTCGCGACCGAGGCCAGAATGTCCGGATTTTCGACGAACGAAAAAGTGGGCAGCGCGCGATCCGCGCTTTTCTTGATCTTGTGGTCGCTCGGGTGATCGACGCGCCAGTCAGCGACCGCGGCTACGCCGATGAAAATGTCCGCATCTGTCACCGCGCGCATCACGGCATCGTGCATCTGCTGGGCGGTTTGCACGTCTTCGCGGAACACGCCCCACGGCGTTTCGAGCGCGACAGGACCGGCCACGAGGTGCACGTCGGCGCCCGCCTGTTGCGCGGCGCGGGCCAGCGCGAATCCCATCTTGCCACTCGACCGGTTGGTAATGCCGCGCACCGGATCCAGCGGTTCGAACGTCGGGCCGGCGGTCAGCAACACGCGCCGGCCGGAAAGAATTTTCGGCGCGAAAAACGACGCGATCGCCTCATAGGTCGCCGCGGCTTCGAGCATGCGGCCGTCGCCGATTTCGCCGCAAGCCTGGGGACCGGAGTCCGGCCCGAGCACTTCGATCCCGTCCGCGCGCAGTTGTGCGACGTTGCGCTGCGTGGCCGGGTTTTGCCACATCTGCCGGTTCATCGCGGGCACGACGAGCAGCGGACAATCGCGCGCGACGCACAGCGTAGCGAGCAGGTCATCGGCCATGCCGTGTGCGAGTTTGGCGAGGAAGTCGGTGGAGGCGGGCGCGATCACGATCGCGTCGGCTTCGCGCGACAGATCGATATGCGCCATGTTGTTCGCAATACGTGCGTCCCACTGGCTCGTGTAGACGGGCCGGCCAGACAGCGCCTGCATGGTCACCGGGGTGATGAACTGCGTGGCCGCTTCGGTCATGACGACCTGCACGGTTGCGCCGGCCTTGGTCAGCAGGCGCGTGAGTTCGGCGATCTTGTAGCAGGCAATGCCGCCCGTCATGCCGAGGACGAGGTGTTTCCCTGCGAGTTCTGCGGTTGCCAACGAAAGCCTCCGACAAAGCGTGGTGGCCGAGCGCGGCGCGCTTGCACCGTTGCCGGCCGTCAAAGCGGACTTCTGGCGCGAGGCGAGCGGTCGAAAGCCGACCACGGCCTCGCGCGGTGAGGCGACCTTGTTGAGCCGACCTTAACGCGAGCCGCGTACGCGCCGCAACTCGTCGATTACGAGCAGAATCGCGCCGACCGTGATCGCGCTGTCGGCCAGGTTGAACGCCGGCCAGTGCCACGCGCGCACGTGGAAATCCAGGAAGTCGATCACGTGGCCGTACGCGAGCCGGTCGATCACATTGCCGAGCGCACCGCCGAGTATCAACGCAAGCGCCGTGCAAAACATTTTTTGCCCGCCGTGGCGCTTGAGCAGATAGCAGATCACCAGCGCGGCGACCACGCCGAGCGCGGTGAACGCCCAGCGTTGCCAGCCGCCAGCCATTGCGAGGAAGCTGAATGCGGCGCCGCGGTTGTACACGAGAATCAGGTTGAAGAACGACGTGACCTCATGCGCGACGCCATAGGCAAACACCTTCTGCACCGCGATTTTCGTCAACTGATCGAACAGGATCACGATCAGCGCAACGCCCAGCCAGGGCGCCAGCGAACTGTTTCCGGCGGAAGCTTTCGATGTGGTTTTCGCCATGGTTCTCGCCATTATGCCGCGCTCCTCGCTTCACCGTTGCCGAACAGGTTGCTGACACAGCGGCCGCACAGCGTGGGGTGTTCGGCGTCCGCGCCCACGTCCGCGCGATAGTGCCAGCAGCGCTCGCATTTCAGATATTTCGACGTGATCACTTCGACGCCTTCTTCCGCTTCGCTTTCGACCTTGACGACGCTCGCAGCCGACGTGATCAGCACGAACTTCAGGTCGTCGCCGAGGCTTTTCAGCGCGTCGTAACGTGCGCTGCTCGCCCGGATTTCCACTTCCGCCTGCAGCGACGAGCCGATCAGGTTCGCAACGCGCGCTTCTTCCAGCGCCTTCGTCACGTCGCCGCGCGCAGCGCGCAACAAAGTCCATTTGTCGAGCAGCGCGCCGGCGTCCGGCACCGCCGGGAACGCGTGGTACGTCTCGGTGAAAATGGTCTCGCTGTTCGGCTGGAACACCTTCCACGCTTCTTCGGCTGTGAACGACAGGAACGGCGCCATCAGACGCAGCAGGCCTTGCGCGATGTGATACAACGCGGTCTGAGCCGAGCGGCGCGCGACGGAATCCGCAGCGGTGGTGTAAAGGCGGTCCTTCAGCACGTCCAGGTAGAAGCCGCCGAGGTCTTCGGAGCAGAACGTTTGCAGCTTGGCGACGACCGGGTGGAACTCGTACTTGTCGTAATGCGAGAGGATGTCGTTTTGCAGATTCGCCGACAGCGCCACCGCGTAGCGGTCGATCTCGAGCCAGTCTTCAACAGGGCGCGCGTTCTTCTCGAAGTCGAAGTCCGACAGATTCGCGAGCAGGAAGCGCAGCGTGTTGCGAATGCGGCGATAGCCTTCGGTCACGCGCTTCAGGATTTCTTCGGAGATGGCGAGCTCGCCCGAGTAATCGGTCGACGCGATCCACAAGCGGATGATTTCCGCGCCGAGCCGGTTCGCCACTTCGTGCGGATCGATACCATTGCCGAGCGACTTGCTCATCTTGCGGCCTTCGCCGTCGACGGTGAAGCCGTGCGTGAGCAGCGCGTTGTACGGCGGACGGCCGTCGAGCATGGATGCGGTCAAAAGCGACGAGTGGAACCAGCCGCGATGCTGGTCCGAGCCTTCCAGATACAGGTCGGCCGGGAATTGCAGCTCGTCTTTATGCGAGCCGCGCAGCACGTGCCAATGCGTGGTGCCGGAATCGAACCACACGTCGAGCGTGTCGCGGTTCTTTTCGTACATGTTCGCGTCGTCGCCGATCAATTCGCGCGGGTCGAGTGTTTGCCAGGCTTCGATACCGGCCTCTTCGACGCGCTTCGCGACTTCCTCGAGCAACTCCAGCGTACGCGGATGCAGTTCGCCGGTTTCCTTGTGCACGAAGAAGGCCATCGGCACGCCCCATTGGCGCTGACGCGACAGTGTCCAGTCGGGACGGTTCGCGATCATGCTGAAAAGGCGCTGCTTGCCCCACGACGGATAAAACGCCGTGTTTTCGATGCCTTCGAGTGCGGTTTCGCGCAGAGTCTTGTCGGTATCGTTCGGCTTCACGTCCATGCCCGCGAACCATTGCGACGTGGCGCGGTAGATGATCGGCGTTTTGTGGCGCCAGCAGTGCATATAGCTGTGCGTGTACTTCTCGGTGCGCAACAGCGACCCGGCGCCTTGCAGCGCTTCTACGATCTGCGGATTGGCCGCCCAGATCGACAGGCCGCCGAACAGCGCGAGCGATTCGATGTAACGGCCGTCGCCCATCACCGGATTGATGATGTCTGAATCGGCCATGCCGTGTGCCTTGCAGGACACGAAGTCTTCCACGCCATAGGCCGGCGACGAATGCACGATGCCCGTGCCGGTTTCGGTCGTGACGTAGTCGCCCAGGTAGACCGGCGCCGTCCGCTTGTAGCCGGGATGAGCGGACGCGAGCGGATGGTTGAAGCGCAGATTGACGAGCTTCGCGCCGGGCGTGGTCGCGACGACCGAGCCTTCCAGGCCGTATGCGTTCAGACATGCTTCGACGCGCTCTTCGGCGAGGATCAGCAGGCCGCGCGGCGTGTCGACGAGCGCGTAGACGATTTCCGGATGCAGGTTCAGCGCCTGGTTGGCGGGGATCGTCCACGGTGTGGTGGTCCAGATCACGATGCCGCCTTCGTTGCGCGGCAGCGCGGCGAGGCCGAACGCCTGCGCGGTCTTTTCCGGCTCGGCGAAGCTGAACAGCACGTCGATCGTCGGATCGGTCTTGTCCTTGTACTCGACTTCTGCTTCAGCGAGCGCCGAGCCGCAGTCGAAACACCAGTTGACCGGCTTCAGGCCGCGGAACACGTAGCCCTTCTCCATGATCTTCGCGAGTGCGCGGATTTCTCCGGCTTCGTTTGCGAAGTTCATCGTCTTGTACGGGTTGTCCCACTCGCCGAGCACGCCCAGACGACGGAAGCCGACCTTCTGCTTTTCGATCTGCTCGGTCGCATAGGCACGCGCCTTCTGCATCACTTCGGCGGCGGGCAGCGACTTGCCGAACTGCTTTTCGATCTGGATTTCGATCGGCATGCCGTGGCAGTCCCAGCCCGGCACGTAGACCGCGTCGAAGCCCGCCATGTTGCGCGCCTTGACGATCATGTCCTTCAGAATCTTGTTCACCGCGTGCCCGAGGTGAATGTCGCCGTTCGCATACGGAGGGCCGTCGTGCAGGATGAATTTCTTGCGGCCCTTGCTGGCGGCGCGGATCTTTTCGTAGACCTTGCGTTCCTGCCATTCCTTGACCCATTGCGGCTCGCGCTTGGGCAGATCGCCGCGCATCGGGAACGGCGTGTCGAGCAGGTTCACGGGATAACGTGACGGCGGTTTCGAATCGGCTTTCTTGTTGCTCATGATGTGGTCGCGGTGAATTCTTTATAAGCGCAGCGGGGCGCGGGTTGCGCACGATGCGCGAGAGCGTGGGGCGCGCCCGGCAGGCATGTCGCGCGATGCACGGACGCCTTTCGATGCGCGAGAGCGGCGGTCCTTGCGGCAATCAGCGCGCATGGACCGCGGCGGCTACCTAATTCGGTCGGTGGCCGACGTGGCGAAACCGGTGGAACGGCTGCCCGGCGAACCCGCGCCGACGGCCGCGAACCATGCGCGCGCGTTGGCGACGTCGCGCGCAATGGCGGCCGTGAGCGTTTCGAGGTCGATGTACTTTTCCTCGTCACGCAGCTTCTTCAGGAATTCGACGCGCACGAGCTTGCCGTATGCGTCGCCGTGCCAGTCGAGCAGATGCACTTCGAGCAGCACGCGGCCGGAATCGTCGACGGTCGGACGCAGGCCGAGGCTCGCGACGCCCGGCAGCGGTTCGTCCGCCACGCCATGCACGCGCACGACGAAAATGCCCGCGAGCGCCGGACGCTTGTGCGCGATCGGCAGGTTTAGCGTGGGAAAGCCGAGATCGCGGCCGAGCTTCATGCCGTGCACGACGTGACCGCTGATCAGATAATCGCGGCCCAGCGCGGCGCGCGCAGCGTCGAGATCGCCGGCCACCAGCGCGGCGCGCACGCCTGAGCTGGATATACGCGCGCCGGACGGATCGGCGACCGTTGCCATTTGCTCGACTTCGAAGCCGTAATGCTGGCCCGCGGCTTTCAGCGACGCGAAGTCGCCCGCGCGCTTTGTGCCGTAGCGGAAGTCGTCGCCGATCATCACCCAGCGCGCGTGCAGCCCGTTGACGATGATCCGTTCGACGAACGCATCCGGCGACTGGCTCGCGAATGTGTGATTGAAGTGCTCTACGACGACGCGGTCCACACCGTTGGTGCGCAGCGCCTCCAGCTTGTCGCGCAGCATCGCGATGCGCGGCGGCGCGCCAGCGGGATTGAAGAACTCGCGTGGGTGCGGCTCGAAGGTCATCACGCAGACGGGCAGGCCGCGCGCGTCGGCCGCCGCGCGCACGTGCGCGAGCAAAGCCTGATGGCCGCGGTGGACACCGTCGAAGTTGCCGATGGTCAGTGCGCAGGGCGCACGGCTTTCAGCATTGGGAAGACCGCGGAAGACTCTCACGATAGCGCGTCGGGATAGAGCGGGCGAGGTGCCGCAAAACAAATGATTATAAACGCTCGGCGCATGGGACGGCGGCGCGTCGCGGTTTGGGTGCCCTCGAATGATAAAATCCGCGCATGAAAAAACTCGTCATCCTGATTTCAGGGCGGGGAAGCAACATGGAAGCTATCGTTCGAGCCTGCTCGGACGAAGGCTGGGCGGCGCAGGTCGCTGCCGTGATTGCCAACCGTCCGGATGCCGTGGGCCTTGCGTTCGCGGCGTCGCACGGCATTGCCACGGCGGTGGTCGATCACCGCCAGTTTCCCGATCGCGACAGCTTCGACTCCGCGCTCGCTGAACAAATCGATCGTTTCTCGCCCGATCTGGTAGCGCTCGCAGGCTTTATGCGCGTGCTGACAGACGGTTTCGTCGACCGTTATGCGGGACGCATGTTGAACGTGCACCCGTCGCTGCTGCCGAGCTTCCCGGGACTGAAAACGCATCAGCAGGCGCTCGACGCCGGCGTGCGCCTGCACGGCGCGTCGGTGCATTTCGTTACTTCGCAGCTCGATCACGGGCCCATCGTCGCGCAGTCGGCGGTGCCCGTCGTGGCTGGCGATACGCCAGCCACGCTCGCCGACCGCGTGCTTGCAACCGAACACATTATTTATCCACGCGCGGTGCGCTGGTTCGTCGAAGGGCGTCTCGCTCTGGATGGCCTGCGCGTCACGCTTACGCCGCCGGAGCCGCAATGGCTCTTTGCCGGTCACACCGCCGGAGAGGGCGCATGAGATTACATGGTTTTCTGATTGGACAAACTGAGACTTTGCTGGCCGAAGTCCTTCGACTGAACGGTCCTGCCGACGCTACCACGAGCCGTTTTTTTCGTGCGCATCCGAAGCTCGGGCACGGCGAGCGCGGCGTGATTGCCGAGGCGGTTTTCGCAGTGCTGCGTCGCCGGATGGAGTTTGCGCACCTTGCCGAAAGCGGCGCGGGCAGCCCCGCCCGCCGCATGGCCTTGCTCGGCCTGATGCAGACGGCCGGCCGCACGGCGCTCAAGCCGTTCGTGTCCGACTCGGAGTCGAAATGGCTCGAACACGTCGCGATGATCGATCCGGAAAGCTTGCCGCTGCGGATTCGCCTGAACCTGCCCGACTGGATCTATCAGGCGCTCGCAAAGCGTTTTGAACCAGCCGAACTGGCTCAACTGGCCGCCGCGTTGAACTACCCGGCGCCGTTGGATCTGCGCGCGAACCCGATCAAGGCGAGCCGTGACGACGTACTGAACGCGCTCTCGAAAGCCGGTATCGAAGCCGGCGCAACGCCGTTCGCGCCGTTCGGCGTACGGGTAGTGGGCAAGCCGCCGCTCACCAAGCTCGACGCGTTCCAGCACGGTTGGGTCGAGGTGCAGGACGAGGGCAGCCAGTTGCTGTGCTCGCTGGTTGCGCCCAAGCGCGGCGAGATGATCGTCGACTTCTGCGCGGGCGCGGGCGGCAAGACTCTGGCGCTGGGCGCGGCGATGCGCTCCACCGGGCGTCTCTATGCGTTCGACATCTCCGAGCGGCGTCTCGCCAAGCTCAAGCCGCGACTTGCGCGCATCGGTTTGTCGAACGTGAATCCGGTACTGATCGACAGTGAACACGACGCCAAGATCAAGCGGCTCGCCGGCAAGATCGACCGCGTGCTGGTCGACGCGCCCTGCAGCGGTTTGGGCACGCTGCGCCGCAACCCCGACCTCAAATGGCGCCAGTCGCCGGAGTCGGTCGCCGAACTCGCGCCCAAGCAGGCGTCGATTTTGGCGAGCGCGGCGCGTCTGGTGAAGAAGGGCGGTCGCCTCGTGTATGCGACCTGCTCGATCCTTGAAGCGGAAAACGAAGCGGTCGTCCAGCAGTTCCTCGCGGATCATCCGGACTTTGCGCTCGTCCCCGCACGCGAGGTGCTGGCCGAGCAGCGTATCGATCTCGAAATGGGCGATTACCTGTCCCTCTGGCCGCACCGCCACGCGACCGACGGCTTTTTCGCCGCCGTGCTCGAACGTCAGAGCTGAGCCCGCAATAGGCCAGCCGGCTCGCGGATCGATTGTCCGAACCGCGAGCCGCACCTGAGCCGGTCATTCCGGCGACATCATGCAAAACCGTATCTTTTCTCATCTCTTCGGCGATCTCGCGCGCGACTTCGGTCAGCCCGTCATGCTTTGGCAAGTCGGGGTGCTGATTGCCACGCTCGCGCTCGCCTGGTTGCTCGCCCGCCTGTTGCGCCGGGCGCTCGATTTGCGCCGTCAAACCCGCTATCAGACGCTGCGCTTTGGCGCGGAAAGTCTGAACCGGGCGTTTTTCCCGCTGATCGGCGCCGTGCTGGTGTGGATCGCACGGGCGATCGCCGGGCGGTTCATCCACACGTCGCTGCTCGATCTTGCGTTGGTGCCGCTCTTCGGCATCGGCTTGATTTACATCGTGTTTTTCTTGGCGAGGCGCGTCTTCAGCCATGACGGAGAGACGCACCCGTGGCTTTTCCTGGTCGAAAAGATCGTTTCTCTGGGCGTGTGGGTCGCCATGGCGCTCACCGTGATGGGCATTCAGGACGACGTGATCGCGTGGATGGCGAGCGTGCACTTTCGTGTCGCCAACGCGCACATGACGCTGCTCTCGCTCGTCACGGGCCTGCTGTGGGTCTGCGTGACGATGATCGTCGCAATGTGGCTCGGCTCGGCGTTCGAAGACCGTCTGATGCGCGCCGCGACGCTCGACGCGAATCTGAAAGTCGTGGTCGCACGCGTCGGCCGCGCGGCGTTTGTGCTGGCGGCGGTGTTGATCAGCCTGTCGCTGGTTGGCATCGACATCACCGTGCTCGGTGTATTCGGCGGTGCTCTGGGCGTGGGGCTGGGGTTCGGTTTGCAGAAGATTGCCAGTAACTATGTGTCGGGCTTCATCATCCTGATCGACCGGTCGCTACGAATCGGCGACACGATCAACGTGAGCGGCCTGCAAGGCATGGTCACGCAAATCCGCACCCGATATACGGTGGTGCGCGGTCTTGACGGTATCGAAACGCTGATTCCCAACGAAAAACTGATCACCGACGTCGTGCAGAACCAGTCGTCGTATCTGACGCGTGGCTATGCGAAGGCGGCCGTGCAGATCGCCTACACCGCCGATGTCGAGCAGGCCATGGCGCTCCTCGCGCGAGCAGCGGACGGCGTGCCCCGCGTACTGACGGACCCGGCGCCTACGCCTTATCTCGTAGGCTTTGGCGCCGATGGCATCAACCTGGAGCTAGGCTTCTGGATTGCCGACGCGGCAACTGGCACATCGGCCGTCCGCTCGGCGGTCAATCGCAACATCTGGCAGCTTTTTTCCGCACACGGCATCTCCATCCCTTTCGCGCAACGCGAAGTCCGCATTGTCGGGAATGCGGCTGACGTAGCAAATCTCGGAGGCGTGTTGTCCAAACCGGTAAGTGTGACCGGCGGGATGGCGAATCAGGCTGGCAACGCTATTTAGCGGGCACTCGCACGGCACTGATGAGTCTAAGAGAGCTTGCTGCGGGCGTGTTTGTGTTGATGCTGCACAAAAAATCCCTATTTGTTACAAACACTTGGAACGCTTCCAGTAGAATGTCGTCCAATCCCGCTGTATGCTTTCACTTTCTTGACACGCGCAGTTCGCGGGTGTCTCGTGTCTCTCGTTCCACAGGTAAATTGCCTTGTTGAATTCTTTGCTCGATTTCCTTGCCCACGGTCTGATGCGCTTCTCGTGGTGGCAACTTGTTCTGTACACGCTCGCCGTGACACACGTCACGATCATCGGTGTGACGGTCTATCTGCATCGCTGCCAGGCGCACCGCGCGCTAGAGTTGCACCCTGTCGTCAGTCATTTTTTCCGATTCTGGCTGTGGATGACTACGGGCATGCTGACCGGTCAATGGGCGGCTATCCACCGTAAGCACCACGCCAAGTGCGAGACGGAAGAAGATCCCCATAGCCCGCAAACGCGCGGCATCTGGAAGGTGCTGCTCGAAGGCGCGGAACTGTACCGCACGGAAGCGAAAAACGAAGAGACGATGCGCAAGTTCAGTCACGGCACGCCGAACGACTGGATGGAACGCAACGTCTACACGAAGTACCCGATTCTCGGCGTCAGCCTGATGATGGTGCTGAACGTCGCGCTGTTCGGCGTGGTCGGCCTGACCATCTGGGCGGTGCAAATGGTGTGGATTCCCTTCTGGGCAGCCGGCGTGGTGAACGGTCTCGCGCACTTCTGGGGTTATCGCAACTTCAACTCGTCGGACGCCAGCACGAACATTTTCCCGTGGGGCATCATCATCGGCGGTGAAGAGCTGCACAACAATCACCACACGTACGCCACCTCGGCGAAGCTGTCGAACAAGTGGTACGAGTTCGACATCGGCTGGATGTACATCCGCATCATGTCGGCTTTCCGCCTCGCCAAGGTGAAGAAGGTCGCGCCCACGCCGCGTCTGACCACGGGCAAGATGGTGCTCGATCAGGACACGTTGCAGGCCGTGCTGGCTAACCGGTACGAAGTGATGGCGCGTTACGGCAAGGCGCTCAAGCGTGCGTATCGTCAGGAACTCGCGCATCTGAAGGAAGTGGGCGCGCGCGAGAAATATCAGGTCATGCGCGGGGCGCGCAGCTGGTTCCACAAAGAAGAAGCGGGGCTCGACGAGCCGCAAAAGCGGCTGTTGCCGCAAATCTTCGCGAACAGCCAGAAGTTGAAGACCTACATCGACATGCGTAACGAACTTGCGTCAATGTGGGAGCGCTCGAATGCGTCGCGCGATCAGTTGCTGGTGCAGTTGCAGGACTGGTGCCATCGCGCCGAAGCGAGCGGCATCAAGGCGCTGCAGGAATTCGCAATGCGACTGCGCCGTTATGCTTAGTCACGAAATCCATTAAAATTTCGTTACGTCACAAAACCCCGCGTTGGCGGGGTTTTGCTTTTTGGGCCGCGGAATTTGCATGACGCGATGGGTATTCCACGGCGGCAAAGCGAGGGCAGAAGAGATCATGGATCAGCAGGCGATCAGGGCCGTGGAATACGACCGGCCGCAGGCGCAGGGGACATCCTGCGGGATCGGGCAGGCGTGGGCGAAGGTGCCCGAGGTGCCGTCGGCGCAGGAAAAATTGGCGCTGAAAGAGCGCATTCGCGCATTGCTCAAGCGCGAGAAGGCCGTGCTCGTCGCCCACTACTATGTTGACGCCGAATTGCAGGAGCTGGCCGACGAAACCGGCGGCTGCGTGGCCGATTCCCTCGAAATGGCCCGTTTCGGGCGCGATCACGAGGCCCAGACTCTCGTGGTGGCGGGAGTGCGGTTCATGGGCGAGACGGCAAAGATTCTCAGCCCGGACAAGCGCATTCTGATGCCGGATCTCGACGCAACATGTTCGCTGGACCTCGGCTGTCCGGTAGATGAATTTTCGGCTTTCTGCGACGCACATCCGGACCGCACGGTGGTCGTTTATGCGAATACGAGCGCGGCCGTTAAAGCCCGCGCAGACTGGATGGTGACATCGTCGATTGGACTGGAGATCGTGGCCGACCTTCACGCGCGCGGCGAAAAGATCATTTGGGCGCCTGACCGGCACCTTGGCGGTTACATCCAGAACAAGACCGGCGCGGACATGCTGATGTGGCAGGGTTCGTGTCTCGTACACGACGAATTCAAGGGTATTGAACTCGACTTGCTGCGCGCCGAATATCCGGGCGCGAAAGTCCTGGTTCATCCGGAGTCTCCGGCCAACGTGGTGGCTCAAGCGGATGTCGTCGGCTCCACCACTCAGTTGATCGATGCCGCGCAGAAGTTGGATGCGACGCACTTCATCGTGGCAACGGACCTCGGCATCCTCCATAAGATGCAGCTCGCCGCGCCCGGCAAGACGCTGATCGCCGCGCCTACTGCCGGCAACAGCGCGACGTGCAAGAGCTGTGCGCACTGCCCGTGGATGGCGATGAACGGTCTCGCGAATCTCGCCGACGTCCTCGAACGCGGTCATAACGAGATTTTCGTCGAGCGCGCTGTTGGCGAGCGGGCCCGTGTGCCGATCGACCGTATGTTGGACTTTGCCGCGCGCCATAAAAAGCGCGTGCAGGCGAGCGGCGATCTGGCGCGCGACGCGCAGTTGTATTCGAACGTGGGAGCCGCCTGATGACCGCGGCAGCGCAGAGTTCAGCAGTGCCCCGTTCGGCGCCATACAGTCACGCCGAAGCCGTGTCGCCACTCTTCGCCGAGATCCATGCGCAATACGGCGCGGCGTTCGACGCAGCGCTCGCGCGCAATGTCGCCGACGCGCTTGCGGAAGACGTCGGCACGGGTGACCAGACCGGCCGCCTCGTCCCTGCCGATGACGTGCGCCGCGCGCGTGTCGTCGTCCGTGAGGATGCGGTGTTATGCGGCGTGTCGTGGTTTAACGCGGTCTTGCGGCAAGTGGACTCGCGGATCGAGGTGCAGTGGCTTTACCGCGAAGGCGACCGGATGACAGCGGACACTCCCGTGTGCGAACTGCGCGGGCCGGTCCGTGCGCTGCTCACTGCCGAGCGCAACGCGCTTAACTTCCTTCAACTTCTATCAGGCGTGGCGAGCGCGACGCGCCGGTATGTGGATGCGGTCGCTCATACGCGTACCCGCATTCTCGATACGCGCAAGACCTTGCCCGGCTTGCGGCTCGCGCAGAAATACGCGGTGCGCGTGGGCGGCGGAGCGAATCAACGGCTCGCGTTGTATGACGGCATTCTGATCAAGGAAAACCACATTGCCGCTGCCGGCGGAGTGGGGGCGGCTATGGACGCCGCGCTCGCGCTCAACGCGGGCGTCTCTATCCAGATCGAGGTCGAGACGCTCGAGCAGCTGGAAACGGCATTGGCGCATGGCGCGGAGTCTGTTCTGCTCGACAACTTTTCGTTCGATTCGATGCGGGAAGCTGTGCGCATCACCGCGGGGCGCGCCGTACTGGAAGTGTCGGGCGGAGTGAACTTGGAAACAGTGCGGACTATTGCCGAAACGGGCGTCGACCGTGTGTCGATCGGCGCTCTGACGAAAGACGTGCGAGCGACCGACTACTCTTTGCGTATCGTCTGACAGAAGTTCTTACTTGTAAAACGCCACCGGCGGCCCGGAGCCGACGGTGGCGTTTTGCCTTCGATCACACGATGCGGTTTCGGACGTGCTCGGGCGAGAGCACAGTCGGCAGCGCTTTCGGCAACGTTGCCGGCCAGTCGCGGCTGAAATGCAGGCCGCGGCTTTCGCGCCGGGAACGCGCGCCGTCCACGATCAACGAGGCTACGTCCACCAGATTGCGCAACTCCAGCAAATCGCGGCTCACCTTGAAGTTCGCGTAATACTCGTGGATCTCGTCGCGCAACAGCGCCAGACGGTGTTTGGCTCGAGCGAGGCGTTTGTCGGTGCGCACGATGCCAACGTAGTTCCACATGAGCCGGCGAAGCTCGTCCCAATTGTGGGCGACGACCACTTCTTCGTCGGGGTCCGAAACGCGGCTCTCGTCCCAGTCTGGCAATGGCGCGTGGACGGCGCCGCAAAATCCCTCTTCTTCTATCGCGCGTGCCGCCGAGCGGCCAAGCACGAGGCACTCGAGCAGCGAATTGCTGGCGAGGCGGTTCGCGCCGTGCAATCCAGTGCAAGATGTTTCGCCGACTGCATAGAGCCCTGCGAGATCGGTGCGGCCGGCCAGGTCGGTAACTACGCCACCACACGTGTAGTGTGCCGCCGGGACTACGGGGATCGGCTCCTTCGTAATGTCGATACCGAATTCGAGACACCGAGCGAGGATCGTCGGAAAGTGCTCGCGAAGAAAGTCCGTCGGCTGATGGCTGATATCCAGATACACGCAATCTATGCCGCGTTTCTTGATCTCGAAGTCAATCGCGCGCGCCACGATGTCGCGCGGCGCGAGTTCAGCGCGTTCATCGTGATTCGGCATGAACCGCGTGCCGTCCGGGAGCTTAAGGACGCCTCCCTCGCCGCGCACCGCTTCAGAGATCAGGAACGACTTTGCGTACGGGTGGAAGAGGCAGGTGGGATGGAACTGGATGAACTCCATATTCGAGACCCGGCAGCCTGCGCGCCATGCCATCGCGATGCCGTCGCCCGTCGCGGTATCGGGATTTGTCGTGTACAGATAGACCTTGCCGGCGCCCCCGGTGGCAAGCACCGTATGCGGCGCCTCGATCGTGACGGTGCGTCCGCTTTCTACATCGAGCGCGTACAGGCCATGACAACGGCGGCCCGGCAGTCCGAGCCGGTCAGACGTGATCAAGTCGATTGCGTAGTGATCTTCCAGCAGTGTGATGTTCGGATGCTGCCGCACACGCTCGCTCAGCGTGGCGACTACCGCATGGCCCGTCGCATCCGCCGCATGAATGATCCGCCGATGGCTATGGCCGCCTTCGCGAGTCAGATGGAAGCCGAGTTCCGCGGAGTCGTCTTTGGTGAACGGCACGCCTTGTTCGATCAGCCATTCGATCGCAGCGCGCCCGTGCTCGACGATGAAACGCGTAGCGGCTTCATCACACAGGCCGGCGCCTGCAACGAGCGTATCGCGCACGTGATTTTCGATGCTGTCCGCCGAATCGAGCACCGCGGCAATGCCGCCTTGCGCCCAATCGCTCGCACCCTCGGTTATCGACCGCTTGGCGATCACCGCGACCCGCCGCGTCTGCGCGAGGTTGAGCGCGACGCTCAGTCCCGCCAGACCGCTACCGACAATCGCCACATCGAATTCCATTGCTCGCATCTCCGTCTTTCGTTTTGCTGTAGCAGCTTGCGATTTACGCGCTGCTAAAACGGGAAAGGATACGCGCCGCGACGGTCGAGGGAAAGCTGGCTGAACGTTATAAGGCTATGTATCGCCGACGATGGCGACTTGTCAGGGTCAGCTGGTTTGGTTAGTCCAAAACAAAAAGCCTCGCACGAGTGCGAGGCTTTTTGTGTATGTCTTGCCGTCGTCAGGCGGCAGGAGCCAAGATTTATTTAATCTTGGTTTCCTTGTACTCAACATGCTTACGAACGACCGGATCAAATTTCTTGATCAGCATCTTTTCCGGCATGTTGCGTTTGTTTTTCGTCGTCGTGTAGAAGTGACCCGTGCCTGCGGTCGATTCCAGCTTGATCTTGTCGCGTGCGCCTTTCGCCATGATTTACTCCTTAGGCTTCACCGCGTGCGCGCAGATCTGCGAGCACAGCGTCGATACCGTTCTTGTCGATCAGGCGCAGGCCGGCGTTCGAAATACGCAGACGCACCCAACGGTTTTCGCTTTCCACCCAAATACGGCGGCTTTGCAGGTTCGGCAGGAACCGGCGTTTGGTTTTGTTGTTCGCGTGGGAAACGTTGTTGCCGCTCATCGGCGCTTTCCCAGTTACTTGGCATACGCGTGCCATGAGAGCACTCCTAATACGCTAATTCTGAGTTCGAACGCCGTGAAAGTTTCCCGAAAAGAGTCGCGCTGAAATTCAGGCACGTATCCTTTCCGGAACGCCTTGGTGGCTTCGGAACAGGGGGTTGGAAACAGGCAAACCGGAATTCTAGCAGAAAAAAAGCCGCAAAATCAAACCTTATTTGCGGCAGCAAGACAAGGCGCGGGGCCCTTTCCTTTGCCGTTCGTGCTTTTTCCATACCGTTTCGGGACGAGCTGCGGGCGCCGACGCATGGTCCAACGTCAGGGCCAGCCGTCGCGGGCAAAGGAGTATACGCTGTCCGAGCCGATCACCAGATGATCGACCAGTTGAACGTCGATTAGCGCAAGCGCTTCGCGCAGTGCGCGCGTCAGGCTGCAGTCGCTCGCGCTCGGCCGTACAGCGCCAGACGGATGATTATGCGCGACGATCAGGCTTGCCGCATTGAGCGTCAACGCACGCCGCACGATCTCGCGCGGATACACCGCCATACGCGTGAGCGTGCCGCGCGCGCTTTCCTCGCTGCGGATAAGCCGGTGCCGGGCGTCCAGAAACAGCGACACGAACACTTCGTGCGGACGGCCGCCTATCAGCAGGCGCAGGTAGTTTTCGACCGCTTCCGGAGAGTTCATGAGCGACCGGCGGCGCATTTTATCGACCAGCGAGCGCCGCGCCATTTCCATGATCGCGAGCAATTGCGCTTTTTTCGCGGGCCCGATGCCGCGCAGCCCGTCGAAGTCCGTGTAAGTGGCATCGAGCATTGCCCGCAGTGAGCCGAAACGGTCGAGCAGCTCGCGAGCCACGCTGAAAACATCGTGGCCCGGCAAACCGGAGCCCAGTACCAGCACGATCATCTCGGTGTCTGACAGTACGCCGGGGCCCTGGTCGATCAGCCGCTCACGCGGCATGTCACGTTTGGGCCATTTGCGCCTGCGACGCAATCCATCCGCCGTGGGAGCCGGAGCACCCGGTGGCGAACGAGCGAAATCCAACATTGGTTCGTCGATCGTCGACGCATAATCAGACATATACAGACAATTCCTCCGCTTGGGGTTCGGCCCGGTGCGCGCGATGGACGCAAGCCGAGGCCAGCCATGTGGCTTACAATAGACGCTTTGCGCACGGCACGCCGACGGTTTGCCGCACGCGTCAGCTGCGCCCCGCGGCGCACGCGTGAGAGCGCGCTTCGACTGAGCGAGCATTGCATGAGCATCATCGACATTTCCGAAGTGAAGGCCGGTTCACACGTGACGCTTCACTACCGGCTTTCCCTTGCCGATGGCGCCGAAGTCATCAATACCTTCAACGACAAGCCCGCCACGCTGCTGCTCGGTGCGGGACAGCTCGCACCGCCGCTGGAAGACATTCTGATGGGTTTGAAGGTCGGCCACCATTCGACCTTTCAGCTAGCCCCCGGGGCCGCCTTCGGTCCCCGTAATCCGGAGTTGATCCAGCGGGTGTCTCTGGCCACGCTGCGGGAAAACAGCATGATCGGCGAGGATTTTTCGCCAGGCGACCTGGTCGAATTCAACGCGCCGGGCGGCGGCCGCTACGCTGGCGTTCTGAAAGAAGTGAACGAAACGTCGGCCCTGTTCGATTTCAACCACCCGCTTGCCGGCCAGGCGCTGGCATTTGAAGTGAAAATCATCGGGATTCTTTAAACATGATCATCGCGGATACGACCCTTGCAGAAACGGAGATCCTGCTGGCTCAGCCGCGCGGGTTCTGTGCCGGTGTCGATCGGGCTATCGAGATCGTCGAGCGGGCCATCAAGCTGCACGGCTCGCCGATCTACGTGCGCCACGAAATCGTCCATAACGCCTACGTCGTCGAAGATCTGCGCAAGAAGGGCGCTATTTTCATCGAGCGTCTGGAAGAGGTGCCCTCCGGCAATACGGTCATTTTCAGCGCGCACGGTGTCTCGAAAGCGGTGCGCAGCGAGGCCGAGTCGCGCGGGCTGCGCGTCTACGACGCCACCTGTCCGCTCGTCACGAAGGTGCACATCGAAGTGGCGAAGATGCGGCAAGACGGCTTCGACATCGTCATGATCGGTCACAAGGGCCATCCAGAAGTGGAGGGCACGATGGGCCAGGCGGGCGAAGGCATGTACCTCGTCGAAGACATCGAAGACGTGCAGGCGCTGCAACTGGCCCGCCCCGATCGGATCGCGTTCGTCACGCAAACTACGCTTTCCGTCGACGACGCAGCGGAGATCATCGGCGCGCTCAAGGCGAAATATCCGTCCATTCGCGAGCCGAAGAAGCAGGACATCTGTTACGCCACGCAGAACCGCCAGGACGCCGTGAAGTTCATGGCGCCGCAGTGCGACCTGGTGATCGTGGTCGGCAGCCCCAACAGTTCGAACTCCAACCGGCTGCGGGAACTCGCCGAAAAGCTCGGCGTGCCTTCCTATATGGTGGACTCGCCCGACCAGATCGATCCGGCATGGGTCGAGGGCAAACGCCGGATCGGCGTGACTGCCGGTGCGTCGGCGCCTGAGGTGCTTGCGCAGGCCGTAATTGCCCGGCTGCGCGAACTCGGCGTGCGCAACGTGCGCGCGCTCGAGGGCATTGAGGAAAACATCGCGTTCCCGTTGCCGCGTGGCTTGGGTCTGCCAGCCTGACCTTTTTGCAGTAGTCAAAAAAGCGCGCCCTCGGGCGCGCTTTTTTTTGGCCCGTGGCTAACGAGTGCGGCCCGCAATTGGTGCCACATCGTCCAAGGCGCCCGCTTTTCGCCTCCCGTTTCGATATTTTTTCGCGAATTCGATCCGACATTTATTGAAATTTGATGACTGTGGCCCCGTTTTACGAGGCCTGATCCGGCCGCAAACTATTTTGACGCACTAACATGGTGCCGAGAGAGACGCAGCGCCGTTTAAATATGATTTAAGCGAAAGCGCGCTGCGACCGGGCCTTGAACCGACCGTCCGCAACACTTGATGCGAGCGGATCCCACGCTGGTGCAACTGATGCACGAAAATCAGTCGCAACCGGGTTGCGCCTCCGGCTTCGATGCGGTCTTGAAAAGCGGTTGCAATGCAGGAAAACCCTGCCGGTTCAACAATATTGCCCGTCGCAAAATTGGAGTTACAATGCGCGCGTTCTCAAGGCCTTAGGGTCCCGAACAATAGATTTTGCAAGGCGCGGGAGACCTATTTAATGCGAGTCAAGTTTGCTTACGCCGTGTCCATCGCGGCCGCGGTTGCGATGCTGACCGCGTGCGGCAAAAAACAGGATGGCGAGGCGGGAGCAGGAGCATCGGCGGCAGTGGCGGCATCCGCTGCGCCGGCGAGCGAAGCAATCGTTGTGAAGATCGGCCATGCAGCCCCGCTGACGGGCGGCATCGCGCATCTGGGCAAGGACAATGAAAACGGCGCGCGTCTCGCGGTCGAGGAAATCAACGCACAAGGACTGACGATCGACGGCCACAAGATCGACTTGCAGCTCGACGCGCAAGACGACGCGGCGGATCCGAAGGCCGGTACGGCGGTCGCGCAGAAGCTCGTCGACGATCACGTGGTGGCGGTGGTCGGGCATCTGAATTCGGGTGTCTCGATTCCGGCTTCGAAGATTTATAGCGACGCAAGCATCGTGCAGATATCGCCTTCGTCGACGAACCCGGCGTACACGCAGCAAGGTTTCAAGACGACCTATCGCGTCGTCGCGACCGACGCGCAGCAAGGTCCGGCGCTCGCCAATTACGCCACGAAGGCGTTGGGCGCCAAACGCATCGCCGTCGTGGACGATGCAACCGCCTACGGTAAGGGGCTCGCGGACGAATTCGCGAAGACCGTCGAGGCGAGCGGAGCGAAGATCGTCGCGCGGGAAGCGACGAACGACCGGGCCACGGACTTCCGGGCCATCCTCACAAAGATCAAAAGTGTTCATCCGGACGCCATCATGTTCGGCGGCATGGACGCGACGGGCGGGCCGTTTGCCAAACAGGCGGCGGCGCTCGGTATCAGGGCAAAAATCCTTGGCGGCGACGGCGTGTGTACCGACAAGGTGGGGGAGCTGGCGGGAACCGCCGTGCAAAACCTGGTCTGTTCGGAAGCGGGACTCGCGCTTTCGAAAATGGACAGGGGAGCGGACTTCGAAAAGAAGTACGTGGACCGCTTCCACACGCCGGTGCAGATTTACGCACCGTTCACGTATGACGCTGTGTACGTGATTGTCGATGCAATGAAGCGCGCTAATTCGATCGAGGCGCCCAAGGTGCTGGCTGCGATGCCGTCCACCGATTACAACGGGGTAATCGGCCGTATCGCGTTCGACGACAAGGGTGATTTGAAAGAGGGCGCCATTACGCTTTACGACTTCAAGGACGGCAAGAAAGCGGTTCTCGACGTCGTGAAGATGTGATGACGGGACGTTCAGCCTGACGGCACCGAACCACCCAACGGTGCCGTTTTTGCATCCGCTGAAGGCGAGCCTGCGACTGTGACCCAGTCGTCTGGGCAAACCGGCGGCGGATAAACCCTTACCGGTCTTTTACATCAGTACCCGCAGTGCCGTTGAGATTCCGTAACGCATCACCGCCCACCGGCTGATGAAGAGCGCGAATCCAGTCGCACGGGCTAAGGAGCATTAAATGGATATCTTCATCCAGCAGATCCTAAACGGACTGGTGCTGGGCAGCGTTTATGCCATCATCGCACTGGGCTATACGATGGTTTACGGCATTCTTGGCATCATCAACTTCGCTCACGGCGATGTGTTGATGGTGGGCGCGATGGTCGCGCTCTCAGCCATAGGCGTGCTGCAAAACCACTTCCCTGGCCTCGGCAATGTGCCGACGCTGTGCATCGCGCTGGCAATTGCCGCCGTGGTTTGCGCGGTGGTGGGCTACACGATCGAGCGCGTGGCTTACCGGCCGTTGCGCAAGGCGCCGCGTCTCGCCCCGCTGATCACCGCGATCGGCGTGTCGATCCTGCTGCAAACGCTCGCCATGATGATCTGGTCGCGCAACCCGCTGCCTTTCCCGCAGCTTCTGCCCACCGATCCGCTGAACGTGATCAAGGCCACGGACACGACGCCTGGCGCCGTGATCTCGATGACTGAAATCGTGATCATCGTTGTCGCGTTCCTCGTCATGGCAGGCCTGCTGCTGCTCGTGCACAAGACCAAGCTCGGCCGAGCGATGCGCGCCATCGCCGAGAACCCGGGCGTCGCCTCGCTGATGGGCGTGAACCCGAACTTCGTGATCTCGGCGACCTTCATGATCGGCTCCGCACTTGCTGCGCTCGCCGGCGTGATGATCGCATCGGAATACGGCAACGCGCACTTCTACATGGGCTTCATCCCCGGCCTGAAGGCCTTTACCGCGGCGGTGCTCGGCGGTATCGGCAATCTCGGCGGTGCGATGGTGGGCGGCGTGATTCTGGGGCTCATCGAACAGTTGGGCGCCGGCTATATCGGCAACCTGACCGGTGGCGTGTTCGGCAGTAACTATCAGGACGTGTTTGCGTTCATCGTGCTGATCATCGTGCTGGTGTTCCGTCCGTCGGGTCTGCTCGGCGAACGCGTTGCGGATCGCGCTTGATCCAGGCCAAGGAGTAAATCAAATGACCTCAATTCAACCGATCGAGCCGTCCACGACGCTCATTCCCGAGAAGAACCTGGCGAAGACGCTGACCGTCGGCATCATCACTGCGTTCTTCGTGATCGCTGCGCCGATGATCATCGGCACCGCCGGCGGCAACTACTGGGTTCGCGTGCTCGACTTCGCGATGCTGTACGTGATGCTGGCACTCGGTCTCAATGTCGTGGTCGGCTTTGCCGGCCTGCTCGACCTGGGTTATATCGCTTTCTACGCGGTGGGCGCCTATACCGCGGCGCTGTTGTCTTCGCCGCATCTGACCTCGCAGTTCGAGTGGATCGCTCATCTCGCACCGAACGGGCTGCACGTGCCGTTTCTCATCATCGTGCCGTGTGCGATGGCGGTGGCGGCGTTTTTCGGCGTGATACTCGGGGCGCCGACGCTGCGTCTGCGAGGCGATTACCTCGCCATCGTGACGTTGGGCTTCGGGGAAATCGTCCGGATTTTCCTGAACAACCTCGACCGTCCGGTGAACATCACCAACGGCCCGAAAGGCATTACCGGGATCGATTCGGTGCACCTGGGCGACTTCAGTCTCGCGCAGACGCACTCGCTGTTCGGCTTCCAGTTCCCGTCGGTGTACTCGTACTACTACCTGTTCGTGCTTGCCGCGCTGCTCGTGATCTGGGTCTGTACGCGTTTGCAGCACTCGCGTATCGGCCGTGCATGGGCCGCGATCCGCGAAGACGAAATCGCCGCCAAGGCGATGGGCATCAACACGCGTAACGTGAAACTGCTCGCGTTCGCGATGGGCGCGTCGTTCGGCGGCCTGTCGGGCGCGATGTTCGGCGCATTCCAGGGCTTCGTGTCGCCGGAATCGTTCACGCTGCCGGAATCGATCGTCGTGCTGGCGTGCGTGGTGCTGGGCGGCATGGGCCACATTCCTGGCGTGATTCTCGGCGCGGTGCTGCTCGCCGTGCTGCCGGAATTCCTGCGCTCGACGATGGGTCCGCTGCAGCACATGCTGTTCGGCCATGAAATCGTCGACACGGAAGTGATCCGCCAGCTGGTTTACGCACTCGCGATGGTGCTGATCATGCTGTATCGCTCGGAAGGCTTGTGGCCGTCGCCGAAGCACGAAGACAAGATTGCGAAACTGTCGAAGCGTAGCGGCAAGAAGCCGGTGCGCGCCTGACGGACAGGGAGAAAAAACATGAGCGATAACATTCGACTGTCGGTGAAGGGCGTCAACAAGCGCTTCGGCGGTTTGCAGGCACTGTCCGACGTCGGCCTGGAAATCAAGGCCGGCCAGATTTATGGTCTGATCGGCCCGAACGGCGCCGGCAAGACAACGTTCTTCAACGTGATCACGGGCCTGTACACGCCTGACTCGGGCGACTTCAAGCTCGACGGCCAGAACTACACGCCGACCGCGGTGTATCAGGTGGCGAAGGCGGGCATTGCCCGTACGTTCCAGAACATCCGTCTCTTTGGCGGCATGACCGCTCTGGAAAACGTGATGGTCGGCCGGCACGTACGCACGAAACACGGCTTGCTGGGCGCGGTGTTCCAGACGCCGGCCGAGCGCAAGGAAGAGCGCGAGATCAAGGAACGCGCGATCGAACTGCTGGAGTACGTCGGCATTGCGCAGTACGCGGACTACACGTCGCGCAATCTGTCGTACGGCCACCAGCGCCGCCTCGAAATTGCGCGTGCGCTTGCAACCGATCCGAAGCTGCTCGCGCTCGACGAACCCGCCGCCGGCATGAACGCAACGGAAAAGGTCGAACTCACGCGACTGCTCGACAAGATCCGCGCCGACGGCAAGACGATCCTGCTGATCGAGCACGACGTGAAGCTCGTGATGGGTCTGTGCAACCAGATGACGGTGCTCGACTACGGCAAGGTGATTGCGCAAGGACTGCCGCAAGACGTGCAGAAGGATCCGAAGGTGATCGAAGCTTATCTGGGTGCAGGAGTCCACTGATGTCCACGACGCAAGCAATGTTGAAAATCAAGGGCCTGCAGGTCAATTACGGCGGCATCCAGGCAGTGAAGGGCATCGACCTCGAGGTCGGCCAGGGCGAGCTGGTCACGCTGATCGGCGCGAACGGTGCGGGCAAGACCACGACGATGAAGGCGATCACCGGGCTCAAGCCGTATGCCGCAGGCGACATCGAGTACATGGGTCAGTCGATCAAGGGCGTGCCGCCGCATGAGCTTCTGAAGCGCGGCCTCGCGATGGTGCCGGAAGGCCGCGGTATCTTCGCGCGCATGTCGATCGTCGAGAACATGCAGATGGGTGCGTATCTGCGCAGCGACAACGACGGCATCAAGGCCGACGTCGACCGCATGTTCGGTTTCTTTCCGCGTCTGAAAGAACGCGCCACGCAATACGCGGGCACGCTCTCGGGCGGCGAACAGCAGATGCTGGCCATGGCGCGCGCGATCATCTCGCGTCCCAAACTGCTGCTGCTCGACGAACCGTCGATGGGCTTGTCGCCGATCATGGTCGAGAAGATCTTCGAAGTGGTGCGCGCAATTTCGGCTGAAGGCATGACCGTGCTGCTCGTCGAGCAGAACGCGCGTCTCGCGTTGCAGGCGGCGAACCGCGGCTATGTGATGGACTCGGGTCTCGTCACGATGTCGGGTGATGCGAAGCAGATGCTGGACGATCCGAAGGTCCGGGCGGCTTATCTGGGTGAATAAGCTGGGTGAATGAGTTGGGTAAGTAGCCCCTCAAGCTGAACCACCGATGAAAAAAGGCCGCATGCGTGAGTCAAACGCATGCGGCCTTTCTCTTTTTACGACGCATGAAGCGCCTGAAAACTAAACCGGCGGCGAGTCCGCCAACTCACCAAGACGTTTGCCGAAACTGACCACCGCATCCGCGCGATAACCCAGCGCCTCGTAAAACGCGCGGACGTCGCTCTTCGCGGACAACACCTGCAGGTTCAGCTTCGGACAGCCCAAAGCCGTCAACGCGTCTTCGACGTGTGCGACCAGACGCGAGCCGATGCCATGTCGCCGCACCGACTCGTCCACCGCGAGCGAATAAAGCCAGCCGCGATGACCGTCGTAGCCGCCCATGACCGTGCCAACCACTCGCTCACCGAGCACCGCTACAAAGAACAGTTCGGGCTGCGTCGCGAGCTTGTTCGCAATCGACAGATGCGGGTTGCGCTGCGGCTTCGTCACGTCCCTGTATTCCGGGAAGGCCTGCTGCCACAGCGCGACCACGGCGTCGGTGTCGCTCGCGTCGAAGCGGCGGATAGAGAGTGTTGTGGTCGCGGTCGTCGTCATACGCGTTCTGTGCAATTACAGCGTGTCGAGGATCGAACGTAGCATCGCCATCATCTGGTCGATCTCTTCGTTCGTGACGTTCAGCGCAGGCATGAAGCGCAGCAGGTTCGGACGCGCCGCGTTCAGCAGAAGACCGTCGGGCTGCATGTCGCGCGCCTTTTCGACGATCTGGTTGCCGATGTCCTTGCCGAGCAGCAGTGCACGCAACAGACCTTCGCCGCGCTCTCCCTTGAAACCGCGCTCTTCCGACAACTCGAGCAGCTTCGCGCGCAAATACTCGCCGCGCGCACGCACGCCTTCGAGGAAGCCCGGCGCGGTGAGTTGCGAGATCACCGAGTAACCGACCGCGGTCATCAACGGATTGCCGTTGTACGTGCCGCCCTGGTCGCCTGCTTCGAACACGGCGACTTCAGCTTTCGCGAGCAGCGCCGCGAGCGGCACGCCACCGCCAATACCCTTGCCGAGCGTCATGATGTCCGGCTCGATGCCCGACAGCTCATACGCGAACAGCGTGCCGGCACGGCCGCAGCCGCTCTGCACTTCGTCGACGATCAGCAGCACATTGTGCTTGCGTGTCAGCTCACGCAGTTGCTGCATGAATTCGCGCGTTGCCGGAATCACGCCGCCTTCGCCTTGGATCGGTTCGAGCATCACCGCGACCGTCTTCGCGTTGATGAGCTTTTCCACCGACGCGATGTCGTTCAGATCTGCTTTCGGGAAGCCGGGCACTTGCGGCGCGTAGATCGTGTCCCAGCCCGGCTTGCCGCTTGCCGACATCGTGGCGAGCGTGCGGCCGTGGAAGCTGTGATCGAACGTGATGATTTCGAATGCGCCGTCCTTGAATTTCTTGCCCCACTTGCGCGCGAGCTTGATCGCGCCTTCGTTCGCTTCGGCACCGCTGTTCGCGAAGAACACCTTGTCGAAGCAGCTATGTTGCGTGAGCAGCGCCGCGAGCTTCGCCATCGGCTCGTTGTAGAAAGCCGGCGACGGATTGAAGAGCAGTTTCGCCTGCTGGTTCAGCGCTTCGATCATGCCTTCGTTGCAATGACCGAGGCAATTGACCGCCCAGCCCTGAATGAAGTCCAGATATCGCTTGCCGTTGTTGTCGTAGAGCCACGAGCCCTTGCCGTGCGTGAAAACGATTTCGGGCCGGTTGGTGATGTACATCAGCGACTCGATCGGGTATTCATTGAAATTCATGACGGCAGGCTCCAGACAGCGGGTAAGAGGTGGATAAGGCGTTGGCGCACGTCAGCCGATGAGCAAACGGGCCGGAAAAACAAAAAAGCCACGGCATGCCGTGGCTTTCATGATTCGAACAGCTTGCGCTCTGTTGTAGCGCGAATCCGTGACGAAGCCGGCGGCGTCCCTAGGGAAGCGGCGAGCGGCGACGTCGAAGTTCGGATTGGATGCGGTTCATGCGCGAAAGAATACGACAATAAAAGCGCTGGTGTAAACCTTGAATTTGCACGAATTCATCGCGATGGGCGCGTCTGGCAGTTTTTGCGCACCTGTCTTCATGCTGACATGTTGTCTCAGGCACGGCTCGCTCGTTGTTACGAGCGGGCCGTTTCTTTCAGCGGGCTTCGAGTTAAACCGCGTTCGCCAGGTCAGCGGCGCTCGTGAACGAGTCCGCGTAGAACTCGTCTTCGGGCAGGCTGTGATGTTGCGTGAAATCGCGCTGTGCCGACTCGACCATGACCGGCGCGCCGCACGCATATACCTGATACGCGGACAGGTCGGGAAGGTCTTCGATCACTGCCCGATGCACGAAGCCGACACGGCCGGTCCACGCATCGCTCGCGTCCGGCTCCGAAAGCACCGGCACGAACTTGAAGTTCGGAATCTCGCGCGCCCATTGTTCGGCCAGTTCGAGCAGATACAGATCTTTCTTGCGACGCGCGCCCCAGTACAACGTCATCGGGCGGTTCAGGTTCTTGAACACCGCATGCTCGACGATTGCCTTCAGAGGCGCGAAGCCGGTGCCCGAAGCAAGCAGCACAATCGGCTTGTCCGACTCTTCGCGCAGGAAGAACGTGCCGAGCGGCGCTTCGAAGCGCAGGATATCGCGCTCTTTCATAGCGTTGAACACGTGGTCGGTGAACGCGCCGCCGGGCATGTGGCGAATGTGCAATTCGATCGGGCCTTCGACGTGCGGCGCATTCGCCATCGAATAGCTGCGGCGCTTGCCGTCCTTCAGAATGAATTCGAGGTATTGGCCGGCAAGATATTGCAGACGTTCGTTAGCGGGCAATTGCAGCTTGAGCACGACGACGTCGTCGGCCTTGCGCTCGATCGCATTCACACGGCACGGCAGTTTCTTCACCTGCACGTCGCCCACACCTGCCACTTCGCGGATATCGATCTCGAGATCGGAGCACGCCGTTGCGCAGCAGAAGAGCGCCATGCCGCGCGTTTTTTCTTCGTTCGACAAAGCCGACGACGAGTGTGCGCGCTGTTCCACCTGGCCGCTGACCACAGCGCCTTTGCACGAACCGCACGCGCCGTTCTTGCAGCCGTACGGCAGACCGATGCCTTGACGCAAGGCGGCGTTCAGCACCGGCTCGTCCTGTTCTACCTGAAACTGCCGGCCGCTTTGCCGGAGCGTGACGTTGAATGCCATAAAGTGATCGAAGTCGAAAAGTCGGTAATCGTTAAACGGAGAGACAGGGCACGCAAAGCCGGGATCGTCGGAGCCAGCGGTACCGTCGCCCGTCGCCCCGCGTGCTTGACGGCTACAATGCGTGCACCATGAAAGCCACACGAAACTTCCGCCGTCCGCGCGTGCTGATCGTAGGTTGCGGCGATGTCGGCATGCGCTGCGTACCCCTGTTGCAGCGCGCTCACGTCTTTGCACTGACAAGCCATGCGGAGCGCACCGCCGAGTTGCGTGCCGCGGGCGTTTCGCCGCTGGTTGGCGATCTCGACGAACGCCGCAGCCTGAAACGGCTCGCGGGCCTCGCGCCCACAGTGCTGCATCTGGCGCCGCCACAGAAAACCGGCGACGACGACCGCCGCACTCGCGCGTTGCTATCAGCTCTTGCGATGCGCCGCGCTCGCGCGGTGTCAGGCACGCATGGGACCCGCGCCACCGTCGCGCCGGTCGGGCGCTTGCGCCGCGCGCGCGCTTCATGGGCACAAGCACGGCCACTCCCGGAACCAGCCGATATTGTACCCGACGGCCTTCGCCGCGCCGCCGCTTCACGCGCGCCGTTGCGCTTCGTGTATGCAAGCACGACAGGCGTCTATGGCGATTGCGGCGGGGCGTGGATCGACGAGACGCGCGTCACTGAACCCGCCAATGCGCGTGCGAAACGCCGCGTGTCGGCCGAGCAGCAATTGCGACGCGCGACGGCTCGCGGGTCGATTGCCGCGAGCATCGCGCGGATTCCGGGCATTTATGCAGCCAATCGCCTGCCGCTCGCGCGGCTTGAAAAACGCACGCCGGCGCTCGTCGATGCCGACGACGTCTACACCAACCACATTCATGCGGACGACCTCGCCGCGATCCTCGTGCGCCTCGCCACTCATGGCAGGCCGGCGCGCGTGGTCCACGCGTCCGACGACTCGTCGCTGAAAATGGGTGAGTACTTCGATCTCGTCGCCGATGCGTTCGGTTTGGCACGTGCGCCGCGCATCACACGCGCTCAGGCTGAAGAGCAGATCGAGCCGACCTTGCTGTCGTTCATGCGCGAGTCGAGACGGCTCGTGAACCGCCGCCTGAAAGAAGAGCTAGGTGTACGCCTGCGCTATCCGAGCGTCGAAGATTTTTTGCGTGAAGCGGCAGGCGCTGGGGAAGTGAGTAAAGACGCGCCGTGAAGGCCCGGCAGAGGTATCTCGATGCCTTAAAAGCCCGGCGACACAGAGCGGCAAAGAAATTCCGCCGGACATCAGCCGGACAACTTCGTTAAGCGTCGCCGCGCGGCACACCACAGCACCGCATAGCAGCGCGCCTCGTGCCTCAGGTCAGCGCGGGCAGTGCTTCGAGCAGCAGGAAACACAACATCCCGCCGATCAACGCGCCGATCAGATTCGGATCGTATTTGTGCCGCAGCCGCATGACGATCAGCAGTCCGCCGATCACCAGCAACCCGACACATACGAACGCCGGCAACACGTACGAGAGCATGACTCCGTTATGGACGATCATGGCCGCTCCTTGAACTCTTTGTAGTCTTTGTTTAAACGAGTATAGGGCGCGGCCTGATGAAGAGCATGCTGCAGTGCAGCGTCGATCGCATGCGCGCTCGCGCAAATGTGCGCCTGCGCACAGGGCTTTCCTAATCTTGTCAGAAGGTTGCGCGCGACCTACCGGTTTACCCGCTCCGTAAAGATCCGAGGTCGGCTTCGTCGAGCCATTGCCACGCGCCCGGCGCGAGGCTCGCGGGCAAAGCGAGTCCGCCGACGCGCTCGCGATGCAGCGCTTCGCAACGGTTGCCGGCCGCCGCGATCATCCGCTTGACCTGGTGATACTTGCCTTCCATCACGGTGAGCGCCAGCGTGTGCTCGCCGCGTGCATCGGCCGCGACCGCCGCGACCGGCTTCGACTCGCCGTGCAATAGCACGCCATTGCGCAGCGCGCTCAACTGCGCGTCGTCGATCGCATGACGGGTTGTCGCGACATATACCTTCGGGACTTTGCGTTTGGGCGACGTGAACATGTGGACGAACTTGCCGTCGTCGGAGAGCAGCAGCAAGCCGGTGGTGTCCTGGTCGAGCCGGCCGACGCATTGCACGCCGCGCTCGGCGAACTGCGGCGGCAGCAGACTGAATACGCTCAGGTGATGCTGCGGATCGCGCGAGCACTCGTAGCCGGCCGGCTTGTTGAGCAGCAGATACGCGCGCTCCCGGTACGGCCAGACCACGCCGTCAACGCTGAAGCAGAACGACGCATCGTCAGTCGGGAAATCGGCGTCGGCGTCGGTGCACAGTGTTCCGCCGATGCTCACGCGAGCGTCGTTTATCAGCGCGCGGCATTGGCGGCGCGAGCCGAAGCCTTGAGTGAAGAGAATGCTTTCGAGATTCATGGCGAGCGAAGAATAACACCGCAAGAAGCGGGGCGTCCCGCGATGCGTTCGCGGCCACGATGGTCGCTCCTGTTTCGTTGCCGGAGCCATCGATGCACGCCTCGCCGTCTTCAACCCGTGTCCGTTTGCCGGCCGCTTTCCAGCGGCTCGCGTGGTCTAACCTCGTCGCGCAATCCGCCGAGCAGATCAGCCTCGCCGCCGCGCCGCTCGTCGCCGTGTTCGCGCTCGGCGCCGACGCACGCGGCACGGGACTTCTGCAGACAGCGCAGACATTGCCTTTCCTGCTGCTGTCGATCCCGCTCGGCGTATGGGCCGACCGCCGCTCGCGCCGCACCTTGATGGCGCTCGCCGAGAGCGTGCGCGTCGTCGCCATGCTATGCGTGCTTCTGCTGCTGATGACCCATGCGCTCAGCCTGCCGTTGCTCGCCGCGCTCGGCTTCGTGGCCGCGACTGGCACAGTGGCCTACAACGTCGCCGCGCCTTCGCTCGTGCCGTCGCTAGTCTCGCGCGAAGCGTACGCCAGCGCGAACGGCCGTCTGGAACTTGCGCGCAGCGTCGCGTATTCGGCTGGGCCGGCGCTGGGCGGCCTGCTGGTCGGCTGGATCGGCGCCGGATGGGCATACGGCTGCGCGGCCGCATTGTCCGCGCTCGCAGTGGGCTTGCTCGCGGGACTGCGCGAACCGTCGCGCGCGGCGACGCCTGCGCATCACTTCATGGTGGAGTTGCGCGAGGGTACGCGCTTCGTATTGCGCGATTCACTGCTGCTTCCCATGCTCGCGACGGCCGTCTTTTTCAATCTCGGCTTCTTCGTGCTGCAAGCGGTGTATGTGCCGTACGCGGTGCATCGGCTGGGACTGAGCGCCTCGGCGGTAGGCATCACGCTGGGTGCGTATGGCGTCGGCATGGTGTGCGGTGCGTTGGCCGTACCCGCCGTCGCTCGACGCCTCGCGTTCGGTCGTGTGCTCCTGATCGGGCCGTCGTGCGGGCTGCTCGCGTCGCTCGTGATGGTGGGGACGCTCGTCGCGCCGTCGTTCTGGCTTGCGCTGCTCAGTTTCTTTCTGCTCGGCGCCGGACCGATCCTGTGGGTGGTCGGCTCGACCACGCTGCGCCAGGCCATCACGCCGCAACGGATGATGGGCCGCGTCTCCGCGCTGAACAGCACCGCGACCTATGGCGCGCGGCCGGCGGGCGCACTGCTCGGCGCCGCGATCAGCGCGCGCTGGAACATGGACGCCTGCCTGATCGCCGCCGCAGTGGCCTTTTTCGTGCAGGCGTCGATCATCGCGATGTCGCCCGCGGCGCGGCTCGCGGCCATTCCCGACGAACGCGTCACGGCTTGCTGAAGATCAACGTCGCTACACGACGAGCGCCAGGGCAAACCCCCAAAAAATGAAAATGAATTTTTTCTCGGACCAATTCCATGTAAATATACTTTCATCCAATTTGCTTACACCCTCTACGCACTGCCGCGCTGACACGCCGCTTCGCTCGCATGATTCATCAACCGTCCGTTGCATCCAATCCGGCCGAGCAGGCCATCGCTGCGCGCATCGAGGCGGCCATGCCTACGCTCACGCCGATTCATCGGCGCATGGGCGAGTACGTGCTGGCCAATCTGTTCCGCGCGGCCACCATGCGAATCGACGAACTGGCGAGCGTGGTCGGCGCGTCGGTAGCGACCGCGAATCGCTTTGCCCGCGCACTCGGTTTCGACGGCTATCCGCAGTTTCGTGAGGCGCTCGTGCGCGGCTTCGAGGCGACGCTCGCGCCGGTCGAACGTCTGCGTAGCGCGCAGGAGTCGCTCGCTGCGGGCGACGACGTGGTCGACGCGTCGCTCGAACAGGCGGCCAACAACCTGCACCTGACCCGCACGGCGATCGACGGCGCCGCCGCCGAGGCCGCGGTCGAAGCGATCCTCGCCGCGCGGCGTGTGTTCGTGCTCGGCGCAGGAACGAGCGCGTTCCTGGCCGGGCTGATGGAGCACGGCCTGATGGCGTATCACGACAATGTGCAATCGCTCGCGTTCATCGGCGGACCCTCGCATGCGGCGCGGCGCCTGTTCAACTGCGGCAAGGGCGATCTCGTGATCGGCATCGCGTTCCCGCGTTATGTCGACGACACCATCGAACTTGCGCGCCGTGCGGCAACTCGCGGCGCGCGGGTGCTGGCGCTGACCGACGGACCGCGCTCGCCGCTCGCGCAATTCGCCGATCTCTCGTTATACGTGCGCTCTGAACGCCGCCTCGCGGCGAACGCGGATGCCGCTGTTCTTGCTGTGATCGAAGCGCTATGCGACGCGGTCGCCTATCGGGCGAAGCGCTCGGTGAAGGCAGCCGCCGACGTTACCGAGTTCGTATTGCCGTGGCTCACCGATCCGCTGTCCGCATCCGCGAGTGGGGCGGGTGAAGCCGTGCGCGAACCGGCGCGCACTGCGCGTACGTCAGTAGGCGCAGTACAGAACCCTCGCACCACCCAGGCAAAATCCAAACTCAAACGATGAACGACAACGCAGTCATTGCCATTCATGGCGGCGCGGGCACCATCCTGCGCGCGTCGCTGTCGGCCAGTGCCGAAGCCGAATACCACGCCGCTCTGCACGCGGTGCTCGCCGCCGGCCAACGCGTGCTTGCAGACGGCGGCAGCGCGCTCGACGCAGTCAGCGAGGCCGTGCGGTTGCTCGAAGACTGTCCGCTGTTCAACGCGGGCCGGGGTGCGGTCTACACGGCAGCGGGCACGCATGAACTCGACGCGGCGATCATGGACGGCAGCACGCTCGAGGCCGGTGCGATCTGCTGTGTGAAGCGCGTGCGCAATCCGGTTCTGGCCGCGCGCCGCGTGCTCGAGTGCAGCGAACATGTGCTCTTCACCGGCGAAGGCGCGGAAAGTTTCGCGGCCGCGCAGGGACTCGAATTCGTCGAACCGCAGTACTTCGATACCGAGGCGCGTCATCGTCAATGGCTGCTCGCACGCGATCAGCAGCGCGCAGTGCTCGATCACGACGGCGCGACGCTCGCCGCGTCGCCGTCGGCTACAGACAACAGCGATCCCATGCCGCACGAGCCGATCGATCCGAATCGCAAGTTCGGCACTGTCGGCGCGGTCGCACTCGACAGGCACGGCCACGTTGCGGCGGCGACGTCGACGGGCGGCGTCACCAACAAGCAGGTCGGGCGCGTGGGCGATACGCCGCTGATCGGCGCGGGGTGCTATGCGGACGACGCAACCTGCGCGGTCTCGACCACCGGCTCGGGCGAAATGTTCATGCGCATGGTCGCGGCTTACGACGTCGCCGCGCAAATGGCCTACCGCAACGTGTCGTTGCAGGAAGCCGCGCACGACGTCGTGATGAACCGCCTGCCGAAGATCGACGGCCGCGGCGGCCTGATCGCCGTCGACGCACTCGGCAATATCGCGTTGCCGTTCAATACCGAGGGTATGTACCGCGGTTTCGCGCGTATTGGCGAGGCGCCGACGACGGCGATCTACCGTTAGTTCGTTACCCTGAACATTGCTGAAGACCGCTAGCGCGTTCGAATTCAAAGGAATCATTGTGCCGACTTCATCGCACACCGCCAGCCCGCTTACCGAAAACCTGCCGACGCAACGCGTGCTCGCAGTCGACAACCTGTCGGTCGCCTTTCGCAGCGGCGAGACCACCTTCAACGCGGTGCGCAATCTGTCGCTGACGGTCGAGCGCGGCGAGACATTGGCGATAGTAGGCGAATCGGGTTCAGGCAAATCAGTGACATCGCTCGCGTTGATGCGGCTGATCGAGCATGGCGGTGGGCGCCTTGCCGGCGGCAGCATCGCATTCCGGCGCCGCGACGGCAGCGTGCTCGACCTCGCGAAAGCGTCGTCCGGCACGATGCGCTCGATTCGCGGCGCCGACATCGCGATGATTTTTCAGGAGCCGATGACCTCGCTCAATCCAGTCTTCACGGTGGGCGACCAGATCAGTGAGGCGATCTCGCTGCATCAGGGCAAGAGCCGCTCGGCGGCCTTCGCGGAAACACTGCGTCTGCTCGAACTCGTGCGCATTCCCGAGGCGCGGCGCGTGGCGGCGCGGTTTCCGCATCAACTGTCGGGCGGAATGCGCCAGCGCGTAATGATCGCGATGGCGCTGTCGTGCAAGCCCGCGTTGCTGATCGCCGACGAACCGACCACCGCGCTCGACGTGACCATTCAGGCGCAGATCCTGCAACTTATTCGCGGCTTGCAGGACGAGATGAACATGGGCGTGATCTTCATCACGCACGATATGGGTGTGGTCGCCGAAGTGGCGGACCGCGTACTGGTGATGTATCGCGGCGAGAAGGTGGAAGAGGGTGCGTCGGACGCGCTCTTCGCGGCGCCCTCGCATCCTTATACGAAGGCGCTGCTCGCCGCCGTGCCGCGTTTGGGCGCAATGCAAGGCACCGATCAACCCGCGAAATTTCCGATCCTGACGGTCGAGCAGGCGGGCGCGAGCGGTGCCGATGAACCCGTGCGCCCGGCAGCCTCTGTCGCGAAGGAAGCGCAACCGCATGTCGACGAAAGCACGCCGCCGATTCTGCGCGTGCGCGATCTGGTCACGCGCTTTCCGGTCAGGACCGGGCTTTTTGGCCGCCTGACGGGCCGCGTGCATGCAGTCGAAAAAGTTAGTTTCGATCTGCGGCCGGGTGAAACGCTCGCGCTAGTCGGCGAGTCGGGCTGCGGCAAGTCGACCACGGGCCGCTCGCTGTTGCGGCTCGTGGAAAGTCAGAGCGGTTCGATCGAGTTCGACGGCAAGGAAATCAGCTCGCTCACAGGACCTGCGTTGCAGGCACTGCGTCGCGATATCCAGTTTATTTTTCAGGACCCGTTTGCGTCGCTCAACCCGCGGCTGACGGTTGGCTTCTCGATCATGGAGCCGCTCCTCGTGCACGGCGTCGCGCAAGGCGCCGAGGCGCAGGCGCGGGTCGCGTGGCTGCTCGAAAAAGTGGGCTTGCCGCCCGAAGCCGCGCGCCGTTACCCGCATGAATTTTCCGGCGGCCAGCGGCAACGCATCGCGATTGCGCGCGCGCTCGCGCTAAATCCGAAAGTCGTGATTGCCGACGAATCCGTTTCTGCTCTCGACGTCTCCGTGCAGGCGCAGATCGTCAATCTGATGCTCGATCTGCAGCGCGAGCTCGGCGTCGCGTATCTGTTCATCTCGCACGACATGGCGGTCGTGGAGCGCGTCAGTCATCGCGTTGCAGTGATGTACCTCGGCCAGATCGTCGAGATCGGTCCGCGCCGCGCAGTGTTCGAAGCGCCGCAGCATCCGTACACGAGAAAGCTGATGGGCGCGGTGCCCGTTGCCGATCCCGCGCGACGTCACGCGAAACGGATGCTCGCCGCCGATGAAATCCCGAGCCCGATCCGCTCATTGAACGATGAACCGGCCGTGGCGCCGCTCGTCGCTGTGGGGCCGGGGCACTTCGTCGCACAACATCGCGTCGGCGGCGCGTATTGAACGGCAACAAAGCCGGACAACAAGCCGGACAGAAAACCCGATGCAGCAACGTAAAGCAACTCAAAGCAACTTAAAGCAAATCGTCTCGCAGCAACTTAAACCATTTCATTTTCGCAGCCTGGAGCACACTCATGAACCTGCCGGTCCCGTCTTCCACGTTCCGTTTGCGCGCGCTGATCAGCGGCGGCGCGGTAATGTTCGCGATGCTCGCGGGCAATATGGCGCACGCCGAAACCACCGCGGTGATGGCCGTCGCCTCGACCTTCACCACGCTCGATCCGTACGATGCGAACGACACGCTGTCGCAAGCCGTAGCGAAGTCGTTCTACCAGGGGCTCTTCGGCTTCGACAAGGACATGAAGCTCGTCAACGTGCTCGCCGATAGCTACGAAGCGAGCCCGGACGCGCGCGTCTACACCTTCAAGCTGCGCCACGGCGTGAAGTTCCAGGACGGTACCGACTTCAATGCCGCCGCTGTCAAGGCTAACTTCGACCGCGTGACGGATCCGGCGAACAAGCTGAAGCGTTACAACATGTTCAACCGCATCGAGAAGACGGAAGTGGTCGATCCGTACACGGTGAAGATCACGCTGAAGGCGCCGTTCTCGGCCTTCGTCAACGTGCTTGCGCATCCGTCGGCGGTGATGATTTCGCCGGACGCGCTGAAGAAGTACGGCAAGGACATTGCGTTCCATCCGGTCGGCACGGGCCCGTTCGAATTCGTGAAGTGGGACCCGGCAGGTGACCTGACGGTGAAGAAGTTCGGCGGCTACTGGAAGAAGGGCTATCCGAAGGTCGACGCGATCGACTGGAAGCCGGTGGTCGACAACAACACGCGCGCCGCGCTGATGCGCACGGGCGAAGCCGACTTCGCGTTTCAGGTGCCGTTCGAGCAGGCCGCGCAATTGCAGTCGAGCCCGAAGGTCGATCTGATCGCGTCGCCGTCAATCATTCAGCGCTACATCAGCCTGAACATGAATCAGAAGCCGTTCGACAATCCGAAGGTGCGCGAGGCGCTGAACTACGCGGTCAACAAGGAGGCGCTGACCAAGGTCGTGTTCGCCGGATATGCAACGCCTGCCGACGGCGTCGTGCCGCAAGGCGTGGACTACGCGGTGAAGCTCGGGCCCTGGCCGTACGATCCCGCAAAGGCTCGCGCGTTGCTGAAGGAAGCGGGTTACCCGAACGGTTTCGAAACCACGCTGTGGTCCGCGTATAACTACTCGACTGCGCAGAAGGTCATCCAGTTCGTGCAGCAGCAACTGGCGCAAGTCGGCATCAAGGCGCAGGTCGAGGCGCTCGAAGCCGGCCAGCGCGTAGCCAAGGTGGAAAGTGCGCAAGACGCGGCGACCGCGCCGGTGCGCATGTACTACGCCGGCTGGTCGTCGTCCACAGGCGAAGCCGACTGGGCGATCACGCCGCTGCTCGCGTCGGTCTCGTTCCCGCCGAAAATGGTCAATACCGCTTACTACAAGAACGATACGGTCGACGGCGACCTGAAGCAGGCGCTCGAAACCACGGATCGCACGCAGAAGGCAGCGCTTTACACGGACGCGCAAAAACGCATCTGGGCCGACGCGCCGTGGATTTTCCTCGTCAAGGAAAAGGTCGTGTATGCGCGCAGCAAGCGTCTGTCGGGTGCTTATGTCGCGCCGGACGGCTCGTTCAATTTCGACGAGATCGCGGTCAAGTGATGAGTTGACCTTGCGGCGCTGCCTGTTGCATCAGGACATGCAGCGTCGCCCTCCGTATCGCTGCCCTACATAACACCTCGTTGCCCGCTTCATTGCCGGATTGAGCTTCAATGCTGAACTTCCTCGTCAAACGTCTCTTTGGCCTGCTGCCGACGCTCTTTATCGTCGCGGTGCTGGTCTTTCTGTTCGTGCATCTTTTGCCGGGCGATCCGGCGCGGCTCGCCGCCGGTCCCGATGCCGACGAAGCGACCGTCGCACTGGTGCGCGCCGACCTCGGACTCGACAAGCCGATGCCGCAGCAGTTCGCGCACTTCTTCGTGAAGATCGCGCACGGCGATTTCGGCACGTCCACGCGCAGCAAGCGGCCCGTTAGCCAGGAGATCGGCGAGCGTTTCATGCCGACGCTGCTGCTCACGCTCGCAAGCATGGTGTGGGCGGTCGTGATGGGCATGGGCATCGGCATCGTGTCGGCGGTGTGGCGTAACCGCTGGCCTGACCGGCTCGGCATGACGCTCGCGGTGTCGGGCATTTCCTTTCCCGCATTTGCACTCGGCATGCTGCTGATGGAGATTTTCTCGGTGAAGCTCGGCTGGCTGCCCATTGTCGGCGACGGCTCGTGGCAGAGCTACATACTGCCTTCGCTCACCCTTGGTGCGGCTGTCGCCGCGGTGATGGCGCGCTTCACGCGCGCATCGTTCGTCGAAGTGATGAACGAGGACTTCGTGCGCACCGCACGCGCGAAGGGCGTGCCCGAGCGGCTCGTGATCGTCAAACACTGTCTGCGTAACGCAATGATCCCCGTCGTCACGATGATGGGTCTGCAATTCGGCTTTCTGCTCGGCGGCTCGATCGTGGTCGAGGTCGTCTTCAACTGGCCGGGCCTCGGGCGCTTGCTGGTGGATGCGGTGTCGATGCGCGACTATCCGGTGATTCAGGCCGAGGTGCTGCTGTTCTCGCTCGAATTCATCATCATCAATCTGGTCGTCGACGTGCTGTACGCCGTGATCAATCCGACCATCCGTTTCAAGTGAGGCCTGCATGAGCACGACAGCCACCGGGCCCGACGCGGCCAAACCTTCCGGCGCTGAGCGCGCGATCCGCACGCCATGGAGCGAGTTCTGGCGCAAGTTTCGCAAGCAGCACGTCGCGCTCGCCGCGGGTATTTTCGTGTTGCTGCTGGTCGTGATCGCGATTGCCGCGCCGCATATCGTGCCCTACGACCCTGAGAATTTCTTCGACTACGACGCGTTGAATGCGGGGCCTTCAGCCGCGCACTGGTTCGGCGTGGATTCATTGGGCCGCGATATTTTCAGCCGCATTCTCGCGGGCTCACGTATTTCACTCGAAGCCGGCTTTTTGTCCGTAGCGATCGGCGCGGTGATCGGCACATTCTTCGGACTGCTCGCGGGCTACTACGAAGGCTGGTGGGATCGCATCACCATGCGCGTGGCCGACGTGCTGTTCGCTTTCCCCGGCATTCTGCTTGCAATCGGCGTGGTCGCGATTCTCGGCAACGGCATGATCAACGTGATCTGCGCGGTGGCGATCTTCAGCATTCCAGCCTTCGCGCGGCTCGTGCGCGGCAATACGCTGATGCTCAAGCAGCTAACGTATATCGAAGCGGCGCGTAGCATTGGCGCATCGGATTGGACCATTATCGTGCGTCATATCTTGCCGGGCACGATCTCGTCGGTGGTCGTGTACTTCACGATGCGTATCGGCACCTCGATCATCACCGCCGCTAGTCTGTCGTTTCTCGGACTGGGCGCTCAACCGCCAACGCCCGAGTGGGGCGCAATGCTCAACGAAGCACGCGCGGATATGGTCACGGCTCCGCATATCGCGCTGTTTCCGAGTCTCGCGATCTTCCTGACCGTGCTCGCCTTCAATCTGCTGGGTGACGGCTTGCGCGATGCGCTCGATCCGAAGCTCGATCGCCCATGAGTTCGACGCAGTTGCCGGGTTTGCACAAGTTGCCGGATGTGCCGCATATCGGCGAGTTGCAGTGCGGCCCGCTGGGCACGATTGCCGACGTGCATGGCGTGAGCGTCGGACACTGCACGCTCGATGAAGGCGCGCTACAAACCGGCGTGACCGTGATTCGTCCGCATGCGGGTGATCCGTTTCTCGACAAGGTGCCGGCGGCGGCGTCGGTGATCAATGGCTTTGGCAAGAGCGTGGGCCTCGTGCAGGTGGAAGAACTGGGCACGCTCGAAACGCCTATCGCGCTGACCAATACTTTCGGCGTGGGTGCTGTAGCGCAGGCGCAGATTCGCGCGGCCATACGCGCCAATCCAGGCATCGGCCGCGAGTGGCCGACCGTTAATCCGCTGGTGTTCGAATGCAACGACGGATACCTGAACGATATCCAGGCGTTAGCCGTCGGCGAGCAGCACTTCAATGAGGCATACGACGCGGCGAGTACGAGCGTTGCGAGCGGGTCGGTCGGAGCGGGGCGCGGCATGTCGTGTTTCGATCTGAAGGGCGGCATTGGCAACGCTTCGCGTGTGGTGCGGATCGGTCAACGTGAATACACAGTGGGCGCGCTCGTGCTCGCCAACTTCGGCCGTTTGCCGATGCTGATTGTCGACGGTACTCCGCTCGGGCGAATTCTTGCCGGGCGTGCGGCAACAGAGAAGGCGGAATCGGCTGGCAAACGTGCGGACGTCGCGAAGCCCGAGCAAGGCTCGATCATCATGATCGTCGCAACCGATGCACCGCTCGACGCGCGTCAACTCGAGCGCCTTTCGTTGCGCGCGGCCGCGGGTCTTGCGCGCACGGGTTCCGTCTATGGTCACGGTAGCGGCGATATTGCGCTCGCTTTTTCAACGGCTTATACGGTGCCGCATATCGCCGAATTCATCGCGCTCCCGCCTCTGCTCGCCGATCAACACATGGACCCGCTCTTTCGCGCCTGCGCCGACAGCGTCGAACAGGCGATTCTCGATGCGTTGTGGAGCGCGGAGTCCGTGACCGGCCGCGATGGGCATCGACGTTTATCACTGGGCGAGAGCGCTCCCGACCTCGCGCATTTACTGAAAAGAAAGTCCTGATGAAAGTCCTTATTTCCGCCGACATCGAAGGGATTGCCGGCGTGTTCCATCCCGAACAAACGCGCGCGGGCAACGGCGAATACGAAGCTGCGCGCCGCTGGATGACGCTCGAAGCGAACGCGGCGATTGAAGGTGCGTTTGCCGGCGGCGCGACTCAAGTGTGGGTCAACGATTCGCACGGCGGGTTTCGCAATCTGCTGCCCGACCTGCTCGACCCGCGAGCTCAGGTGGTGCTTGGCAAGCCGCGCACGCTCGGCATGATGGCTGGTCTGGAATACGGCGCCGCGCTGGTCTTCATGATCGGGTATCACGCAATGTCGCAAACGCGCGGCATCCTCGCGCACACCATCAACAGTTTCGCGTTTGCACGCGTGTCGCTGAACGGGGAAGAGGTGGGCGAGGCGGGGCTTTACGGCGCGCTGGCGGAAGAATATGGCGCACAGGTAGCGCTTTTATCCGGCGACGACGTTTTCGCCGACGAAACCGCGCCGCGCTTTCCCGGCGCGCGCTTTGTCGTGTCGAAGAGTGCAACCGGACACGCGAGCGGCGTCACGCAGTCGCCGGCCAGCGCTCGCGCAGCTATCGAAAGCGCTGCACGCGAGGTGGTGCAGCAGCATCTCGCCAACGGTCACCCTCCGCAAGCTACGCGCGGCGCGGCCAAGCCTGTCGAGTGCGAACTGCGCGTGCAGACGAGCGCGCTAGCCGATCTGTTTTGCCAGTGGCCGGCTCTCACGCGTGTCGATGCCGTCACATTGCGCTTTGGCGCGGAATCGGCTGAACATGCGGTGCGCATGCTCAACTGTTTATCCGCGATGTCGTTCATGCTGCGCTAGCGTTTGCGTTCTGCATCTTGCGTCTTGCATTTGCATTTGTGTTGCGGGACGCGCCGCGAGTCATTGAACGGCTGTACTACTGCTGCCTGCTCAATTCGCGCGCGGCACGGTCTATCACGTCGGCAATCGCGCCCGCATGCGACACCGGCGCGAGATGGCTCGACGCCATCGGCACGATCTTCGCGCCCATCCGTTCGGCCATGAATCTCTCGACGTCCGGCGACACTGCGCGGTCTTTTGTCGTCACCACGTACCACGACGGCTTCTCTTTCCACGCGACCTGGCTCACCGTTTCGCCGAAAGCCCTAGCGGCGATCGGTACTTGCGCGGCGGACAGCACACGCGTCAGGTTTTCGGGGACGTCGGCGGCGAAGTCGGCGTGGTATTTGCTGCGGTCCAACCACAGAAAACCGCTCGCGTCCTTGATGATGCTCTGACCCGAGGGCATGGGCGCGGCGCGCTTCAGCAGGTCCATTGTCGACTCGTGCAGATCGGGCGCGATTGCCGCGATGTACACGAGCCCCGCGACGTTCGGCGCATTCGCCCCCGCTTCGGTAATCACGACGCCGCCCCATGAGTGGCCGACGAGCATCGTCGGGCCTTCCTGACGAGCAAGCACGCGACGTGTCGCGGCGACGTCGTCGGCGAGCGAGGTCAGCGGGTTTTGCACCGAACTCACGTGGTAGCCCTTCTGCTGCAACTTCGCGACGACGCCGTTCCAGCTCGAGCCGTCGACGAACGCACCGTGAACCAGCACGACATTGCGCACGGGCCCTGTCATCGTCGCGATGGCGGGCTTGGCGGCCGAGGCTGGAGCGGGCGCCCCGGAAGCGGCGGAAGGCGCTGTAGACGGTGTGGCTTCGGCTGCCGGCGGAGCAACCGGCTCGGCGGACTGGGCGGGTTCGGGCGTGCGCTCCGCGGCCGGTGCCGCAGGTGGCGTGGCTGCAGGTGCCGTGTTCTGTGCGACGTGTTGCGCAAAGACGCCGAAACTTTCGAAACCGAGACAAAGGACCGCGGCGCAAAACAGGTGTTTGGGCGACATGTTGCATCTCCTCAGGCATCGAACCCGACTACGGCAACATACAGAAGCGGCGCGGCAGTGACAACCGCTATCCTCCCGTGCCGGTGCGGTGCGAAACAAAGCGCGGGTTGGTACCAGTATTTGGGCAATATCGGCCGAGGTAAAATTTTCGGTTCTGCCGGGGCGGACCACAAGTCCGGTCGGGCGATCGAAATCCATACACTGGGGCGCAATTTGGACAATGCACTACAGCAAGACGGCTTGAAGCGCGGGCTGAAGAACCGCCACATCCAGCTCATCGCATTGGGCGGCGCGATCGGCACGGGACTCTTTCTCGGCTCGGCAAGCGTATTGCAGGCCGCGGGCCCTTCGATGATTCTCGGCTATGCAATTGGCGGCATCATCGCGTTCATGATCATGCGGCAGTTGGGCGAAATGGTCGCGCAGGAACCCGTGGCCGGCTCGTTCAGCCATTTCGCGTACAAGTATTGGGGCGACTTTCCCGGCTTTCTGTCTGGCTGGAACTACTGGGTGCTGTACGTGCTCGTCAGCATGGCCGAATTGACGGCGGTCGGCACATACGTTCACTACTGGTGGCCCGGTGTGCCGACGTGGGTGTCGGCGCTGGTGTGCTTCGCTGGCATCAACGCGATCAACCTCGCGAACGTCAAGGCGTACGGCGAGACGGAATTCTGGTTCGCGATCATCAAGGTCGTGGCGGTCATCGGCATGATCCTGTTCGGCGGCTATCTGCTTGTCAGCGGGCATGGCGGGCCGCAAGCGTCGATCAGCAATCTCTGGAGCCATGGCGGATTTTTCCCGCATGGGTTCCACGGACTCTTCACGATGCTCGCGGTCATCATGTTTTCGTTCGGCGGGCTGGAACTGATCGGCATTACCGCGGCCGAAGCTGACGAGCCGCAAAAGAGCATTCCGAAGGCCGTGAATCAGGTCATCTACCGGATCCTGATTTTTTATATCTGCTCGCTCGCGGTGCTGCTGTCGCTGTATCCGTGGAACGAAGTCGCGGCCGGCGGCAGCCCGTTCGTGATGATCTTTTCGCAGATCGGTTCGACGCTGACCGCCAATGTGCTGAACGTCGTGGTGCTGACCGCGGCGCTGTCCGTGTACAACAGCGGCGTCTATGCGAATAGCCGCATGCTGTACGGTCTCGCGGAACAGGGCAATGCGCCCCGTGCACTGATGAAGGTCGACCGGCGCGGTGTGCCGTATATGGCGATCGGCTTATCGGCGCTCGCCACGTTCACCTGTGTGATCGTCAACTATCTCATTCCCGCCGAGGCGCTCGGCTTGCTGATGGCGCTCGTCGTCGCTGCACTTGTGCTGAACTGGGCGTTGATCAGCCTGACGCATCTGAAGTCGCGCCGGGCGATGGTCGCAGCGGGCGAGACACTCGTCTTCAAGTCGTTCTGGTTTCCCGTCAGCAACTGGATCTGCCTCGCGTTCATGGCGCTGATCCTCGTGATTCTCGCGATGACCCCCGGCCTGTCGGTGTCGGTGCTGCTCGTGCCTGTGTGGCTCGTGGTGATGTGGGCGGGTTATGCGTTCAAGCGTCGTCGCGCGGCGGCGCATGTTGCCGCGCGGGTGGTGGGACGCTAGGAGGATGAGGCGAGCAGGGCGAGAGCCGTGCTCGCCGAAAAGCAAAAACCCGCGAAGCGTTTGGCTTGCGCGGGTTTGCGATACATCTTGCGGCTGATTTCGTGCTGACTACGAAAATGTTTGGTGCCCAGGGCCGGAATCGAACCGGCACGCCTTGCGGCGGGGGATTTTGAGTCCCCTGCGTCTACCAATTTCACCACCTGGGCAGGTCTTGCAGCGCACGCGCGAGATACTGGCGCGTCGCGAAGACGCAGATTATGGCCGAAAATTCGACGACGGGCAAGCCGGTTGCAGCCGCCGCCCGCCATGCCGTCAAACAGTGCGCGAGAAACGTTCGAGCGTCTGTTGGCCGAGATAGCGGTCGAACACCATTGCGATGTTGCGCACGAGCATGCGCCCGGCTGTCTGCACTTCCAGCTTGCGCCCGGTCAGCGACACGAGGCCGTCCTGCTCGAAGCCGCGCAAGCGGTCGAGTTCGGGCTCGAACGTATCGGCGAAGCGGATGCCGTACATCGCTTCGAATTCGTCGAACCGCAATTCCAGATTGCACATCAACTGGGTGATGATGTCGCGGCGTAGACGGTCGTCGGCGGTGAGGCGTACACCGCGTGCAATTGCCAGCTTGCCGGCGCTGATCGCCGCGCCATACGCGGGCAGGTCTTTCGCGTTCTGCGCGTAGACGTCGCCGACCTTGCCGATCGACGACGCGCCGAAGCCGATCAGGTCGCATTCGGCACGCGTGCTGTAGCCCTGGAAGTTGCGGTGCAAGGTTCGCTGTGCCTGCGCGCGCGCCAGTTCGTCGGTGGGTAGCGCGAAGTGATCCATGCCGATGTAGACGTAGCCCGCCGCTGTCAGACGCTCGACTACCCGTTGCAAGATAGCGAGCCGCATTGCAGGCGAGGGCAGCGTGGCCGAGTCCATCTGACGTTGCATTTTAAAGAGCTGCGGCATATGCGCATACGCGAACACGGAGAGGCGATCAGGCGCGAGTTCGATCATCGTATCGAGCGTGCGAGTGAAGCTTTCCACTGTTTGATGCGGCAGCCCGTAAATCAGATCGACGCCGATCGAATGAAAGCCTGTATGCCTCGCGGCCTGCATGACAGAGGCGGTCATATCGAGCGGCTGTATGCGGTTGATGGCGCGCTGCACGAGCGGATCGAAGTCCTGCACGCCGAGACTCAGGCGATTGAAGCCGAGCTTGCGTAGATGCGCGATGGTCTCGGGCGAAGCCTCGCGCGGATCGACTTCGATCGAATATTCGGCTTCGTCGTCGGGCAGCAAGGTGAAGTGCTCGCGGGCCGCGCTCATCAGCTCGGCCAGTTCATCGTTCGACATGAACGTGGGCGTGCCGCCGCCCAGATGCAATTGCGATACTGGCCGGCGCGTATCGAAACACGCCGCCTGCAAGGCCATTTCGCGCTTCAACTGTTCGAGGTAGGGGCGGGCGCGCGCGCGGTTTTTCGTCGCGATCTTGTTGCAGCCGCAGTAGAAGCAAACTGTGTCGCAGAACGGAATATGGAAGTACAGCGAGAGGTCCGCGGCCGATGCGCCGGGGTCCGCTGCGGCGCGTAAATAGTCGGCAACGGAGAAGTTGTCGCGGAACTGAAGGGCAGTGGGATAGGACGTATAGCGCGGGCCGTTCGCGCTGTACTTGGCGAGCAGATCCGGGCGAAACAGCGAATTGGCGGTGGTCATGAAGGGCTCGTTGTGATGGCCACCGGCAAAGAGGCGGGAACTCCGCTGTTTCCCGCATTGATGAACGGAACTCGCGGCGCCTCACGAGCGTGGCCTTGAGGGTCAGTCGAGTTTACGTGAGCGGTCTCGCGCCGGATTGTGTAAAAAGGTCGCACGCGACGCAGTGGCACAATGCGGGTCGGGTGGCGATACGCCGCTCTTCGATTTAAGGACAATGTAGTGAGTGATGTGCGCGATCGCGTGACGAAACGCGACTCTCCGTTTGATGTGGCAGATCATGCGTGCCGCCCCGATTGCGGCGCGTGTTGTATCGCGCCGTCGATTTCGAGTCCGATTCCGGGCATGCCGAACGGCAAGCCGGCGGGCGTGCGCTGCGTGCAACTAGGCGAAGACTTGCGATGCGCGATCTTCGGCCGGCCCGAGCGGCCGGCATGCTGCTCGGGGCTGCAGCCGCAGCTGGACCGGACAGAGAAAGCGCGCTTGCATGGCTCACGCTGCTCGAAGCGCAAACCCGGCCGGAAGTTGGATAAAGCAAGTACCTGGACCGAGGCAGGCTCTCAATGGTGGTTGATCGGAGATTGTGTATGACTGGACTTGTCGCGCCCACCAGGCGCCGTTTTCTACTCGCAGCGCTGGCCGGTGCCGGCGCGCTTGGCGTTGTCTCGCTCACGGCCTGCGCCGCGTCGATCTTTCCGTTCATTCCGTCGCACTACACGTTCTCGCAGCAGCAAGTGCAGGACGCCGTGCAGCGCAAATTCCCGTATCAACGCACTGTCTCACAAGTATTCGACGTCGCGCTGAGCCATCCGGTGGTCGGCTTGCTGCCCGACGCTAACCGTGTTTCGGTGAAGCTCGATGCGCACCTCGCGAGCCCGTTCATGCCGCAGCCGGTTGACGGCGTCTTCACGTTGTCGAGCGAACTCGCGTACGACGCCGCGAGCAAATCCGTCGTGCTGAAATCGCCCAACGTCGACAACGTCAGCGTGAGCGGCGACGCGCAGGCTTATACGCAACAGATCAACGCCGCCGCCGCCGTGCTCGCCACGCAGTTGCTGAGCAATTACCCGATCTACACATTCAAGCCGGAACAACTTCAATTTGCCGGAGTTAATTACGAACCCGGTACAATCACCATCCTTACAAACGGTATACGCGTGCAAATTGTCGAGAAATGACGTTGCGCGTGGCCGGCAGGGCCGACAAACGAAAACGATGAGGGGCACGGATGGACTGGTTATTGGCTTGCAAGGCGTTGATTCTGGGCGTCGTAGAAGGCTTGACGGAATTTTTGCCGGTGTCGAGTACGGGGCACCTGATCGTCGCGGGGAGTCTCCTCAACTTCACCGACGAACATGCTAAGACCTTCGACGTCGTCATTCAGCTCGGCGCGATTCTCGCGGTGTGCTGGGAGTTTCGCCGCCGTATCGGCAGCGTGGTGACCGGCCTGCCGAGCCGTCCGGAAGCGCGGCGCTTTACGTTGAACGTGATCATCGCGACCATTCCGGCGGTCGTGCTCGGTCTACTGCTGGAAAAGTCGATCAAGGCCGCGCTGTTTTCGCCGGTGCCGGTGGCGTTCGCGCTGGTGGTGGGCGGCGTCGTCATCTTGTGGGCAGAAGCGCGCCAGCGCGCGCAAGCCCGCGAAGGCGGACAAGCCAGGGTTGCGCGCGTGACCAGCGTGGACGATCTGAGCGCAATGGACGCGCTGAAGGTCGGCCTCGCTCAATGTTTCGCGTTGATCCCTGGCACGTCGCGCTCGGGCTCGACGATCATCGGCGGGATGTTGTTCGGACTCGACCGGCGCGTGGCCACTGAGTTTTCGTTTTTCCTCGCGATCCCGATCATGTTCGGCGCGACTGCCTACGAGTTGTACAAGGACTGGCATCTGCTGTCCGTCGACGCGCTCGGCGTTTTCGCGATCGGCTTCGTGGCTGCGTTCGTCAGTGCCTTTCTGTGTGTGCGATGGTTGCTTCGCTACATCGCCGGACACGATTTCACGGCGTTCGCGTGGTATCGCATTGGCTTTGGATTGCTGATCTTGCTAGTCGGCTATAGCGGCGCGCTGAGCTGGACGGAGTAAGTCTCCCCGCTTTTCGCCGGCCGGAAAAAAGGTCCGTCACTTGAGGTGGCGGACCTTTTTGTTTATGCGACGTCGCGTTTGCGAAACACGAGATCCCACACACCGTGGCCGAGGCGCAGGCCGCGTCGCTCGAACTTCGTTACGGGACGATATTCGGGGCGCGGTGCATAGCCGTCGACGGTGTTTTGCAACGTCGGCTCGGCATTGAGCACTTCAAGCATTTGCTCGGCGTAGTTCTGCCAGTCGGTCGCGCAATGCAGATAGGCGCCGGGCTTCAGGCGCGACGCGAGCAGCGCGACGAACTTCGGCTGAATCAGGCGACGCTTGTGATGGCGCGCCTTGTGCCACGGGTCGGGAAAGAAGATGTGCACGCCGTCGAGACTGTCCGGCGCGATCATCTGTTCGAGCACTTCCACGGCGTCGTGCTGAATGATGCGGATGTTGGTCAGCGCCTGCTCGCCCATCAACTTCAACAATGCGCCGACACCCGGTTCGTGCACTTCGACGCCGAGAAAATCGTCAGTTGGACGGTGCGAGGCGATTTCCGCGGTGGTCGCGCCCATGCCGAAGCCGATCTCCAGCACGCGCGGCGCTTCACGGCCGAATACGCTGTTCCAGTCCGGCTGCTGCGGCGTGAACGGAACGACGAAGCGCGGGCCGAGCTCGTCCATCGCGCGGCGCTGACCGGTCGACACGCGGCCGGCGCGCGTGACAAAGCTGCGAATGCGCCGAAGATGCAAGGCTTCGCCGTGCGGCGCAGAGTCGTCGGCAGCGGCGGCGACATCGTCTGTTTCGTTGGAGGACGTCGGAAGGTCGTCGGGCAAGCCGGCGTTGTTGGGATCGTGGATCATGGTCGATGCTGCTACAAGGATGAAGGCTTCGCGGCCTGCTCGGCGCGGGTTGGCCAAAATTTGGCGCTGATCGTCGCTCGCTGATGACGACGCGGCGCACCGCGTCAGCACGAGCCGGTTGTGATGTCGGCAAGCGGATTGCAATCAGTCGCCGCGCGGGCTAGCCGTCGCTACAAAAAAGCCGCCTTCGTAGAGGCGGCTCGTGCCTGATTAGTGCCCAAGGCTCGGCAACAAGGTGGAGCGGGCGTTGCAAGTGCGCGTAAGGTAGCACAACGCGAAAGGGTGCGTCCAGACAGCGCGCCGTTCGCCGCGGCCGCAGGCAGCGCACATTACGTTTTAATAACGGTGCAGGTCTTGTATGATTTAATCGTTCTGTAAGCCAGCCTTTTTCAACGATTAAACTACGCGAATACCGTTATGAGTAAGCACACACACACAATCACCGCGAAGCAAAACCAGCGAAAACCGGCTGGAGCCCGATTAAACCCACCAAGATTCCCGCTACGTCCGTGAATGCGCTTCGGGAAGCGATGTCGACTGAAGGTGTGCCGCTGACTCAATTCAACGATCTGCTGTGGCTCATGGCGCAGGAGTCGGGCGGCGCGGTGAATCTGCGCAATCCTAAATCCGGAGCGCGTGGCCTGTTTCAATTGTTGCCGTCGCAATATGAATTGAATCCGGATGGCGTCAAGTCTTTTGGCAATGCAGTGGAAGAATGCCGCGGCGGAATTCGATATATTCTCGGCCGCTATCACAATGCGGCGTCAGCCCGTTTGGCGTGGAAAGCCAATCAGTGGATTTGACGTATCGGGCGTGTTCTGCTTTGCGTAACTGAACTTCAGTGCGGTGAATGCAGATACTTTCTTCGGAGCAGCAGTTGCGAGCGGGTTGCAAAACTGCCGGAAGGTATCTGGAGCGGGCGATGGGAATCGAACCCACGGCTCTAGCTTGGGAAGCTAGGGTATTACCATTATACGACGCCCGCAGAGCGCGCTATTTTACTCGCGAAAGGGCAGCGAGCGCAAACTGCGCCGCTGCTCTTCCTTATGCCGCACTGTGCGCGGCGACATCGTCCGGCATTCCGCTTTGCTTCAGATCACGAAGTAAGTCAGTTGGACAGCGGCACGCGTGACCACCATCAGCAGCACCTGCACGATCACGAAAAGAAGAATCGGCGAGAGGTCGATGCCTCCCAGATGCGGCACGACGCGTCGCAGCGGATTCAGAAACGGTGCGGTCAGTTGATAAAGGATCGGCATTGCCGGCGAACGCGGATTCAGCCACGACAGCAGCGCCATCAGGATCGTCATCCAGATGATCAGATTCAGCGCCCACTTGATCACGGTCAGCACCGCGACGATCAGCAGCGTCGGCACCAGCGTGAGCGGGTCGGCGCCGGTCAGGACCACCATCAGCACGACGTAGACGATCGCCGCGATCAGCGCCGCGACGAGGCTCGCCCAGTCGACGTTGCGCGTGCTCGGCAGAATGCGGCGCAGGGGTAGAACGATCCAGTTCGTCGCTTGTAGCACGGCGTTCGTGACCGGGTTGTACGGCGGCATGCGCACGACCTGCAGCCAGGCGCGCAGCAGCAGCGCCGCGCCGAAGAGGGTGAAGACGGTATTGAGCAGAAAACGGGCGATATCGCCAAACATCGTGTGTCCTTATGCTTCTGATGACAGCCGTGGAACGGCATGGGCGCCGGTGCTTTTCGGTCTGGAGCACAGGCGGGTCAGTAACTGGCATCGACCGCCGACGCGGCCGCATGCATTGCCAAGCGGATGATACGGGTCGTGCAAGGCTCGCATTTTCAACGACGGACGAAGAGCCGCCCCCGCATCAACTGCGGCCAGTCACACGGAAACCTTGATTTCGTTGATGAGAATGGCGCCGTTGCCGCCGTCGGTGTAATTCGGAATGTCGGCCAGCAGGCGTTCGGATGCCGGCTTGAAGACCTTGTAAAAGTCATCCGTGCTCTCGAACAGGAAGTGCCCCGCGGCCACATACGGCGGCGGCGTACCCGGCGGGCCGGCGTTGATGCCCACGTCGACGGACCATCCCTTCAGCGACGGGCCAAACAGTTCCGCCGCGAGCGGCATGTGGGTGACGCAGTAATAGTCCACGTCGAAGTGGCCGTTTTCCCGATACGGATAGAGGATGCTGACCTTGATCATTGTGCGTTCTCGTCTGTTGGTCCCGAAGCGAGGCGCCGGCGGATTGCGCGCGGCGCCGGACGTCACATTATCACGGCTTACTTGACGCTTGCACCTGCTGCCGCCTGATTCAGCGAGCGGCTCAACGAATCTTCCACCGCGTCGGCGATTGCGGCGATTGCCGCAGGCGGCGTGGCGCGGCGTTGCGCCAGCTCGACCGCGCGCCGTGACAGCAAACCGTACAACGCAGCGTGATCTCCGCCGAGGCTTTCCATCAACGCCAACTGCTTTTGCACGACACCGGTGTCGCCGCGCGAGACCGGCCCGGCGAGCGCGTTGGGCAGTCCCTTGTCGCGAGCGGTCTGGATGGTGCCCGCGAGCATCGGCAACAGCGCACGCAACGCTTCGTCCTCGGCAAAACCGAGCGTGCGCCACAGCGCGACGCATTCAGCGAGGCTGCAGAGCGCGAAACTCGCCGCATAGTGCGCGGCGCCGTGGTAAAGCATGCGGCCGCCCGGCGGAATCGACAACGGATGACAGCCTAGCGCGACGGCCAACGCCGTCAGCGTGTCTTTCAGGTCGCCGTCGGCCTCGATCGTCACCGAGCAGCCGGCGATACGGTCGAGGTCGGCCAGCTCGCCGCTGAACAGGTAGAGCGGGTGAAAGCCGCCAGTCGCCGCGCCCTGGTCCCGCGCGCCCGCCAGCAACTCGACTGGCGACGCGCCGCTGCAATGCACGAGCGCCTTGCCATAGACTGCATCGGGGGCGAAACGCAGTGTGTGCGCTGACGTACCGATGCTGTCGTCGGGAACGGCTAAAAAGACAACATCGGCGCCGTCGACGACTTGCTGAGGATCGTCGAGCGCCATGCAGTTGGGAATTTGACTGGCGAGCCGGCTAGTGGAAGCCGGCGTGCGGCTCGCCACTGCCGTTACCGGATAGCCTGCGCGCGAGAAACTCAGCGCGAGGCATCGCGCGAGCCGGCCCGCGCCGATAAAGCCGAGGCGTGGCAAATGGGAGTCGGGCTGGGACTGGGACTGGGACATGTCGACGTGCTCCAGACGGGGCGTGATAGGGAACAAGCAGTATCGCGCATCGGCAAGCGCGCAGCGCGTGCAACGGTCGTCAGATGAGTTTGCCTGCGATATGACGCGAGCTGCTGATCATGGCGTCGCGCGCGCCCTGCGGGCTTGAAAACTGCTCACAATTTCCGGATGGCCGGTCGGCCGTGGCTGTCTATGGGTATTCGCTTCGCAATTTCGCAATCGGATTCGGGGAGGCTACGATGAATATTTTTTCTTACCGGAAGCACTTGCGGTTCTTGACCCACGCTCAGCGGCGTCGCTGGTGGGATCAGAAGAAGCGTCTGAGCCCACGCGTGCGCATCAGCGCCGCCTACGTGCCACCGAACGTGTCCCGCGAGTTCGCTTACGTGAAGGTCGGCTGACCGACATCCGTTTCGAGCCTTAACAAAGCCCGGCCTCTGCGCCGGGTTTTTTATTGGGCCGTTGCTCTGCGCCGTCAGCATTGAAGCTAATTTGTAATTAAAGATTACCGACGCGGCGTCCGTTTAACTCGCCATTGCTTGGCGACACCTTCGTGTCCACCGCGAAGAGGCCCAATCCGTTGATTCCTCAGGCCGTTCGCGTTTTACAAGCGATGCTGCTTTCCAGGCCACAGCGCAAAACCTTTTCGCGTATTGCAATTTGCAACAAATGCGAACAGCGTCGCGCGGGCTTTTTGGATAAATTGGTTTCGTAGCATGCACGGCATGCGAAGTTGGCGACCTTCAATGGGCCGCGCCAGGAGAACAAAAGTGAAGAAGATCGTTCCGTTCGTCGTTGCCGCCGCACTCGGCGTGGGGCTTGCCGCCACCGCGCAGGCACACGTCTCTGTCGGTATCGGTATCGGGGTACCGGTCGCGCCGGCTTATCCTGTCTATGCCGCGCCCGTCTATGCCCCGCCGGCGCCGGTGTACTATTCGCCGCCGCCTCCCGTCGTCTATGCGCCGCCGCCTGTGGTCTATGGGCCGCCGCCCGTCGTAGTGGGTGGGTATTACGCTTATGGTCGACCCTATTATCGCCATGGCTACTACGGTGGTGGTTATGGCCACGGTTACTATCGGCGCTAATTCTGCCTGACCCACGAGTTGTGATCGACACCTGCCTGGTTGACGTCTGGCTGTGGGCGGGCAGACAGTCTTAACGGCGTAACGCCGGCTTGATCGCCGCGTTACGCCGTTTTGCTTTTACGGCATTGGTGAGTTGTTGCCGACGTTTCAAAGCGTCCGCGAAGCTGGGAGAATGGCTGTTTCGCCACCGCTCTGGAGAACTCCGCCAATGCAGCCGATGCACCCACTTCCCGCTCCCACGTTCGACGACGTGCTCGACGCCGCAGGGCGACTCGAGGGCGTCGCGCACCGCACGCCAGTTCTGACCTCGAGTACGTTCAACGAGCGCACCGGAGCGTCGGTATTCTTCAAATGCGAGAACTTTCAGCGAATGGGCGCGTTCAAGTTTCGCGGCGCCTATAACGCGATCTCGCATTTCGACGCGGAGCAGCGCAAGGCCGGCGTGCTGACCTATTCGTCCGGCAACCATGCGCAGGCTATTGCGCTGTCGGCGCGCCTCGCCGGCATCCGCGCGACGATCATCATGCCGCACGACGCGCCCGCAGCCAAAGTGGCCGCCACCAAGGGCTATGGCGGCGAGGTAATCACCTACGACCGCTATAAGGAGAACCGCGAGGAGATCGGCCGACGGCTCGCCGAGGAGCGCGGCATGACGCTGATTCCGCCATACGATCATCCCCATGTGATCGCGGGGCAGGGTACGGCGGTAAAGGAATTGATCGACGAAACGGGGCCGCTCGACATGCTATTCGTGTGTCTGGGCGGTGGCGGGCTGATTGGCGGCAGCGCGTTGTCGGCGGCGGCCTTGAGCCCGGACTGCACGGTAATCGGCGTGGAGCCGCAAGCAGGCAACGACGGTCAGCAATCTCTTGCGCGCGGCGAGATCGTGCATATCGACACGCCGCGCACCATCGCCGATGGCGCGGCCTCGACGCATCTGGGCGACTACACCTTCGCGATCATTCGCAAGCTGGTTGCGCGGATCGAAACCGTCACCGACGAACAGTTGATCGACACCATGCGGTTTTTCGCCCAACGCATGAAAATCGTCGTTGAGCCGACCGGCTGCCTCGCGGCGGCGGCCGTGCTCAACGGCGTGGTGCCAGTGAAGGGCAAGCGTGTGGGCGTGGTGGTGAGCGGCGGTAACGTCGATCTCGAGAAGCTCGCGCAGTACCTGGCCTGATTGTCTTCCGGCGCGAAGCCGGCTTGACGTGTAGGAAGACGGCCCGCCCCAGGTTCATAGGGCGGGCCGTTGCATGTCAGCTCGCCGCTTGTGCGACTGGCGAGCGCTCTGCCGTTTGCAGAATCAGATCGCGGTAACCGTTCACGATCACGCTGTATGAGAAGTAGGCGAACAGCAGCGCGGACAACACATGGCACGCGCGTAGCAAACCAGTGCCGGCTCGCTTGCGGCCGTGGCTGCCGAGGCCGCAGATGAACACCGTCCAGCACAAGCCGCCAAGAAAGAAACCGCCGAGAAATGCGGGCGCGGTTTTGGCGCTCGTCGCGCCGGCTTTGGCGATCAGCGCGCCCCCGACTGCGGCAAACCACAGAATCGCCGAGGGTGACGACACCGCCAGCAACACCCCGCGCAGGAAGCCGCGCCACGCAGACAGATGCGGCGAACTGGCGTCCGCCTCGCCGGCGACAGGAGGTGCCGACGCCGGAAACATCGCTTCGCGCGCCATCTTCCAGGTAAGAAACAGCAGGATCAGCGCGCCGCCAATCCACACGACCCAGCGCACCGACTCGAACTGCAGCAGCGCAGCCATGCCCGCTAGCGCAAGCGCCGCATAAATCAGATCGCCGACGCACGACCCAAGGCCGAGCCAGAAGCCCGGTTTGAATCCGTGAGACAGCGCGAGCGAAATCATCGCGACGTTCACGAGGCCGATGTCGAGACACAACGACAAAGACAGGAAGAACCCGTCCGACATCATCGAGAAGGCATGCATGCCTGCGAATGCTCCATCTGTTTGTTATGCGGCGGCGCGCTCGGTGCGCTCGACGCGCTCACAGTCCCAGTTCGTTCCACAAACTGTCGATTCGCTGCTTCACCGCCGCGTTCATTTCGATAGGCCGGCCCCATTCGCGATCGGTCTCGCCAGGCCATTTATTGGTCGCGTCGAGTCCCATCTTCGAACCTAGGCCCGCGACCGGCGACGCGAAGTCGAGATAGTCGATCGGCGTGCGATCGACGAGCACCGTATCGCGTGTCGGGTCCACGCGCGTGGTGATCGCCCAGATCACTTCTTTCCAGTCGCGAATGTTGACGTCTTCGTCCACGACGACAATGAACTTCGTATACATGAACTGCCGCAGGAAGCTCCAGACGCCGAACATCACGCGCTTGGCGTGACCCGGGTAGCTCTTCTTCATCTGCACGATCGCCATGCGGTAGCTGCATCCTTCTGGCGGCAGATAGAAATCGGTAATCTCGCTGAACTGCTTCTGCAGAAGCGGCACGAACACTTCGTTGAGCGCGACGCCGAGCACGGCGGGCTCGTCGGGCGGTTTGCCGGTGTACGTGGAATGGTAGATCGCGTCGCGGCGCATCGTGATGCGCTCGACAGTGAATACGGGGAACCACTCCTGTTCGTTGTAGTAGCCGGTATGGTCGCCATACGGACCCTCCAGCGCGTGCTCATAGGCGGCCGAGGCGCCCTTGACCGGCCGCGGCGGCGCGCCGGCCGGAGCGGGCGAGGGCGCACCTTCCTGCGGATAGATAAAGCCTTCGAGCACGATTTCCGCGCGCGCGGGTACCTGCAGACCGTCGACGCCGGGCGTAATGCATTTAGCCAGCTCCGTCCGAGCACCGCGCAGCAAGCCTGCGAACTGGTATTCGGACAGCGTGTCCGGCACTGGCGTCACCGCGCCGAGAATGGTTGCCGGATCCGCACCCAGCACGACCGCTACCGGATACGGCTGGCCGGGGTTCTTCAACGCGAACTCGCGGAAGTCGAGCGCGCCCCCGCGATGTGCGAGCCAGCGCATGATCAGCTTCTTGCGTCCGATTAACTGCTGGCGATAGATGCCGAGATTTTGTCGGCTCTTGTTCGGGCCTTTTGTGACGGTCAGGCCCCACGTGATCAGCGGGCCGGCGTCCCCCGGCCAGCAAGTCTGGATAGGCAGCTTTTCCAGGTCGACGTCGTTACCCTCCCACACGATTTCCTGGCAAGGTGGCGCGCTCACAGTTCGTGGCGCCATGTCCCACACCGCCTTCGCAAGCGAGAACAGTTTGCCCGCGTCCTTCAGCCCTTTTGGCGGCTCCGGTTCCTTCAACGCAGAGAGCAGCCGGCCGACGTCGCGCAGAGAGTCGAGCGCGGCGCCGTCGCCTTCGCCGGCTTCAGCGTCGATGCCCATACCGAGCGCTACCCGGCGCGGCGTACCGAACAGGTTGCCAAGCACCGGGAACGCATGCGCCTGCTGGTTCTCAAACAGCAGAGCCGGCCCCCCGGCGCGCAGCACGCGGTCGCACAGTTCAGTCATTTCCAGTACAGGCGATACCTTTTGCGGGATACGGCGCAGTTCTCCAATCGTCTCGAGACGGCCGATGAAGTCACGCAGGTCTTTGTATTTCATCTGATGCGGTTGTGTGCCGCGAGCGGCGATAGAGGAAGCGCGACTGCGGAGGAGGCGCTGGAACGATTGTCGATTTTACCTGCGTTGGCTAGCGCACGTAGATCGGCCGAACGTCATAGGGCGAGCGGCAATCGCCAAAATGCCGAAAAACCGCTCCGTACGGCCCTTTGAGCGGTCGGAACCCTTGTCGTTATTACAATTAGTTATACCTTCGCGAGTTTATAGTGTTGACGATCTATAAAACCGTGCCCTAGAATCCGTCCACGTTGGTTGCAGGGCGTGAACCTTTTACCACTGCCCCCGGTCCCATTAGACGCAACGCGTCACCGCTTACCGAAGCCCTGCACGGTATTCGTCGGTCTTATCGATGTCCTTGCCAGCGCCAACTGACGCTGGTTTTTCGCGTGGGAGCCACCGCCCGCATGTTTTCGGCATGCCGCGGACCGCTTTTCAGGAAGGCTCCCCACAAACGGTATTTGCCGTTTTCCCGACGTCGCTGCTGCCCTAACCAGACAGAGCGCGCGATGTCTTGACTCTGCGAATGTGTGGTACCGCCTGTTTTTCCGGTGGGGTTCGCGGATCATGCAACATGGGAGATCTGAATGAACGCCTGGTTATCGTGGCGTCCCGACGAACGTATCGCGCAAGTCGTGCGCGGTGCAGTCCGTCGCGGTACGCAACTGAGTCATCACCTGTTCAGCATTGTCGGCGGCATTGCCGTGGTGCTGGCAATCGCGCTGTGGCTGATGCCCACGTGGCGCGGCACCCTCGCGGCGAAGCTGATGCCGGTCCTTTCCGCGGCTGTGCAAGCTGGCCCCGCGCGCCTGCTGCAAGGCAACCCCCTGCCTGCTTTCGGGCCGCCGGGGCGTACTTCGTCGGACGAAACGCTGTCCGCGAACTCGAACCCAAACAGCGCTGACGCAGCAAGCGTCGGCAATAACGCGGGCGTGAGCGTCAGCAACACCAGTTATGACGGCGCGTTCGACGGTTCCGGCTCCGCCGGCATGGGGATCGCGGCGCTCAACGGCCTCGATCCGCGCACGATGCAAAGCGTTTCGGCGTTGGCGCGGCTGATTCCGGCGCAACGCGTGTCCGCCGATGCGCGCGACGATCGCGTGTTGATTTCGTCGCGTGAGCAGGCTCTCGTAGCGTCGTACCTGGCTCGTCGCTACCGCGTCGCCCAGGAGCCTGTCGGCGAGCTGGTCAAGGCTGCGTTCGACACCGGTCGCGAAGTCGGTCTCGACCCGCTCCTGTTGCTGTCGGTCATGGCGATCGAATCGGGCTTCAACCCGTACGCCGAGAGCGGCGTGGGCGCCCAGGGCCTGATGCAGGTGATGTCCAAGGTTCATTCGGACAAGTTCCAGTATTTTGGCGGCGAGAGCGCTGCGCTTGAGCCGGTCGCGAACATCAAGGTCGGCGCGCTGGTTCTGAAGGATTGCATCGCGCGCGGCGGTTCGCTGCCGGGCGGACTGCGGCTGTATGTCGGCTCGACGTCGCAGGACGACGGCGGCTACGGCGCCAAGGTGATGGCAGAACGCGCGCGTCTGCGTGACGTGGCCCGCGGCCGCAAGGTGCCGATCAACGCGCCGCAGGCGCCGGTTATCACGGCATCGAATAATGCGTCGTCGTCATCCTCGTCGTCGTCCGCTGCTGCGAACAACAGCAACGGCAAGCGGGTGCAGGTCACGCTGGAAGGAAGCCATCCGTTGAGCGCCGCTGCGCCGGGCAAGACGCCGGTCTCGGAACAGGACGACGCCAGCACGAGTGCTCCCAAACACGTGGCGTCTGCCGCGGAACTGGGCGCCTGAATTGCTCGCAAAGCCAGCCTCATGCTGATCGCCTGACACGAACGCGAACGGCAAGAAAAAGGACACCCTCGGGTGTCCTTTTTTTGCTTTTGGGGAGGTCGCGCGGCCGAAAGACAAACAGATAGCAGCGCCCGGGGCCGGCCGTGCCTGGCTGCAGGGCACCTCTCGCTAGGCACGAGACGCTCGTCAGGCCCGGCTGCCTTGCGCTTCTACTACCGTTGGCCGAAAAGCCGCGCCAGGCGTTCCACCGCCTCTTCCAGCTTCTCGTAGGCGGTTGCGTACGACAGCCGGATATATTGTTTTGGCGCGTGGCTGCCGAAGTCCATTCCTGGCACGAGCACGACACCTGCCTCGTGCAGCATCGCTTTCGTGAGCGCCGAACTGTCGCCTGCGGCAGGGTGAGCGACGCTCCGGCAGTCGGCGTAGACGTAGAACGCGCCGTCGGGCATGACAGGCACTGTGAAGCCCAATGATTCGAGCGCCGGCGCGATGAAGTCACGCCGACGTTTGAACTCGAGACGGCGTGCCTCGTACGTTGCGATGGTTTGCGGTTCGAAGCACGCGAGCGCCGCGTGCTGGGCGAGCGCTGACGCGCAGATGAAGAGATTCTGCGCCAGTTTCTCGAATGCGCTCACCATGCCCGGCGGGACCACCAGCCAGCCAAGGCGCCAGCCCGTCATGTTGAAGTACTTCGAAAAGCTGTTGACCGTGATGACGTCGTCGCCATAGGACAGCGCTGACACGGGTTTAGCGTCGTAGCTCAAGCCTTGGTAAATCTCGTCGACGATCGTGAAGCCCCCACGCGCTCGCACCGCTTTGACAATGCGTTCCAGTTCCGCCGGCTCGATCGACGTGCCGGTCGGGTTGGACGGCGACGCGAGCAGTACGCCACGCGTGCGCTCGTTCCAGAGCCGCTCGACGTCGGCGGCAGTCAGTTGGAAGCGTTCGGCAGGGCCGCTTGGCACCATCACCGGCTTGCCTTCGGCGGCGATCACGAAATGGCGGTTGCACGGGTAGCAGGGGTCCGGCATCAACACTTCGTCGTCGCGATCTACCAGTGCCGCGCACGCCAGCAGCAATGCGGCCGACGCGCCTGCGGTCACCACGATCCGGGCGGGATCCACTTTGACGCCGTAGACCTCTGCGTAGTGCGCCGAAATTGCTTCGCGCAGTGCGTGCAGGCCAAGTGCGCTGGTGTATTGCGTGACGCCGCGGCGCAGTGCGTTCGCTGCTGCCTCGATGACCGGTTCGGGGGCGGTGAAATCGGGCTCGCCGATTCCCATGTGAATGATGTCGCGTCCGTCGCGCTCAAGAAGCGCAGCCTCTTTTGCCAGCTCCATCACGTAGAACGGCTGGATGGAATCGACGCGTGCGGCGAGCCGCATAAGAGGTTCGGTCACGGAGTTCATACGGTCAAATCCAGTTCAAATGCGAAAGCGCGACCGCCATTCGCGCGGTTCTCGCGCGCGGCAGCGTTGTGACAAGCGATGCATTTCGTTGTGTCGGCGTCGCGTACATTTGCGACGGTTTTGCCGCCGTGTTGCGCGAGCCGACCACACGCATGCCTAGCCCTTCTTGCGAGCGGCTTCGATTTCGGCGACGCGCAGCTTGGCCGCCAGCTTGTCGAGCACGCCATTCACGTACTTGTAGCCGTCGGCGCCGCCAAAGGTCTTGGCCAGTTCAACCGCTTCGTTGATCACCACGCGATAAGGAATATCGAGGTGATTCTTCAGTTCAAACGCGGCGACGAGCAGCACGGCGCGTTCGACCGGCGAAAGCTGCTCGATCGGACGGTCCAGGCAAGGCGCGATATCGGCGGACAGCGCCTGCGAATCGCGGATCACGCCGTGCAGAACGGCGTCCAGATGCTCATGGTCCGCTTTGTCGAAGCCCTGCGCGCCGCGCAGTTGCGCGTCGATCTCACCGCCGGGCGAACCCGACAGCAGCCACTGATAAAGCCCCTGCGTGGCCAGTTCGCGGGAGCGTCGGCGTGCGCTCTTCATGCCTCTTCCTCTTCTTCGTCTTCTTCTTCGTCGCCACCGAGTTGTTCCAGCGCGACCGCGAGGTTCGCCATTTCGACCGCCACGCGTGCCGCGTCGCGACCTTTCTCGGTCATGCGAGCGACGGCTTGTTCGTCGTTCTCAGTGGTCAGCACCGCGTTTGCAACAGGAATGCCGAAGTCGAGGCCGATACGCGTGATGCCCGCGCCGCTTTCGTTCGACACCAGTTCGAAGTGGTACGTTTCACCGCGGATCACCGCGCCGAGCGCGATCAGCGCGTCGAACTGCGCGCTCTCAGCGAGCTTTTGAAGCGCCAGCGGGATTTCCAGTGCGCCCGGCACGGTGACGAGCAGCACGTCTTCGCCGGTCACGCCGAGGCGTTCGAGTTCTTCGATGCACGAGTCGGCAAGGCCATTGCAGACGGGTTCGTTAAAACGCGCCTGGACGATGCCGATGCGCAGTCCGTCGCCGTCGAGGTTCGGTTGATATTGTCCGATTTCCATGTGAATTCCGTAGTGTTTTTGGGTGAGCGCGAGGCGCGTGAATGACCGGATCAGCGTTATTGCGGAGGCTGCGCGGCACTGCCTGGCATGGGTATGAAGCCTGTGACTTCGAGGCCGTAACCCGACATGCTGCCCAGCTTGCGCGGATTCGACAGCACCTGCATCTTGCCGACGCCCAGCTCGCGCAAAATCTGCGCGCCGATGCCGTAGGTCTTGAAGTCGACGGGCCGGCGCTTGAGCGCGTCTGCTTTTTCTTTCGAATCGAACGCCTTGAAGACGTCGATCAGATGTTCCTTCGAGTCGCCGCAATTGAGCAGCACGATCACGCCGACTTCGCGCGAGGCGATCTCTTTCATGGCTGCGTCGAGCGTCCACGAATGAGTGGATTCGCCGACTTCGAGCAGGTCGAGCACCGACAGCGGCTCGTGCACGCGCACCGGCGTGTCGTGCTCGGGGTTCGGCGTGCCGCGCACGAGGGCAATGTGCGGCTGGCCGCTTGGCTGATCGAGATACATGACCGCGCGGAAAGCGCCGTGCGCCGTCTGCATGGTGCGCTCGCAAATACGCTCGACGATCGATTCGGTGCGGCTGCGATAGTGGATCAGATCCGCGATCGTGCCGACCTTCAGATCGTGCTCTTTTGCGAACTCCATCAGGTCGGGCAGGCGCGCCATGGTGCCGTCGTCGTTGATGACTTCGCAGATCACTGCAGCCGGCGTAAGGCCTGCCAGCGCGGTGAAGTCGCAGCCTGCCTCCGTGTGGCCGGCGCGCACGAGTACGCCGCCCGGCTGGGCCATGATCGGGAACACGTGGCCCGGCTGCACGATGTGCTCCGCCTTCGCGTCCGGTGCGACTGCCGCGGCGATCGTGCGGGCGCGGTCGGCGGCCGAAATGCCGGTCGTCACGCCCTCCGCCGCCTCGATGCTGACGGTGAACGCGGTTCCATACTGCGTGCCGTTGCGGTACGTCATGAGCGGCAGGTTGAGCAGCTTGCAGCGTTCCTGCGTGAGCGTGAGACAGATCAGGCCCCGGCCGTAGCGCGCCATGAAGTTGATCGCTTCCGGCGTCACGAATTCGGCGGCGAGCACAAGATCGCCCTCGTTTTCGCGATCTTCTTCGTCGACGAGGATCACCATCCGGCCGGCTTTGAGTTCGGCGATGATCTCTGTAGTGGAGGCGAGCGTCATGTTGGCGAGTTTTTCGGGAAAGCGCGTATTTTACGCCACGCGCGGTCCCAAGTCGCCTCCGCCGGACGGCATATGCCGTTTGGCCGACTGGCGCTGCGTCACCGGCCGTTGATATGCTCGGCAGAACGATAGACGCATGGACTGATGAAAAGCGGCAAGGCGCCGCATGCGTGGGCGCCCGGGGGCAGCAGCTGCCTTGTAGCTGGTGTTGCTGTCGGCGTTGTTGCTGGTGTTTTCGCCGACTACTTCGGTGCGTTGAGCATGCGCTCCACGTAGCGAGCGATCAGATCGATTTCCAGGTTCACCGGCGTTCCTTCGCGCAGATGCTTGAGCGCGGTGACTTGCACCGTGTGCGGAATCAGATTGATCGAAAACTCGCAACCGTCGTCACGATCTTTAACCGAGTTGACGGTCAGACTCACTCCGTTGACAGTGATAGAGCCCTTGTACGCCAGATAGCGGCCGATCTCGCGCGACGCCAGCACGCGTAGTTCGTGCGATTCGCCTACCGGCGCAAAGTGGGTGACCGTGCCCAGGCCGTCCACGTGACCCGAGACGATATGGCCGCCCAGCCGGTCGTGCGCGCGCAGTGCCTTCTCCAGGTTGACTTCGCCCACTTCGCCAAGCCCCGCGGTGCGATTCAGGCTTTCGCGCGACACGTCCACTTCGAACGAATGGTCGGTCTTCGCGACCACGGTCATGCAGGCGCCCTGAATGGTGATGCTGTCGCCGAGTTGCACGTCGGCGAGATCGAGGCCGCCGGCTTGCACGTTCAGGCGCACGCCCGCGTCGCCGTTCGTGCCGAGAGGCTTGACTGACTCGATGCGGCCCACTGCCGCGACGATTCCTGTGAACATCGTACTAATCCTCAAAACGAAACGGGTTGGGACGCGGTGTCGGTTCCGGCTGCGGTTACGCCCGCCGGCACGAGGCGCGCGAGAATCCGAAGATCTTCGCCGATCCGCTCGACGTTATGAAAAGCCAGCTTGACGCGTCCTTCAAGTGTTTCAGGCGCGCTCAGGTTGAACATGCTCATCGAGTCGATGCCGAGCAGGCTAGGCGCGAGATAGACGAGTAGTTCGTCCACGCAACCTTCGCGCAGCAGCGAGCCGTTCAGCTTGTAGCCGGCTTCAACGTGTAGTTCGTTGACCTGGCGCTCGCCCAGCACTTTCAGCATGGCCGGAAGGTCCACCTTGCCGGCCGCGTTGGCCAGCTGAACGATCTCGGCGCCACGCTCGCGTAGTGCTTGCGCTCGGTCGCTATGCCGTTGATCGAGATTGCCGCAAAAAATCAGCGTGGGCGCCCCGGCCAGGATCTGCGCCTGTGGCGACACTTCCAGCTGACTGTCGATCAATACGCGTTGCGGCTGACGCGGCGTGTCGACAGCGCGCACGGTCATGCGCGGATCGTCTTCCCTGACTGTGCCGATGCCGGTAAGTACCGCCGACGCGCGGGCGCGCCATGCATGTCCGTCGGCCCGGGCGGCCTCGCCGGTAATCCATTGGCTGACGCCGGAGGGAAGGCCGGTGCGGCCGTCGAGCGAGGCTGCTACTTTCATGCGAACCCACGGCCGGCCGCGTGTCATGCGCGACACGAAGCCAATGTTCAACTCGTGCGCCTCATTGGCGAGCAACCCGCAGCGTACTTCGATCCCGGCGTCACGCAGCACCGCGAGACCGCGTCCGGACACCTGCGGATTGGGGTCTTCCATCGCGGCCACCACGCGCGCGACTTGCGCTTCGATCAGCGCGTTCGCGCACGGCGGCGTGCGTCCAAAGTGGCTGCACGGTTCGAGCGTTACGTAAGCGGTGGCGCCGCGCAGATCGTGACCGCGCGAACGCGCGTCTTTCATCGCGCGGATTTCCGCGTGGTCCTGGCCGGCCGGCTGCGTGAAGCCTTCGCCGATCACTTCGCCGTTCTTGACGAGCACGCAACCCACGCGCGGGTTCGGGTCGGTCGTGTACATGCCGCGCTTGGCCAACGCAAGCGCGCGTTCCATATGGACGAAGTCGGTTTGCGAAAACATCGGTGTGTGGTTAGGTCCGGTGGCAGGGTGGCGACGGTTTCGGGACGCTCGGTCGCTCAGGCGCTCAGCGACGCGAACGCGCCACGGGCGGCATCCACAGTTGCGTCGACGATCGCGTCGTCGTGCGCAATCGAAACAAAGCCTGCTTCATATGCCGACGGTGCGAAGTAGACGCCCGCGTCGAGCATCTTGTGAAAGAACGCGTTAAAGCGCGGCACGTCGCTCCTGGTAACTTCGGCGAAGCTTGTCGGAATCGACTCGGTGAAGTACAGGCCGAACATGCCGCCGAGCGAGTCGGCCGCGAACGGTACGTTGGCTTCGCTGGCGACCTGGGCGAGACCTTTCGCAAGACGGGCAGTGCGCGCGGCGAGTGTTTCGTAAAAGCCCGGCGCCTGGATCAATTGCAGCGTCTTCAGCCCCGCGGCGACCGCGATGGGGTTGCCGGACAACGTGCCCGCCTGGTAGACGCCGCCGAGTGGCGCGAGGTGAGCCATGATGTCGCGCCGTCCGCCGAAGGCGGCCGCCGGCATGCCGCCGCCGATCACTTTGCCAAGACACGTCAGATCCGGCGTGATGCCGTAGACCTCTTGCGCGCCGCCAAGCGCTACGCGGAAACCGCACATGACTTCGTCGAAGATCAGCACCGAGCCGTATTCGGTGCACAGGCGTCGCAGTGCCTGCAAAAACTCGGGCGTGGCACGCACCAGATTCATGTTGCCCGCCACCGGCTCGACGATCACCGAGGCGATTTCGTTGCCGAAGGCTTTGAACGCCTCTTCGAGCGCGGCGACGTTGTTGTATTCCAGAACCGTGGTGTGCTTTGCGATGTCGACCGGCACGCCCGCCGATGTCGGATTGCCAAACGTCAGCAGGCCCGAACCGGCTTTCACGAGCAGGCTGTCGGCATGGCCGTGGTAGCAGCCTTCAAACTTGACGATGCGGCTGCGGTTCGCGAAGCCGCGCGCGAGACGCAGCGCGCTCATTGTCGCTTCGGTGCCGCTCGACACCATGCGCACCTGTTCGATCGACGGCACGAGCTTGCAGATTTCCTCGGCGATTTCGATTTCCGACTCGGTAGGTGCACCGAACGAAAAACCATTGGCCAGCACGCGCTGCACCGCTTCCAGAACTTCCGGGTGCACGTGCCCGAGAATCATGGGTCCCCAGGAGCCGATGTAGTCGATATAACGTTGGCCATCGGCGTCCCAGAAATAAGGACCCTGTGCGCGTTCGATGAAACGCGGCGTGCCGCCGACCGAGCGGAATGCGCGGACCGGCGAATTCACGCCGCCGGGAATGGTGCGTTGCGCGCGGTCGAAGAGGGTTTGATTGTTGGACATGACGATGCCTGGAATTGGGTTGCGCAGCGGCGCGGCTTGCCTGCAAGCGGTTCGTGCGACGCCGGGATAGATGAGAGAAATTGTACCGGAGTCGGTGTGAACAGGTTTTGCGGAGCCACGTGGCTTTCAGACGCATTCTCAGCGCCGCGGCGCGCGCTTCCTTGCGGGCGTCTTCACGGAGGCCTTCACAGGCGATGCGCCGGTGGGCGATTGCGCCGCATTCGCAGTCGCTTTGGTGGAGCGTGCCGGGCCAACCGGCGCGTCCAGTGGCGGCGGCTTGCGTTTGCCCGTGAGTTCAGCCCAGCGTTTTTCTAGCGCGCCTTCCGCGATCGGTTTGATTACCGTGCCTGAACTCTGCGCGTCCCAGGTCTGCACCGAAAATGGATGCACGCGCAACATGTCGCGAGGGATCACCACGCTTTCATGTGCATCGACGAGCCAGTCGTAGACGAAATCGATGCACAGGCGGTAGCCGCGCTTCGTGGCTGGGTCCGGGACCTCGTACGGTGCGCGTGTCACATAGCCCGAACCGAAAATTCCCTTTGGCTCCGTGGCGACACGATGCAGAAACACGCGGTCGCCGGGCAGAATGCCGCGGGCGAATCCACAACCCCACACGTCGGCTACGGCGACGCCCGCCGCAACGCGCTTGGCCACATCGGGCAGTTCTGGCCACGGCCATTTCTTGGGGCTCCAGATCAGCAGGAAGGCAGTCATCGCAACGTTGCACAGAAAGGTATGAGGGACGCGCGCCGCTGGCATATTCAGGCGACGCTGAACGGCCGAAACGGTTCACGCGGCAGCTTAACCGATCAGCGGCGCGCTTGCCCTGCAAGCCTGCAACGGCCTCATGCTGCGGCTCGCGCTCGCTGCTGGCGAAGTCGATGCCTTAACCGTCGCGTACAATCGATGCGACCAACTGCAGTCTTTTTGTACCCCCGCGCGCCGGTTTTCCGAGGACGCGCGCTTCACCTGGATTCCCATGTCTCACGTCACCGGACGCCGGCCAGATGGCCGGCTGATTCTGTTGCTCGGTGCGCTTGCCGCGTGCGGGCCGATTTCCATCGACATGTATTTGCCGAGCTTGCCGACCATCGCGCAGGCGTTCGCGATCGGAACGGGCGCCGCACAAACCACGTTGACCAGTTTTATGTTCGGCTTCTCGATCGGCATGCTGCTTTATGGGCCGCTGTCCGATACATATGGCCGGCGGCCTGTGCTGCTGGGCGGCATCATCATGTATGCGCTGGCGAGCATTGCGTGCACGCTGTCGTTCTCGATCGGCGCGCTGGTCACGTTCCGTTTCGTGCAGGCGCTCGGTGCGGGCGCGGCATCGGTGCTGGCTCGCGCCATTGCCCGCGACGCTTATGGTCCGACCGACGCTGCGCGCGTGTTGTCCTTGCTCGCCATCGTCACGTCGATCGGACCATTGCTCGCGCCGTTGATCGGCGGACAGTTGCTGCTGCTTGGCGGCTGGCGCGTCGTCTTCATTGCGTTGACGCTGTTCGGCATGGTGTGCGCGATAACCGCGTTTCTCAAAGTGCCGGAAACCTGGCCGCGCGAAAAGCGTGCGCATTCGGCGCTATTCAAATCGTTCGCCGCATATGGCCGGCTGTTACGCGATCCGGTTGCCTGGGGGCATATGCTGTGCGGCGGCATGGCATTCGCGTCGATGTTCGCGTACATCACGGCGACGCCGTTCGTCTATATCCAGTACTTCCACGTGTCGGCGCAGCATTATGGCTTTCTGTTCGCGCTGAACATCGTCGGGATCATGCTGGGCAACTTCATGAATACGCGGCTTGTCGGCAGGCTTGGGTCGTTGCCGATCATTTCGTTCGCCGCGAGCGTGAGCTGTATTGCGTCGTTGTTCGTCTGTCTTGTCTCGTTGACGGGTTGGGGCGGGCTGTGGTCGATCGTTGCCGGCCTGTTCTTTGTCGTTGGCGTGGTGGGTTTGCTGTCCGCCAATTGCACGACGGATCTGATGCATCGCTATCCGGTGAATGCGGGTGCGGCCGCTGCCGTGTTCGGCGCGGTGCAACTGGCGCTCGGCGCGCTGTCGAGCCTCGCGGTCGGACTCTGGCAGGACGGCTCGCCGAAAGGCATGGGCGTGGTGGTGGGCGTCGCAGGGTCGCTGTGCTACGTCGGCCGTATCCTGGTCGTCAGATGGCACGGGACGAAGGCGCCGGTGGCTGTCGTCTAAGGACGGTGTGATGGAGATGCGGAATAAAGGCGGCGGAGCAGGGATGCCGTAAAGAGAGCGCCCCGGGTTCCTGCGCCTGGTGCGTACACGCATTTCCGGTGCACGGAGCGCTTCTACCGGAAAACACCAGGTGTTGCGCGCACGCGACCTTGTCTTTGAATTGGCATTGCTATGATGGGATCACTGTTCCTCGGAGCGGCAATCATGGCGATCAGAGATTTGATGAACGGCGAGCGGCAACATGCTGCTTTCGCCGAAGCGCGGAAGCTGGCCGACAGCGGCGCCTATCACGATTACACGGACATCGAATACGTTTTGCGCTTTGATTACGGCTTGACCGATGTGTCCACGCTGCTCGACAGCCAGTTGATGCATCGCGATCTGAACCGGCGTTGCGCCGACGCACGCGAGAAGCTCGACGCGGTTAGTGTGTGACGCGGGGTGGGGGCGTTGTTTGTCGTCGTGCTGTCTTTATGGCGCGTACGGGCAATCGCACACCTGTTCCGCAAGTTCGTACGGCTTCAAGGTTGAAGCCAGGCGGCGGCGCGGGTGTAGTGTGCGGGGCGAGTACAAACAAAAACGGGCCTTGCGGCCCGTGGATGTGTACAGAGATCTGGCGGAGGCGGTGAGATTCGAACTCACGGAAGGATCACTCCTTCGCCGGTTTTCAAGACCGGTGCCTTAAACCGCTCGGCCACACCTCCAAGCCGCAAATTGTAACCTGAAAAAACCTCGCTGCGGCGCTCTCTTGATCCGCATTCACTGCGGATCTTTCAGAAACAACGCCTGTAGATCGTTGAGGAACGCTTGTCCAAGCGGCGTAGGCGCAATCCTTTCGTGGTCTCGCGTAATCAGTTTGCGGCGCTCCGCCTCCTGCAAAGCAGGCTCGATAGAGGTCATCGACAAACCCGTGCGTTCGATGAACCGATGCACCGGAAAGCCTTCCACCAGTCGCAGCGCATTCAGCATGAACTCGAACGGCAGGTCGCGCGGTCCGACTTCGTGTTCTTCCTGCACCGCCGCGCCGGCCTTGGCGTGCTCGATGAACGTGGTCGGATGCTTGTAGCGCGCCTGACGCAACACACGATTCGGAAACGACAGCTTCGTGTGCGCGCCGGCGCCAATGCCAAGGTAGTCGCCGAAACGCCAGTAGTTCAGGTTGTGCTTGCTCTGCCGATGCGGCCTGGCATACGCGGACACTTCGTAGCGCTCATATCCCGCCGCCGACGTGCGCTCGTGAATCCAGTCGTGCATGTCGGCGGACGCGTCGTCGTCCGGCAGCGCAGGCGGGAATTTCGCAAACAGCGTGTTCGGCTCGAGCGTCAGGTGATACAGCGAGAGATGCGGCGGCGCGAACGACAACGCAGTCTCGACATCGGCCTGACACTCGGCAAGCGTCTGCTGCGGCAGCGCGAACATCAGGTCCAGATTGAAATTGTCGAACGTGGTGGCGGCCACTTCCACGGCATGGCGCGCTTGCGTCGAATCGTGAATCCGGCCGAGCGCCTTCAGATGCGCCTCGTTGAAACTCTGTATGCCCACCGACAACCGGTTCACGCCGCTCGCGCGAAACTGCGCGAACTTCGCCGCCTCGAACGTGCCGGGATTGGCCTCGAGAGTGATCTCCGCATCGGCGTCGAGCGGCAAGAGGGCTCGCACGTCCGACAGCATGCGGTCGAGTCCGGCCGCTGACAGCAAGCTCGGCGTACCGCCGCCGATGAACACCGTATGCACCTGCCGTCCCCACACGAGCGGCAACGCCATCTCCAGGTCGGCACGCAATGCGTCGAGATACTCGTTTTCGGGGAAGCTATCGCCTTTCCATTCATGCGAGTTGAAATCGCAGTACGGACACTTGCGCACGCACCACGGAAAATGCACGTACAACGAGAGCGGCGGCAGCGACGTCAGACGGATGCTGCCCGGCGACGTAAATGCTTTGATCACGCCGTTTCCGACATCGGCGGGCGTCGGCTTGATCGGAATCACACTTCCTCCGTCAAACGCGCAAGCAGTTGGCGCAACGCAATCGCGCGATGACTGCTGGCGTTTTTCAGCGCCGGCTCGAGTTCCGCGGCGCTCGCGTTGAGCGACGGCAAAAAGAAGTACGGGTCGTAACCGAAGCCGTTCGCGCCGCGCGGCGCTTCCAGAATCTCGCCATGCCAGCGGCCTTCGGCGATCAGCGGCTCGGGATCGTCGGCGTGACGCACCAGTGCCAGCACGCAGTAGTAGTACGCGCGGCGATCGCTCTCGCCTTGTAGCGCGGAGACGAGCCGCGCGTTGTTTGCCGCGTCGCTCTTTTCGCCGCCGGCCAGTTGCGCGTAACGCGCCGAATAGACGCCCGGCGCGCCGCGCAGCGAGCGCACGCAAAGACCGGAGTCGTCGGCGAGGGCAGGCAGCCCGGTGAGCTTCGCCGCATGCCGTGCCTTGGTCAGCGCGTTTTCGACGAACGTGGGATGCGGTTCTTCCGCTTCCGGCACGCCCAGTTCGCCTTGCGCAATCAACTCGATGCCGGCCGCGCCGAGCAGAGCGGCGAACTCGCGCAGCTTGCCGGCGTTATTCGACGCCAGCACGACCTTGTTCAACGGCGATCCCGATCGAGGCGCGCCATTGCCTTCACGAACTTCACTCACCTCGGTACTCCAATGCTTCTTTCTGTTTCGCGATCAGCGTGGCGATGCCGTCGCTCGCGAGATCCAATAGCGCGTTCATTTCATCGCGCGAAAAAGGCACGCCTTCTGCGGTGCCCTGAATTTCGACGAAGCCGCCCGCGCCCGTCATGACCACGTTCATGTCGGTGTCGCATTGCGAATCTTCGTCGTAATCGAGATCGAGCACCGGCACGCCGTCGTACACGCCGACTGAAATCGCCGCAACGTAGTCTGTGATCGGCGAACTCTCGATGCGCCCCGCAGCCAGCAGTTTGTTCACCGCGTCATGCGCGGCGACAAAAGCGCCGGTGATGCTCGCGGTGCGTGTGCCGCCGTCGGCCTGGATCACGTCGCAGTCGATATGCAGCGTGCGCGCGCCAAGCATCTCCAGATCGAACACCGAGCGCAGCGCGCGGCCGATCAGACGCTGGATTTCCTGGGTGCGCCCGGTCTGCTTGCCGCGCGCAGCCTCGCGGTCGCTGCGCGAATGCGTGGCGCGCGGCAACATGCCGTATTCGGCAGTGAGCCAGCCCTGGCCGCGATCGCGCAGGAACGACGGCACGGTCTCCGCGATGCTCGCCGTGCAGATCACCTTGGTGTCGCCGAATTCGACCAGCACCGAACCCTCCGCGTGCTTCGTATAGTGGCGCGTGATGCGCACGTCGCGCAGCTGATTGGCGAGACGGCCGCTAGGGCGTTGAGTGGTGTCGGTCATGTCGATTGGGTCGGGAAGGAAGCGGGAGGGGAAAGCACGATTTTACAGCCGATCCGCGCAGGGATGCGCCCCGTCGGCGCGCCGCGTCGGCCGGGGCTCTCCAAGGGGTCCCATCGCCAAAAATGGGATAATGCCGTTTCCCCGCCTCGCGTCTCGTACACGCCGGGCGATTCGACTCTTCGGCCAGCGTCTCACGCATGGCCACCATCGCGAGAAATACGATGATCTACAGCATGACTGGCTATGCGAGCGCGACACGCGAACTCGTCGCGGCCTCCGGCACGGGCGGCGTGAGCGTGTCGGTCGAACTGCGCACGGTGAACTCGCGCTTTCTCGACCTGAACTTCCGTATGCCCGAGGACGTGCGCGTGTGCGAACCCACACTGCGCGAAATGCTGATGAACAAGCTGTCGCGCGGCAAGGTGGATATTCGTATCAATCTGCAGCGTAGCGAACAGACGGCAAACGCCGGTTCGATCAATCATGACGCGCTGACGCAGCTTGCGTTGCTGGAGCGCACCGTGCTGGCGACGTTTCCGGAAGCGGGCCGTCTGCGCTCGGGCGAAATTCTGCGCTGGCCCGGCGTGCTCGCCGAGACGGGCGTGGCGCCGGACGTGCTGCGCGACGCAGTGCTCGCATGCGGCAAGCAGGCCATTACGGATCTGATCGACGTACGCGCCCGCGAAGGCGCACAACTGGCCACGATGCTGCTCGCCAACGTCACCGAGATGGAAGCGATCGTCACGAAGATCACGCCGCTCGTGCCGGAACTGATCACGAAGCATCAGCAGAAGATCGTCGAGCGACTGCAGGAAGCGCTCGGCATTGCCGCGCCCGAAACGGCGGCGACCACCGTGTCGCGGGAAGAGATCAACGAGCGGATTCGCCAGGAAGTGACGATGTACGGTATCCGCATCGACATCGCCGAAGAACTGTCGCGGCTCACGGCTCACCTGAACGAAACGCGTCACGTGATCCAGAAGGGCGGCAAGGTCGGCAAGCGGCTCGACTTCATGATGCAGGAACTCAATCGCGAAGCGAATACGCTCGGCTCGAAGGCGGCGGCGAAGGAACTGGCGGATTCGTCGATGACCCTGAAGCTGCTCATCGAACAGATGCGCGAGCAGGTACAGAATCTGGAATAAGGCTGGAGCATCACAACATGACCGATCACCACACACGCGAAAGCGGCGCACCGCGCAACCCGTATGCCGGAGCGTATCCGGGCAACCTGTTCATGGTCGTCGCGCCGTCGGGCGCCGGCAAGTCGACGCTCGTGAACGCGCTGCTTGCCGGCGACGACGCGATTCGTCTCTCAATCTCGTACACGACGCGCCCGCCGCGCCTGAAAGAGCAGGACGGCGAGCATTACCACTTCACGTCCGTCGACGATTTCATGCGGCGTCACGACGAGGGCGAGTTTCTGGAAAGCGCCGAAGTGCACGGCAACTACTACGGCACCTCGCGCGTGTGGATCGAGGAGCAGATGAAGAGCGGCCATGACGTGCTGCTCGAAATCGACTGGCAGGGCGCGCAACAGGTGAAGAAGCAGTTTCACAACGCAGTGGAAATTTTTATCCTGCCGCCGTCGCTCGAAGCGCTCGAAGAGCGTCTGAAAAAGCGCGGTCAGGACGAGCCGAATGTGATTACGCGCCGGCTTCTCGCTGCAGGCAGCGAGATGGCGCACGCGGCCGAAGCGGAGTATGTGGTGATCAACGAGAACTTCGATCGCGCGCTCGGCGAACTGCAGTGTCTCGTGGCTGCTACGCGTTCGCGCTTCGCCTCGCAATACGCGCGTCATACGCAGCTTTTCGTGCAGCTCGGCATTCACCTTCCGCACCCCTGAGCGCGGCGGCGATTCGAGCACATAAGGTAGAATAAGCAACATACTGAGAAGGAACTCAACATGGCCCGCATTACCGTCGAAGACTGTCTCAAACAGATCCCGAATCGTTTCGAACTCGCGCTCGCTGCAACGTATCGCGCGCGTCAGCTCGCTCAAGGCCACACGCCGAAAATCGAAAGCCGTGACAAGCCCACGGTCGTCGCGCTGCGCGAAATCGCGGCCGGCCAGGTCGGCGTCGAAATGCTGAAGAAGGTGCCGGTTTAAGGCGAACTGTTTCTGTTTTCGGTTGGCAAGCATTTTTGCCATAGTTTTTGCGTCACCTGATTGCATCAACGTGCAGACCGGCGTCAACTCTCAACCGCTACGGAGGCGACCATGAGTACTACCCCGCCCACCGCCACGGAAGCGGAGCATGACGCCGACTCGCCCTCGTCTGCACGCAAGTACATCGACGCGGTCCTCGAACAGTCGTTTCGCCATCTGTTCGGGCCGACCGCCACGCCGGAGCAGCCGCGCCGGCATGACGTCGTATCGATTGCCAAGCTGACGTCCGCGTTGTCCGGCTATTTGCAGCCGGAAGAGATCAAAGACGTCAAGGCGGCCTTCCATTTCAGCGACGAAGCCCACCTCGGCCAGTATCGCCAGAGCGGCGAGCCCTACATCACGCACCCGGTTGCCGTTGCGGAAATCTGCGCCGGCTGGAATCTCGACGGCCAGGCAATCATGGCCGCGTTGCTCCATGACGTGATGGAAGACCAGGGCGTGACCAAGGCCGAGCTCGCCGAGCGTTTTGGCGCAAAGGTTGCAGAACTGGTCGACGGTTTGTCGAAGCTCGACAAGATGGAGTTTCGCAATCGCGAGGAAGCGCAGGCGGAAAACTTCCGCAAGATGCTGCTCGCCATGGCGCGCGACGTCCGCGTAATTCTCGTGAAGCTGGCCGACCGGCTGCACAACATGCGCACGCTCGGCGCGGTGCCGCCCGAAAAGCGTCGTCGCGTGGCGCGCGAAACGCTGGACATCTACGCGCCGATTGCGCACCGGCTCGGCTTGAACAATACGTATCGCGAGCTACAGGACCTGAGCTTCGCGAACTTCAATCCGCATAGGTATGCCACGCTCGAGAAAGCCGTGAAGGCGGCGCGCGGCAACCGGCGGGAAGTGGTCGGCAAGATTCTGGAATCGGTGCAGCGCGCAATCGCCGACGCGAAGATCGACGCGGAAGTGACCGGTCGCGAGAAAACCATTTTCAGCATCTACAAGAAGATGCGCGACAAGCAGTTGTCGTTCTCGCAAGTGCTGGACGTGTACGGCTTTCGTGTGGTGGTGGACAGCGCGCTCGAGTGCTACACCTGCATCGGCGCATTGCATGCTCTCTACAAGCCGGTGCCGGGCAAGTTCAAGGACTACATCGCGATCCCGAAGGTCAACGGCTATCAGTCGTTGCACACTACGCTCGTCGGTCCGTTCGGCGCGCCGATCGAGTTCCAGGTGCGTACCCGCAAGATGCACGAGATCGCCGAAGCCGGCGTGGCGGCGCACTGGCTGTACAAGAACGGCAGTGCGGATCTGAACGATGTGCAAAAGCGCGCGCATCAGTGGCTGAAGTCGCTGCTGGACATTCAGAGCGAAGCCGGCGACTCGAGCGAATTCCTCGAGCACGTAAAGATCGACTTGTTCCCGGACGCGGTCTACGTCTTTACGCCGAAGTCGAAAATCATGGCGCTGCCGCGCGGGGCCACGGCGCTCGACTTCGCGTATTCGATCCACAGCGACCTGGGCAACCAGTGCGTCGCGGTCAAGATCAATAATGAATTGCTGCCGCTGCGCACCGAGTTGAAGAGCGGCGATATTGTCGAAGTCATCACGGCGCCGTATTCGAAACCGAATCCGGCGTGGCTGGGTTTCGTGCGCACCGGCAAGGCCCGTTCCGCGATCCGCCATTATCTGAAAACGATGCGGCTGAACGAATCGGTTCAGCTTGGCGAGCGTCTCGTCGATCAGGCTTTGAAGGGCTACGGCCTGGCGCTGTCGGACGTGACGCCCGAAGCGTGGGAAAAGCTCGTGCAGTGGACGGGCAACAAAAATGGCCAGGAAATTTTCGCGGACATCGGTCTCGGCCGACGCGTCGCGGCGGTCATGGCGAAGCGTATCGAAGTGTTGATGAGCGGCCGCGATGCCGACGACGACGGTTCGCGCTCCGAGTCCGGTTCCACGCCGCATGCGCCGCCGGTCGTGATCACCGGCACCGAGGGCATGTCGGTGCAACTGTCCGCATGCTGCCGTCCGATTCCGGGCGACGACATCATGGGCTATATCGGCATTGGCCTCGGCATGGCCATTCACACTACCGACTGCCGCGTTGCACAGCGAATCCACCGGCGCGATCCCGGCCGCTGGATCGACGTGGCGTGGGCGCCGCAACCGGGGCGTCTGTTCGACGTCGCAATCAAGGTGCTGGTCAAGAACACGAAGGGCGTGTTCGCCCGCGTGGCCGCAGACATTACTTCTGCAGACGCGAACATCGTGCATATCGCGATGGACGAAGACCTGTCGCAGGAATCCACGATCTTGCGCTTCGTGATTCAGGTCAGCGATCGCGTTCATCTGGCCAACGTCATGCGCCGCGTGCGTACAAATCTCGACGTAATGCGCATCGCGCGTGAGCGGCCGAGCGACGACGGCCATCACCGGCATGACGGCGGCATGCGAATCGACCGCGAGCGGGCCGATTACTGAGCTTTGCCGCTCACTGGGCGGAGAAGTGCCGTTTCTTTCTGCCGGAACGCCGGCGCCGCTAGCGAGTCTCACCTGAAAACTCAGGGAGAACGCTGATGAAAGTAGCTGACCTCGAAGGCATCGCGCTGGATTATTGGGTGGCCCGCAGCCTGCACGATTTCGTGCGAGAAATTCACTTCACCGACAGCGGCGAGACCGTCGCCATCCGCGGGAACGATCGTGGCCGCCCGTGGGATGGCCGTTTCACACCGACCACCTCATGGGACGCCGCTGCGGCAGTGATGGAGCGCGCGCGTCGGCTCGAAATGCGCGAACGTAGCGGGGGAAGCCCTGCACACTGCGTGGCGGAATTCGAAGGCGGCCGCGGTGAGGTGGAGGGGCGTGGCGACTCGTTGCGCGTGGCGTTGCTGCGGGCTTTCGTGGAAAGCCGGTTTGGCGATAGCGTGGGCGAAATGCTGCACGAGTCGCAGATGCTGGTCGACAACACGGCTCGGCGCATAGCCGAAGCGACTGCAGGCGATACTTTTGAAGAGGTTCCGAGCCCGGACGGGCACATCGGCGATATTCAGTCTCCGCCGCGGCCATAAGGACGACGCGGCGATCACCGTGCTGTCGCGAGCGGTTGACGCAGAAATGCGCCGGAAAGACAAAGGGCCTTCCAACTGGAAGGCCCTTTAGAGGTGGTGCGGCTGGCAGGATTCGAACCCACGACCCCTTGGTTCGTAGCCAAGTACTCTATCCAACTGAGCTACAGCCGCACGCGAAACAGGTGGTGCACTACTTCACTAAAACTGGGTAAAACATAAGGGCCTCCCCGGAGGGAGGCCCTCGAATAAGTGGTGCGGCTGGCAGGATTCGAACCCACGACCCCTTGGTTCGTAGCCAAGTACTCTATCCAACTGAGCTACAGCCGCACGCAGAAACGAGATTATAGCAAAGGTTTCAAAAAAGGGAAGCGTGTAACTGCGATTTGTCTCATTGTCATGATCGTGTACCCTAGTGGAGCAGCCGTTTGCTGCAGCTTTATGGATCATCATGAACAAGGCCTTTGTCAAAGAGTCGAGCGACGATAATGACGACGATCTCGACGTCGCCCAGCCGGAAATCCCCGCCGGAACCAAAAACTACATCACGCCTGCCGGTTACCACCGCATGCGCGATGAACTGCTGCATTTGATCGACGTCGACCGGCCAGAGGTCGTGAAGCTCGTGTCATGGGCTGCGTCGAATGGCGACCGCTCGGAGAACGGCGATTACATCTACGGCAAGCGCCGCCTGCGCGAGATAGATCGGCGCATCCGCTTTCTGACCAAGCGTCTGGATCTCGCCGAGGTTGTCGACAGCAGCAAGCAGGAGAACGTCGATCAGGTCTTTTTCGGGGCGACTGTCGAATATGCGACAGAGGACGGTGAGGAGCACACCGTGACGATTGTCGGCATCGACGAGGTCGATCTCGATATTGGACACGTGAGCTGGATATCGCCGATCGCACGGGCGTTGCTGAAGGCGAAGGTGGGTGACACCGTGACGTTGTACACGCCGGCCGGTCCGCAGCCAATCGACATTCTCGACGTCAAATATCCGCCTGCAAATAGCGACGTCTAGTCTGCCACCTCGTGCAGATTTGCCCGCACGGAGCGTTTTCAGGCAATAAAAAAGGCGCCGCGAACGGCGCCTTCCATGCTGCGAGTCCTGCCAGCAATGTTAGAAGCGGTGACGCAGACCTGCCGTGACCGCAACCTGCTTGTTGTTGCTCGAAGCACCCAGACCGTTGATGTCTGCACCAACGATCGCGCCTTCGTTGACCTGCTGGTATTCACCCTGCAGATAAACGTCGGTGCGCTTGGACAGTGCGTATGCCGTTTGCAGATTGAACTGATTCCAGTGCGGACGGGTGCCCGCGAGGCTCGCGCGCGTGTACGTATACGAACCGGCAATGCTGACAGCCGGCGTCAGAGCGTAACGAGCGTTTGCTTCGTAGTTCTGGAAGTGCGCGCTGTTGTTCGGCAGGCCGATGCCGCCGGGTTGACCCGATGCACCTGCGCCGATGCCGACGAGACCCGACAGGTTCGTCTGCGAATAGACGAGGCCGACGGTTGCCGGACCAAACGCGTAGCTGGCGCCTGCGCCCCACGTCTGCTGACGGCCGGCGAAGAAGGTGTTGTCGCTGGACACTGCACCACCGGAGTTGAACGCTGCAGCCGCGCCGGTCGCGCCGTTGCTGTTCAATTGCAAATACGCTGCGCCGACGTTGAGCCCGCCCCAGTTGTACGATGCGCCCGCGCTGTATGCGCGGTTGTTTGCAAAACCGTCAGCCTGGTTCGAGAAGCCATACAGGCCGCCGAACTTGAAGCCGCCGTAGTTCGCGCTCGTGTATTTGACCGAGTTGTTGATACGGAACGAGTTGTTCAGGTTGTCGTTGTCGAACGGGTGGGCGAACTGCGTGCCGCCGTATTGCGTACCGGTCAGCGCCAGCGGGCCAACGTAGTCAACCATGCTGTCGTATTGACGGCCTAGCGTAACGGCGCCGAACTGGTTGCTCGACAAACCAACGAATGCCTGACGGCCGAATTCGCGACCGCCTTGTTTCAGCGAGCCGTCATTGATGCCGAAGCCGTTTTCCAACGTGAAGATCGCCTTCAGGCCGCCACCAAGGTCTTCGGCACCGCGCAAGCCCCAACGGCTGCCGTTCACCGAACCGCTCGTTTGTTGCCAGTTGCTATGACCGTGCTGGTTGTTGGTGTACGTGATGCCGGCGTCGATCAAGCCGTACAGCGTGACGCTGCTTTGAGCGTGCGCCGCAGTTGCAAAAACGCCCGTCAGGGCCGCGACCATGAGAGTCTTTTTCATTTTGTTACTCCGAAAGCGAGAGTGAGCGGTGAATCGTGCTTCGGAAACCTTCACGCGGGCGCTGCGAGAGGCGTATCCGTGTCAAGGTGCGCTTGAAGGTAGAGCGCTGATTTCCGGTTACGCAAAGTGTAGAGAGAGGCTCGATTCAATGGACGTTTCGATTCTCGCAATAAAGAATTACTTGGTTCGAAACGATGAAAGAATTCCGCCAAAGCCTTGCTGGTCAATGGCTGCAGGCATGCCAGCAAGTATCGGAACTGATGAATGCGAAGTGGCGTTGCGAAATTGCGACGGTAATTCGATGCGAAAAAACAACGAAATCCAGCCGTCAACTTATTGTTGTCGTTCTAGCAACAGACGATTGTATTTTGTGTGAATAATCGGATTGGGATTAAACGCTATACTGAAAGTTCTGCTTTCCGAAGCGGACTTTTTCGTTGACGAAAAAGATCTCCAAACCTTTGTCGGCGCGACTTCCCAGTCGCGCTTTTTTTTCGTCCGCTAATTGGCGAGTCGGCGGCGAGTTGGCGTTATGGCGCCGGGCGATGATCAGTGCGCAGATGCGGCGCGGTCCGCACTCCACTCATCCGCTGTGGTCGCGGTCCAATCTTCCATGACGTAGCGTCGGGCGTCCATTGGGGAGGACAGCAGGTTCTGCCAGTGGTCGCCGTGCCACATCGGATCGAATTCCAGCGCCGATGGCTGACTTGGCTCAGATGGGAGAGGGGAGGCGGCGGGCGATCGTTCCAGATGAGGAATCAGATTGGAAAGGATTCGGCGGATATCACTGAACTGCATGGCAACCTCCTGATGCGCATTACCGCAAACGCTGGTTTCATGATCCGTTTGCGTCGGTCCGCGAACAAGTCGGAGAAACACTTATCAACGTTGCGGCGCGTTACAGGCACTGGCGGTCGGAAAATACTTCTTTCTTTTTATTCAATGGTTATTCGGTCTGAGTAATATTGACGTAAGCGCGTGGAGCGATGCGTTTACGCTGTCGATATGAACGCCCCATCTATCGCATCGCAGAAAAAAGTGCGTATCGCCGGAGTTTCAGCGGACCTATTTAAATAAAGGGCGCCAAATCCATCCGGCGAACAATTTGTTAAGCGCACAAGAAAAAGAATTTCCAAATGCCTTACTAAACCTGCGACTCAATTACTCACGGTCGATATAACGCGCGTACTTTTCAAGCCCCCCGCCGCGTTGCGAGATGAGACTGCCGCCGACTCCCGGAGACCCTTTGCCGAGAAGGACGGACAAGGCCCTGCCGATGCCCGCAGGTCACCGGCCGCCAACTAGTGCATACTTGGCGCAAAGTCACGCGTCCAAGCATTCCTTTCATGTCTGAACAGTTTTTGTCCGAACCGGCCCTCAGCGATCCCATCGTCTTTGTCGATCTGGAAACCACCGGCGGCTCGACTAACGAGCACCGTATTACCGAAGTCGGCGTCGTCGAAGTAGGGCCGGCCGGCGTCTCGCGCTGGAGCAGCCTCGTCGATCCGCAGCAACCGATCCCGTCGTTCATCCAGCAGCTCACCGGCATCACGAACGCGATGGTGCGCGGCGCGCCGACGTTCGACGCCATCGCGCCCGAACTGTTCGCCCGACTCAACGGCAAACTGTTCATCGCGCATAACGCCAGCTTCGACCGAGGGTTTCTGCGCGGCGAGTTCCGCCGTGCCGGCCTGTCCTTCGACCCGGACGTGCTGTGCACCGTGCGCCTGTCGCGCGCGCTGTTCCCGTCTGAAAAGCGCCACGGGCTCGATGCGCTGGTCGAGCGGCACTCGCTGGTGCCGTCCGACCGGCATCGCGCGCTTGCCGACGCCGATCTGATCTGGCAGTTCTGGCAGCGACTTCACGGCCTCGTGCCGCTAGACGTTCTGCGCGCGCATATCGAGCGCACGACGCGGCGCTATCGGTTGGCAGGCGACATCACCGAAGATCTGCTTGAGACCGCACCTGCCGGATGCGGCGTCTACGCATTCTATGGAGACGACGACTTGCCGCTGTACGTCGGACGGAGCGTGCGTGTCCGTCAGCGACTTCGTGCACATCTGACAGGCGAGCGACGTTCGTCGAAAGATATACGGCTTGCGCAGCAAGTGAGGCGCGTAGAGTGGCGCGCCACCGGCGGCGAGTTGGGTGCGATGCTCGCCGAGGCGCAGTGGATCGCGACGCTGCGGCCGGGGCACAACCGTGTGCCGCGCGTATCGAAGAGCGATCCTGCGGGCGCGCCGTGGCCGTTCCAGGGGCCTGTCGTTTTCGAGGAGCATGAAGAAGCGTCGCAGGCGCGCGCTTTCCATGTCGTAGACGAATGGTGTTACATCGGCCATGCGCCGTCGCTGGCGCAGGCGACCGAACTGCATGCGGCCAGTCTGGCCGGCGGCTTCGAAGCGTCGACCTACAAGATTCTTCAGAGCCACCTTGCGCGCGGGTTGCGGATCATGCCGCTCAGCGTGCTGGGCGCCGCGCCCGTCGTAGGCGTCGTTTGATCGCGCTCGCCTGATTGCGCGGCTGCCACGCGTGACCGGGCGAGGTCTCGTTATCCCTCGCCGCGCAACGTTCGTCCTTCGCCCGCTTCTTGCGTCTACCGAACCGTCAGCCGGTTGCGCCGACGCCACCGCTTTCGCATACATGCCCAAGCGCGCGATTCAATGCAGTTGAGCGCGCGGAATCGTAGCGAGTCAGAGACTTCCAGCTAGCCAGCGATTGCGCGACGCGCGACGGACAATCCGGCGCCGCGCGCAGCGGTTGCACGCGAGCAAGGCCGGCGACGAGCGATTGCGTCAAGCGATCCAGTTGTGGACGCGTGCTCGTTGCGAGGTCGGGAGCCGGCTCCTGCGGCGGCTGCGTTGCGCGCCAGCTCGCAAAAAGCGCGTTCTGCACATCTTTGCTCGCGTCGATCTGATCCTGGAAGAACGCGCGCGCGAACGCCGGATCGACATTGGCGGCTGCCGCTCGTTTCTCCACATCAGCAAGCAACGCCTGCTCGCGTGGCGTGTCGGTGATTGCCTGGTGATTAGCCCACTTCCAGCGCGCGACCGGTTCCGCGAGGGCGAGTCGCTGCGACGCGAGCGCGATCAGATTCGTGAGCGCGGTATCGTCGCCGTCGGCGAGGGCAGAACCAGGGGCAGCCAGGAGTGATGCGAGAAGGGCGAGCGCGCACGGCGCGGCGAAGCGAAACAGGCGATTCATAAGGTGGACGATGGCCGGGCGGCTGTAAAAGGAAAGCTGAAGCATAGACGATGCTTCATTGCCCAAGCGTCTTCGCCGGCATCAAAGCGGCGCTGCCGGTCGCGCCAGTACAGCAGTTCACGCGGTCAGAGGCGGTCGCAGGCTCGAGTGCGAGCGTCAACGCCAGTCAGCGCTAGTCCGCCTGGAGAGTGTGATCCAAAGAAATCAGCGAGCCGCGCAGCACCGCGCCTCGTGCCATAAGCACAAGGACCGCTACCGAGTCGCGCCGCTGCACAATTACTTTGCGTCGCAAGACTTGCGTTGTTCGTCGAAAAAGGCGCGCACATGCTCCGGCAATTCCGCCCCGAGAAACTCGACGCCGACAGGTTCCGGATCCGGGCTAAAGACTTTGTCCGGGGTCGGGATCTTCGGTGGTTTGGCATCCATGATCGTTCTCCTTTACAAACCGATTATCGGCCTCGTGCCCCGTTTCGCACCAGTGTCCGATTAACATCACATCATCTTTGTTGCTTTAACGGCACAGCGCACCATTTCAGCAGAGCTTCTGATGAAATTTATAGGTTTGCTTGTGTCGTCGTTCGTGGTCTTGCGTACAGTTTCGACGTCGAATGTTTCAAAATTCTCTCGCGAGCCTTATCTGACGGGCTGTTGCGAAGGTGAGCGGCACCCTCGCGGTATAAGTCGTCAGTATGGTCCGGGTATTCCCCGATTGGCGATCAATTGGTGCATTGCGATATCGGCATAATCTTCCCGGTAAAAAGCGAACGTTCGTTTATTGCCGATCGGACATTTATTCTGTCGTAACCGCGGTGATTACTTTGTAAACGATTTATTTGTCACCTCGTTGACGAGGCGCCAAATTTTAAAGCGCGATGCGCCATAAGGCTCTCCTCGCATGCGAGTGCGTTAGCCGTGTCGTGTTTGCCGGCATCGACGTCGCGCACTTTGCGCCAAAACTTCGTCTGCTTGAGTGACGAGCCTCGCCGCATCAGCGTCGAATCCTATGATGAAGGTGGCTGGTTTCGGTCGGCCACAGTGCGGTGGACAACTGATCCCGGCCAGCCAACGCGGAAGATGGTTGTCTTCGCCTTCAGAGGGTTCGTCATGGAAAACGGTGTGTACTGGAATGGACGGCAGGTCGGAATCGAATGCGATGGCCGCATCTCGTGGTTTCCGTCAGCGCCGAAGGAAGCAGTCGCTGCGTACGGCGACGCTAAACGCACGGAAGGCAAAGACGCCGTTCAGATTCAGATGAGCGACACGATCGTCGCGCGCAACCTGGGAACAGTCGCGCAATTTGGTAGACCTGACTCGCGGGGCTAGGAAGCGAGCGGAATAGGCCGGCGAAAAGCAAAAAAGGTCGACGAAAAGCAAAAAGCCCAGTCACGAGGACTGGGCTTTTTGCTTGAATCTTGATGGTGCCGGAAAGAGGAATCGAACCCCCGACCTTCGCATTACGAATGCGCTGCTCTACCGTCTGAGCTATTCCGGCATCAGGAGAAACGAGATTATAGGGACTTCTTTATTGGCTTGGCAAGCCCTCGAATCACTTTTTTGTTTCGAGATGGTAGCGGGTCACGCGGTCCACTTCGTTCTTCGATCCGAGGAACACCGCAACGCGCTCATGCAAGCTCTTGGGCTGAATGTCGAGGATGCGCTTTTCGCCGTTGGTTGCAGCGCCGCCCGCCTGTTCGACGATGAACGCCATCGGGTTCGCTTCGTACATGAGCCGCAGCTTGCCCGGCTTCTCCGGCGTGCGCTTGTCGGCCGGATACATAAAGATGCCGCCACGATTCAGGATACGGTGCACGTCTGCCACCATCGACGCGATCCAGCGCATATTGAAGTCGCTTTGACGCGGGCCGTCTTTACCCTGCTTGAGTTCGCCGATGTACTGCTCAACCGGCGGATACCAGTGACGTTCGTTCGACGCATTGATTGCGTACTCCCGCGTTTCGACAGGAATGCGCATGTCGCTTTGCGTGAGCACCCACGAACCGAGTTCACGGTCGAGTGTGAAGCAGTTCACGCCATTGCCGGTGGTCAGCACCAGCACGGTTTGCGGTCCGTACACCGCATAACCCGCAGCAACCTGTTCTGTGCCTGGCTGCAGGAACGACTGTTCGGTGGGCTGCTGGCCATCTGGGCAGCGGAGCACCGAAAAGATCGTGCCGATAGAAACGTTCACGTCGATGTTCGATGAGCCGTCGAGCGGATCGAACACCAGCAGGTACTCGCCCTTCGGATAGTTCGCGGGGATAGGGAAGAACTGCTCCATTTCCTCCGACGCCATGCCCGCCAGGTTGCCGCCCCATTCGTTGGCTTCGAGCAGGATTTCGTTCGACAGAATGTCGAGCTTCTTCTGTACTTCACCCTGGACGTTCTCGCTGCCCGCCGTGCCGAGTGCGTCGCCCAATGCGCCTTTGCTAACGTGATAGCTGATCGCCTTGCATGCGCGTGCGACAACTTCGATCAAAAGCCGCAGGTCGGCCGGCAGGTTATTGGTTTCCCGCTGCTGCTCGATCAGGTACTTCGTGAGAGTGGTACGACGTTGCAAGGACATTGCTGTACTCCAGGAGGCTTGAGGAATATCCCGATTTTAACCGCTCGGTGTGTCCGCTCTGTGCTTTTGACATCGGAGCGCGCATGCAATGGCGCCCGATCGGTGCCAGCGGCGCTGCGTGAGCGAGCCGTTCAGCCTTTGCGCCGGGCCTTTCCGCCCGCCGCGTTGCCGCTCACGCTTGCTGCGAGCGCCGCAGCCCGGGCGTGTTCCGCCGATACCTTCGGCAGCTTCGGGCGGTCCGCCTTAGGCATGGGTTCTATCTCGCGTTCGATCTGCTCGCCCGCTGCCGCCGTGGCAACGCGCAGGTCGTATGCGATTTGCAGGTTGAGCCAGAACTGCGCGCTCGCGCCGAAATAGCGCTCGAGGCGCAGTGCAGTGTCGGCGGAAATCGCGCGCTTGCCGCGGACCACGTCGTTGATGCGCGGCGCCGGTACGCGCAACGCGAGCGCAAGCGCGTTGACTGACATGCCGAGCGGTTCGAGAAATTCGCTGCGCAGAATCTCACCCGGATGGATCTCCTCGATGCTGTCTCCCGCGTCGATGTCGGAGAAATCGATACTGTCCAGATCGGAGCGTTTGATGACCATGCCGGTCTCCCAATAATCAGTGATAGTCGACAATCTCAACATTCAGCGCCTCGCCTTCGATAAAGTGGAAACAGATGCGCCACTGCGCGTTGATCCGGATGCTCCATTGCCCGCTGCGCTGGCCTTGCAGTGCTTCGAGCCGGTTGCCGGGCGGCGTGTGCAAGCTGTGGATGCAGTCTGCAGCGTCGATCATCAGTAACTTGCGGTACGCGAGCGCCTGGATATGACGCGGCAACGTATGCACGAACTTGCCCTGAAAGATTCTCGCCGTAGCCTTGTCGCCAAATGTCGTGATCATGGGATGATATAACGCATTGAGTTAAACGTAAACCGTTAAATGGATGCGTTTACTTTCACCCGTCCGGACGCGGCCGACCAGTCAGCCAGACGGCTAACGTCGATGCGAGTCTGAGACCCGAAGTCGTCGCAAAACAAAGGGCGAAAAAAAGCCGGCAACGTGTGCCGGCTTTTCGATACGGAGGACCGCGTCAGAGGAGCGTCATGCGAGCGCTTTCTCGACAATCTCACGCACGTCGCGCGATTTGACATGCGACGCCACTTTCTCCAGCGCCGCGCGCATGCCTTCGCGCAGCGTCGGCGTGAAGCGGCGCCACAATTCGAGCGACCGCGCGAGGCGGGCGGCCACTTGCGGGTTGATCGCGTCGAGTGCGATTACCTGGTCCGCCCAGAACGCGTAACCCGAGCCGTCTTCGGCATGGAATTGCGCGGGGTTGGCCGCGCAGAAGCTGAAAATCAACGAGCGCGCGCGGTTCGGATTTTTCAGATTGAAGGCCGGATGCGTCATCAGCTTGCGTACGACGTCAATGACTGGACGTTGCGCGCTGCCGCGCTGCGTTGCCTGCAAAGCGAACCACTTGTCGATCACAAGCGGCTCCTTGTCGAAGCGCCGGTAGAAGTCGTCGAGCGCATGCTGCGCTTCGGCGCTGCCGCCATTTGCCGCCGACGCATTGAGCAACGCGGACAGCGCCGCCGCGCGGTCCGTCATGTTGTTCGCCGCATCGTATTGCGCGGACGCGAGCCGCACCGTTTCCGACGGATCGTCGAGCTCAGTGAGATAAGACAACGCCAGGTTCTTCAACGCACGGTGGCCTGCCGCCGCCGGCGTGGCTTCGTACGGGCCGGGCGTGCGATGTTGCTCGTAAATCTTGAGCCAGTCGTTCTTGAGTGCATTGGCGAGGCGCTTGCGCACGAACTGCCGCGCCGCATGCACGGCCGCCGGATTGGATTCGGCCATCTGCTCGGCGAGATACGCTTCGGACGGCAGCATCAATGCAAGTTCGCGGAAGGCCGGCGAGAGCGACTCGTCCGTGAGTACGCGTGCGAACGCGGCCGCCACCGAGTCGTCGAGCTGCAGCTCCTCGCCGCTCGCGGCCCGTCCGGCTAGCGTCAGCAACTCGCGCGTGGCGAGCCGTTGACCGGCTTCCCAGCGGTTGAACGGATCGCTGTCGTGCGCGAGGAGGAACGCCAGTTGATCCGCCGAGTAATCGTATTCGACGATCACCGGCGCCGAGAAATTCCGCAGCAGCGACGGCAACGGTTCCTGCGCCACATTGACGAACGTAAAGGTCTGTTCGGTCTGCGTGAATTCGAGCACGCGAGTGGTCGAGTCCGAAGCCTTCGGCTCGCTCTCCAGTTGCAACGGCAAGTCTTTTCCGTCTTTGCCGATCAGGCCGATCGCAAACGGAATCAGCAGCGGGCCTTTTTGCGTTTCGCGTGCGGCCGGTGCCGCGTCGCCATAACCTTGCGTGAGCGTTACGCTGTAGCGCTGCTGCGCGGCGTCGTAACGCGTGCGCACCGTCACCCGCGGCGTGCCCGCCTGGCTGTACCAGCGCTCGAACTGCGCGAGGTCGCGGCCGTTCGCGTCGGCGAGCGCGTGACGGAAGTCGTCGCAAGTCACGGCCTGGCCGTCGTGCCGCTTGAAATACAGGTCCATGCCTTTGCGAAACCCTTCGCGGCCGAACAGCGTCTGATACATCCGCACGACTTCGGAGCCTTTCTCGTAGACCGTCATCGTGTAGAAGTTATTGATCTCGACGTAGCTTTCGGGACGCACCGGGTGGGCCATCGGTCCGGCGTCTTCGGCGAACTGCATCTGGCGCAGCACGCGCACGTCTTCGATGCGCTTGGTGGCGCGCGCGGCTTCGGCACTGCCGTCGGCCTCGCCGGCGGCCATGTCGGCCGAAAATTCCTGATCGCGAAATACTGTCAGGCCTTCCTTGAGGCTCAACTGGAACCAGTCGCGGCAGGTCACGCGATTGCCGGTCCAGTTGTGGAAATACTCGTGGCCGACTACCGCCTCGATATTCGCAAAGTCGGTGTCGGTCGCCGTCTCGGGGTTTGCCAGCACATACTTCGTGTTGAAGATGTTGAGTCCCTTGTTCTCCATCGCGCCCATGTTGAAGTCGCTCACGGCGACGATCATGAAGCGGTCCAGATCCAGTTCAAGCCCGAAGCGCTCCTCGTCCCAGCGGATCGAGTGAATCAGCGAATCCATTGCGTGACGCGTCTTGTCGAGATCGTGCGGCTCGACCCATACCTGCAGCAGCTTTTCCTTGCCCGAACCCGTCTTTACTCGCTCTTCCAGCGCAACGAGCTTGCCGGCGACGAGCGCGAACAGATAGCTCGGCTTTCTGAACGGATCTTCCCAGCGCGCGAAATGGCGGCCGTCCGGCAGATCGCCTTCTTCGAGCAGATTGCCGTTGGACAGCAGCACGGGGTAATCGGCCTTGCTGGCCCGCAGCGTAACCGTGTAAGTGGCCATGACGTCTGGCCGGTCGAGGAAGTACGTGATGCGGCGAAAGCCTTCGGCCTCGCACTGCGTGAAGAAATTCCCACTCGAAACATACAGGCCGGAGAGCGTGGTGTTCGCGGCCGGATTGCAAATGTTCGTGAGCGTGAGCTCGAACTTCTCCGGCACATTGTCGAGGACCAGCCCGTGTTCGTGCGCATGCGCGTTGGCGAACGGCTGGCCGTCGAGCGTAGCGCTGACGAACTCAAGCTGTTCGCCCATTAGCTCGAGATGCGCGGCGCGCGACGCGTCCGGATTGCGGCGCACGCGCATTGTGTTCTTCACGACCGTGCGTTCCGGCAGCAGGTCGAATTCGAGTGCGACGGTGTCGATCAGGAAAGCGGGCGGCGCATAATCGGCGCGGCGGATCACATTGGGCGTTGCGGTATCGGCCATGGCGTTCTGTAGTGATGGGACTCGAGCGGCCGGCGCACAAGGCGTGTGAGCCGGGCTTGTCGAGCCATTGTACAAAGCCTCGGCGAATCGTGCGGAGCGAACTTTCGACCGTTCCCAACGCGCCGCAAAGCCGGCGCGCGACCGGCCGTCCAGACAAACACAGGCCCACGCGGCGGGGCCCGGAACGTGAGGCCTGGCCTACGGTCTACGTACAATACGAACCCGAGCCGACCCAAACGCTTCACGAGGTAGACCATGAAAACGAATCGATGGACGCGCCGCGCCATGCTGCTGCTGGCGGCGCTGACCGTGCTGCTGTCCGGCTGCACGACTTATGTGACGACGCAAGTCACCGCGTTCTCCGACTGGAGCGGCGGCGACGCGACGCGCACCTACGCGTTCATGCGCGAACCCGATCAGCGGAACAATCTCGAACTGACCACGTATGAGCACATCGTCGCCAATGAACTGGCCACGCACGCGTTTCGCCAGGTGGACGGCGCGCAGGCGCGCTATCTGGTCGGACTCTCGTATGGAATTCGTTCGGACGTGGTGACAGTGGCCGAGCCGGTCTATTACAACCCGTGGCCGGCGCCTTACTGGGGGTGGGGGCGTCCGTACGATCCGTGGGGGCCGTGGGGACCGTTTCCCGCCGGATACGTGAACCAGAGCTATCCGATCTTCACGCATCTGCTCGGTGTTCGGATCACGGAGCGCGCGACCGGCAAGGAGGTCTACAACGTGACCGCGCGCAATTCGGGCGGCGAGTCGTCGCTGGTGAGGGCCATGCCGTATCTCGCTCGCAGCGCGCTCGCAGACTTCCCGCTCGGCAATGGTGTTGTGCGTACGGTCAAGATTCCGCTAGGCACCGGCGCAGGCGCTCCGAACGAAACGCCTGTGCCCGCCGCTGCCCCGGCATCGGCAATGGCGCCCGCGCCCGCGTCCGGCGCGAAAGCCGCGCAGTGACGGAGCGGTGACGGAGCAGTGACAGGGCGGTGACGCGCGGCGGCGCGCAATCCGGCTGGCGCCCGGATCGCGCGGTTCGCTTCAGATTCCTGCGCCGAACAGCGCCATTGTCCCGAGAACGACGAACAGCACGGCGGCGATGCCATGCACGACGCCGGTCGGCAGACGGTGAGCGAAACGGTCGCCGAGCAGGATCGCCGGCACGTTGGCGATCATCATGCCGAGCGTGGTGCCGGCCACCACGCCGAAGAAATCGTGAAACCGCGCGGCCAGCGCCACCGTCGCGATCTGCGTCTTGTCGCCCATCTCCGCCAGGAAAAATGCCACGACAGTTGCGCCGAAGACGCCGAGGTGGGTGCGGTTCGTGTTGGCCTCGTCATCGGCTAGCTTGTCGGGCACGAGAATCCACAAACCCATGCCGATGAACGAAATAGCCAGCGCCCAGCGCATCACGGTCGGCGTGAGCAGCGAGCCGAGCCACGCGCCAAGTGCGCCCGCGCCCGCGTGATTGACGAGTGTCGCCGCCAGCACGCCCAGAATAATTGGCACTGGCTTCCGATAACGCGCGGCAAGCACGAGCGACAGCAATTGCGTCTTGTCGCCGATCTCGGCGAGCGCGACCGCTCCGGTCGAAATGAGAAAAGCGTGGATCACGTTGTTTTGAATTCCTGGGCCGAGATTGAACGAGCGACGACCCACGACACGCCGGGCCCAATTGCGGCAGGGTGTGGGTCATCGGTCTCGCCAGGCCTGAGGCTGCGGCTGCCATGGCCGTAACGGCCAAGTCTGTTGACAGGCGCCCCCGCGAGTTCGCGTTCCACGAGCCCGGCCTGCTTGCCGGACGAACGCGCTGCGGGGCGGCTACTCCCCAATGAGGGGCGGATTATAGCAGGCGTGGCATGACGGCCGCAGCGCCGACCCTTGCATCGGCCGGCAAAACGAATGTATTGAAGTGCAACAGCCTTCGCAGAAAGTTTATTGAAAGTTTCAAGCTGCTTTCAACGTAAGCCGCGTTGCGCAACACTGCAATCCGACAGGAAAACACACCGCCATAGGTAGATTCCCAAGCGTCCCTTGAAACGTCCGCGAAATCTAATATCGCCTGAACGGCACCGTGGCAATCGCGACACGGATACAGATGGATACGTCTTTTTTGGCTGATTTAAACGAAAATCTTCAGTATGATTCCGGCCACTGCGGGAGCCGGAGCCAATTTATAAGGTCGATTGTCAGAGGCACCTAAATAATCCGGCCGATGTGCCGTTAATTTCGGTGAACCTACAAAAAGACTGATCGACCCGCGGCTGGAGTTGCCGGTCCGCGCGGCGCGCATACGCTATGAAGGCTGCGTGTTCCGTCAGGCGCTTCAACCTCTCCCTGCTTCTACGCGCGAACACCGATATGCCCGATCCGCACTGGACCATTCCGGTCGCTCGCTGGTCTAGCTGGCCTGCCGCCGCTTCTGCCGCACCCGACATCGGCTTTATCGAGCCGATCGTGCGGCGGCGTCTCAGCACTCTGTCCAGAGTCGCGCTGAAGGTTGCGCACGATTGTGTCGGCGCCGACGAGGCCCGCGTCGTGTTCGCCTCGCGGCACGGAGAATTGCGCCGCACTACCGACATCCTCCGCGCGATCAGTTCCGGCGAGCCCGTCTCGCCGACCGCCTTCAGCCTCTCGGTGCTCAACGCCATGACGGGCGTGTTCGGCATTGCGCGCGGCGACCGCTCGGCGGCGAGCGCGATCTCCGCCGGGCCCGAAACGCTCGGCTATGCGCTCCTCGAAGCCTATGCGCAATTCGCGACGCAGCCTGCGTCGCCGGTATTGCTCGTCTACGCGGACGAGCCCGCAGATCCCGCATACGGCACCATTGAAGACGAAGTCCAAGGCGGCGCGATCGCTATTCTGCTGAGCAGCGAAGGCGCATTGGGCCACCTCGTGTGCGCGCGATCCTCGGTTGTCGCCCGGGACACCGCGCGCGCAGTCGGCCAGCGCGACCCCGGCCCGACGGCCGCAACTGCAGCATCGGCTAGAAGCACAGCGGCCGTTGCAGCCGCTGAAAAATGCGTAGCGCTGGGCCACAGCGCGGCAACAGGTGCAACTGGCGCGGCGCAACCGCCCGATACCGCCGAAGCGGAAACGCGCTTCGCCACGCAAAGCCAGGCGCTGCTGCACTGTCTCGAAACCGGCAAGCCGGCGGCCTGGCAGGGCGCCGGCGCTCTCTGGCATTGGGGATGGCATGACTGCGCGGCTTGATTACGCCTGGCGACTCTTCGCCACCGGCATGGCGTTCGTCGTGTTCGGCATTTGCGGCGTGCTATTTTCTGTGCTCGTGTTTCCGCTCGCGTGGCTGTGGCCGCATCGCGCGTCGCGACAGTTTGCGGTGACGGGCGTGATCCACTGGTTCTTCCGCGCGCTTGTCGCCGTACTGCAGCGCATCGGCGTGATGGAGCTCGAAGTCTCGGGCGTGGATGCGTTGCGTGCACGCACGCCGTCCATCGTGGTCGCGAATCACCCCACGTATCTCGACGTGATGGTGCTGCTCTCGCTCACGCCGCATGCATGCTGCGTCGTGAAAAACGCGCACTGGAGCAATCCGTGTTTCTGGGGCATCGTGCGCTCGGCGGAATATGTCAGCAATGTCGATCCCGCCGAACTGGTCGAGGCCGGCGCGAGGCAGCTGGCCGCGGGCTATACGATGATCATATTTCCGGAAGGCACGCGCAGCCCCGCGCCGAACCGGTTGCATGCGTTTTCGCGCGGTTTCGCGCATATGGCGTTGAAGGTCGGCGCGCCGATCGTGCCTGTGCTGATGGATTGCGATCCGCCCGCGTTCACGAAGCAGATGCGCTGGTACCACGTGCCCGCGCGAGCGTTCCGCATGCGCGTGAACGTGCTGGAACCATTGGGCGTGGACCAGCTCAAGGCAGACGACACCACACCGGCTCTCGCTGCGCGCAGCGTGACGAGTGCCGTCGAAGCACACATTACTCAGCACCTGTTCGATTATGGATTCTTTAAAACTGGAAATTAAGCAGCTCCTCATCGAAGCACTCGATCTGGAAGACCTGAGTCCCGCCGATATCGACGACGACGCGCCGTTGTTCGATACCGACGGCATCGGTCTCGATTCGATCGACGCGCTCGAAATCGGCATCGTGCTGCGCAAACAATACCAATTGACCATTGCGGCAAACGACGAACGCACGCGCGAACACTTCCGCTCGATCAGCACGCTGGCCGCGCTGGTCGAGAGTCAGCGCGAAGCGGCGCACGCTGCGAACGAAACCAACAGAAAAGGGGAATAAATCGTGTCCGAGGCAGAGATTCTTGAACGCATCCGCGCCATCTTCAAAGAGAACTTCGCAATCGAGCCCGAGCGCGTGACGCCCGACGCCCATCTGTTCGAAGACCTCGATCTGGATAGCATCGACGCCGTCGATCTCGCGATCAAGCTGCAGGAAATGACCGGCCGCCGAATCAAGCCGGAAGAGTTCAAGTCGGTGCGCACGGTCGGCGACGTGATCGGCGCTGTCGAATCCCTGCTGGCGGCCCAAGGCTGATGCCGGCAGTGCGCTCGGGAACGCCGGCGGCTGCGACTGAAGCGCCTGCTTCCGGCGCCTCGTCCACCGGCGGGCGTCATTGGGTCAAGGCAGTCGTGCAAGTGCTGGTGAAGCTCGCCTATCCGGCGTTGATCCTGTGCGCGTGGCGGTGGGACACGCCGCGTTATGTCGGCTGCATGCTGTTCGCGATCCTGTGGTTGCAGCGCTGGGCCGGCAGCGGCCCGGTCGCGACATCGCTGCGCCGCCTCTCCGCAATCGACTGGACGGTGGTCGGCTTGCTGAGCTGCGCGTCGGCGGCAATCGTGTGGACCAACAGCGAGCTGTTGTTGCGCCTGTATCCATCGCTCGTCAATCTCGGACTGCTGATCGCGTTCGGCGCGACGCTCGTGCACGGGCCGTCGATGATCGAAAAGTTCGCGCGCCTCGGCAACCCCGATCTGCCACCGGGCGCAGTGCGCCATACGCGGCGCGTTACTCAGGTGTGGTGTGTGTTTTTTCTGCTGAACGGTGCTTTCTCCGCTTATACCGCGCTCTACTGGAGCCGCGCGAGCTGGTCGCTCTATAACGGCGCGATTGCTTACGTGCTGATCGGTGTTTTGCTGATCGCCGAGGTCATATGGCGCTACCTCGTGGTGCTGCCGCGCGCAGCACGTTCGGAGGCGGCATGATCGCGTTGCACGACCTGTTGTCGACTCCGTTGAGTACAGCGGCTGCCGCTACGCCCGTATGCCGCGATCGCGGTTTGCTGCTCGATCGCGCCGCGTTTCGCGCGCGCGTTGCGACGCTGCGGGCGGCGGTGCAATCGCAGGCCGCGCAACGCTACGCATTGTGTATCGACGATCCCTTCGATTTCGCCTGCGCCTTATTTGCGCTGTTCGCATGCGGCAAGGAGCCGGTGATTCCTGCGAACGCGACGCCCGGCTATCTCGCCGACCTCGCCGATGCTTACGACGTCGTGCTCACCGACGCCACGCTGGCGCCGCATGTGCAAGCCGCCGCCGACGACGACGCCGCTCAAGCTCTGGGCACACATATCGACCCGCAAGCACCGCTTACGCTCTATACGTCGGGGAGCAGCGGCCGTCCCAAGCCGATTCGCAAAACGCTCGCGCAGTTCAACGCCGAGGTGCATACGCTCGAAAAGCAGTGGGGTGCGCTGGTCGGCGACGCGACGATGCTTGCGAGCGTCCCGCATCATCACATCTACGGTCTGCTGTTTCGCGTGATGTGGCCGCTGGCCGCCGGCCGCGCATTCGACCGTGAGATCAGCATCGAACCGCTGCATCTGCAAGCGCAACTCGCGCAGTGCGGCGCGGCGGTGATCGTGTCGACGCCCGCGCAGTTATCGCGCTGGCCTGCGCTGCCTGGCTTCGCCGGATTGACGCCCGCACCGCGCGCTTTTTTCTCGTCGGGCGGTCCGCTCGCGCTCGAAGCCGCGCACGAATATGCGGCGGCTTACGGCGCCGCGCCGCTCGAAATCTATGGCAGCACTGAGACCGGTGGCATTGCGTGGCGCCGCCAGGATCAGACGGATGCATGGCAACCGGTGACCGGCATCGAAGTGCGCCGCGACGAAGACGGTGCGCTCAGCGTGCGCTCACCGCATCTGGACCACGACGGCTGGCATCGCACCGACGACCGGATCGCATTCGACGAGCAAGGCCGCTTCCGCTTGCAAGGCCGCCTGGATCGCGTGATGAAGCTCGATGGCAAGCGCGTGTCGCTGCCGGAACTTGAAGCGCGCTTGGCGCTGCATCCATATGTCACGCAAGCGGCAATCGTGCCGCTCGAGGGCGGCGTGCGTGAGCGCGTCGGCGCTGTCGTCGCGTTGACCGAAGCAGGTAATAAAGCATTGCGCGACGAAGGCCGCGTGCTGCTCGCGAAAACCTTGCGCCGACATCTCGCCGATTATTTCGACGTCGTCGTGTTGCCGCGTCACTGGCGCTTTCGTCTTGCGTTGCCGTTCGACGCACGCGGCAAGCTGCCGGTCTCGGCGGTCGCGGCGACGTTCGAGCCGCGCGCCGAAGGCGTCGAAGTGCTGGCTGAAGCGCGCGGTGGCGACACCGAAGAGACACTGCATTTCGAGTTGCGCGTGCCCGCCACGCTCACCCATTTCGCCGGCCACTTTCCGGGCTTGCCGATTCTGCCGGGCGTTGTACAGATCGATTGGGCGATGCGGCTTGCAGCCGAGCAACTGCCTTGCGTGCGCGGTTTTACGTCGATCGATCGATTGAAGTTCATGGCGCCGGTTGGGCCGGGCGCGGTGCTCAAGCTCACGCTCGCGCACGATCCCGCACGTCAGCGCGTGCAGTTCGCGTACCGGGCGAACGAGCGCGAATGTGCGTCGGGCGTGATCGTTTACCGGGCGGACGCATGATGAATTTTGCTCCCTGCATCGTGATCCCGATCTACAACCACAAAGACGCAATTGGTGCGACCGTCGCGCATCTCGCGGTGCACGGCTTGCCGATTTTTGTCGTCGACGACGGCAGCGACGAGGCCACGCAGCAGGTGCTCGCAGAACTCGCGAGCGAGTACGCGGCGCAGCTCACGTTACTGCGCCTGCCCGTCAACGGCGGCAAAGGCGCGGCGGTGATGGCGGGGTTGCGCGCCGCGCGCGACGCCCACTACACGCACGCGTTGCAGATCGACGCCGACGGCCAGCACGACGCCACCGACGTGCCGCGCTTCATCGAAGCGGCGCGCGTCGAACCGGGTGCGGTGATTCTCGGCCGTCCCGTCTACGACGAGAGCGTGCCGAAAGCGCGTCTCTACGGCCGTTATCTGACGCATGTCTGGGTGTGGATCGAAACGCTTTCGCTGACCATTCGCGATTCCATGTGCGGCTTTCGCCTGTATCCGCTTGCGCTGGCTTGCGATCTGATCGACAGCGTGCAGTTGCCCACGCGGATGGACTTCGACATCGAAATTCTCGTGCGCCTTTACTGGCGTCGCGCCGCATTCCGCTCGATTCCCACGCGCGTCACCTACGCGAGCGACGGCGTTTCGCATTTCGACGTGCTGTGGGACAACGTGCGTATCAGCCGCAGCCACACGCGGCTCGTGTGCGGCATGCTGGCGCGTCTGCCCATGCTGCTCGCGCACAAGTTCATGCCACGGCGTGCCGCGCCAGCCGGTGCACGAAGCAAACAGAGCGGCGGCGCCGAGGCTCAGGACTGGTGGCGTATTGCCGAACGCGGCAGTCATCTGGGCATGTCATTGCTCGCGCTCAGTTGCAAGCTGTTCGGCCGCCGCTTCACCGGGCTGTGGCTGCATCCGATCGTTGCGTATTTCCTTTTGACGGGACGTGCCGCGCGCGAGGCGTCGGCGAACTACTTCAGGCGTCTGCACGAGGCCGAACCGCGTGGCGATACGCCTCGCCCAGGCTGGCTCTCCGCGTATCGTCACATGCTGGCATTCGCCCAATCGGGCTTCGACAAGCTCGCCGCGTGGTCCGGGCGCGTCAACAACGCGGACGTCCAGTTCGAAGATCCTTCGGCGTTCGAAGCATTGGTCGCGAGCGGCAAGGGCGCGCTGGTTATCGGCGCGCATCTCGGCAATCTGGAGATGACTCGTGCGCTCGCCGCACAGGGCGCGTATGCGAAAGTCACGGCAGTCGTCTATACCGAACATGCGCGCCGCTTCAACAGTGTGCTGGCCTCCGCGAATAGCGAGTTCACGCGGCACCTGCTGGAAGTCGCCGACTTCGGGCCCGAAACCGCGATGATGATGCAGGAGCGCGTCGACGCGGGCGAGTTGCTGGTGATCGTCGGCGACCGTGTGCCGGCGCACGAAGCCGGCCGCACCACCGAGGCGCGTTTCCTCGGCGCGACTGCGCCTTTCGCGCAAGGTCCATATGTGCTCGCGCATGCACTCGGCTGTCCGGTCTACCTGTTCTTCTGTCTGAAAGAACACGACGGTTATCGTCTTTATTTCGAGCCGTTCGCCGAGCGCATCGAATTGCCGCGCCGCGAACGCACGCAGCATCTCGCGGCCTGGGCGCAGCGTTATGCAGTGCGTCTCGAACATTACTGTCGCAAGGCACCTTATCAATGGTTCAACTTCTTCGATTTCTGGGCTCGCCCCAAGCGAGACGCGAATGGCCGAACATGACCTGATCGACGCGCCGGATGCCGGCGCGCATGCGGCTTCCAACGGCGATAGCCACGCGGCTCGCGTCGTGATCGGCGGGCGCAAGCTGAGTATCGAAGAAGTCGTCGCGATTGCTCAGCATCGCGCGCCGGTTGCGTTGAACGCAGACCCGGCATGGCGCGCCCGTATTCAACGCGGCGCGGATTTTCTGCGCCGCCATCTTGCCGCGGGCGAGACGGTCTACGGCGTCAACACCGGTTACGGCGACGCCTGTGTGGTGGACGTGCCGATGGAACTCGTCGAAGCGTTGCCGTTGCAACTCACGCGTTACCACGGCTGCGGCATGGGCCAATATCTCGACGATGCACAGACGCTCGCCGTCATCGCCGCGCGTCTGAATTCGCTCGCCTATGGTTTTTCAGGCGTGCGCCCGGTATTGCTCGAACGCCTCGCGGACCTCGTCAATCATCGCGTGCTGCCGCGAATTCCCGCCGAGGGTTCGGTCGGTGCGAGCGGCGATCTGACGCCGCTCTCGTATGTCGCCGCAGCACTCGCGGGCGAGCGGGAAGTCATGTTCGAAGGACGTCTGCGCGACGTGCGTGAAGTGTGGAACGAACTCGGACAAACGCCGCTTACGCTCGCGCCGAAAGAAGGCCTCGCACTGATGAACGGCACAGCGGTGATGACCGGCCTCGCGTGTCTGGCGTTCGCTCGCGCGGATCATCTGACCCGGCTCACTGCGCGCCTGACCGCGCTTTGCACCGTCGCGCTCGACGGCCGCGCCGCGCATTTCGACGCCACGCTCTTCGAGGTGAAGCCGCACGCCGGCCAGGCGCAAGCAGCCGCATGGATACGCGACGATCTGGAAGGCCGCGACGATACGCCTGGCCACCGTTTGCAGGACCGTTATTCGATCCGCTGCGCGCCACATGTGATCGGCGTTGCGCGTGATGCGCTGAGCTGGGTGCGTCGCGATATCGAAAACGAACTGAACAGCGCAAACGACAACCCGTTGATCGATCCCGACAACGAGCGGGTACTGCACGGCGGCAACTTCTATGGCGGTCATATCGCATTCGCGATGGATTCGCTGAAAGTTGCGGTCGCCAATCTCGCCGATCTGATGGACCGGCAACTGGCGCTCCTCGTCGACGTCAATTTCAATAATGGCCTGCCGCGCAATCTGACTGGCGCCGCGCCTGCGCGCGCCGCGATCAATCACGGCTTCAAGGCCGTGCAGATTTCGTCGTCCGCGTGGACTGCCGAAGCGCTCAAGAACACGATGCCCGCGAGCGTGTTCTCACGCTCGACCGAGGCGCACAATCAGGACAAGGTCAGCATGGGCACTATCGCCTCGCGCGACTGTTTGCGCGTGCTGGAGTTGACCGAGCAGGTTGCTGCCGCGCATACGCTTGCAACGGTTCAGGCTGCACGTTTGCGCTTGCGCTTCGACAGCGCGACGCCGGTGCCTACGGCGTTGCGAACGTTCATGGAAAACGTCGGCGCGCAATCGCCTTTCGTCGACGAAGATCGCGCGCTCGAACACGATTTGCGCGCGCTGACCGTGCGCATCGCCGCATGCGGGTTGTTGCAGGATTATCGCGGAGGGCCGCAAACATGAGCATGACGGAAAGCGCGACCCGCAAGGTACTGAGCGCCAGTGCAATAGTGGAGGTGCCGTTCCACGACGTGGATGCGATGAATGTGTGCTGGCACGGCCATTATCTGAAGTACTTCGAGATCGGCCGTGCGGCGCTGCTGCGCGCATTCGATTACGACTACCGCGAGATGCAGGCGTCCGGTTATCTGTGGCCGATCGTCGAAGCGCATCTCAAGTATGTTCGCCCGGCTACGTACGGTCAGAAGATCGACGTGCGCACCCAACTGCTCGAACACGAAAACCGCCTGAAAATAGGCTACGAAATTATCGACTGCGAATCGGGCACGAGGCTCACCAAGGGCTATACGATCCAGGTGGCGGTCGATGCCGCCACGCAAGAGTTGCAGTTCGTGTCGCCGCCGGTGGTCTTCGAGAAACTGGAGCGCGTATGGCGATAACGAATTCCGGCGTGCGATTGTTGAACGGACTGCGTGCCTGTGCGTTTTCGTTTGCGGTGGCCAGCGCGTTGAGCATGCCGGCGTGGCCGGTGTGTGCCGCGTCTACAGACGGCAATCCCGCGTTGGTCTCGCAGGTCGCATCGCATCTCGCCCAGGCCAAAGGCGTGCGCGCGCAATTCACGCAAACGCAGACGCTGGCCGCGATGAAGCAGCCGCTCGTCAGTACCGGATCCTTGTTGTTCCTGCGTGAGCGCGGCGTGATCTGGCATATCGACACGCCGTACAAAGCCACTTATGTCATCACCGATGCAGGCGTCGCCGAAATCAATGCCAACGGTCAGCGCGTCACGGCGCACAGCGCGCAAGGCACGCGCGGCGTCGCGCAAGTTTCGAAGATGATGCGTGCAATGCTCGGCGGCGATCTGTCCGCGCTGTATTCCCAATTCGACGTGCAGGCCGAGGGCAGCGCCGCGCACTGGCGCATGCAGCTGACGCCGAACCAGCCGCAGCTTGCGCAGTCGATCAAAGGCTTGCAGATGAGCGGCGGAGACTTCTTGCAGAGTTTGCGTATCGCGCTCGCCAACGGCGATACGACGCAACTCGAATTCAGCAAGAGCGAGGCGGTGAGCGAACCGGCCGCGGCCGAACGCAGTCTGCTCGGGGCGCCCTGATGGACCTGCTGCAACACAGGTCCGCAAAAAACGCGTGGGGCATGCGCGCCGCGTGGCTGCTGCTCGCGCTCGTCGCGGCGCTGTATTGCGGCTGGCGTTTTTCCGGACCGTCGCCGTTGCAGACGAATTTGCTTGCGCTGCTGCCTGCAACTGAGGCAGATCCGGTCGCCGAGAAAGCGGTCGATACGCTGGCGGGCGCTCTCGGCGACCGCACGGTTTTTCTCGTCACCAGTCACGACGATGCGCACGCCAAAGCGGCGGCAAAGCAACTCGGCGCTTCGCTGCAAAAAAGCGGGGCGTTCGCTTCGGTGACGGCGGAGTTGCCGCCATTCGATCTGTCGCAGATTGCGGCGCTGTATCTGCCATATCGTTTCGGCTTGCTGACACCTGCTGACCGCGCGGCAATCGCGAGCAGTAAGGCGCCGGACGCCGCGTTGCGCGACGCGCTCGCCCAACGCATCTATAGCCCATTGCGCGGCGGGCTCACCACGTCGCTTGCCGACGATCCATTCGGCTGGCTCGAACACTGGCTCGGCAATCTGCCGCTCGCGACATCGAATCTCGAACTCGAAGACGGGTTGCTGGTATCGCATCAAGGCACTGCGACGAGCGTACTGATCGTGGCCACCTTGCCAGGCTCCGCTTATGAAACCAAAACGCAGCACGCGGTGCTCGCGGCGCTGTCGCAAGGCGAAAGCGCGTTGAAGCAGGCATTCCCCGACGTGTCGGTCGCACGAACCGGCGCCGTGTTCTACGCCGAGTCGGCGCGCAGTGCATCGGAACGCGAAGTGCATCTGATCGGCGTCGCGTCGCTCATCGGCATCGCGTTGTTGATGATGTGGGTGTTCCGTTCGCCGCGTCTGCTCCTGCTCGGCTTCGTCTCGACCGCGCTCGGCATCGTCTGCGCGCTTGCGGTGACGCTGCTCGTATTCGGCAAGTTGCATCTGCTGACGCTCGTATTCGGCGCAAGTCTGATCGGCGAAGCTGTCGACTATTCGATCCAGTATTTTGTCGTCTATCTCGGTGCCGGGCGCGATTGGGATGCGCGACGGGGCGCACGTGCGGTGCGTCCCGCGTTGAGCGTAGCGCTTGCCACGAGCCTGCTTGGTTACGCGATTCTCACGTGGGTGCCGTTTCCCGCGCTCAAGCAGATCGCATGTTTTGCGATGGCGGGCATCGTGACGGCGTTCGCCTCGGTGATGTGGCTGTTGCCCGCGTTGCTGCCGCACGCGCCGAAGCGCAGTCCCCGGCGACTCTTCGAACGCTCGGCGCGTTTGTTGAGCGCATGGCATTGGTTGATCGGCGGCAAGCGTGCCTGGATCGTCGCCGCGCTGTTGCTGATCGTCGCGATTCCCGGCTGGTTGCGTCTCACGAGCGACGACGACGTTCATCTGCTGATCCAGCGCGACCCGTCGCTCGTCGCGCAAGAGGACAAGGTGCGCAACGCGGTGGGGATCGACAACAGCGCGCAGTTTTTCGTCGTGCGCGGTGAGACGCCGGAGCTCGTGTTGGAGCGTGCCGAAGCGCTGGGTGCAAAACTCGACGCACTTGGCGGCACGCCGAACGGGGTGGGCGGTTATCAATCGGTCGCGCAGTTCGTGCCGTCCGCGCAGCAGCAGAACAGAGACCGCGCGTTGCTCGCGCAGCATGTGTTCGACGACACGGCGGCATTGCGCGCCACGTTGCTGCAAGCGGGCTTCAAGGACGAAGTCGCTGACGCGTGGATCGCAGCGGAAAAGAATGTGCAAACGAAACCGCAATCTCTTCTGACCGTGGACCAGTGGCTCGCCGCGCCGTGGTCGCAACCATACCGACATTTGTGGCTCGGCCAGGTCGATGCGGCGACGAAAGCGTATGCCGCCGTCGTGATTCCGCAAGGCGTGACACCGCGCAACGAGGCCGCCTTGATCGCGACCGCGCGTTCAGTGCCAGGCGTGGCTTTTGTCGACAAGGCCGCGAGCGTGTCGAAGCTGTTCGGTGCGTATCGCGTGGACAGCGGCTGGTGGCTCGGCGGCGCGCTGACATTGGTGCTGATTCTGCTGATCGTGCGCTATGCCCGGAAGCAACCGGACTCGGGGCACGTCGCGAACGAAGTGCCGCTCGCACATCGCATGCGCGGCGGCATCGCCGTGACGCTGCCCGTACTGCTCGCAGTAGGCGTCACGCTGGCGGTATTCGGCTACGCTCGTGTGCCGCTCAATCTGTTCAACTGGCTGGCGCTCATGCTCGTGCTCGGCGTCGGCGCGAACTACGCCGTATTTCTGCGTGAAGGGTGCCTGCGCACGGACGCGGATCTCGGCGCGGTGTGGACGGGCGTGCTGCTTTCGGCCGCCACCACGCTGTTGTCGTTCGGCATGCTTGGCATGAGCGCAATGCCTGCGCTAAAGAGTTTTGGCGCGACGCTCGCGCTCGGCATTGCGGTCTCGGTGCTGCTCGCGCCGATCGGCATGCCATCGGAATCCAGGAGGGCCGCATGAAAGCGCCACCAGTTTATTTGCACGCGCTCGGCATGATCAACGCGCTCGGCGGCGACCTCGACAGCATCGTGCCGGCGCTCGCCGCGAGCCACGCGCGAGGCATGGCGGCCGTGCATACGGGCATCGGCGACGCGTTTGTGGGCAGCGTCCTGACGCCGCTCGATCTCGCTCCGCCCGCCGATCTCACGCGTTACGACTGCCGCAATAATCGCTTGCTGCTCGCCGCGCTCGCGCAGATCTCGCCTGCCGTCGACGCCGCGCGCGAGCGCTACGGCGCGCATCGGATCGGCGTGGTGCTCGGCACCAGCACATCCGGTATCGAAGCGGCTGAGGCGGCGTTCGTGTATCAGGCGCAAGCGGGCGACTTGCCGGCGAACTTCAACTACCGGCAGATGGAAATCGGCACGGCCGCGCCCTTCGCGGCGGCGGCACTCGGCTTGAAAGGCCCCGCGTTTACGATCTCGACGGCCTGCACGTCGAGCGCGAAAGCGTTCGCGTCGGCCCGGCGTCTGTTGCAATTGCAGATGTGCGATGCGGTGGTGGTGGGCGGTGTCGATTCATTGTGCGAACTGACGGTGCAAGGCTTTGCGTCGCTCGAATCGACCAGCGGCGAGCGCACCAATCCAATGAGCCGCAATCGTTGCGGCATCAATGTCGGCGAAGGCGCGGCCGTGTTTCTGATGAGCCGCGACGAAGCGTCGGTGCGCCTCGCGGGTGTCGGCGAATCGAGCGACGCGCATCATATTTCGGCCCCCGATCCGCAAGGCGTGGGTGGCGAAATGGCGCTGCGCGAAGCGATCACGGATGCGGGCATCGCGCCGTCGTCGATCGGTTATGTGAACCTGCACGCCACGGCCACGCGCAAGAACGACGAGATGGAAGCGAACCTGATGTCGCGTGTGTTTCCCGACGGCGTCGCGACGAGCGGCACGAAACCGCTGACCGGCCATCAACTGGGCGCCGCGGGCGCGACCGAACTCGGCTTCGCCTGGCTCACGCTCGCGCGCGACGACGTTGCACTGCCACGCCATATCTGGGACGGTGAAGCGGACCCCGCGCTGCCCGCGCTGGAACTCGTCGAAAGCGAACGGTTTTTGCGGCGCGGCGAGGGCGCTCAATACGTAATGAGCAACTCGTTTGCGTTCGGCGGCAGCAATGTCAGTCTGATTCTTGCACGGTAAGGCGCGATGAACTCGACACGAAGCATTGACGAACTGCTGCAGCAACCTATCGAAGCGATCATCCCGCATCGCGGCACCATGCTGCTGATCGACGCCGTCACCGCGTTCGACGAACAGACACTGAGCGCGCGCGCAACCGTGCATGCCGATGCCTGGTATGCGGACGCGCAAGGCGCGATGCCCGCGTGGATCGGCATCGAGTTGATGGCGCAGTCGATCGCCGCGCATGTCGCGTTGCTCGCCATGCGTGGCGGTGGCCGCGCGCGGCCCGGCGTGCTGCTCGGTTCGCGCAGCTACAAGGCGTTGCAGCCGTCGTTCGCAGGCGGCGCGCAACTGCTGATTCACGCAACGGAATTGCTGCGCAGCGACGAAGGCCACGGTGCATACGAATGCACGATTCATCACGACGACGTGTGTTGCGCCGAGGCGGTGATCAAGGTCTTCCAGCCGTCCGATTTTCAGTCATTCATCGAAGGGAGTTTCAATTCATGAGCCGGCGTGTTCTCGTTACCGGCGCAAGCCGCGGCATTGGCCGCGCGATTGCGTACCAGTTGGCTGCCGACGGCTTTGCAGTGTCCGTGCACTGCCGCACGGGGCGCGCTGAAGCCGAGGCAGTGGCGTCGGGCATCGCCGCTCAGGGCGGCACTGCGCGGGTGCTGCAATTCGACGTGCGCGAGCGCGCGGTGTGCCGCGATGTGCTCGAAACCGATGTGGCGGCGAACGGACCGTACTACGGCATCGTATGCAGCGCAGGCGTGACGCGCGACGCCGCGTTCCCGGCGCTCACCGACGAAGACTGGGACGTCGTGATCGAAACCGGTCTCGACTCGTTCTATAACGTCGTTCATCCGCTGACCATGCCGATGGTGCGTGCCCGCAACGGAGGGCGCATCGTGACTATCGCGTCGGTATCGGGCGTGATGGGCAATCGCGGTCAGGTCAACTACAGCGCGGCAAAGGCCGGCCTGATCGGCGCGACCAAGGCGCTCGCGGTGGAACTCGCGACGCGCAACATCACCGTCAACTGCGTGGCGCCCGGTCTCATTGAAACCGGCATGCTCGACGAGATGCCGCTCGAACACGCATTGAAGACGGTGCCGATGAATCGCGTCGGCCAGCCTGCCGAGGTAGCGTCCGTGGTCAGCTTCCTGATGTCGGATGCGGCCTCGTATGTGACTCGCCAGGTGATCGGCGTCAACGGCGGGATGGTCTGATGAAGCGAGTCGTCATTACCGGCATGGGCGGCGTCACGGCGCTCGGCGATAGCTGGGACGCAATCGAAGCGCGTCTGAAAAGCGGCGTGAACGCAGTGCGGCGCATGCCCGAGTGGGACTACTTCGAATCGTTGCATACGCGGCTCGCATGTCCGTTGCCGCAGTTCGTCACGCCCGCGCATTATCCGCGCAAGAAGACACGTTCGATGGGCCCCGTGTCGATGTATTCGGTGCGCGCAAGCGAACTCGCGCTTGCAGATGCGGGCCTCGCCGACGACGCGAGCATCAAGGACGGCCGCATGGGCGTCGCGTACGGCTCGTCGTCGGGCTCGGTGCAGCCGATCCGCGCGTTCGGCACGATGCTCGAAAGCGGCTCGATGAGCGACGTCACGTCGAACAGCTACGTGCAGATGATGCCGCACACAACAGCCGTCAACGTCAGCCTGTTCTGGGATCTGAAAGGGCGGATCATTCCCACGTCGTGCGCGTGCGCGTCGGGCAGCCAGGCAATCGGCTACGCATATGAAGCGATTCAGACGGGCAAGCAGACGCTGATGCTGGCGGGCGGCGCGGAAGAATTGTCGGGTCCGGCGGTCGCCGTATTCGATACGTTGTACGCAACCAGCACGCGCAACGACGAGCCTCATCTGACGCCGCGTCCATTCGACGCCGCGCGCGACGGCCTCGTGGTCGGCGAAGGCGCCGCTACGCTCGTGCTCGAGGAATACGAGCACGCGGTGGCGCGCGGTGCGCGGATTCACGCGGAGATCGTGGGCTTCGGCTGTAACTCGGACGGCGCGCATATGACGCAGCCCACGGCGGAAACCATGGCGTTCGCGATGCAGCTTGCCCTGAAAGACGCAGCGCTTCCGCCCGAGGCGATCGAGTATGTGAACGCGCATGGCACGTCCACGGATCGCGGCGATGTCGCGGAGAGCCACGCAACCGCGCAGACATTCGGCGAGCGCATGCCGATCAGTTCGCTGAAAAGCTATGTGGGCCACACGCTGGGCGCGTGCGGCGCGCTCGAAGCCTGGTGGACCATCGAGATGATGAAGCGCAACTGGTACGCGCCCACGCTGAATCTGCAGGACGTGGACGCGGCCTGCGCGCGGCTCGATTACATCATCGGGACGGGGCGCGAGATCGACGCCGAACTGGTGATGAGCAACAACTTCGCGTTCGGCGGGATCAACACGTCGCTCATTTTCAGGCGTGTTCGATGAGCGTGGCGTTGCAACGCGTGGTCGTTACCGGCATGGGCATCGTGTCGTGCCTCGGCAATTCGCTCGACGAAGTGTCGGCTGCATTGCGCGCGGGGAAGTCGCGCATCGAACGAGTCGAAGCATGGCGTGAGCGCGGCTTTGCGTCGCAAGTCGCGGGCGTGGCGTCGGTCGCTAATGAAGCGCCTTTCGAGCGCAAGCTGGAGCGCTTCATGGGCGATACCGCGCGCTTTGCCTGCCATGCCGCGCGCAAGGCGATCGACGATGCCGGGCTCGATGCGGCGATGCTGCGCTCGCCGCTTGCCGGCACCGTAATCGGCTCGGGCGTCGGCACGATGTCGAGCTACGACGCCGCGATGACCGTTGCCAACACGCGCGGCGTCGATAAAGTGCCGCCTTACACGGTGCCGCATGCAATGAGCAGCACAGCGTCCGCGAACGTCGCGCAGGTGTTCGGGCTCGAAGGCGTCGGCTATTCGCCGTCGTCGGCATGCACGACTTCCGCGCTCGCCATTGGCCAGGCGATGCAACTGATTCAGACCGGCCGCCAGCAGATCCTGCTCGCGGGCGGTAGCGAGTCGCTGCACGACAACATGACGCTGATGTTCGACGCGATGGGCGCGTTGTCGCGCCGCTCCAACGACGCGCCCGAGCGCGCGTCGCGCCCTTACGATACGAAGCGTGACGGTTTCGTGATCGCGTCGGGCGGCGGCGTGCTCGTGCTCGAAGCGCTGGACCACGCATTGGCGCGGGGCGCGCGTATCTACGCGGAACTCACGGGGTTCGGCGACTGCACGGACGCCGGCATGGTCACGCCGCGCGCGGCAGGCATCGCCCGCGCCGTGCGCGGCGCGCTGGACCAAGCGGGCAAGCGTCCGGACTACATCAACACGCATGCGCCTTCCACGCCGCTTGGCGACGTCGAGGAACTGCATGCGTTGAGGCAGGTGTTCGGTGCCGCATCGGAGCGCGGTGTGCCCGCGTTTTCGTCGACCAAGGGCATGACCGGGCATCCGCTTGGCGCATGCGGCGCACACGAGGCGATCTATACGTTGCTGATGATGCGCGACGGGTTTATTGCAGGCACCACGGGGATCGATTCGGTGGAGCCGGAAATCGACGGCATGTCGCTCGTGCGTGAGACGCGTGACGCGCGCATCGGCTCGGCGATGTCGGTGTCGTTCGGCTTCGGCGGAAGTTGCGCGAGCCTGATGTTCGAGGCATGGCAGGGCGGCTGAAACGGTCGCGATTCTAAAAAACGAGGGTGATAAAAATGAAAAGAACATTGGTGCTGGGTGCATTGACGATTGCAGCCGCGACGCTGACGGGATGTGCGACACAGGTGAAGTCGCTGCCGCTCGCGGCCGCGGGCGGTGAATCGCGCGGCGGCGTTCCCGTGTATTTCGGTGAGCAAAGCCATCCGGCCGTGAAGCGCGGGTTGGGCGACGTCTCATACTCGGTGCGCATCGCGCGCAAGGTCGCGGGCCCCGACGACGCATGCCGCGAGGCGCTTGCCGAGGCGATCGGCAAGCTTCGCGCGGCGGCGCGCGAGCGCAATGCGAATGCGGTGATCGACGTGACGACGCGCTTTCACAGCAGCGAAAGCAATTCGTCCAGCGAGTTCACTTGCGGCGTGAGCCCGAGTGCCGCCGCGATCGCGATCAGCGGACGGCTCGCTGTGCTCGAGGCGAACTGATTTGCAGGGCAGTGAATGCGGGAATCGTAAAACCCATAACAACCAGGAAGGAGTATCAATGAAACGTCATCTGATGTTCGTCACACTCGCCGCTTCTTTTTCGATGCTGAGCGTCGCACCGGCTTTTGCGCGGGACTCGGTGGGTACCTATCCGATCAACGATGCGTTGCATAGCGAGCCGGGCAAGGTCGGCGACGACATACAGTTGTATTTCGCGGGCCAGCGGCATCCGGCCGTCGCGAAAACGATCGGCGAATTTGCGACGAACAAGAAGACCAACGCGTTCGGCAAGAGCGATGAGGCCGCATGCCAGCACGTGTTCCTGTCGGCGGTGATCGAGTTGCAGGATCGCGCGCGCAAGGAAGGCGGCAACGCGGTGATCAACATCAAGAGCAACTACAAGAACGAAGTGCGCGAAAGCGCGACTGAGTTCACCTGCGGCGCGGGTGCAGTGATTGCGGGCGTGGCGCTGAAGGGCGACGTCGTCACGCTGCGCAAGTAACGCAACCTGGCCGACTCAGACGGTCTTCACCGCCGCGACATTGACGAGCGTCTCACGGCGCTTGCCGGGTTGCGGACGGTAAAGGCCGAGCCGTTCGAGCAGACCGAAGTCTTTCGCGCGGCTCCACCAGAGGTACGGCAGGGACACGTTGCGTTCGGTAAAGCTGAAGCCGCCGCGACGAATCATGTCGAGATAGCCGTCCGCGCTTTTTTGCACGTGCATTGGATGACGAAACAGCAGCCGGATCACCCACGACCTGATGTACGCGTCAGTGGATTCGGCGAACAGCAGCACGCCGCCGGGCTTCAACACGCGGCGAAATTCGGCGAGCGCGCGGTCCTGCTCGACGAGATGATGGAAAGTCTGATGGCAGAACACGATGTCTGCGCTCGCATCGGGCAGCGGCAGCGCCGCGCAGTCGCCGTGCAGCAGTTCGATGTCGGCGACCTTGTCGCGGCAGGAGTTGGCCGCATTGGCCGCGAGCGCAAGCGACGGTTCGTGATAGTCGATGCCGACGATGCGGCGCGGCTCGAACGCATCGGCAAGCAGGCGAAACGAAATGCCTTGTCCGCAGCCAACGTCGACGATGACGGGCGCTGCGGGCAACGGCGTATCGATCAGGCGCTTGAGGTCGTTGATCGCGACGCGCAACACATGATGTTCCCATGTGTGAGTACGCAGGAACCAGATTCCAAATGCCGTTTCCGGCACGAACGGCACACTGGATGTTTGAGACGGCGGCACGCTGGACTCCCCGGTGAAATATTTATTGCTGCTAGAGATGCAATGTAACAGGACGTAAGGATGCAGCGTATTGCTGCGTCGGGCAAGCAAACGATTGAGGCGAACTTGAGTACACATGACATGAAGCACACGGCGGAACACACGACGGTCGACGTCGCGATCATCGGCGCCGGCCCGGCCGGTGCAGTGGCGGCCGCGTTGCTGCGCAAAGCGGGCCGCTCGGTGCTCGTGCTGGAGCGCCAGCACTTTCCGCGTTTTTCGATTGGCGAAAGCCTGCTGCCGCAAAGCATGGCTTATCTGGAAGAAGCCGGCATGCTGCAAGCAGTGATCGAGGCCGGATTCCAATACAAGAACGGCGCGCAGTTCGTGTATCGCGGCCAATCTTCGTCGTTCGATTTCCGCGACAAGCACACGGCGGGGTGGGGCACGACGTATCAGGTGGAACGCGCGGTGTTCGACGAGATCCTGATTCGCTGCGCAGCGGAGCAAGGTGCGGATGTGCGCTTCGGGCATACGGTGCAGGCCGTGCATACCGGCGAGGGCACGGGTGCCGCGCCGCGTGTCGACGTGATCGACGAGGCCGGTCATGCGTATCAGGTCGAAACGCGTTTCATATTCGATGCAAGCGGCTTTGGCCGTGTGCTGCCGCGTCTGCTCAACCTGGAGGCGCCCACGCGCATGCCCACGCGCGCCGCACTCTTCTCGCATGTCTACGACGGCCTCCCCGCGGGCGCCCACGACCGCAACAAGATCTGCGTGGCAACGCATCCCGAGCGCCGCGACGTGTGGTTCTGGATGATTCCGCTTGCGGGCGGACGGTCGTCGGTGGGATGCGTCGCCGAGTCGAGTTTTCTCGACGTGCCGCCAACGGAGCGCGAGCCGAAGTTGCGTGCGCTGATCCAGAAGGAGCCGACGTTTAACCGGTTGATCGGCGACGCGCCTTTCCTGTTGCCTGTGCGGCATATCGGCGGCTACTCGGCGAATGTCGAGCGTCTGCACGGACCGGGTTATGCGCTCCTTGGCAACGCGGGCGAGTTTCTCGACCCCGTGTTCTCGTCGGGCGTGACGATCGCACTGCGCTCGGCGCATCTGGCGGTGCAGACCTTGAACCGCCAACTGGATGGCGAGCAGGTTGACTGGTCCGCGAATTACGACGTGCCGTTGCGCAAGGGCATCGACACATTCCGCGCGTTTGTCGAGCGCTGGTACACGGGCGAATTGCAGGACATCATTTTCTATCCCGACCAGACACCGTCGATCCGCCGCATGATCAGCGCGGTGCTAGCGGGCTATGCGTGGGACGAATCCAACCCGTATGTCGCCGACCCGGTGCGCAGGCTCAATGCCTTGCATGAGGTTTGCACGCAGCGCTGAGTCCCCGCGGGTGGGGCATGCATTGAACGTAGAAATTGAAACGGCGCTTCCTCGTCATGCAAGGAAGCGCCGTTTTTATTTAGAAGCAGCGAAAACCACCAAGCCGCATTCGAGCGGCAATCAGGCCGCGAATCGAGCGACGCGCGGCGCGTGCTGCCGCACGTCGTCGCGGCGATGCACGCGCTTGCCGGCCGCATACGTTTCATAGACCGCGCGATCGTCGCCGAGCAGCGCGAAGGCGAACAGCAATTCTTCGAGCGACTCCGTGCGCGCCGTGCGGCGCGCGAGCAGCGGCGTTGCTCGAGGATCGAGCACGACAAAGTCCGCTTCCGACTTCGGCCTGAGCGTGCCCACCTTGTCTGCGAGATCGAGCGCTTCGGCCGCGCCCGCGGTCGCGAGATAGAACATGCGCGTGGCCGTCAAATGGTGACCCGTCAATCGCGCGACCTTGTGCGCTTCGTTCATTGTCTGCAGCATCGAGAACGACGTGCCGCCGCCGACGTCCGTGGCGAGTGCGATCGGCATGTTAGCTTCGTCGGCCTTGTCGAAATCGAACAGACCGCTGCCGAGGAACAGGTTCGACGTCGGGCAATGCGACGCGACCGCGCCGGTTTGAGCCATGCGTTGCCGGTCTTGCGCGTCGAGATGAATGCAATGCCCGTACACCGCGCGGCGGCGTAGCAGGCCGTAGTGGTCGTAGATGTCCAGATAGCTGCGGTGACCGGGGAAAAGACTGTTGACCCATTTCACTTCGTCGGTGTTTTCGGCGACGTGACTCTGGATGAACACATCCGCATGCTTGCCCGCCAGCACGCCGCAAGCTTCCAGTTGCGCTTCGGTCGAAGTCGGCGCGAAACGCGGCGTGAGCGCGTACATCTGACGGCCGCGGTTGTGCCAGCGGCTGATCAGCTCGGCACTGTCGTCATAACCGGATTGCGCGGTGTCGCGCAGGAACTCCGGACAGTTGCGATCCATCAGCACTTTGCCGGCCACCATGCGCAGATTGCGCGCCTCGCTTTCGGCAAAGAGCGCGTCGGCCGACTCCTTGTGCACCGTGCAATAGACAAGTGCGGTCGTCGTGCCGCAAGACAGCAGTTCTTCGAGGAAGAAGCTTGCCGTATCGCGTGCATAAGCCTGATCGGTGAAACGGCGCTCGGTCGGAAACGTGTACGTGTCGAGCCACGGCAACAGGCCAGCCGCAGGCGACGCGATCATGTCCGTTTGCGGGTAATGAATGTGCGTGTCGATGAAGCCCGGCACGATCAGCTTGTCGCGCATGTCCTGAACCGGCGTGCCCGGCGCGAGTCGAGACGCGAGCGCCGCGTACGCGCCCGCTGCGACGACATGGCCGTCTTCGACGATCAGAAGGCCGTCCTCATTGAAGATCGCCGCGTCGGGCGAGCGCGACGGATCGCCGTTGAAAGTCAGCAACTGCGCGCGGAATGCGGATTGGGCCGGGTTAGCCGTTGTAGCCGGGTGAGTCATGAGAAAACCGTCTCCGAATGTGAAAAGCTGAGCAGCGTGGAGGGCCGTGTTGCGATGCCCGCGCTGCAATACATCGGCCCTTTAATGCGGGCCGCTTTGATTCCAATGCGCGTCGAGCTTCGCGATCAGTTCCGCGCGCTCTTGCGGCGTAACGAACGACGCTTCGAAACCGTTGCGGATGATCGTGTAGACCTCGGCATCGTCGAGCTTCAATGCGTCGATGGTCGCCGCATAGTTGGCGTTCACATAGCCGCCGAAATACGCCGGATCGTCGGAATTCACCGTGACGGCGACGCCGCGATCGAGCAGGTCTTTCAGCGTGTGTTTTGTCATGTCGTCGAACACGCAGAGCTTGAGGTTCGACAGCGGACACACCGTCAACGCGACGCGCGTGTCGGCGAGACGCGCGACGAGCACCGGGTCTTCGATGCTTCGCACGCCATGATCGACGCGGTCCACCTTGAGCAGATCGAGCGCTTCATAGATATACGACGGCGGTCCTTCCTCGCCCGCGTGCGCGACGAGCTTCAAGCCGAGCGCACGCGCTTTTGCGAAGACACGTTCGAACTTCGACGGCGGATGGCCGCGCTCCGACGAATCGAGCCCCACGCCGATCAGTCGATGCTTGTACTGGTCGAACAGCGGCCGCGCTTCTTCGAACGTTGCAAGTGCGTCTTCTTCCGACAGGTGACGCAGGAAGCACAGAATCAGCTTGCTCGACATGCCGTGTTTTTCCGCGTCCGCGAGCGCGCGCTCAATGCCGGCCACAACCGTCGCGATGGGCACGCCGCGCTCGGTGTGCGTCTGCGGATCGAAGAAAATCTCGCTATGAATCACGTTGTCGGCGAGGCAGCGCTCGACATACGCCATCGTCATGTCATAGAAGTCCTGCTCGTGCAGCAGCACGCTCGCGCCGGCGTAATAGATGTCGAGAAACGATTGCAGATCGGTGAATGCATAGGCTGCGCGCAGTGCTTCGATCGAGTCGTAAGCGAGCTTCACGCCGTTGCGCTCGGCAAGCGCGAAAATCAGCTCGGGTTCGAGCGAGCCTTCAATGTGAATATGCAGCTCGGCCTTCGGTGCGAGCATGGCCTTTTCGATGAGGGACGTAGCGGTTGTTGTGTTCATGGTCGGTCAGAAGTTTGTTGGTGTCGTTGTGCGCCGGATGCGTAAGCGTGATGTCGACTCGCTTCGTCAAACCGTCTGCACGGCGCGATGCACGCTCGCGTTCGCTTCGACAGCTTGCAGCAGTTGCGCGGCCGCGGAAATCGCAATGATCTCCGGCGACTTGTCGACGATGCCATCCACGCCGAGCGGGCATTTCATCCGCGCAATCCGCGAAGGATCGATGCCGCGCGCGGCGAGCCGGTGTTCGAACTGTTTGCGCTTGCTGTGCGAGCCGATCATGCCGAAGAACGCAAAATCGCCGCGCCGCAAAATACGCTCGGCCAGTTCGAGGTCGCGCGTATGGTTGTGCGTCATGACGATGAAGTACGTGTTGGGCGCAGCCGTGTCGACGGCTTCGTCAGGCGCGTCGTTCGCGTCGATCTTTACGTTGTGCGCGTGCAGCGATTCAACGGGCGGAAACTGCGCGTCGCGTTCGTCCACCCAGCGTACCGTGCAAGGCAGCGTGGCGAGCACGCGAACCAAAGCAGCGCCCACGTGCCCCGCGCCAAACAGCACGACCGGGAAGTCGCCTGGCGCAATCGTCTCGGTGAGCAGCGCGCCGCTGTCGTCGAAACCGGCGCCGTCCCACAGCAGGCAGTCGGCGGCATCGACGCCCGGCTCGGGGTCGGACAGCATCACCGCATCCGGTGCGGGGCCGAATGATACGCTACGCACCGTCGATTGACCTGCGGCCACGCGCTTCGCAAGCGACGTGATCCAGCCGAGATCTCCGATGTCGAGCCGTTCGAACGCGAGTATCACGGCGCCGCCGCAGCATTGCCCGAGACTCGGGCCAAGCGCGAAACGCTCGAGCCGGCGCATATGCGGCGAGCGCATGCCGTCGCGCAGCACCTGGCGCGCGGTCTCGATCGCTTTCCATTCGAGGTGTCCGCCGCCGATCGTATGTTTCGCCGAATCGCGCGTCACGATCATCTTGGTTCCGGCCTCACGGGGCGCCGAACCTTCGACGCGCGCGACCGTCACCAGCACGGCGGCGTCGCCGTGCGCGAGCAGTTGTTGCAGGTCAGGTAGCCATGCTTGCATCCGACGAATCTCCGTACAGTGCCGCTCGGGGTTTCCGTGCGGCCGGTTGAACCTGGTGTGAGGCGATTGTGTCGCACCGGGCGTATCTGCAAGTCACTTGCGTTCGCTGCGCTGCGCCCGGATCTGAGCTTGAGTTGTCTGTTTCGCGCATGTCAGGCAGTCGTGTCGCTGGTCGACGCCTCTATGCTCGTTCCTTGCCCGGATGCCGGCTCGCTCGCGCTTTGTGTGTGCAGCGCATCCAGTGCATCGAGGATCGCTTCGGGCGTCGCGGGCGCGCGCAACATCGGCGCATGCTGTGCGCACGGTACCGCGGCCGCGATCGCGTCGCGAATCGCGAGGAACACGGAGAACGGCAACAACAGCGGCGGCTCGCCGACAGCCTTTGAGCGGAACACCGTCGGCTCTGCGTTCGGGTTTGGGTAAAGCCGCACATGGAAAGCGGCGGGCGTATCGTTCACAGCCGGAATCTTGTACGTGGACGGTGCATGCGTCATCAGACGGCCGTCGCGGTTCCACCATAACTCTTCGGTCGTGAGCCAGCCCATGCCCTGAATGAAGCCGCCTTCGACCTGACCCAGATCGATCGCCGGATTGATCGACTGACCGGCGTCGTGCAGCACGTCGGCACGCAGCAGTTTCCATTCGCCGGTCAGTGTGTCGATCACCACTTCGGACACGGCCGCGCCATACGCGAAGTAATAAAACGGATGACCGGTCAGCGTTTTCGCATCCCAATGCACTTTCGGCGTTGCGTAGAAACCGTCCGACCACAACTGCACGCGCGCGAGGTAAGCGGCGCCGACCAGTTGATCGAAGGGCATCGCACCGCCGTTCACCGTTACCTCGCCGTTCGCGAACAGCACGTCGTCTGCGTCGCCGCCGAGTTGTTTCGCCACGAGTTCGGCAAGCCGCGCACGAATGGTTCGCGCGGCGTCTTGCGCGGCCTTGCCGTTCAGATCGCTGCCGGTGGAAGCCGCGGTCGCCGACGTGTTCGCGATCTTCGAGGTATCGGTTGCGCTCACACGCACGCGCGAGAGCGGCAAGCCGAACTCGTTCGCGACGACTTGCGCGACCTTCGTGTTGAGCCCCTGGCCCATTTCGGTGCCGCCGTGATTGACGAGCACCGAGCCGTCCTTATACACATGCACCAGTGCGCCGGCCTGATTCAGAAAGGGCACGTTGAACGAGATGCCGAACTTGACCGGCGAAAACGCGAGGCCGCGCTTGAGTACCGGGCTTCTGGCGTTGAACGCGGCGATCGCTGCGCGGCGCGCGCGATAGTCGCTGGAGTCCAGTAGATCGTCGGTCAACGGCGCGATGATGTTGTCTTCGACCAGCTGTCCATACGGAGTCGTATTGCGCTCGCCTACGCCGTAGTAGTTGGCGAGGCGTACGTCTAGCGGATCGTGGTTCAGTTGACGCGCAATGCTGTCGAGCATCACTTCCATCACGAGTGCGCCTTGCGGGCCGCCAAAGCCGCGGAACGCGGTGTTCGACTGCGTATTCGTTTTGCAGCACAGCGCGACGATGTCGACGTCGGACAGGTAGTACGCGTTATCGAAATGACATACGGCGCGCGTGGCGACGGCGCCGGAGAGGTCGGCAGAATAGCCTGCGCGCAACGCAATTTCTACGCGCGCGCCGAGAATGCGGCCATTGTCGTCGAAGCCCGCTTCGTATTCGTAGATCGCGTCGTGCCGCTTGCCGGTGATCATGAAGTCGTCGTCGCGATCGGCGCGCAGTTTGACCGGACGACGCAGCAGCTTCGCCGCGAGCGATGCCACGCAGGCAAAGAGCGCCGATTGCGATTCCTTGCCGCCGAAGCCGCCGCCCATCCGGCGGCACTCGCACACCACGTTATGCGCGGGCCAGTCGAGCATATGCGCGACGACCTGCTGCATTTCGCTCGGATGCTGCGTCGAGCTGTAGACGAGCATGCCGTCCATCTCTTTCGGCACCGCATATGCGACCTGGCCTTCCAGATAGAACTGCTCCTGGCCGCCGACTTCGAACGTGCCGCGAATTTTATTCGGAGCGGCCGCGATTTTCGCGTCCGGATCGCCGCGCTTCAGATGCAGCGGCGGCAGCACGAACTGTTTGGCGGCCTTCGCGTCCGCCGGCGTGAGAATCGCGTCGAGCGGCTCGTAGCGGATTACGTCGTCGCTTTTCGCGAGCGCCGCGGCGCGGCGCGCGAGCTCGTGGCTCTGCGCAATCACGGCGAACACAGGCTGACCGAGGTACAGCACTTCATTGACGGCGAGAATCGGGTCGTCGTGCAGCACCGGGCCGCAATTGTTTTCACCGGGGATGTCTTCGGCGGTCAGCACCGCTATGACGCCGGGCGCTTTCCTCACCGCGTCGAGATCCATCGACACGATGCGCGCGTGTGCATGCCGCGACAAGCCAAGCGCCGCGTGCAGCGTGCCTTGCAGTTCGGCGATGTCGTCGGTGTAGGTCGCCTCGCCGCTCACGTGCAGCGCGGCCGATTCATGCGGCAGCGCGACGCCGATCGCGGCTTCGGGTCGATGCAGATCGGCGGGGTTTCCAGCCGGGCCTTCCGCCTGTTTTGCAGCGCGTTCGACAAAAGCATCGGTGCGATTCATCACGACGGCTCCTTCACGATCGCGTCCGGCGTGCCGGCTTCGAACGCAAATGCATTCACGTCGAAGAGCGCGAGCGGCGCGTCCTCGCGCGTTTCCAGATGGAAGCGCCACAGCAGGTTGCGCGCCACCTTCAGCCGATAGGCGCTCGATGCGCGCATGTCGGTGAGTGGCTGGTAGTCGGCGGCAAGTGCGTTCATGGCCTGTCGCGCGGTGCTTTCGTTCCACGTCGCGCCGCTCAGCACAGCTTCGGTTTGCGTGGCCCGCTTCGGCGTTGCAGCCATGCCGCCGAATGCGACGCGAGCCTCGACGATCGTGCTGCCTTCGTCGATATGCAAAGCGAATGCCGCGCAGACCGCCGAGATGTCCTGGTCGTAGCGCTTGGACACTTTGTAGGTGCGAAAGCGCAGATTGCCCGTCGGCCGCGGCACGCGCAGCGCGGCGACGAATTCGCCCGCCGCGAGCGCGGTTTTCTGATAGCCGAGATAGAACCCGTCGAGCGGCAGCGTGCGCGTTTTCGTGCCGTGGCGCAGCACCACTTCGGCACCGAACGCAAGCAGCGCGGGCATCGAATCGCCGATCGGCGAGCCGTTCGCGACATTGCCGCCGAGCGTGCCGGCATTGCGGATCGGCAGCGACGCAAAGCGCGTCCAAAGTTCGGCGAGTTCGGGGTAGTCGGCGGCTAGAGCCGCATACGCGTCTTCAAGCGTGACGGCCGCGCCGATAGTGAGCGTCTGCGCATCGCGCTCGATCGTCTTCAGTTCGCGCACATTGCCAATGTAGAGAACGTCGCCGAGATCGCGGAACTGCTTGGTGACCCACAGGCCGACGTCAGTGCTGCCGGCCACGAGCCGGGCTTGCGGATGTTCGGCGCGAAGCCGCGCGAAAGCGTCGAGCGTGAGCGGCGCGTAAAACGCTGGCGCACCGAAGGCGGCGCCGCGCGTGTCGGGCGCGCGGTACTCGAAGGTGTCGTTGCGTTGCAGTGCGCGCAGCGTTTCTTCGACAGCCTTGCGATCGAGCGTCACGCGCGGATATTGCGCGTAGTCGAACATTTTCTGCGATGCGTCCACGATCGGCCGGTAGCCGGTGCAGCGGCACAGGTTGCCGGACAGCGCGGTGTTGATTTCGTCGCGCGTCGGCAGGCCGGCAGCCGCCGGCTGGTTTTCGTAGAGTGCCCACATCGACATCACGAAGCCTGGCGTGCAGAAACCGCACTGCGAGCCGTGACAGTCGACCATTGCCTGTTGCACGGGATGCAGCGTGCCGTCCGCGGCGCGCAGGTCTTCGACCGTGAACAGGGCTTTGCCGTCGAGCGTGGGCAGGAACTGGATGCAGGCGTTGACCGCTTTTAGCACTAGCACGCCTTGCGCGTCGAGTTCGCCGATGACCACCGTGCAGGCGCCGCAGTCGCCTTCAGCGCAGCCTTCCTTGGTGCCGGTGCAATGCAGGTCTTCGCGCAGATGCTGGAGCACGGTGCGCGATGCGGGTACGCCGGAGATCTCGTGGACGGACCCCTGGCGATAAAAGCGGATGGTTTGCGTTGTCATGGCGAATCCAGAAGACAGTGCGGACCGGGCGCGCGTTACGCATGGGGTCGCGCCAAAGCCGGCCTCGCGCACGTAGATCGCCATCCATATCCGAAGATAGCATTACGGCGCCCCAAAAATATTTCCGATGTCGCATGAAGCTTATTCGGAAGATGCAATGAGATCAGTCCGATTTGAGTCGGATTCGCTTCGTGCGGGGAAGTTGCGTCGGGCGGGGAGGAGGCGCACCGGCGGAAGCTGGCGCGAAACAGGCGAATGGGCAGGAGTTGGAACTGCGGACCAGGCGAAGCGCCGTGCCTGCGGTTGAAAACCGCCGGAAACCGGGGCGCGCGACGGCGGCAGCAACCAGATCGGCAAAAAAAGGAAAACGGCAAAAACCCGACACAGCGCAGAGGCGGCCCGATCCACATAGGCGGTATCACTGCGCCGGTGTCCGCCATGTCGCCGCGCCGCTAGGCGCGGGATAGATGCCAGCGTCGTATAAAACCGGCAAATTCCCTCAAGCAATCCGTCTGCGATTGCGCACGAGGCTAATCGCCAGCGGAACAAAAGCCAGCACGAAGCCGACCAGTGCCCACATCGGGAGCGTCAGCCCCAGGATCGGCGGATAGGCGGTTTCGCATAGCCCGGCCACCTTGAACACGCCCGGCAGCCAATGCGCAGGCGGCAAGCTGTCGACGATCGGCTGCAGCGCGTCGAAGCCACAGCTAAAGCCCGGATTCGCCTGCACATACACGTGCCGGGCCGCGGTCACGATACCCGCCAACGCCGACAGTGCCGCCATCGTTTCGAGCAGACGCACGCCGCGCCAGCTGTTGAACCGCGCGCCGAGGAACGCGAAGATTGCGATCAGCAGGAAGAAGTAGCGCTGGATGATGCACAGCGGGCACGGGTCCTCGTGCTTGACGTATTGCAGATACAGCGCGCCGGCAACGAGGCCGACGCAGATCAGGCCAAGCAGGACCAGCAGGGAGCGCTCGCGGCGCAGCATTGCATTGTCGTTGTTCATGGATCGTGTGGCGGTTGTGTAGCTGTTGTGTGGCCGCTAATCAGCGGAAACGGCGAGTGCCCGCGATTTTAGCGCGAACCCCCGCCCACACGACGCCACACCCGCACGCAAACCGTGACGCCGCTCAGCGAATCGCGTTAAGCACCGCTTCGGCGCCCCGGCCAATGGCGAGAAGCGCGTCGTCGGCATGCGGCGCGCCTGCCAGCATCAGGCCGACCGGTGCATCGCCTCGCAGGTGGCAAGGCAGCGACAGCGCGCAGGCGTCGAGGAAGTTGAACACGCCGGGGTTGCGCAGCATCAGTGCGTTGGTGCGGCCGAAAAGGTCGTCGTCGGAAACGAGTTCGGCGACGCGCGGCGGCAGCATCGGCACGGTCGGCGCCACTACCGCGTCGAAGCGCTGCCACAGCGTGCGGGCCGCTTCGGCGAGCATCGCGTCGCGTTCGGCGAGCAGGTCCAGATAGTCGGCGGCGCTCGCCGGCTGGCCCTTGAGAATGCGCACCAGCACGCGCGGATCGTATTGTTCGCGGTGTTTCTCCAGCAAAGGACGATGCCACGCATACGCTTCGATCGGCGAAAAGCCGAAGCGGTTGATGTCCGGCAGACGGTCGAGCGGTGCAAAGCGCACTTCGCTGACAATCGCTCCGGCCGCTTCGAGGTGCTTGAGCGCGGTGTCGACAGCGGTCGCGACCTCGGGCTCGACGCCGTCGGTAACGTAGTTCGTCAGCACGCCGAGGCGCACGCCTTCGAGCGGCCGCGCAGCCGGCACGCGCGGTTCGAGCCCGGCGAGCATGCGGTCCACCAGTGCGCAGCACGCCACCGAGACGCCGATCGGACCGAACGAATCGAGCGTCGGCGAAAGCGGCACGCCGCCTTGCTTCGGAACGCGCGCGGCGGTCGGCTTGAAACCGGTCAGACCGCACAGCGCGGCCGGAATGCGAAGCGAGCCGCCCGTGTCGGTGCCGAGCGCGACGGCGGCCATGCCGTCCGCGACGGAAGCCGCCGCGCCCGACGACGAGCCCCCCGAGATCCGCTCGTCGCCCTTTACGTCGCGCCGGTACGGCGACAGCGGGTTGCCGTAGTGCGGATTGAGTCCGAGCCCGGAAAACGCGAATTCGCTCATATTGGTTCGTCCGACGATCACCGCGCCCGCCCGCTTAAGGCGCGCGACGGCCACGGCGTCCTGCGTGGCGGCGGGTGCGTCGGCAAGAACCGTCGAGCCGGCGCGGGTCGGCTGTCCTTCGATGTCGAACAAATCTTTCACCGAGACCGGGATGCCGGCGAGCGGCGAGAGTACCGTGCCGGCGGCGCGCAAACGGTCGTGCGCGTCGGCGGCCTGGCGTGCGCCGTCGGCATCGACGTGCATGAAGGCGACCGCGCCCTGGCCGGCCGGATCGGCGATCCGTTCGAGCGCGGTTTCGACGAGCGCGCGGCTCGTGGTCCGCCCCGCGGCAAGGTCGGCGGCGAGTTGGGCAAGCGGCGGGAAGGGCGTGAATTCAGTGGCCATGATGTCGTTCTATCCGGTTGGTCTGCATGAAGCCGCTTACGTAATGTTTCTACATGCGGGTTCTACATGCGGTTGAAAAGCGTCGCGCGGAATGCCTCGATATGTTTCTGCACCGAGCGTTTCGCGCCTTCGGCGTCGCGCTCGCGCAGCAGGCGGAACAGTTCGAGGTGTTCTTCGTGAACGTCTTCGAGATGATGCGGCTCGGAGAGTGAAATGAACCAGAAGCGCAACGAGCGCTCATGCAGTCCGCGCAGAATGTCGGCGAGCACCGCGTTGCGCGAGGCGGCCGAAATGGCCAGATGGAACTCACGGTCAATGTCCATCATGCCTTCTATGTCGTGCGCGGCGACGCACACGGCCGAGCGCTCCAGCAGCGTCTGCATCGCGTCGTAGTCGTGCTGTTGCGCGTGACGCGCGGCGAGTTCGACGCAGTAGCTTTCGTTGACGAGGCGCACGTCGATGATCGCAAGCACGTCGTCGAGTGAAACGGGACGCACCATGATGCCCTTGCGCGGCATGATGGTCAGCATCCCTTCGTGCACGAGCCGGTGCAGCGCCTGGTGCACCGGCGTCCTGCCGATGCCGGTCAGCGCCATCAACTCCGCTTCGTTGAGCACCTCGCTCGGCCGCAAACGCATTGTGATGATTTCGCGCTTGACGAACGCATAAGCCTGTTCGGCGAGACTCGCGTTGGCGGTCGCGCGGGTGGGCCGTGGAGGGCGGGCGGTCTGCAAAAGCGTCATGTGAAGAAGGAGCGGACGATGTCGTCCGCGCATTGTAGAGCAAGGTCGAGCGAGCTTTTCGCGGGCGCGGCGGGCGCGGGCTTCGGTCCGATGCAAGCTGCGTGAACCTGGCCTGTCAGGGGGGCTCGTGCCCGCCACGCCACACCAACTATTGATACCTCACGCGCTGCCCGCCACCGTTGTCGCAGCGTGTTGAACTCTGACACGCGGCATCATCAGCGTGACGAGGCCGCCCACGATCAGCGCGCCCGCGATCAGCACGAGCCCGAACGTCACGCTATGCGTCGCGTCTTTCACGATACCGAGTACATACGGACTGACATAACCGGCGAGGTTGGCGATCGAATTGATCACCGCAATGCCGGCGACCGCAGCGGTGCCTTGCAGGAAGCTCGTCGACATCGACCAGAAGATGCCGAAGCCCGCGAGAATGCCGATATACGCAATCGACAAACCGGTGACGGCTAGCGGAATCGAGTTCGTAACCGACGCGCTGCCGAGCAGGCCCGCCGCGCCGATGAAACAGCACACGGCGTAGTGCCAGCGGCGCTCGCCGGTCACATCCGACGAACGGCCGATCAGAATCATGCCGATACCGGCAGCCAGATACGGAATTGCGGTAACGAAGCCATTGGTCACGAGATTCGTCACGCCGAGGTCTTTGACGATCTGCGGCAGCCAGAACGAAAAACCCGCATTGCCGGTGACGAGGCAGAAGTAGATCAGCGTGAGCAGCCAGAAGCGGCCCGAACGCAATGCGACCGAGAGGCTATGTTCGGCGCCTTCCGCAGCAGCCGCCGCATTCTCGCGCGAGATGCGGGCGAGGATTACGCGTTTTTCGTCGTCGCTCAGCCACGGGGCCTCGGCGGGCGTGTTGCGCAACACGGCGAGCGCCCAGAAGCCGGCGAGAATCGACGGAATGCCTTCGATCAGGAACATCCACTGCCAGCCGCGCAAACCGTGTGCTTCGTGCAGCGCCGACATCAGGAAACCCGACAACGGCGCGCCGATGATGCCCGCTACCGGAATTGCAGCCATGAACACGGCGACCATGCGCGCGCGGCGGTCGGACGGGAACCAGAAAGTCAGATACAGCACGACGCCCGGCACCAGTCCGGCTTCGGCGACGCCGAGGAAAAAGCGCAGCACGTAGAACATGGTCTCGCTGCGTACGAACATCATCAGACACGACAGCAGGCCCCACAGCATCGTGATGCGGGCGATGGTGGCGCGCGCACCGAATTTCTTCAGCAGCAGGTTGCTCGGCACCTCGAATACGAAATAGCCGAAGAAGAAGATTCCCGCGCCCAGTCCGTACGCGGCGTTGGAAAGTCCGAGATCGCCGGTGAACTGCAGCTTCGCATAACCGATGTTGACGCGATCCAGATACGACAGCACGTAGACAAGGAACAGGAACGGCATGATGCGCCACGTGATCTTGTGGATGGCGGCGGCTTCGAGCGAGGCGTCGGAGGACGCGTCGGCAGCGGATGGCGATGGGGTGCTCATGAATGCCTCATTGAACGATAGCTCATTCGACAACAGGTAACGCGCGCACGCGGTAGGCGTGGCGCAGCGTGCGGTTCAGTACGGGGTCGTGCAATTCGAGTTCGAGCGCGTCGCCGTCGACCATACCGACAATGCCGCCTTGAACCGCGAGCGTGCCGCAGAACATGGCCGCGCCTTGTGCGAGCGGCGCGCGCGCGAGCAGGTCGGCGGCCGGGAGCAGCGAGGCGACGCTGCCTTGCTGATACACGCGGCGCTCGCCGTTCGCGATCGCATAGGCGCGCAGTTCGAGCTGATCCCAATGGTCGGCGACGTCCTCAAATCGCCACGCGTCGCGCGCGACCGGCTTCGGACACACCTGCTTGGAGACGGTCACGCCGTAGGCCTCGACTTCGCGGTCGGTGTGATCGGAGCCGACGGTGACGAGCAGTCCCGCACTGGAATGCACCAGCACGCATTCCGCTTCGCCGCTCGACTTCGTGCCGACAACGTCGATCTGTTCGGCTTGCGTCAGCAGTTCGGAGCCGAGACGGTAAAAGCACGGCGTAGTGGACGGCCGCTTCACGCCGAGTTCGGCAAGCTCGGCAATGTGGTGCTCGATTGCGGCCTGATCGCGGCCTGCCCAGCCGGCGATCGTGAGGCGGTTTACATCGATTGAAATGGCGCGCTCGGCGCCGGAACGGTCTACAACCTTGAAAGACACCTGCTGCATGAGTGAACTCCGGAACGATATGCCGCAAATATTATTGTGATATTTCACAGGCGTCCAGCGTGTCAAAAACATTGGCTTCCGATCGCCGACGGGCGCGCAAGCCGCGGCGCCGAAGATGGTTTGTTACACTGCGCTTCTTTGAACATTACTTTTTGTAAGGGAAAGACGCATGCATGAAGGCATCGGCTTCATTCAGGATCTGGCGGTCGTGATGGCGCTCGCCGGCGTCGTTACCGTGCTGTTCCATCGCCTGAAGCAGCCGGTGGTGCTCGGCTATATCGCGGCGGGCGTGATCATTGGGCCGTACACGCCGCCGTTCCAGCTGATCCACGACGAGCAGACCATCAAGACGCTGGGCGAACTGGGCGTTGTGTTCCTGATGTTCTCGCTCGGTCTCGAATTCAGTCTGCGAAAGCTTTTCAAGGTGGGCGCGACCGCGATCGTCGCGGCGCTCTCCGAAATCGTGCTGATGCTGTGGCTAGGCTATGAGATCGGCAGCGCATTCGGCTGGAGCCCGATGGATTCGTTATTCCTCGGCGCGATACTCGCCATTTCGTCGACGACCATCATCGTCAAGGCGTTGTCTGAGCTTGGCCTGAAGCGCGAGAGTTTCGCGCAACTCGTATTCGGCATTCTGATCGTCGAAGACATTCTCGCCATCGCGATGCTCGTGCTGCTGTCCGGCATCGCGCAAACAGGGCAGTTGAGCGCGGGCGTTGCAGCTGTGACGCTGGGCAAGCTGTTGCTGTTCATGACGGTGTCGCTGGTTGTCGGCATTCTCGTCGTGCCGCGCGCGCTGAACTATGTCGCGCGTGCCCGCAGCGACGAGATGTTGCTCGTCGCCGTGCTCGGATTCTGTTTCGGTTTCTGCCTGCTGGTAGTCAAGCTCGACTACAGCATTGCGCTGGGCGCGTTCCTGATCGGCGCGATCATGGCCGAATCGCGTCATCTGCATCGAATCGAGCATTTGATTGCGCCGTTGCGCGACGCGTTTTCTGCGATCTTTTTCGTCACCATCGGCTTGATGCTGAATCCCACGGTGCTCGTCGACTATGCCTGGCCGATTGCCGTCATCACGGTCGCGGTCATCGTCGGCAAGATCGTCTCGTGCGGGCTCGGCACTTTTCTCGCGGGCAAAGATGGCCGCACGGCGATGCGCGTCGGCATGACGGTCTCACAGATCGGTGAGTTCTCGTTCATCATCGCGTCGCTCGGTTTGACGCTGAAGGTGACGAGCGCGTTTCTTTATCCGATTGCGGTGGCCGTATCGGCTTTGACGACGCTTTTCACGCCTTATCTGATACGCGCTGCAGATCCATTCACGCGGCGTTTCGCCGACGCGATGCCGCGCACGCTCGTCAATGTGTTCGGCATGTATAGCCAGTGGTTGAGCAGCCTCAGCACAGAAAGCGGCGAGCCGACGCTTTTCAGCATGACGCGGCGAATCATCCTGCAGATCGCGGTGAATCTCGCGTTGGTTGCCGCGATCTTTCTGATTGTGTCCTACGGCGCGCCTTACATCAGTACGGTGTTGACGCGTTGGGTCAGTTCCGAGCCCATGCAGCGCGTCGTGCTGTGGAGCGTCGCACTGCTCGTGTCGATGCCGTTTCTGGTGGCGGTTTATCGCAAGACCAAGTCGCTCGCGTTGCTGCTCGCCGAGGTGAGCGTGCAGCCGGCGACGGCCGGGCGCTTTACCAGCGCGCTGCGTTATGCGATCTCCGATCTCGTGCCGGTGGTGTGCATGGTCGGCGTGTTTCTGCTCGTCGCAGCGCTCTCGGGCGGTATTCTGCCACCCACCGGCCTGCTCGCCGCGGTGCTGATCTGCGCGGCGCTACTGCTCGCGCTCGTGTGGCGCTGGTGCGTGAAGATTCACGCGGCAATGCAGATCGCGCTGCGCGAAACTTTTGACGAACAGCCGGATCCCTAAGTTAGACGGAACTGCGCGAGGCGGCCCGACAATGTGAGCAATTGTGTGCGGGTTTGCCGGGTCAGGCACGCTGGCGGATAATCAGGGCATATTCATTCGTTCGCGTGGAAGGCGCCTGTCCAACAGTCATGAGCGAAAACAAACCCGAAAACGCTGGTCAACCCGGCAGTTCAACGCCGCCTGCGGCATCGCCGGAAAGCTTCAGCCAAACCCCGGCCGAGCCGACCACATCGTTACCCCTCTCGCATGAAGATGCCATTCAGTCGCCCGTGAAAGATCCGGTCGCGTCGAAGGCGGCGCCGTCGTCTGTGCCCGTTACGGCATCGGTCACGGCGCCGGCCGCTTCGTCGGAGGCGGCTGCGAGGTCATCGACCGACGACCCCGAAAGCGCGTCCACCGTTACGCCAGTCGTCAAGCGGACCGCCCAGCAACGCGACGCGGCCGAGGCGCGCAGTTCCGCTGCGGCTTCCACCGCGAAGCAGGAGGCAGCGGTTCATGAGCGCGACGCGCGCCCGGTTCGCGGGCGCGAAGTTCCGTCCACTCATAGCGCGACGCCGCTGACCAGTGAACCGATTCAAGGCGAACTCATCACTTCGGCCGACGACGTGCTCGCCGCCGAAGACGCCGCCGCATCCACCGCGCGTCCGGCAGGTTCGCCGCCGCCTGGCTTCGGCGCCGCGCCCGATTTCACCGCGACCAACCCGCCGCCGCCGAATGCGTTGCCGCCGTCGCCACCGCGCTATCTCAAGCAGACGGACTCGGCGTGGTCCGTATTTGGCCGCATCATCGCGGCGCGCGCGCGGCAGCTGTTCGATCGGGCCGGTCAGCGGATTACGCAGCGCACGCTGCGCATCGGCGTATCGGCGCGAATCTTTCACCCGGAGCCGGGTGCGAAAGGGCTGCGCGGCAAGACGCTGCAATATCTCGAAGAGTCGATTGCGCACTGGGTGATGTCGCGCGACGTGCTGGTCTTCATGATTCCGACCGTCGGACACCAAGGCATGCTGCATCCGAGCAACATCCGTTTGCGCGACTACGCGAAACATCTCGACGGCCTGTTGCTGCAAGGCGGCGCGGACGTTTCGCCCCAATCGTATGCGGAGGCGGCGACAAGTCCCGAATGGCCCGGCGACCGCGTGCGCGACATGTACGAGCTCGAACTGCTGCATGAATTCATCGAGTCTGGCAAGCCGGTGCTCGGCGTGTGCCGCGGTTGCCAACTGATCAACGTGGCGTTCGGCGGGACCTTGTATCAGGATATCGCCACCGACGTGCCGACCGCCGGTGCGCACGTGAACGAAGATTACGATCAGCATCGGCACGCCATCCATTTCCCCGACGGCTCGACGCTCGCCAATATGTTCCCCGCCCGGCGCGATGCGATCGTCAACTCGATTCACCATCAGGCGGTCAAGACGCTCGGCCGCGATCTGAATATCGAGGCGGTGTCGGCATCGGACGGCATTATCGAAGCCGTGCGCTACCGGCGCGCGCCTTTCGTGATGGGCGTGCAATGGCATCCCGAGTTCCATCGCGCGGGCGGTCCGGAACTGCTGGATTGCACGCCGCTGCTCGATACATTCCTGCGAGTGGCGCGCGAAACGCGCTTCTAGGCACGGGGTGACGGCAGTTCGCGCTTGCGGATTGCCGGCGTGGCCCGGTGCTGAAAAATGTGATTCGTTAGAGGCGCCACTGCGTAAGTGGCGCCTCGTTATTTATGGGTTCGTCGTTATCACTTGCGCGTGACGTCTGGGCGTAACGTCTTGTCGATGGACGTCTTATTTCTCCTGCGTCTCAAGCCTTATCCAGATATGTTTTATTTCGTGATAGGCGGGCATGTCATGTCTTTCGGACAACGTAGTTTTATCTCAATTTAAAGTCCAATTTTGCGATGCTTCAATGCTTCGCTTAAGCGACAATCCGCGCGATAATCCAAAGCTGTTTTCTGGATCCGCATGGAGCATGCACGTATGAAGTACACCTTATTGATACGGCGCGCCATGCTGCTCGCGACTTCGTGTGCGCTGTTGCAGCATGGCGGGTTCGTGCTGGCCGCGCAAGGCGAAATGGCCGCGCCCATGGTCGGCACGCGGCCGGCCATGAACACTCTGACGCCGCAGCCTGTCGTCGCTGCGTTGCGCGACGCGGCGTCGGGGGGCGCCTCGGCCTCGGCTGTGTCGCTTGCGCCAGGCGCCTCGGGTTCGTCAGCTCAGTCCGCTGCATCGCCCGAGTCGCCGATGTCTGGTGACGCGCAAGGCAACGTGGCCGAATTAATGCAAATGATTCAGGACACGAAGCTGAGCGAATTGCGCACCACGTACAACGGCAGTTATGGCGCGAGCCTTTTCTTTTATCCTCGCGAGATGACGTACTACGTCGCGTTGTTTCAGGACAAGCATTTCTGGCGGGTAATCAAGTCGGCGGACGCGGGCCGGGCTGAAGCGATTTACGCGGGATTCGTACAGCAAACCGCGCAGTTGGCTGAGGTAGAGATTCACCGAACGCAGTTGCAGGCGCAGAAGGCATACATCGAGGACACTATCGCGTTATCCGAAGATCGTGCGAAGCGTCTGCAAGCCGACCTCGAAGTCGCCCGCACCCAGCAGGCCAAGGTTAACGACTACCAGCGTCAAACGCTAAACGAAGCCGCCGCGTTACGCGAGGAGAAGGAGCGGGCGCAGGCGCAACTGCGGCAGGTGCAAGGTCAGGTCATGCAATTGCAACGGCAGACCGAAATGGGCTTGGCAGGCCAGAAGTAAAAGCGCTTGAATGCGGAGGAAGCCCGGCTTTGGTAGCCGGGCTTTTTTATGCCGCCGTTCCCGCGGCTATTTGATGAATTGATCTGGGGCTTCCGTCACTCGCCGATGTGTGAGACGGGCGCTCCACTGCTGCCCGGCGCTCCCGTCCAGATTCGCGGATGGTGCCTGCTGCGCCTGCTGAGTCGAGCTGCCATGCCGAATGCTCGCGGACATGTCGACCAACATGTAGTCGCTCGTGCCTGGCTGCGTTGGCGCGGGCGGCGAGTATGAGCCCGCAACCGACGGTTTGACGAACATCCGCGTTACAGGCGGTGACGTTGCGATAGTCGACGCGCTGTCGACTGCATGCCGGCGATGGTTCACAGCGTCAGCTCTCGGGCGATGTCCATAGACGATCCGGCGATCGCCGTCCTTCCTCTCGGCAACCGGCGTGCGTGTGCGGACGATGGTCGCTGACCGGTGCGTTTCGATCGACGCGGTTGTCGGCGAGTGCAGCGTCGAGTTGCCCGGAGCAACGGTCTGGGCCGTGCCGGACGCAGATGCGGTTTGCGCATGCTGCCGTACAGAAACAGCGCTTGCACCGCTCGTGTTTGCTATTTCGGCGACGCTGTTCGAAACGTCAACGGTATCGCGCCGCGGAATGTGCGCGGTCGGCGTCTGGCGCTCGACAACAGCTATGTCGGCGCGCTTCGTGAGGTTGCCATTGCGCGGACCACGGACGTCGACATGACCGAACGCCGTCCATGCGAGCAGTGCCGCGCCGCTCAACGCGCAGGCGCCGCCCGCCAGCGCCCACCGCGGCAAGAGGGGCGCGCGTGCCGCGGGTCCTGCGACATGCGCTTTCACTGGCGCAAAGGCATGCTGAAAAGGGGAAGCCTCAGGCGCAGCCAGACTGTCCGTGAGAACGGAGTGCCCCGGAGGCAAGCCGCCCCGAAGTGGCAACGCCTCCGCCTCATGCTCGCCCACTGCCTCCGGTATTCTGGCGCCCATCGCCAATCCCATCATGGCCGCCGCGGAAGCGTCGGTAATCGGATAATTCGGCGCCACCCATCGACAGAACGAGCGAATAGGCTGGTCGCGTAAGTCAAATGTCTTGAGGACCGCTCCGTAAAGCCCGTGCAGCCCTTTATCCAGGCGGTGGCTTGGCGCGAGCAACGTCCACCCGCGGCCGAAGGGCGCCGGCACATCATTGAACGGGCGGGAGCGGGGCAACGCCATCGCGCCGTCAATTATGGTTAAAGGTGTGGTGGGCATCGATCTCTTCCAGCGCCTCGGGGACGGACGCCGCCTGGCGTCCCGTAGGTCGGTGAGACGATGGCCTCGGAGCAGTACGCGAAGCGGAAAACGCTTCATGCGTCCACGCGCAAAAGCGCGGGGACGCGCATGAGCCTCCGCGAATGCATTAGCACTTCAACAGGAAAGCCATCGTCGGGAAGAAAGCATGATGCGCCCGAACGAAACCGGCAACGCTCAGACGCTTCGCAACGTGAGTGCAGATCTGTCCGGGATTGCAGCGCTCAAGACGCAACTCAAGCGCTCGACTTGTCCAACCGATAAACATAGCGCAGCGCCGTGATATCCACGCCGCCCATGCGATCCGGCTCTGCGCCGACATACTGCCAGCCTTGCCGTTCGTAGAAGCCGATAGCCGGCAGATTGCCCTCTAGCGCGAACAAATAGAGTTGGGTCTCGCCTTGCGCGCGAGCCCAGTCTTCGGCGGCGCGCATCAGCAGTTTGCCGACGCCAATGCCCTGATGCTCCGGTAGTGCATGCAGGTTATCCAGCAGCACGCCCCACGCGGATTCCGGTTGACTCTCCACGCATACGAAGCCAACGGGTGCGCCGCCCAGTTCTGCAATCGCCACCATGCGACGCTCGCCGCCCGGCGCGCTCATGCGGGCTTCCCAATAGGCGGCGCGCTCCTGAGTGACTTCACCGTCCAGAAAAGCGTCGGGCAACAGACCACGATAAGTGGCGCGCCAGCTCGTGCTGTGAATAGACGCGATAAGCGCTGCGTCGGCGATGGTTGCGGGGCGCAGCGAAAGGGCAGAGGCGGTTGGCATCGGGAAGGGCATCACGGCAATGACGAGTTGCAATTCTAACGGTCGCGAGTGGCGCAGCCGGCTGTAATGAAAATGTAGGGAATACGCAACAGCACTATCGACGGTAACATGATGCGGCGCGGCTTCCGGCGGACCTCAACGTTTACCCTGATACCGCTAAAGTGTATTGGGTCGCAGAATTCAGCGCCCCCGGCGCGGCCCAACCTGCGGCCAACCATTTGCCTGTGGCATCCGCATTCTCACCGGGCGCGGATCGTTTCAACTGCCAGATCGCCGCGGCTCGCCGGGCGTGGGCTTATCAGAGAACGTCATGTCAACAGCGTCACACGCTATCTCCTCGTCGCAAGAATCCAAAGCCAAGACAGTGTTCCGCGTAGTCAGCGGCAACTTTCTTGAGATGTACGACTTCATGGTCTACGGCTACTACGCGTCCGCGATTGCCAAGACCTATTTTCCGAGCGGCAGCGAGTTCGCGTCGCTGATGCTTTCGCTGTCGGTATTCGGCGCGGGCTTCCTGATGCGGCCGCTCGGCGCGATCGTCCTCGGCGCTTATATCGACCATCACGGTCGCCGCAAGGGGCTGATCCTCACTCTGGGCCTGATGGCGCTCGGCACGCTGACCGTAGCGTCCATTCCCGGCTACGCGACGATCGGCCTGCTTGCCCCGGTGCTGGTGCTGCTGGGTCGCTTGCTGCAAGGCTTTTCCGCGGGCGTGGAACTGGGCGGCGTGTCGGTGTATCTGTCCGAGATCGCCACCAAAGGCAACAAAGGCTTCTATTGCGCGTGGCAGTCGGGCAGCCAGCAGGTTGCCGTGGTGTTCGCCGCGCTGCTCGGCGTGATGCTCAACAAGATGCTGCCCGCCGACCAGATGAGCGCATGGGGCTGGCGCGTGCCGTTCCTGATCGGCTGCCTGATCGTGCCGTTTCTGTTCATGATTCGCCGCTCGTTGAAGGAAACTGAGGAGTTCTCGGCGCGCAAGCATCGTCCGGGAATGGGCGAGATCATGAAGACCATGGCCGCGAACTGGGGCACCGTGCTGGGCGGCATGGGCATGGTGATCATGACCACCGTGTCCTTCTACATGATCACGGCTTATACGCCGACCTTCGGCAAGGAAGTGCTGAAGCTGTCCTCGATCGATACGCTTGTCGTCACCGTCTGCATCGGTCTGTCGAACCTGATCTGGCTGCCGCTCGCGGGCGCGCTGTCGGATCGCATCGGCCGTCGTCCGGTGTTGCTGGCTTTTACGGCGCTCACCATCGTCACCGCGTACCCGGCGCTGCAATGGCTCGTCGCCGAGCCGTCGTTCGCGCGCCTGCTCGCTGTCGAGTTGTGGCTGTCGTTCCTCTACGGCAGCTATAACGGCGCGATGGTCGTGGCGCTGACCGAAGTCATGCCGGTCGAAGTGCGCACCGCAGGCTTCTCGCTCGCGTACAGCCTTGCCACGACGATCGGCGGTTTCACGCCGGCCATTTCCACGCTGCTGATCCATTCCACCGGCAACAAGGCGGCGCCGGGCCTGTTCCTCGGCGTGGCCGCGATCTGCGGGCTGATTGCAACGCTCGTGCTGTACCGCACGCCTGAATCGCGCGATCAATACAAAGCAGCATGACTCCGAGCATGTGCTGACGCCGCTTGCGACGTCGACGCAACAAAAACAAAAAACCCCGCGCTCGTCGGACCGCGGGGTTTTTTGTTGCCGTAGCAATCACACGACCGGGCGGCTAGCCCCGGCGCAATTCGTTTGCGACCGTCTGCACGACCTCGCGCCATGCATCGGGCTGCGGCTGACGTACCAGTGTCGCGCTGGCGTACCACGGGCTGCGCCTGTCCTCGGCGCACCAGCGCCAATCGGGCGCGAACGGCAACATCAGCCAGAGCGGCTTGCGCAGCGCGCCGGCGAGGTGCGCGATCGACGTATCGATCGACACCACCGCGTCGAGGCGTTCGATGATCGCCGCCGTATCCGCGAAGTCGTCGATCCGCTTGTCGAACCGATGAATCGACCCGGCTCGCGGATGCGCGTCCAGCGCGGCGCATTCATCGGCACTGAGATTGGGCTGCAACACGATCCAGTCGATGCCTTCTATCGCGAAAAGCGGATCGAGCTCGGCGAGCGGCATGGAACGCGTTTCGTTCTGGTGGATGCGCCCCGACCACGCGAGTCCGATCTTGCGCTTTGCCTGGCCGCCCAGCGAGCCGCGCCATTTTCGCCGGTACGCGGGTGGCACTGTGAGATAGGGCGTTCGCTCGGGAATCGTGTCCAACGTCGTGCCGAGCGCGAGCGGCAAGCTCAGCAACGGACACTGAAGATCAGCGGCGGGGCGCGGCGCGCCTCGCGGGATGAGCGTCACACGCCACGCCTGCGCGGCCGGCTCGAGCAGCGGCAGCAACTGCGGCTGTACTTCGAGCACCACACGCGCCGCACGTTGCGCGGCCAGCGGGACGAAGCGCACGAACTGCAACGTATCGCCGAAACCCTGTTCGGCGTGGATCAGCAGCGTGCGTTGTGAGACCGGCTCACCGTGCCAGCGCGGCAAGGTTTCGATGGCCGGCTCGGCGACCGTTTGCAGGCGCCATTCGTATTCAGGCAACCCACGCGCGAAGTCGCCCAGCGCGAGCCACGCTAGCGCCCGGTTCATGTGCGCCGACGCGAGATCCGGCTGCACGCGCAACGCCTGATCGAATGCGCGTACGGCGGTGGCGTGCGCGCCCAGCGCCTGGTGTGCGGTGCCAAGGCTCAGCCACGCGAGCGCGAATTGCGGATCCAGTCCGACTGAGCGTTCGAGATACGGTATCGCTTGAGCGTGACGCCCGAGCGCAGCCAGCGCGTTGCCCATGCCGAAGATGGCGGGCGGCAGGTTTGGCTGCAATGCAAGCGCCGCCTCAAACGAGGCAACCGCTTCTGCGTGACGGCCGGTGGCGTCGAACGTATTCGCGAGGTTGAAATGCGCAGCGACGAAGCGCGGCTCGGCGGCGAGTGCAGCCTGGAAGCATGGGATCGCTTCGTTGGCGCGGCCGAGCGCATTGAGCGACATGCCCATGTTGTTGAGCGCCCCGGCGTGACCTGGGCGCAATTCCAGCGTGCGCCGGAACGAGGCGATGGCTTCCTCGTGACGACCGAGCGCGTGCAATGCGTTGCCCAGATTGTTATGCGACGAGGCGTCGTCCGGCTGCAGGCGCAACGAGCGGCGGAATGCGTCCGCGGCGTCTTCGTGACGACCTGCCGCCGTGTAGGCGTTGCCGAGGTTGTAGTGCGCCATGGGGAACGACGGCGCGAGCGTAAGAGCGTTGCGGAACTGGTCGATGGCTTCGTCGATCTGGCCGAGCGCCTTCAGCGCGTTGCCGAGGTTCAGTTGCAGCGCGGCGTCTTGCGGGCGCAGGTCTACCGCGCGCCGTACGAGTTCGGCGGCCTCGGCGTGCTGGCCCTGCTGGTGGCGCAGGACGCCCAGCAGGTGCAGCGCATCGACGTGCACCGGGTTGCCGTCGAGCGTCGCGCGGTAGCCGCGTTCGGCATCTTCGAGCCGGCCGTCACGATGCGCCGCGAAAGCGCGGTCAAATACAGGTTGCATGACGGGGATGGTAGTCGGGTGAGGCAAAGGCCGCATTTTCCCACACTCGCAGAGCCGCACCCCGGTTTGACCCGGCGTGCCTGTTTCGCTAACATGTGAACACCTGTTCATATATCTGCCGCCTATGATTTCCGCTACGGCTTCGCCGCCATTGCCGCCCTTGCCGGAAAGTTCCGAACCGCGCCTGGCGGACAGGATCGCGCCGCTCGCCGACCTGTTTCGCCTGCTGGGCGATCCGACGCGCTTGCGCATCGTGCTGGCTTGCGTCGACGAACGCCGGGCGGTGGGTGCCATTGCCGAAGAACTGAATTTGTCGCCGTCGCTCGTGAGCCATCATTTGCGGCTGTTGCGCGCGGCGCGAATCGTGCGGGCGCAGCGGCAGGGCAAGCAGGTGTTCTATCTCGCCGCCGACCGCCACATCAGCACGATGCTGGCCGGCATGCTTGAACACGTGGCTGAACCCGCCCGTGATGACGCATTGGATCTGCCATGAAGAAAATCGAAGAAAGGGAAGACGAACACGCCCCGGTGTGGCTCGACGCGACGGACAACAACGACGTCGCGGACACGCAGAGTCGCGTTGCCGGCACGCAGGTACATGAGGACAGTGATCGCGGGGTTGTAGCGGGGGAGCGTTCTGCTCGTGGGTTTGAACAGGACGGCCATGGCGACGGTCGCGATCACAGCCATGCCGCGGGCCACGGGCACGACCACAGCGGCAGCCACGACCAGACTCATGGCCACGACCAGAGCCATGACCACAGTCACGACCATGGCCATGACCACAGTCACAGTCACGGCGGTGGCCACAGCCACGGACACAGCCACGCCCACGCAGGCCACCACCATCACCATCACGCGCCCGTCGCAGGCCACGGCTTCGCGTTCGCGCTGGCTGTCGCTCTGAATGTCGCGATCGTCGTGATTCAGGCGCTATATGGCGTGCTCGCGCACTCGACAGCGCTGCTCGCCGACGCCGGTCACAACCTGTCCGACGTACTCGGCCTGCTGCTCGCCTGGGGCGCCGCCTGGCTTACGACGCGCCGTCCTTCCGCCCGCTACACGTTCGGCTACGGCAGCTCGTCGATTCTTGCGTCGCTGGCCAATGCGGCGCTCCTGTTGTTCGCCTGCGGCGTGATCGTCGCTGAGGCGATCGGCCGCCTGATGAATCCGGCGCCGGTCGCAGGGCTCGCCGTATTCGTCGTTGCGACCGTGGGCGTTGTCGTGAACGGGATTTCCGCGTGGCTCTTCATGCGTGGCCAGAAAGAAGACCTCAACATCCGCGGCGCCTTCCTGCATATGGCAGCAGATGCGGGTGTGTCCGCTGCGGTGGCCATAAGCGGTCTCGTGATTCTCTATACCAACTGGACGTGGCTCGACCCGTTGATGAGCCTGCTGGTGGTGGCGGTCGTCGTGTACGGGACCTGGGGCCTGTTGCGCGATTCGGTGAGGCTCGCGCTCAATGCGGTGCCGTCAGGCGTCGACCTGCAGAGCATCCGCGATTATCTGGCAGACCTGCCCGGCGTCGAGGGCGTGCACGATCTGCACGTGTGGGCGCTGTCGACCACCGGCAACGCGCTCAGCGTGCACCTCGTGATGCCGGCCGGGCATCCCGGCGACGAGCGGCTCGATGGCATCGTGCTCGCGTTGCGGGAACGCTTTTCGATGCAACACGCGACGCTGCAAGTCGACCTCGGCACGACCAGTCATCGTTGCGCGATGGAACATCCGGCAGAACAGCACTGACATCTGCCGACGCAGCAGCCCGCGGAAACACTGAAGCACTGACCCGCCACAGCACAACGCCGCAGTGCCGGTCTACGACAAGCCCGGCTCTGCGCGATACACCTCGCAATTGATGCACCGCGCCGTTCAGCCCGGGGGCTCGGGGCGTACACTAGAGCGCACTGTGCTCTGCGGAGTTTCGCATGGACGCTGCTGCTGATAATGCGTCGCCGGTCCTGATCGTCGGAGCGGGTCCGACCGGCCTCGCTGCTGCGATGAGCCTCGCACGCGCTCATATTCCCGTGCGTCTGATCGACCGCGCGATGCAGCCGAACCCTTATTCGCGGGCAATCGGCATTCAGGCGCGCACACTCGAACTGCTCGAGCAGCATCGGCTCGTCGAGCGGTTTCTCGAACTGGGCCATCGCGCCCGCGTCGCCAATCTGTTTTCGCACGGCATGCGCCTCGCGCAACTCGACTTCGATCCGCTGCATACGCGCTATCCGTATCTGCTGTTTCTCGATCAGTCGGTGACCGAGCGTCTGCTGACCGAGCATCTCGCGACGCTCGGCGTCACGGTCGAGCGGGGCGTCGAACTCACGATGTTCACACAGGGCTCGGCCGGCATTCAGGCGACGCTGCGGCGCGCCGACGGTCACACGCAAACCTTGCGTCCGTCCTACATGATCGCCGCGGACGGCGCGCACAGCATGATCCGCCATGGCCTCGGACTGAGCTTCGAGGGCAAGACGCTCGAGCAGACTTTCCTGCTTGCCGATCTGCACGCCGAGACGGACTGGCCCGAGGACGAATTCCACATCTTCGCTTCCGGCGAAGGTCTCGTCGCACTCTTTCCAATGGGCCACGGCCGGCATCGGCTGATCGCGGATCACGCAGTCGAGCGCGTCGCCGAAGCCGCGCCGCTGTCGCCGGTAGTGCTTGGCGAACCGCCGCTCAATCGTGCACCCGGACCGTCGCTCGACGAATGCAAGGCACTGCTCGCGAGGCGCGTGCATGAACGCGTCGATGTCTCGGAGCTGGCGTGGTCCTCGTATTTCCACCTGAACAGCCGGATGGTCGAGCGGCTGCGCGTGGGGCGCGTCTTCCTTGCCGGCGACGCCGCGCACGTGCATAGTCCGGCCGGCGCGCAGGGAATGAACACCGGCATGCAGGAAGCGTTCAATCTCGGCTGGAAGCTCGCGCGCGTTCTGAAGGGCGCGGCGCCCGATCGCCTGCTCGACACCTACCATCTCGAACGGCATCCCATTGAGCGCGACGTGCTGCGGCAAACCGGCTTCATCACGCAGATGGCCGAGGCGGATCATGGGCCGCTCAAGCTGCTGCGCGAGCGCGTGATGCCGGTTCTCGCCGCGCTCGGTCCGTTGCGCGACGCCGCGCGGCTCACGATCAGCGAATTGTCGGTCCAGTACCGCCGCAGTCCGCTCACGCTCGAACGCGTGCTCGACGGCGGCCCGCGCGCGGGCGAGCGCGCGCCGGATGCGGTGGTGCACGTGGTCGACGGTCCGCTCGGACGCGCGCCTGGCATCGGCTGCATTTTCGATCTGCACGACCCCGCGTTTTTTTCGCTGTTCGTGCTCGTGCCGCCATTGCCCGTCGACGAAAAGCCGCTCGATCCGGATGCAAAGCACGAGCCGCCGCGCGACGCCGAATTCGAGCGTCTCGTGGCCGACATGGAGAGATTGTTGCCAGGCGCAGTGCGCATCTGGCGCGTGACGGATACAACCGGCGACGGCGGTCCGTCGCTAGCCGAGTCGTATGGACGAACGCGGCCGTCGTTCTATCTGCTGCGGCCCGACGGCTACATCAGCGCGCGCGGGCGCACCGGCTCGGACCTGAACGGCCTCTTGCGGCATTGCGAAGCGTGGTTCACGGTTGGCGGACAGATACCCGAGCAGACAGCCGTGTAAAACCGCGGCCGGCGGCTGCCCCGGTGGAGCCGCCGCCTTTACGTGCAGACCGCGTAGAGCGCGCAATCTGCTACATGCCGCTTCAGGCGATCGAAGGTTCCGCAGGCGTCAGGCGTTCGCGGTGTTTGACGAGCGCTTCCCTGACGATCGCCGACATCGCGATGCCGCCTGCGTCTGGGTTATCGAGCGCCGCGAGCAACGCGCGCCGCATGCGCGGCTCCCAGAAGCGGCGGATGTGGTCGGCGACGCCCGTAACCGCCTCTTCCCGATCCGGCATCGAATCGAAAAAGTCGCCGATGCGGTTTGCCATGTCGATCAGATTCTGTGTGTCCATGGCTCGCCTCACTTACCCGCGGTCGCGTTGGCCATCTCGCGCTGCTTCAGCAGTTCGAGTTGCTCCGCGTTAAAGCGTGAATACTCTTTCTGCCATTGCGACGGCTGTTCGACCGGCATCACCTGCACCGCCGTGACCTTGTATTCCGGACAGTTGGTCGCCCAGTCCGAGCTGTCGGTCGTAATCACGTTCGCGCCCGATTCGGGGAAGTGGAACGTCGTATAGACGACGCCGGGCTGCATCCGCTCGGTGACCTTCGCACGCAGCACGGTCTGTCCCGCGCGCGATTCGATGCCGACCCAGTCGCCGGTCTTGATGCCGCGTTCTTCCGCGTCGTGCGGATGCAGTTCGAGGCGGTCCTCGTCGTGCCAGCGCGAGTTCTCCGTGCGGCGCGTTTGCGCACCCACGTTGTACTGCGACAGAATGCGCCCGGTGGTGAGGAGCAGAGGAAATTTGCGCGTGACTTTTTCCGGCGACGCGATGAACTTCGTAATCACGAACTTGCCCTTGCCGCGCACGAACGTATTGATGTGCATGGTCGGCGTGCCGTCGGGCGCCTCTTCGTTGCAAGGCCACTGGATACTGCCGAGTTCGTCGATTTTTTTGTACGACACGCCGTGGAAGGTCGGCGTGAGACGCGCGATTTCGTCCATGATCTCGGACGGATGCGCGTAGTCCATTTCATAGCCGAGTGCGCGCGAAAGCAGCAGCGTGACTTCCCAGTCGGCGTAGCCCGGCACCGGCGGCATGACCTTGCGCACGCGCGAGATGCGGCGCTCCGCATTCGTGAACGTGCCGTCTTTTTCGAGGAACGTCGAGCCGGGCAGCAGCACATGCGCATACTTCGCGGTCTCGTTCAGGAAAATGTCCTGTACGACGATGCATTCCATCGACGACAACGCAGCGGCCACGTGGTGCGTGTTCGGGTCCGACTGTACGATGTCTTCGCCCTGGCAATACAGGCCCATGAAGCTGCCGTCGAGTGCTGCTTCGAACATGTTCGGAATGCGCAGACCCGGTTCGGTTTGCAGCGTGACATTCCACGCGTCCTCGAACTGCGAGCGCACGATCGTATCGCTGATGTGTCGATAGCCCGGCAGCTCGTGCGGGAACGAGCCCATGTCGCACGAACCCTGCACGTTGTTCTGGCCGCGCAGCGGATTGACGCCGACGCCTTCGCGGCCGATGTTGCCGGTGGCCATCGCGAGGTTCGCAATGCCCATCACCATGGTCGACCCCTGCGCGTGTTCAGTGACGCCGAGGCCGTAGTAGATCGCGGCATTGCCGCCGGTTGCATAGATGCGCGCGGCTTCGCGCACGTCTTTGGCCGGCACGCCGGTCACGGCTTCCGTTGCTTCAGGTGCATTCTCCGGAAGCGCGACAAAATCGCGCCATTGCTCGAACGCGCGTCCCTCGCAGCGCTCGGAGATAAATGCTTCGTTCAGTAGCCCTTCGGTCACGATGACGTGAGCGAGCGCGTTGACGATGGCGACATTCGTGCCCGGACGCAATTGCAGATGATGCGACGCCTTGACGTGCGGTGTATCGACGATATCGATGCGGCGCGGATCGACCACGATCAGTTTCGCGCCTTCGCGCACGCGGCGCTTCAGACGCGAGCCGAACACCGGATGGCCGTCGGTCGGATTCGCGCCGATCACCATGATCACGTCGGCCTTATCGACCGAGGCGAACGTCTGCGTGCCCGCGGATTCGCCGAGCGTCGTCTTCAGGCCATAGCCGGTCGGCGAATGGCAGACGCGTGCGCAGGTGTCCACGTTGTTGTTGCCGAACGCGGCCCGCACGAGCTTCTGCACCAGGTACGTTTCTTCGTTCGTACAACGCGACGATGTAATGCCGCCGATCGAATCGCGTCCATGCTTAGCCTGGATGCGGCGGAATTCGGAAGCTGCGTAATTGATCGCCTCTTCCCAGCTGACTTCGCGCCACGGATCGGTGATTTTCGCGCGGATCATCGGCTTGGTGATGCGGTCCTTGTGCGTCGCATAGCCCCATGCAAAGCGGCCCTTCACGCACGCGTGACCTTCATTCGCCTGACCGTTCTTGAACGGCACCATGCGCACGACCTGGTTGCCCTTCATTTCGGCCTTGAACGAGCAGCCGACGCCGCAATACGCGCAGGTGGTGACGACCGAATGTTCGGCCTGGCCGAGCATGACCACGGTCTTTTCCTGAAGCGTGGCGGTCGGGCACGCGGAGACGCACGCGCCGCACGACACGCATTCCGATTCCATGAACGGCTGGTTTTCGCTCGCCGCCACGCGCGATTCGAAACCGCGCCCCGCGATGGTCAGCGCGAACGTACCTTGGGTTTCTTCACATGCACGCACGCAGCGATTGCAGACGATGCATTTCGCCGGATCGTACGTGAAGTACGGATTCGATTCGTCCTTCTTGTCCTGCAGGTGATTCGCGCCGTCAATACCGTAACGCACTTCGCGCAGTCCGGTAACGCCTGCCATGTCCTGCAATTCGCAGTCGCCGTTCGCGGGGCAGGTCAGGCAATCGAGCGGGTGATCGGAGATATACAGTTCCATCACATTGCGGCGCAGCGATTGCAAACGATCGCTCTGCGTGCGCACCTTCATGCCGGCTTCGACCGGCGTCGTGCACGAGGCCGGATAGCCGCGCTTGCCTTCAATCTCGACAAGACACAGGCGGCACGAGCCGAACGGTTCCAGCGAATCGGTCGCGCAGAGCTTCGGCACATTCACGCCGGCTTCGATAGCGGCGCGCATGACCGACGTGCCGGCCGGCACCGTTACCGCCTGGCCGTCGATTTCTAACGTCACGTCGATGTCGGCGTGACGCTCGGGCGTGCCGTAGTCGGTGTCGTCGAAGTAGGAGCGCGGGGTACGCGATTGTGCTTGCGCTTGCGATTTGCACGCGCAGTTGCCGGAGCCGCAGCCGCCGGCAGGAGTGTTGAGCATGTCTGACATGGTTGGGCTCCTCGTTCAGGCCGCGGCTTTCGGTGCGTCGGCGCGAGCGTCGGCGAGACCGAAGTCTTCAGGAAAATGGTCGAGTGCGGACAGCACGGGGTAAGGTGTCATGCCGCCCATCGCGCACAGTGAGCCGGACACCATCGTGTCGCAAAGATCGCGCAGCAACTGCACTTGCCGCGTGGACGTGTCGCCGTTACGGATTCGTGCGATCACTTCGACGCCGCGTGTGGAACCGATGCGGCACGGCGTGCACTTGCCGCAGGATTCGAGCGCGCAGAAGTGCATCGCGTATTGCGCGAGTTCGGCCAGATTCGACGTGTCGTCGTGCACGACGAGCCCGCCGTGGCCGACCACGGCGCCGACCGCCGCATACGCTTCGTAATCCATCGGAATGTCCCACTGGCTTTCCGGCAGATAGGTGCCGAGCGGGCCGCCAACTTGCACGGCGCGCGCGGGCCGGCCGCTTGCCGTGCCGCCGCCGTAGTCGTGGATCAGTTCGCGCAGTGTCACGCCGAATGCAAGTTCCACGAGTCCGCCTTGCTTGACGTTGCCTGCCAGCTGGAACGGCAGCGTGCCGCGCGAACGGCCCATGCCGAAGTCTTTGTAGAACGCCGCTCCGCGCGCGAAGATGATCGGCACCGTGGCGAGCGTGATGACGTTGTTGATCACCGTCGGCTGGCCGTACAGACCGACCAGCGCGGGCACCGGCGGCTTCGCGCGGACGATGCCGCGCTTGCCTTCGAGCGATTCGAGCAGCGCGGTTTCTTCGCCGCAGACGTACGAGCCGGCGCCCTTCGCGACGAACAATTCGAACCGATGCGCGGAGCCGAGCACGCTATCGCCGAGCCACCCGGCGGCGCGCGCTTTTGCGATTGCGGCTTCCAGCGTCGCGATCGAATGCGGATATTCGCTGCGCACGTAGATATAGCCGGCCGTTGCGCCGGTCACGACGCCCGCGATGATCATGCCTTCTATCAGCACATATGGGTCGCTCTCCATCACGAGGCGGTCGGAGAAGGTGCCGGAGTCGCCTTCGTCCGCATTACAGACGATGTACTTCTGCGCGGCTTTCGCCGCGCGCACCGTGCGCCATTTGATGCCGGCGGGGAACGCGGCGCCGCCGCGTCCGCGCAAGCCCGATTCGATCAGCGCTTCGCATGCGGCGTCGCCGTCGGTTTGCAACGCCTGGCGCAAGCCTTCGAGACCGCCGTGCGCAACATAGTCGTCGGTGGAAAGCGGGTCGGTGATGCCGATGCGCGCGAACGTCAGACGCTGTTGCTTCTTCAGATACGGAATCTCGTCCACCACGCCGACGCGGCGAGCGTGCTCGCCACCGTCGACGAAGCCCGCGTCGAAGAGCGCGCCTACGTCACTTTCCTCGACGTTCGCATAACCGACGCGGCCTTCGGCCGTTTGCACTTCGACGAGCGGTTCGAGCCACAGCAAGCCACGCGAGCCGTTGCGGATCAGGTCTATCGCGATGCCGCGGCGTGCGGCCTCGGCTTTGATCGCGTCGGCCAGCGCATCGGCGCCGAGTGCGAGCGCCGACGAATCGCGGGGAACATAGATGCGCGTCATGCCGTCACCTCCACGCATTTGCTGGCGGCCGCGAAAATGGCGTCGAACTTCTGCGGCGTAACCTTGGCATGGAGCGTGCCGTTGACCATCATCGCAGGCGACAGCGCGCATTGGCCAAGGCAGTACACCGACTCGAGTTCGACCGCGTCGCCGGTTTCATGCCCCGCATCGAAGCGGCAGCCCGTATGCGCCTCGATGTGCTGCGCGAGCGCCTCGGTGCCCATGCTGCGGCAGGCTTCCGCGCGGCACAGTTGCACCGTGACGGGCGCGGCCGGACTCGTGCGGAAATGGTGGTAGTAGGTAATGACGCCGTGCACTTCCGCGCGCGACAGGTTCATCACGCGAGCGAGCGATGGCACCGTGGCGGGCGGCACGTAACCGAGTTCGTCCTGAATCGCGTGCAGCACCGCTAGCAGCGACTTGCCAGGCAGCGCATGACGCTCTACGAGCTGTTCCGGCGCGAAGGCGATGAGATCGTCCAAGTGGGGGCTCCTCCAAAGTCATATATGCACTTGTTATTCATAATGTGTGCACTTATGCTTCGTTTATTCGATATGGGATAGCCGAACGATAGGCGGGCGAAACGGCCTATGCAATAGGAGAAACCTGTACATATATGATCAGAATCGAGTGCCACGCGCAACTGGTGTTGAAGGGTCCGGACGGTCGGGAGGCAAGCCTGTCGGACGTCGTGCCGTTGCTCGCTCTCGTGAACGAGTCGGGCAGCATTGCGCAGGCGGCGGCGCTTAAGGGTTTGTCCTACCGTCACGCGTGGGGTTTGTTGCGCGGAATCGAGGAGCGTCTGGGCGGTCCGCTGATCGCGAAGGAGCGCGGCCGAGGTTCGGTGCTTTCGGAACTCGGTCACGCGGTGCTGCGTGCCCAGCGTTTATGCGGCGAGCGGCTCGACGGCAATATGCAGGCGCTGGCGAGCGAGGTGGCAAGCGATCTGAATCGGTGGCTCGCGCCGCCCGTCGATCACGTGCGCATTCACGCATCGCATGGCTATGCCGTGGCGGCGCTCGTGACCGCGCTGGTCGCGAACGAGCTGCCCGTCGAAATCAAATACCGCGACGGCGCCGACGCCGTGAGTGCGCTCGCGCGCGGCGAGTGTGAACTGGCCGGCTTCCACTTGCCGCTCGGCGAGTTTCGCGAGGCTTGCGCCGATACGTACCGGCGCTGGCTCGATCCGCAACGCCATGTGCTCGTGCATCTGACGCGGCGCAAGCAGGGGCTTTTTCTCGGCAAGGGTAATCCGAAGACCATCGGCGGCCTGAGCGACCTCGCGCGCGACGACATCCGCTTCGTCAATCGTCAACATGGCTCCGGCACGCGCATGCTGCTGGATCTGGCGCTGACGAAGCTCGGCATCGACCCGGATCGGGTGAATGGTTATGCGTCGGCGGAGCTTACGCATTCGGCGATCGCCGCATTCGTTGCGAGCGGCATGGCCGACGTGGGCTTTGGCGTGGAACCGGCGGCGCATCATTTTGGGCTCGACTTCATTCCTGCCGTCGACGAAGACTATTACTTCGCATGCGACCGCGCGCGGCTCGAGCGCGAGCCGCTGTCCACGGTGATCGAACTGTTGCGCGGCAGCGCGTTTCATGAAAGCGTCGATCAGCTGCAAGGCTACGATCCGCGCGAGTGCGGCAAAGTCGTGGACCTCGAAGCAGGATTGAGCGGAGCAGGCGCGTAAGCGGTTGTAAACATCGTGGCGCGTTCGACGCTGCGTATGGCTTTCGTTTGGGATACTCTCTAAGCTTCCGCTTTTGCCCAACCGCGCGCCAGGCCGCGCTACGAATCGATATGAAAGCTCTTGTACATGCATGCGCCGCCGCAGCGTCGGCCGGTTTGCTCCTCGTGACCATTCCGGTCGCTTTCGCGCAGAATTCGCCGGGCGTGCCGGGCGGCATTCTGCAGGAGCAGTTCCGGCTTGCTGAACATCCGCAAATGCCGTTCGCGGCTTCCGCGCCGTCGGACAAATATCAGTCGGACAAGAAGTCGGCCATGCGCAAGCGCGGCGACCTGGGCGACCCGAATGGCTGCAACCTGCGCTGTCCCAAAGACGAGTAGGCTGCTGTTCAGTGCATTTTTGCTAGTTGAAACGCCGGCGCTTTGCCGGCGTTTTTCGTTGGTTGTGCGTCTGGGTGCCGGTTACGGCTTTGCCGTGTGCCAGACGTCCTTGAAGCCGTCTCCTTTTGCGTCCCCCGCCTGCTTGTCCGCCGAGTAGCGATAAAGCGGATGACCTTTGTACGCCCATTGCTGCTTGCCGTCGGCCGACGGAATCAGTGTCCAGTCCCCGGACGGTTTGTCGGAGGGGCTCGCCACGGCAGCCGGCCAATAGCTCATGCAGCCGCCTGTGCAGGCGCTGACGCCCGGCGTGGTGTCCTTGTCGAAGGTGTAGAGCGTCATGCCGTCGGCGGTAACGAAGCGGCCGTCGACAACCTTCGGGGGTTCGGCAAAAGCGGCCTGTTGCAGTGCCAGCAAGGCGAGGCAGAAGAGGGTTTTGCGCATGATGTCGGCTCCTGTTGTTTGTGATCGTGTGAGTTGTTAGCGCGCAGGGCGGCTCGCGTCCGCGCGTGAGGTATCAACGAACGAGCCGGGAGGTTTATTCCACGTTTGCCGGATGTGTTCGCTATTCACTTGCGGCCCGATGTTCATTCGCGCCGTCATTTCGTTCCCGGTGCGTTTGCGCTCGCACTGTCACAGTAGGCGACGGATTCGGGTTTAGCAACGCGTCGCGATGTTGCAAGGCGCGATTTATCGCGGCTTTGTTGAATTAGGTTAATTCCTATTTTGACGTAGGAATGTTTCGCATTGTATGTAGGGGCAGCGAATTAGCCGGGTGTATGTTTTTCATGAACACGCGGTCATTAACAAAAATGATTGATGGTATTTTTAGCGTGCGCCCATACCACGCCTGGAAATAGAACCGACTGGTCGATCCGATGGTCAGAGCCGTCATAGCCGGGGCAGGCTCGCCATGTACGCCGCCGGGCAACGTAATCCGGAATATTCATGGATTAAACAAAGAAAATTCTGATGAATAAAGATAAATGAAAAATTCCGTCAAGATGCCGTTTTTTAAAAAAACCGAGTGCTAGAATCTGCGCCGCTCGATGAGCAAGAAATTACTCTCGAGCTAATCATTTATTCAGTTAACTTAGGTAAACAAAAATGCAAAAAATCAACCGTAATGAACTGGCCAAATCAGCTGTTGCCGGCGGCTGCTGCAAGAGCAGCACCGCAAAGACGACGCAGACGACGCTGAAGAGCGCTGCTCCGGTCAAGTCGCGCGCCTAACGCTCGACCGTGCCGGGCCCGCGCCCGCTGGCGCGGTCCCGGCATATGAACGAACGCCAACATGAAGCCGTGGGTCGTCGGGTGGAACTTGCTGACTTTCCTGCGCAACCGGATCGCGAGTGCGAGGCGCAGCGTACAGGTCGCGTTGATTGCGCGCATGCCGCGATCGGCAATCGAGCCGCTGTCCGCCGTTTTATGGCGGGTCCATCGGCTCGTCGATGCGCGTGCCCGGTGGGAAGGCCTGTGCCGTTACGAGATTGGCCGCGACGTACTTGAATTGCCACTGCGCAACCCGGGCCGCGTTGCCGCCGGCCGCTTCCGGGAGCGCCTGATCGACCAGCGGATTTACTTTGGCCGGTTGTCGCGGGGCAGCGAAGCATGGTCCGACCTGCAGCAGATCGCGAGTTCACTCGCCACACGAATCAGGCAACTGCAGGCAAATGAACCCGGTCGCCCGGTCATCGTGTCGCCGTTTCACTATGTGTCGCAATACGCGAACATTTATGTCATCGACGAATTGCGGGCGTTGCTCGGACTCGAATCGATCGCCGTGGTCTCCGGCGTGCCACGAGATATGTATGGCGATGATCACTCGCTCATACCAGGCGTGAACGTGCTGTACACCTACGGGCAAGACGATCGCAATGGCCTCGGCCTGCGTGTCGCGCGCGCGTTGAAGCGCAGTGGCGTCGCGGTGTTATTTGCCGACGTGCCTCCGTTCGCACTGCACCGTTATCCCATGGAGACGGTGAGCGTCTCCATGTTTGGGCGCAACGCGCGAATTCATAACGGTGTGTTCCGGCTGGGCGCGCAGTTCGACGCGATATTGCTGCCGTTCTATTTGCGCTTTGAGCGCGGGCGTTTCGGCGCCGAAATATTCGAGCCGTTGCCGCTTGCCGCGACAGGTGCCGTTCAGCAGGTTGCGAGGTATATCGAAGCCGCGGCCGCGAGCAACTATTCGGATTGGCTGGTTGCCGGCCATCCCTCGATGTACTCGTTCGCGCCCGTTCGCTAAAGCTTTCCCGCCCAGCGCAAGAGCCGCGGTATCGCATTCGTCCCAAAAGCGCGCAGGCATAGAAATGCGCACAGACCAGCACCGGCTGGCATCCGGCAGCAACGAGGCTATGGAACCCATCTATCTCCCACAATTCAGGGACGTCTCGTGGCGTTGGCTCGCTTATGCGGCGTCCACGCTCATCGTTGTCGCGGTCGTTTTCGCGTTCGTTCACGACGTCGAGCTGAAACAGGACGTGCGCGCGGAAATCGTGTCGCCGTCGGAAATCAAGATCCAGGGGCTGAGCGGACTGGTATCGGACATCTATGTCAGCACCTCGGCGCGCGTCGGGCAGGGCGCACCGCTCTTCAGGCTGGAGCGCGATCTTTCGCTGGCGAGCGACGGCCGGCAGCGCCCGGCTTTTGACGCGCATGACCGCGACGAGCAGATTCGTACGAGCGAAGCGCAATACACGCAGCGCAAAGCCGACCTCAGCGCGCAACTGAATGCCGCACGTCTTGCCGCGCAAAGCCGTCGGGCGGAGATCCTCGCGCTCGATGAGCAATTGAGCCAGAACGAGCAATTAGCCAACGAAGCGCAACGTACGGTCGCACGGCTCGAATCGGTGGCGGACTACGTCACCGCAGACCGCGTCGAACAGGCGAGGGCGGTGACGCATCAGGCGAAGGTGTCGGTTGCGCAAAGCGCCGCGCGCCGTCAGCAATTGAACGCCGAACTCGGCGCGGCACTCGGAACCCAAACCGGGCTTGGTGCGCAGTTGACTGAACTCGAAGCGCGCCATGCGCGCGAACTGCAGGACATTCGTGCGCGGTTCGAGCAGATTCGCCAGGACGCGACCATTTCCGCGCCGAAGGCAGGCGTCGTTACGTTTTCTGGGCTGGTTCCCGGCCGCACGCTGTCCACGGACGACGTGGCACTCGTGATATCGACCGGCGAGAAGGGGCCGCTGCGCGCTGCATTGTGTATTCCTTCGCGACGGCGTGGCTTTATCCGCGAAGGGCAAGTCGTGCGGCTCAAGTTCGACGCGTTTCCCTATGCAAAATTCGGCAGCTACGCGGCGCGCATTGATTCGATCTCCCGCACCACGGTGCGATCAGGAATGTCACCGGCGGGCGCTTCGGAGCCGCGCGGTGCGCAAGGCGATTACATGGCATGGGCCACGTTGAGCGACGACAAGTTCAAGTTCGAACAGCAACGCTTTGACATTCTGCCCGGCATGGCCGCGACGGCGAGCATCGTGATCGAACGGCGCACCATCGCCGAATGGGTGCTCGCGCCATTTTTCCGCATGCTGCGAGCTTGACGATGCGCGCGATCTATCAAAACGAAGTTGCCGAGTGCGGCTACGCGTGTCTGGCCATGGTCCTGTCGCACTTCGGTCGAGCCATTGAAGTGCGTGAGTTGCAGGCTTTCAGGCCGATCTCAGCCAACGGCCTCTCGCTGATGGACCTGTACGACGTGGCAGTCGAATTCGGTCTCGCCGTGCAGGCATACCGCTTTGACGCAGGCGATCTGCCGAGCATCAAGCGCGGTTCGATTCTGCATTTCGGCGGCGCGCATTTCGTCGTTTTCGAGAATTGCGGGCGCGGCTATGTGCAAGTGATCGATCCGGCGAGCGGGCGGCGGCGCATCTCCATGGACACCTTTGTCGCGAATGTGTCCGGCTACCTGCTCGAATGTGCGCCGACGCCAGCCATGCCGCGTGTGCGCAACAAGTCGCGTGTGCCAGGCGCGCTGGCTCGCGTGCGGGCGCTCAATCCGCAACTCACCGCGCAGATCGCCAAGGTGATGTTCGTTGCGCTCGGCAGCCAGTTCGCGATTCTCGCCATGCCGTACCTCGGCAATCTGTTGCTCGACGACGTCGTCGCCGCTGACAACCTGAATCTGCTCAATGTATTGATACTGACGTTCGGCGGCATTTTTATCGTCGGTGCGTTGAGCCAGTACGTTCAGACCTACCTCGTCGAGCTTCTGCACGGTTTAGTGCAGATGAACATGACCGAGGGAATCGTGGCGCAGCTGTTGCGCAACCCCATACCGTACTTCGAGAAGCGTCACGTCGGCGACCTGTTCGCACGCGTGAAGGCGCAAGACGAAGTTAGCGCCTTCACCACGCGCACTACGATCTCGTCAGGTATCGACGTCGCGGTCGGCATGCTCGCGCTCGCATTGATGCTGGTGCAAAGCAGGCAACTCACGCTGATCGCCGTGCTGATTTTCATGGTCTACGTGGCGGTGTCCTTCGCGCTGTTTTCGCGCATGCGCGACACTCATGCATTGGTGCTGGAGGAGTCGGCGCGCTGCGACGACACGCTTATCGAAACGATACGCGGGGCTTCGTTGATCAAGCTGTCGCAGGGCGAGGCGCGGCGCACGGCGATCTTCATGGGGAAATATCGGGCGTATATGGCTGCGTTGGTGAAGAACAGCCGTCTCGCGAGCGCACGCGACGCGATCCTCAAACTTGTCGACTACGCGGACATGATCGCGGTGAGCTGGTTCGCCGCGCGTCTGATGTTGAGCGGCACGATTTCGGTGGGCGTCTTCTATTCGTTTCTGATCTACAAGTCGCTGCTGTCCGAGCGCTTTGCGCGAACCGTCAACGCAGCCTTTGAATATTTCATGCTGAGTGTTCCGGTTGCGCGCGTGGGCGATATCGTCGATGGCGAAGCGGAGCGGTACACCGAGCCAGGCGAGATGCATAAGGCCGTTGAGGTGCGAACGTTCGAGCGCATCGACGTGCGCGGCGTCACGTTCCGCTACGGCGTTTCGGATCAACCGGTGCTCAAGGACGCGAACATCGTGATCCGGCGGGGCGACAAGATTGTGATTACCGGCGCCTCGGGAACCGGCAAGTCGACGCTCTTCAAGTTGCTTGCCGCAGCCGAGCCGCTGCAGGAAGGCGAGATCACGCTAAACGGGATCGCGTGGCCGAATCTCAGCGTCGATGAAATCCGACGACATGCCGTTCATATGCGGCAGGGCGATCTGATCCTGCACGGCTCGATTGCCGACAACGTCTCACTTTTCGCGGGCAATGCGGACGAGGCGCGCATTCATGCATTGCTGGACGACGTCGGCTTGCTGTCCGATGTCATGCGCTTGCCGATGCGCACGCGCACGGTGATTAGCGACACGATCGCGAATATTTCAGCGGGCCAGCGGCAACGGCTGCTGCTTGCCCGAGCGTTGTATCAGCAACGGGAACTGCTGCTGCTCGATGAGCCGACTTCGAACCTCGATCCCGCATCCGTGCGGCACGTTGTCGACTTGTTGCTGCGTCTCGAACGCACGGTGGTCGTGATTACGCATGACATGTCGCTCGCTTCGGCGTTCGACACGCGCTATCGATTGGTCGACGGTGAACTGCTATGCGAGGCTCGCGAGGGAGTTCTGGCGCATGAATAAACGCACGATCGCGAGCGCACTGCTTATGTTCAGCAGCGTGGTTTACGCAGAGGCCGCAGAGGCTGTCGATCTGCTCACCGTGGTGGAGCAGAGCACCGATCACGACGCGGATCTGGCGGCGTTTCGCGCCGGTTCGAGAGCCGCGGGAGAGGCCTTGCCGAAAGCCCGCGCGGCGCTGCTGCCACAAGTGGCGGCGGGTTGGGGGCGGGCGTACAACAGCACGGTAACCGAGGGCGTTCCGAACACCCACTACTGGCAGAACGGGTGGACTGTCGCGCTCACGCAGCCTGTTTTCGACTGGAGCAGATGGACCACTTATAAGCAGGCGGATTTCGTTCAGGCGCGCGGCGCGGTCGATCTCGCGCGTGGGCAGCAAGCGGCCATTCTGCGCGCCGTGCAAACGTACTTCGACGAACTCGCAGCCGAAGACGAACTGACACGCGCCGACGACTACACAGCGGCGCTGGATGTGCACCTGGAAGAACTGCGGCGCCGGCGGCGTGCCGGCGAGGCCACGGTGATCGATGTGCAGGAAGCGGAGGCGGCTTGCGAACAGGCGCGATCGCAACAATTGGACGCCCGGGACGACTTGCAGTTGAAACGGCTCGCGTTGGAACACCTCACGGGGCAGCGGTTTGCCGGGCTGTCGCGCTTGTCGGACGCCGCTGTCATGCCAGGACTGTACCCGGAAGATATGGAAAGCTGGGCCTCGCAGGCCGAGGCGCACGACTACACGGTGCAACTGAAGCAGATCGACCGGCGCATTGCAGAACTCGAGGTCGAGAAGGCTCGCGCAGCTCGGTTACCGGTCGTGAATCTGACGGCGAGCCATACGCCAGCCGGCGCAGCGTCCGGCTACGTCCGCCCGACGACGACAACGACGGCGATGCTGTCGGTGAGCATCCCCATTTTCGAAGGCGGTGCAACGAGCGCGAACATCGACGAAAAACTGGCACTCGAAGACCAGGCACAGGACGAACTGGTTGCGGCGACACGGTTGGCGGGAGCGAGCGCACGCGAATACTGGTCGCGCTTTCTTGCCGGCGTCGCCCGCGTGGAAACGCTGTCGCGATTGGTGCAGAGTTCGCGCGCCGCGCTCAACGCGACGAAGGTCGGCTATCGCGTGGGCAGTCGCGGGAGCGCAGATGTACTGCGGGCATCCGACGCCTTTTTCGCGAATCGCCGTGATCTCATTCGGGCGCGGTATGCAACAGTCGTTGGGCTTCTTCAACTGAAGGCGGCAACGGCGAGCCTGAATCTCGACGAAGTGGCGCGCGTTAATGAACTGGTGCTGAACGTTGGAGACCGTCAGCCGGTGACTCGCGCGGATGTGCAACACGCGGTGGTGGATGCCAAAGTGGAGCGGGTGGCGGTTGAGGCAAAGATAGAGACGGCTGCAGCGGATACTGAGATGCCGCTGGCAGGTGGTTGGTACCCAGCCTCCGCAAAGCGTAGCCGGCACGGATCCGCAGCCGGCAGCGATTGACGCGGCCGTGCAACGCGCGCTGGGCTCTATTCGCCAGCAATGAACGTCGACATAATCTGCACCGCACAGTTTGCGGCGGGCGGGATCGCCATACCAAAGCGCTGGCGATCTAAAGACAAAAAACCCCGAGCGGCTAGCGCCGTCGGGGTATTCGTTGAGGCATTGCCATTTGCCTGAAAGGTGTCTGGTGGAGGCGGCGGGAATCGAACCCGCGTCCAGAAGCACTCTACGACCAGTTCTACATGTTTAGTTCTGTCATTTGATTTAACCATAGTGACGCGGACGAACACGCTGCACTACGGCGATTCACTACATTTTCGACCCGGACGTCGTGACTCCGTCAAGGCTTAACTGACGTATATGACCTCTGTCGGTATTGCTACCGGTCTTGCGACTCTAGCCCGTCAGTGAACTAGGCAGAGGACGGCGGCCCTTAGGCTGCCAGTGCGAACGTATCGTCGTTTGCAGTTACGTTTTTCCCATTGATTAACGAGGTGACGGGTCCTCGACATGCCCTAGCCGCTTCGCAACCCCTGTCGAAACCAGGTCGCCCCCGCGGTTCGTTGCTCGGAACTTTGAGCCAACGTATATTTTACAATAGTTTGACGGCCGTGTCTTGGCCCATTCCTCGTGGATGTGAGCTGCCCGTTCGGGCCCGTGCCGGGGCCGGTTGCTAACCGATGTCGCGAAGCAGCTTCTGCAGCTCGGCCGGCGACTGCACGACATGCTGGGCATGCCATTGCGTCGGCGGAATATCGTCGCCGCAGTAGCCGTAGGCCGCAGCCACCGTCTTCATGCCGGCAGCAAACCCAGCCTGCACATCGCGCAGATCGTCGCCGACGTAGACGATGCGCTCGGGCGTCACGTCGAGTTCGCGAGCCGCGTGCAGCAATGGCGCCGGGTGTGGTTTCGAGTGCGGAGTCGTATCGCCGCTGACCACGCAGCCCGCCCGCTCTTCCAGACCCAGTTGCGCGACCAGCGGTTCCGTGAGCCGCGCCACCTTGTTCGTGACGATGCCCCAGCGCACGCCCCGCGCGTCGAGTTCATCGAGCAGTTCGGGGATGCCCGGAAAGAGCGTGGTTTCGATGCAAAGGTCCGCTTCGTAGTTGGCGAGGAACTCCTCGCGCATCGATGCGAACTCGTGGTCGTCAGGCCCAATGCCGAACGCCCCGCCGAGCAGCCCTCGCGCGCCAGCCGACGCGAGCGGCCGTAGTCTTTCGAGCGGGACCATATCCAGCCCGCGATCATGGCGCATCTTGTTGACGGCGGCGGCAAGGTCTGGCGCCGTATCGGCCAGCGTGCCGTCGAGGTCGAACAGCACGGCTTGGCAAAGACCCAGTGCGTCTTCGTGGTCTTCGCGTTGGGGCAGGGGCGTAGGATCGCTCATCGATTGGATTGGGTCGGCGTTCGGGCGGATCAGGCGTCGCGGCGGCAGGCGAGCATGTAGTTCACACTCGTGTCTGCGGAAAGCGCGAAGTGCTTGCTGAGCGGGTTATAGACAATACCCTTGATGTCTGCAGTGCGCAGGCCGGCGGCTCGCACGAAGCCCGCGAGTTCGGACGGACGGATAAAACGCGCGTAGTCGTGCGTGCCTTTGGGCAGCATGCGCGCAATGTATTCCGCGCCGATCACCGCAAACAGGTATGACTTCACGTTACGGTTGAGCGTGGAAAAGAACACCCAGCCGCCCGGTTTGACGAGCGTCTTGCACGCCTCGACGATCGCGGCGGGCTGCGGCACATGTTCCAGCATTTCCATGCAGGTGACCACGTCGTAGGTGCCCGGCTCACGTGCGGCGAGCGCCTCGGCGGCGATCTCCTCGTAATTAACCGTTACACCGCTTTCAAGGCTGTGAAGATCGGCGACGCCAAGAGCTTCGCTCGACAAGTCGATTCCTTTGACGTGCGCACCCAAGCCGGCCATCGACTCGGACAGAATGCCGCCGCCGCAACCGATGTCCAGCACGTGCTTGCCGGCCAGATGCGCGTGGGCGTCGATCCAGTTTAAGCGAACGGGGTTGAGTTCATGCAGCGGTTTGAACTCGGCGTTTGGGTCCCACCAACGATGCGCAAGGTCGCTGAATTTCTGTAGTTCGTGGGGATCGGCGTTGGTCATGGCGAAGCTGCCTCGATGAGAGCGGTGAGCGGGCGCTCGAGGATAAACCCGGAGTATATAGGCGAGGGGCCGGGGCGGCAAAATGCCGCCCGCGCGCGCAAGCGGTTGGCGGCGCTCGCCTGGCTTGATCGGCGATCTGCCCGTCTGCACATAAAAAAAGCCCCGCCGAAGCGGGGCTTTTTCGTACTGCGGTAGTTTGTAGCTTACTGCTTCGAAGTACCGACAACTTCGACTTCCACGCGACGATCCGGTGCGAGGCAGGCGATGAGTTGCTTGCGGTTCTTCTGGTTGCAACCGGTCGTGACCGGGTTGCGCTTGCCCTTGCCTTCCGTGTAGATACGGTTGGATTCGATGCCCTTGCTGACCAGGTATGCCTTCACAGCTTGAGCGCGACGCAGCGACAGACGGTCGTTGTACTTGTCCGAACCGATGCGGTCCGTGTAACCCGTTGCCACGACGACTTCGAGGTTCAAGCCCTGGATCTTCGATGCCAGATCGTCCAGCTTTTCCTTGCCAGCCGGCTTCAGGATAGCCTTGTCGAAGTCGAACAGTGCGTCAGCCTGATACGTGATTTTCTGGCTGGTGATGGCCGGTGCCGGTGCGACCGGTGCCGGCGGCGTCGGAGCCTGGGCAACCAGTGCGCCGTCGCACTTTGCGTTAGCCGTTGCCGGCGTCCAGAATGCATCGCGCCAGCAAAGCTCGTTCGTGCCGTTCATCCACACGTATTCGCCAGTACCATTCACCCAGTTGTCATTGGTAGCTTGTCGCGACGCCGGCACCGACTGTGCCATTGCGGATGCAGCCATAACTGCGGTAGCTGCAATGAACGCGAGCTTTGAAAGTTTATTCATATTTCTCCTCTCGAATTTGAGATTACCGCAGGTTTACTGCGAGCCTGTTGACGAAGACAAGTCATACATTGCTCGAAGTATAACATTGGTGCCAAACAAAAAACGTTGTGTGTAGACTTCGAGCAGTGTCTGACTCTTTGTGCGTTGGCATTTTGCCATATCGTTCCCTTCCGACGATAAAAAAATCCGCCCCCGATCAAAACGCCTTCCAATTGTGGTGCATGCGCAACAGAACCGATCGCCCGGAGCGTCCCGCCAGTCATGGCTGAGCGCGAAATTGCCCCACGCATTAATCGAGCCTGGCCGGCCCGGATATGGGGCATTTGAACGCCGCTCTGACGCCTTTGCCGAGCACTCGCTAATAGGTATACGTGCGACCGTCGGGCGCGGATGACCGGCATGTTAGAATCGCGTGATGCGTTGCGCCTGCAATGCTTACGCGAAGGCGCCGTCTTCCCGTCGCCTTCGCACGTAAAAGATACGGATAATGGATCAATTCGCCAAAGAGACTCTGCCAATCTCCCTAGAGGAGGAAATGCGCCGTTCGTATCTCGATTACGCGATGAGCGTGATCGTAGGGCGTGCGCTTCCCGACGTTCGCGATGGCCTGAAGCCGGTCCACCGGCGCGTGCTTTACGCGATGCACGAACTGAACAACGACTGGAACCGCGCGTACAAGAAGTCGGCGCGTATCGTCGGCGACGTCATCGGTAAGTACCACCCGCACGGCGACACGGCTGTATACGACACCATCGTCCGGATGGCGCAGGACTTTTCGCTGCGCTACATGCTGGTAGACGGCCAGGGCAACTTCGGTTCGGTCGACGGCGACAACGCCGCGGCCATGCGATACACCGAAATCCGCATGGCCAAGATCGGCCACGAACTGCTTGCCGACATCGACAAGGAAACGGTCGACTTCACGCCGAACTACGACGGCAGCGAGAACGAGCCGGCCATTCTGCCCGCGCGCATTCCCAATCTGCTGATCAACGGCTCGTCGGGTATTGCGGTCGGCATGGCGACCAACATTCCGCCGCACAACCTGAACGAGGTTGTCGACGCGTGCCAGCACCTGCTCAGGAACCCGGAAGCCACGATTGACGAGCTGATCGAAATCGTTCCGGCCCCCGATTTCCCGACCGCCGGCATCATTTACGGCGTGGCGGGCGTTCGCGACGGCTATCGCACCGGCCGTGGCCGCGTGGTAATGCGCGCGCTGACGCACTTCGAAGAAATCGATCGCGGCCAGCGCATGTCGATCATCGTCGACGAATTGCCGTATCAGGTGAACAAGCGCTCGCTTCTCGAGCGTATTGCCGAACTCGTCAACGAGAAAAAGCTGGAAGGCATTTCCGATATCCGCGACGAGTCCGACAAGAGCGGTATGCGCGTCGTGATCGAGTTGAAGCGCGGCGAAGTGCCGGAAGTCGTCCTGAACAATCTGTACAAGGCGACCCAGCTTCAGGACACTTTCGGCATGAACATGGTCGCGCTGGTCGACGGCCAGCCGAAGCTGCTGAATCTGAAGGAGATGTTGTCGTGCTTCCTGTCGCATCGCCGGGAAGTGCTGACGCGGCGCACTGTATACGAACTGCGCAAAGCTCGCGAACGTGGCCACGTGCTCGAGGGTCTGGCCGTTGCGCTCGCCAACATCGACGAGTTCATCGCGATCATCAAGGCCGCGCCGACTCCGCCCATCGCTAAGCAGGAATTGATGGCGCGTCCGTGGGATTCCTCCCTGGTGCGAGAAATGTTGTCTCGCGCCGAAACGGAAAACGCGTCGGCCGGTGGCCGCGAAGCCTATCGTCCTGACGGATTGAATCCGTCCTTCGGTATGCAGTCGGACGGCCTCTACCGTTTGTCCGACACCCAGGCTCAGGAAATTCTGCAGATGCGTCTGCAGCGCCTGACCGGCCTGGAGCAGGACAAGATCATTGGCGAGTATCGCGACGTCATGGCGCAGATTGCCGATTTGCTGGACATCCTGGCGCGCCCGGAGCGGATTACGGCGATCATCGTCGACGAACTCACGTCGATCAAGTCGGAATTCGGCGACGCGCGCCGCTCGAAGATCGAGCTGAACGCAACCGAGCTGAACACCGAAGATCTGATCACGCCGCAAGAAATGGTCGTGACCATGTCGCACGCTGGTTACGTCAAATCGCAGCCGTTGTCCGAATATCGCGCCCAGAAGCGCGGCGGTCGCGGCAAGCAGGCGACTTCCATGAAGGAAGACGACTGGATCGACACGCTGTTCATCGCGAACACGCACGACCATATTCTGTGCTTCTCGAACCGCGGCCGCGTGTATTGGGTCAAGGTCTACGAAGTGCCGCAAGGTTCGCGGAACTCGCGCGGTCGTCCGATCGTCAATATGTTCCCGCTGCTGGAAGGCGAGAAGATCACGGTCGTGCTGCCGGTCAAGGAATTTTCCGCAGACAAGTTCGTGTTCATGGCCACCGCGTTAGGAACGGTAAAGAAGACGCCGCTCGAAGCCTTCAGCCGACCGTTGCGCAAGGGTATTATCGCGGTCGGTCTCGATGACGGCGATTACCTGATCGGCGCCGCTATCACAGACGGTCAACACGACGTCATGCTGTTCTCCGATTCTGGCAAGGCGGTCCGCTTCGACGAAAACGACGTGCGGCCAATGGGACGCGAGGCGCGCGGCGTGCGCGGCATGCAACTCGAAGACGGTCAGAATGTGATCGCGTTGCTGGTGGCGGGCGACGAGCAGCAGTCGGTGCTCACGGCTACGGAAAACGGCTTCGGCAAACGCACGCCGATCACCGAGTACACGCGTCACGGTCGCGGCACGAAAGGCATGATCGCGATCCAGACGTCGGAGCGCAACGGCAAGGTCGTTGCGGCCACGCTGGTCGACCAGGAAGCGCAGATCATGCTGATTACCAATACGGGCGTGCTTATCCGTACGCGCGTGTCGGAAATTCGAGAAATGGGCCGTGCAACCCAAGGTGTTACACTCATCAGCCTTGACGAAGGGACCAAGCTTTCAGGTCTGCAACAGGTTGCCGAAGCAGAAGCAGACGTCGATGTGGAAGGCGACGCCGAAGGTCCCGCCGACGGCAGCAACGACGTCGAAGACGGCGGTGCGGCCTGACCTGCGTCGCGGCTTGCGCATTCGTTAACCGGTTGAAAGCTGCGCAGGAAACAATAGCGTGTCGGGCCGACATGCTTTCTGCGCGGCAAGCAGTTCAAGTCAATTTCTATTAGGGAGTAATGATGCAGAAACGATTTAAACAACTGGCGTTGCTGGCTGCCCTCGTGCCGACGTTTGCAATGGCTCAAGCGCTTCAGAGCCAGGCTCCGTCGGCTCCGGCTGCTGCCGCAGCACCGGTTGATCCGGCCAAGCAGGCTGCAATCAAGGACCTGCTGGACGCAATCGACGCGCAGAAGCTCGTCGGCGCAATCGGCAACAGCGCGCAAATGCAAGCAAAGCAACTGGTTCCGGCTATCCTCTCGGACGCGCTGAGCGAGAACAAGACGATGACGGACAAGCAGAAGCAGGCTTCCGTCCCGACGCTGCAAAAGAACGCAGTGCCGAAGCTGGTTGACGGCGCAGGCCAGGTCTTCGCGACGGACAGCTTCCGCCAGGACGCAATGCAAGCTCAGTACGATGCTTACGCAAAGTACTACAGCACGTCGGAAATCAAAGATCTGACCACGTTCTACAAGAGCCCGACGGGCCGCAAGTTCATCCAGGTTCAAGACCAGGTTGGCCGCGACGTCGTCAACGGCTTGATGCAAAAGTACATGCCGCAATCGATCAAGGCGACGCGTGACCAGGCTGACAAGGAAGTCGCTTCGGTCAAGCCGGCTAAGTAAAGCCTCGGGCGAAGACTGCGCTCGCGCGCCAGTGGCGGCCCCTTGCCGGGCCGCCGGGTTTGGCGGGTTCGCGGGGACAGTGCGATAATGGCCGTTTGCGCGTGTGCGCAAATGGCCATTATTTTTTGGCGCGAGATTGTGGAGCCTGCTGCGTTTTGATCGCCGCGTTGCAGATCGACACAGCGTTTCTCGTCTGTCAATAAATCTAGCCGGTTCAGCAGCTTATTTTCGCGGCGGCCTCTTCGCCGACTCGTGCGCGATTTTCCGTTTTCGCGCCGCTTTCAGGATCTCACGATGCGCGTCTTTAATTTCTCCGCCGGCCCGGCGGCCATGCCCGAAGAAGTGCTGCGTCAGGCAGCCGACGAGATGCTCGACTGGCAAGGCAGCGGCATGAGCGTGATGGAAATGAGCCATCGTGGAAAAGAATTCATGTCGATCCACGAGGAAGCGCTCCTCGACCTGCGCGAGTTGCTGGCTGTGCCGGCGAGCCACCGCATTCTGTTTTTGCAAGGCGGAGGTCTCGGCGAAAACGCGATCGTGCCGATGAACCTGCTCGGTTCGAAGCCGCGCGCCGACTTCGTCGTCACGGGTTCGTGGTCGCAAAAGTCACTGAAGGAAGCGCAGAAGTACGGCACCGTGCACGTTGCGGCAAGCGGCGAGACGGCTGACGGTTTCACGCGCGCGCCTGCATTTTCCGAATGGCAAATGTCGGACGATCCGGCTTACGTGCACTTGTGCACGAACGAGACGATCCACGGCGTCGAGACATTCGAAATTCCTGATCTCGGCAACGTGCCGTTGGTGGCGGACGCGTCGTCTCACATCCTGTCGCGTCCCATGGACATCGCCAAATACGGCGTGCTGTTTGGCGGCGCGCAGAAGAATATCGGCATGGCCGGCGTGACGGTCGTGATCGTGCGCGAGGACATGCTGGATCGCGCGCAGGCCATTTGCCCGTCGGCGTTCGAATGGAAGACCGTCGCCGAGAACAATTCCATGTACAACACGCCGCCCACGTATGCGATCTACATCGCGGGGCTGGTGTTCAAATGGTTGAAGAAGCAGGGCGGCCTTGCTGCAATCGAAGCGCGTAATCTCGAAAAATCGAAGCTGTTGTACGACACGATCGACTCGAGCAGCTTCTATCTGAACAAGGTCGAGCGTAGCTCGCGTTCGCGGATGAACGTACCGTTCTTCCTCGCCGACGAGTCGCGCAATGAAGAATTCCTCGCCGGCGCGAAAGCGCGGGGAATGGTGCAGCTAAAGGGCCACAAGTCCGTCGGCGGCATGCGGGCGTCGATTTACAACGCCGTTCCGCTCGAAGGCGTCAAAGCGCTTGTCGAATACATGAAGGAATTTGAACAGCGCAGCGCCTGAGTGCTTCGGCATTCGGCGCGCGCATCCTTTCCAGCACGCTTTTTTTCCAGCAGCTATCGGCAGGACCGTTTTCACGCATGGACGACGAACTCAATAACCGACTCAAACCTCTTCGCGAACGCATCGACGCGCTCGATGCGCAGCTGATCGCGCTTCTCAATCAGCGCGCCGCGGTGGCGCTCGAAGTCGGCGAGGTCAAAAAGCATTTCAACGCGCCGGTGTTTCGCCCCGAGCGTGAGCAGCAGGTGATCGCCCGTCTGCAGGACATGAGCGAGGGGCCGCTCGCGAGCGAGCATATCAGCGCGATCTGGCGCGAGATCATGGCGGCCAGCCGGGCGCTCGAGAAGACAATCAAGGCGGCTTACCTCGGGCCGGTGGGCACCTACAGCGAGCAGGCCATGCACGAGTACTTCGGTCAATCGATCGAGGGGCTGCCGTGTCCTTCGATCGACGAAGTATTTCGCTCGGTCGAAGCAGGCGCCGCCGAATTCGGCGTCGTGCCTGTCGAGAATTCGACCGAAGGCGCGGTATCGCGCACGCTGGATCTGCTGTTGCAAACTCAGTTGGCCATTGGCGGCGAACTTGCGTTGCCGATTCATCACAATCTGTTGACGCTGAATGGCGGCCTTGCGGGCGTCACGCGCGTGTGCGCGCACGCGCAGGCGCTTGCGCAATGTCAGCGCTGGCTCGCGACCAATGCGCCGCATCTGGAGCGCCAGGCGGTGTCGAGCAACGCGGAAGCCGCGCGCATGGCGGCGGAAGATCCGACCGTCGCGGCGATCGCTGGCGACCGCGCTGCGACCCACTACGGCTTGCAAGTCGCCTATGCGCTGATTCAGGACGACCCGCACAACCGCACCCGCTTCGTCATGATCGGCAAGGAGCGCACAGGCGTGAGCGGACACGACCAGACGTCGCTGATCGTGTCGGTGGCAAATGAGCCGGGCGCCGTGTTCAAGCTGCTGGAGCCGCTCGCGCGTCATAGCGTCTCGATGACCCGCTTCGAATCGCGGCCAGCGCGCGTGGGTACGTGGGAGTACTACTTTTATATCGACGTCGAGGGCCACCGCGACGATCCGGCTGTAGCTGCCGCGCTTGAAGAGCTTGGCCAGAAGGCAGCATTTCTGAAGATTCTCGGCTCGTATCCGCGTGCGCGCTAACGGTCAACGGTCGGCGAGTAAGCTCACGCAGACAGCAGGCCGGCGCGCTGGCCGCGACTTTTCTAATAATCGTTCGGAGATTTCATGACAACGTCCTTCGGTCCTTCTTACGTACGCGCTATAGCGCCCTACATTGCCGGTAAGCCCATTTCTGAAGTGGCGCGCGAGTTCGGGCTGGACGAAGCGAACATCGTGAAGCTCGCGTCGAACGAGAACCCGCTCGGCATGCCGGAGTCCGCTAAACGTGCGATGGCGCAAGCCGCGAGCGAGCTGGGCCGCTATCCCGACGCGAATGCGTTCGAACTAAAGGCCGCACTGAGCGAGCGCTACGGCGTGCCGTCGGACTGGATCACGCTCGGTAATGGCAGCAACGACATTCTCGAAATTGCCGCGCACGCGTTCGTCGAAAAAGGGCAGTCGATCATTTACGCGCAGTACTCGTTCGCGGTCTACGCACTCGCCACGCAAGGCCTGGGCGCGCGTGCGATCGTGGTGCCGGCGGTCAAGTACGGGCACGATCTCGACGCGATGCTGGCCGCGATCACCGACGACACGCGTCTGATTTTCGTCGCCAATCCGAACAACCCGACCGGTACGTTTATCGAAGGTTCGAAGCTCGAAGCGTTTCTCGACAAGGTGCCGCGCAACGTGGCAGTGGTTCTGGACGAGGCGTACACCGAATATCTGCCTGCGGAAAAGCGCTACGACTCCATCGAGTGGGTGCGCCGTTATCCGAACCTGCTCGTGTCGCGCACGTTTTCGAAGGCGTTCGGTCTCGCTGGCCTGCGTGTCGGCTTTGCGATCGCCCAACCGGAGTTGACCGACTTGCTGAACCGCCTGCGTCAGCCGTTCAATGTGAACACGCTCGCGCAAGCCGCAGCTATCGCCGCGCTCAACGACAAGGCGTTCCTGGAGAAAAGCGCGGCGCTGAACGCGCAGGGTTATCGCCGTTTGACCGAAGCGTTCGAGAAGCTCGGCCTCGAATACGTGCCGTCCGACGGCAATTTCGTACTGGTGCGTGTGGGCAATGACGACGCGGCCGGCAATCGCGTGAACACTGAATTGCTGAAGCAGGGCGTGATCGTGCGTCCGGTCGGCAACTACGGATTACCGCAGTGGCTGCGCGTCACGATCGGACTGCCGGAAGAAAACGAAGCGTTCATCGCCGCACTCGAAAAAACTCTCGCCACCGCCTAGGCGGCGAACCTTGACCCACGCGCCTCGTCGATATGAAAGGCGCGCTTTTTGTGTGACCGACGTGGCCGCGTTTTCTTTTAACAAGCTGGTGATTTTTGGTGTCGGCCTGATCGGCGGATCGCTTGCGCGCGCACTGCGCGAGCGCGGCGAAGCGGACGGTGCGCGCACGGTGATTGGCGTCGGCCGCTCGGCTGCGTCGACCGGGCGCGCGGTCGAACTCGGCGTAATTGATAGTGCGGCGGCATTGACCGACGACGCTGCCCTGCGCGAAGCGCTTGCCGACGCCGACGTCGTGCTGCTCGCGGCGCCTGTCGCGCAGACTCAGCCGCTTCTTGAACGCATTGCGCCATTTCTCGGCGCGGATACGATCGTGACCGACGCCGGCAGCACCAAATCCGACGTTGTCGCCGCTGCCCGTGCCGCACTGGGCGCGCGCATCGGCCAGTTCGTGCCAGGGCATCCCATTGCCGGGCGCGAGTCGAGCGGCGTCGAGGCCGCGTTGCCGGACCTGTATGTCGGCCGCAATGTCGTACTGTGTCCGTTGCCGGAGAATGCGCCGGGCACCGTCGAGCGCATCGCGGCGATGTGGCGCGCGACTGGCGCGCTCGTGCGCGACATGGCACCAGAGCAGCACGACCGCGTGTTCGCGTCGGTCAGTCATTTGCCGCACGTATTGTCGTTCGCGCTCGTCGAGCAGATTCTCAATTCGCCCGATGCCGCACTGAAATTTTCGTTCGCCGCGGGCGGCTTTCGCGACTTCACGCGAATTGCCGCGTCGAGCCCGGAGATGTGGCGCGACGTCTGCGTCGCCAATCGCGTCGCGCTGCTTGACGAACTCGACGCCTATTCTGCGGTGCTGGCGCGCCTGCGCACGGCTATCGAGGCTGCCGACGGCGCCGCGCTCGAAGCCGTGTTTGCCCGCTCTCGTCTCGCGCGTACCGAATGGCAGGAGCAACGCGCGGGTGGCGGAGCGCCGGGCGACGCGTCCAAATAACCGGAAACTGGACTCAATCATGGAATTCCTCGATCTCGGACCATTTTCTCGTGCGTCCGGCACGGTTCGTTTGCCTGGCTCGAAGAGCATTTCGAATCGGGTGCTGCTGCTGGCGGCGCTCGCCGAAGGCGAAACCACAATCACGAACCTGCTCGACTCCGACGACACGCGCGTGATGCTCGACGCGCTCGAAAAGCTGGGCGTGCGTCTGAAGCGCGACGGCGACACGTGCGTCGTGACCGGCACGCGCGGCGCTTTCACGGCGCGCACGGCCGATCTGTTCCTCGGCAATGCCGGTACGGCGGTCCGTCCGCTGACCGCGGCACTCGCGGTGAATGGCGGCGACTATCGCATTCACGGCGTGCCGCGCATGCACGAGCGGCCAATCGGCGATCTGGTCGATGGATTGCGGCAGATCGGCGCGAGAATCGACTACGAAGAAAACGAAGGCTTTCCGCCGCTGCGAATCCGTCCGGCGCAGATTTCCGCTGAGGCGCCGATCCGCGTGCGCGGCGACGTCTCCAGCCAGTTCCTCACCTCGCTGCTGATGACACTGCCGCTTTTGCGCACCGAAAGCGGCGTGAGCACCGTTCAGGTCGACGGCGAACTCATTTCCAAGCCGTATATCGATATCACGATCAAGCTGATGGCGCGCTTTGGCATCGAGGTCGAGCGCAATGGCTGGCATCAGTTCGTGGTGCCGGCGGGGCAGCGTTACCAATCGCCGGGCACCATCATGGTGGAGGGCGACGCGTCGTCGGCGTCCTATTTCCTCGCGGCGGGCGCGCTCGGCGGCGGGCCGCTGAAAGTGGAGGGCGTCGGCCGTTCAAGCATTCAGGGCGACGTCGGCTTCGCGGATGCGCTCATCAAGATGGGCGCGAATCTGCAAATGGGCGAGGACTGGATCGAAGTGCGCGGCGTCGGCCACGACAGCGGCAAGCTCGAGCCGATCGACATGGACTTCAACCTGATCCCCGACGCCGCTATGACCATAGCGGTTGCCGCGCTGTTCGCCGACGGCACGACCACGCTGCGCAACATTGCGAGCTGGCGCGTGAAAGAGACGGACCGGATCGCGGCGATGGCCACCGAACTGCGCAAGGTCGGCGCGAAGGTGCAGGAGGGCGAAGACTTCCTCGTGGTCACGCCGCCTGAAAAACTGATTCCGAACGCGTCGATCGACACCTACGACGATCACCGCATGGCGATGTGTTTTTCGCTCGTGAGTCTCGGCGGCGTGCCTGTCCGGATCAACGACCCGAAGTGCGTCGGCAAGACATTTCCCGATTATTTCGAGCGCTTCACCGCGCTTGCCCAACCCTGATTCCTGTGCGAATCGCCTGACGTGCGACTCTTTCGATGAAACCGATCCGTCCCTTTCACCAGACGCCCGTCATTACGATCGACGGCCCGAGTGCCTCCGGCAAAGGCACCGTGGCCGCGCTGGTTGCCGCGAGCCTCGGCTTCCACCTGCTCGACAGCGGCGCGCTGTACCGCCTCGCCGCGCTCGCCAGCATTCGCTACAACGTCGCGGCGGACGACGTCGAGGCCCTTGTAAAGCTGATCGACGACCTGCATATCACGTTTCGCGAAGGCCTCGCGCAACTCGACGGAGTGGACGTTTCGGCGGACATTCGCGCCGAGGAAGTGGGCAGCCGCGCTTCAGCGATCGCCGTGCATGCCCCGGTGCGGGCCGCGCTGGTGGCGCGCCAGCGGGCGTTTCGTAAGGAGCCGGGCCTCGTCGCAGACGGTCGCGATATGGGGACAGTCATCTTCCAGGACGCCGTGCTCAAGGTGTTCATGACCGCCAGCGTGGAAGCCCGCGCGGCGCGGCGGCATAAGCAATTGATACAAAAAGGCTTTTCTGCTAACATAGATAACTTGCTCCGGGATTTGCGTGAGCGCGACGAGCGTGACAGTCAGCGCGCAGCCGCGCCGCTTAAGCCCGCAGCGGATGCAAAGCTGCTCGATACGTCCGCCTTATCGGTCGATCAGGCGGTCGAGCAGGTAGTCCAATGGTACGAAGCCCTGGTTCCGCAGGCGTGACTGGAATGCATCGAGCATCGGTCGCACATGAATGCGCGGCCGCAGTCGTAGTTCCATTGTGTGTTGGTGCTTCGCGATGGTCGCGAAGCGTTGTATTAACCCTTTAACCCCGCGTGGCGTTCGCATTCTTGCCGTAGTTGCTGACCGTCCGGCCAGCCGGGCAGCGCGAGAACCATGCAAATTTCGATTTTTATGTCCGACCTGCAAACCTCTACCCCGAATACCGAATCTTTTGCGGCTCTGTTCGAAGAGTCGCTGACCAAGCAAGACATGCGCGCCGGCGAAGTGATCTCCGCCGAAGTCGTGCGTGTTGACCACAACTTCGTGGTCGTCAACGCTGGTCTCAAGTCCGAAGCCTACATCCCGCTCGAAGAGTTCCTGAACGACGCGGGCGAGGTAGAAGTGCAGGCGGGCGACTTCGTTTCCGTCGCGATCGACGCGCTGGAAAACGGCTATGGCGACACGATCCTGTCGCGCGACAAGGCGAAGCGTCTGGCTTCGTGGCTGTCGCTGGAAAAGGCTCTCGACAACAACGAACTCGTGACCGGCACGATCACGGGCAAGGTCAAGGGCGGCATGACCGTCATGGTCAATGGCATCCGCGCGTTCCTGCCGGGTTCGCTGGTCGACACGCGTCCGGTCAAGGACACGACCCCGTACGAAGGCAAGACGCTCGAATTCCGCGTCATCAAGCTCGACCGGAAGCGTAACAACGTCGTGTTGTCGCGCCGTGCCGTGATCGAAGCGACCCAGGGCGAAGAGCGCGCAAAGCTGCTCGAAACGCTGAAGGAAGGCGCGATCGTGGAAGGCGTGGTGAAGAACATCACCGACTACGGCGCGTTCGTGGACCTCGGCGGTATCGACGGCCTGCTGCACATCACCGACATCGCATGGCGTCGTGTGCGTCACCCGAGCGAAGTTCTGTCGGTTGGCCAGGAAGTCACTGCGAAGATCCTCAAGTTCGACCAGGAAAAGAACCGCGTTTCGCTGGGCATCAAGCAACTCGGCGACGATCCGTGGGAAGGCATCTCGCGTCGTTACCCGTCGGGCACGCGCCTGTTCGGTAAGGTCACGAACATCACCGACTACGGCGCATTCGTCGAAGTGGAATCGGGCATCGAAGGCCTCGTCCACGTGTCGGAAATGGATTGGACGAACAAGAACGTTGCACCGTCGAAGGTTGTTCAGCTGGGCGACGAAGTCGAAGTCATGGTTCTCGAAATCGACGAAGACCGCCGCCGTATCAGCCTCGGCATGAAGCAGTGCAAGCCGAACCCGTGGGACGACTTCAGCCGCAACTTCAAGAAGGGCGACAAGCTGCAAGGCGCAATCAAGTCGATCACCGACTTCGGCGTCTTCATCGGTCTGCCGGGCGGCATCGACGGTCTGGTTCACCTGTCGGACCTGTCGTGGTCGGAAACGGGCGAAGAAGCTGTTCGCAAGTACAAGAAGGGCGACGAAGTGGAAGCGATCGTTCTCGGCATCGACGTCGAGAAGGAACGCATTTCGCTGGGTATCAAGCAGCTCGAAGGCGACCCGTTCAGCAACTTCGTTGCAATGAACGACAAGGGCTCGATCGTCGACGGCGTGGTCAAGACGGTAGACGCGAAGGGTGCAGTGGTTCAGCTGTCGGCTGAAGTCGAAGGCTACCTGCGCGCTTCGGAAATCGCCCAAGACCGCGTGGAAGATGCTCGTAACGTGCTGAAGGAAGGCGACAAGGTCAACGCGATGATCATCAACATCGATCGCAAGTCGCGTGGCATCAACCTGTCGATCAAGGCGAAGGACTCGGCTGAGCAACAGGAAGCGATCCGCGGCCTGGCTTCGTCGGATTCCAGCGCAGCTGCTACCGGCACGACCAACCTCGGCGCACTGCTGAAGGCCAAGCTCGACGGTCAGAACCAGTAATTGAGGAACGCCCCCGAACCTGCCGTCTTTGCGCGGCAGGTATCCCTTTGCGGGGAAAACCTGGGGGCGGCTCGGCGTTTTCTTGAGAGGTCTGCTGCAGTATGACCAAATCGGAATTGGTCGCCCAACTGGCTACGCGGTTTCCGCAACTTGTCCTAAAAGATGCGGATTTCGCGGTGAAGACGATGCTTGATGCGATGTCGGAGGCACTTGCCAAAGGTCATCGCATCGAAATTCGAGGTTTCGGCAGCTTCGGCCTGAACCGCCGTCCTTCCCGCGTCGGGCGCAATCCGAAGTCGGGCGAAAAAGTGCTGGTGCCTGAGAAGTACGTGCCGCACTTCAAGCCGGGCAAGGAATTGCGCGAGCGGGTCGATCGTCGCGCGGGTGAGCCGTTGAAGGCGGAAGAGCCGGACGACGATCTGTAAATGCTCCGTCATACGCTGTGCATTTGGCAGCGTGGCTTTGGTAGCGTCAGCGGCCAGTGCCAGTCGGCAAAAAGAAGAAATGCGCCTCCGGGCGCTTTTTTTTCGCCTGCGCATTTTCGGTCCACCTGGGCGGACACGCACGTCCCGGTTACGTTGTCGGCCGCAATGTCCGACGCCTTAATAGCCGCGCTTTCAGCCAAGATCTCAAGCAGTTTCCACGCCGAGTTCTCGGTCGACTTCAAGACCACTTCCCAAGTCGAGTCTCACGCCGCCATCCCAGCCGCCGTCAAGCCGCCATCCAAGCCCCAATCCCGCGACACATCCACCCACACTAAGCTCACAACATTCGCGCCAAATCCGAACCCCCGCCCGCATCATCACCGCTGCTTTGCTGTAAGCGCAGGATCCGCCAGTTCCTGCCCAGTCGCGAGGGCTTCAATTACAATACGGGTCACTTCGGCGCGGGCAACACCGTGGCGCGACGCGTCATCAGGCCGGCGTCACCCCGCAACTGCCGTCAAGAGATCTATTCATGAAATTTATCGTCTGGCTGATCCGTGTACTGGTGTTCGTGCTGCTGTTGGTGCTCGCACTCTCCAATACGCAACCTGCTACGCTGAATTTCCTCGCTGGCTACGCGTGGTCGGCGCCGCTCATCCTGATTGGACTCGCGTTCTTCGGGGTTGGGCTGCTCGCAGGTCTCGTTTCGTCGATGCCGGCTGTCGTGCGCCTGCGCATGGAGAATGGCCGCCTCAAGCGAGAACTGCGTGTGGCACGCGAGGCGCCGGTCGTCGTTGAACAGCCGCCCATGCCGCCGCTGATCTGATTTTGTAGTTCGCCGCGCATATAGCGCGCGGCATTCCATTTCCGCCTTCAGGCTCATTTGCATTCATCGCATGGATCTAGACTTCTGGTGGCTGCTCGTCATACCCGTCGCTTTTGCGTTCGGCTGGATGGCTGCGCGCTACGACCTCAAGACGCTGCTGTCAGAAAGCGCCAATCTTCCGCGCTCCTATTTCCGCGGACTCAACTTTCTGCTCAACGAGCAGCCGGATCAGGCGATCGACGCGTTCATCGAAGTCGTCAAGCTCGATCCTGAAACCGTCGAACTTCACTTCGCACTGGGCAATCTTTTCCGGCGCCGCGGAGAAACGGACCGCGCCATTCGCGTGCATCAGAATCTGCTGAGTCGTGCGGATCTACCGGTCAGCGAGCGTGATCACGCGCTATTCGAACTCGGGCAGGACTTCCTGAAAGCCGGCCTGTTGGACCGCGCGGAAGAAACCTTCCGTTCGCTCGAAACCGGCGACTACGCGTTGGGTGCGCAGCGCGCGCTGCTTACCATCTACGAAATCGAGAAGGACTGGATCAAGTCAATCGACACAGCGCGTCATCTGGAAACAATGGGCGCGGAGTCGCTCGACAAGGAAATCGCGCAGTTCCATTGCGAACTCGCACAGGAAGCGCTGCAACAGAAAAAACCCGACGAAGCACGCCGGCAACTCGGCTTCGCGCTGAAGGCCAACCCTACCAACGTGCGCGCCACGATTCTGTTTGGCGACGTCGACGCGGCCGGCGGCGCACAGGAAGCGGCGATCGAACAATGGCGGCGCGTCGAGGAACAGAACCCTGCCTATCTGCCGCTCGTCGCCGAGAAGCTGATGAAGGCGTACGAAGCGCTCGGCCGCGCGCAGGAAGGCGCCGATCTGCTCACCACGTGGGTCGACCGCTATCCGAGCAATGATCTGCTCGACGTCGCGTACCAGCACGTCGCATCGCTGCGCGGGCCAGATGCGGCGCACGCGCTCGCACGTTCGCAGATGCAAAAGTCGCCGAACCTGGCGGGCATGACGCGGCTGCTCGAAGCGCAACAGGCCGTCGCGGAAGAGCCGCGGCGCAGCGAACTCGAACTGATGCGCACGCTGATCCGCCAGCGCACAAAAAATCTGCCGCGCTACACGTGCCAGAATTGCGGCTTCAGGGCGCGGCTTTTCTACTGGCAGTGCCCGGGTTGCAGCGGTTGGGAAACCTACGCGCCGCGCCGGGTCGAACCGATCACCGCGACGAACTGAGTTCGCGGACGGATTTGACATCGTGCTGATGACTGGCTTCTTCACCGCCGGGAATCATCACCGGAACCTTCAACCGGAAAGCGTATGAAAATCACCATTATCGGCACCGGCTATGTCGGCCTCGTCACTGGCGCGTGCCTCGCTGAAATCGGCAACGACGTGTTCTGTCTCGACGTCGATCCGCGCAAAATCGAAATCCTCAACAACGGTGGCGTGCCCATTCACGAGCCGGGTTTGCAGGAAATCATCGCGCGTACTCGCGCGGCCGGCCGCATCACATTTTCGACGGACATCGAAGCGAGCGTCGCTCACGGCGACGTGCAATTCATCGCCGTCGGCACGCCGCCCGACGAGGACGGCTCGGCCGACCTGCAATACGTGCTGGAAGCCGCGCGCAACATTGGCCGTACTATGAACGGCTTCAAGGTGATCGTCGACAAATCGACGGTGCCGGTCGGCACTGCGCAGCGCGTGCGCGCGGTGATCGAAGAAGAACTGGAGAAGCGCGGGCTTGCCGGCAGCGGACAGCACCGCTTTTCGGTGGTGTCGAATCCTGAGTTCCTGAAGGAAGGCGCCGCGGTAGACGACTTTATGCGGCCCGACCGCATCGTGCTCGGCAGCGACGAAGACGAAGCCGGCTTGCGCGCGCGTGAACTGATGAAGCGCCTGTATGCGCCGTTTAACCGCAATCACGAACGCACGTTGTACATGGACGTGCGTTCGGCCGAATTCACCAAGTACGCAGCCAACGCGATGCTCGCCACGCGCATCTCGTTCATGAACGAGATGTCCAATCTCGCGGACCGTGTCGGCGCGGACATTGAGGCGGTGCGCCGCGGCATCGGCTCGGACCCGCGGATCGGCTATCACTTCCTGTATGCCGGTTGCGGCTACGGCGGCTCGTGCTTCCCGAAAGACGTGCAGGCGCTGATTCGCACTGCCAGCGAAAGCGGCCACAATCTGCGCATTCTCGAGGCCGTCGAGGAAGTGAACTACACGCAGAAAGACGTGCTTGTACAGAAGATCGCGCACAAATGGGGCAACGACCTGTCCGGCCGCACGTTCGCCGTATGGGGCCTCGCGTTCAAGCCGAACACCGACGACATGCGCGAAGCGCCGAGCCGCCGCGTCATCGCTGAACTGCTGGCGCGCGGCGCCAACGTGCGCGCGTACGATCCGGTCGCCGTGGCAGAAGCGCGGCGCGTTTTCGCGATGGATCTGCACGATTCGCCGGAACAACTCGAGCGTCTTACTTTCACGAGCACGCAGGACGAAACGCTCACAGGCGCCGACGCGCTCGTGATCGTCACCGAATGGAAGGAGTTCAAGAGCCCCGACTTCGCGTATCTGAAATCCGTGCTCAAGTCGCCGGTGATTTTCGACGGCCGCAATCTGTACGAGCCGGATGCCATGAACGAACTCGGCATCGACTATCACTCGATTGGACGTCCTTATGCCCAACCCTCCAAACGTGCGGCCGATGCCTGAGATCATGCCCGCATCCGCCACGTCCACGCCCACCTCCACGACGTCGCCCGCACTTACCGTGGTGCCGCGTGCGCAACTCGCTGCCGCGCGCGTCCTCGTGGTCGGCGACGTGATGCTGGACCGCTACTGGTTCGGCGACGTCAATCGTATTTCGCCGGAGGCGCCGGTGCCGGTCGTGCACGTGCAGCGCCAGGAAGACCGGCTTGGCGGCGCGGCGAACGTCGCGCGCAATGCGGCGGCGCTCGGTGCGCAAGCGGGCCTCCTGTGCGTCGTCGGACACGACGAACCGGGTGAGCGCATCGTGCAGTTGCTCGGCGAGAGCGGCGTGAACCCGCATCTCGAACGCGATCCCGCGCTTCTAACGACAATCAAGCTGCGTGTGTTGTCGCGTCAGCAACAGCTGCTGCGCGTCGATTTCGAGAACTCGCCCGCGCATGAAGTGCTGCTCGCGGGTCTTGCTCGCTTCGACGAATTGCTGCCTTCGCACGACGTGATCCTGATGTCCGATTACGCAAAGGGCGGCCTGACCCACGTCACGCAGATGATCGCGAGAGCGCATGCTGCAGGCAAACCGGTGCTGGTCGATCCGAAGGGCGACGACTGGGAACGCTATCGCGGCGCCACCTTGATCACGCCGAATCGCGCGGAGTTGCGCGAAGTGGTCGGTCAGTGGAAATCGGAAGAAGACCTGATCGAGCGCGTGAGCAAACTGCGCGCGGATCTTCAGTTCGAGGCTTTGCTGCTCACGCGTTCGGAAGAGGGCATGACGCTGTTCTCCAACGACGGCATCCTGCACACATCGGCTGTCGCACGTGAAGTGTATGATGTTTCGGGTGCGGGCGACACGGTGATCGCGACGCTCGCGGCCATGCTGGGCGCGGGTCTCACGCTGGTCGAAGCGGTTGGCCTCGCCAATCGCGCGGCCGGCATCGTGGTCGGCAAACTCGGCACCGCCACTGTCGACTACGACGAACTCTTTCAATGACGTCGCCCGCCAGATTCGTTGCCGCACGCCTTCGGGCTGCGTGCAAAATGGATCGACGGGACGTCGACTGACCCTGACGATTCGCGTTGGCGCCTGAGCGCTCACGCGAGTCCTTACAAGGCTCATTACCGCGGGACCATCATGACCCTTATCGTCACCGGCGCGGCCGGTTTTATCGGCAGCAACCTCGTGAAAACGCTCAACGAGCGTGGCGAACAACGCATCATCGCCGTGGACAATCTGACGCGCGCCGACAAGTTCAAGAACCTCGTCGACTGTGAAATCGACGACTACCTGGACAAGACCGAATTCGTGGAGCGCTTCAAGCGTGGCGACTTCGGCAAAGTGCGCGCGATTTTCCACGAAGGCGCCTGTTCGGACACAATGGAAACCGACGGCCGCTACATGATGGAGAACAACTTCCGCTACAGCCGCGACGTGCTCGACGTCTGCCTCGCGCAGAACATCCAGTTCCTGTACGCGTCCTCGGCTGCAACGTATGGCGGCTCGAACCGTTTCGTCGAAGAGCGCGAAGTCGAGCAGCCGTTGAACGTGTACGGCTATTCGAAGTTCCTGTTCGACCAGGTCATTCGCCGCGTGCTGCCCGCTGCCAGAAGCCAGATCGCCGGATTTCGCTACTTCAACGTGTACGGTCCGCGCGAAACGCATAAGGCGCGCATGGCGTCGGTGGCGTTCCACAACTTCAACCAGTTCCGGGCCGAGGGCAAGGTCAAGCTGTTCGGCGAATACAACGGCTACGCCGCGGGCGAACAGACACGCGACTTCGTCTCCGTGGAAGACGTGGTGAAGGTCAACCTGTTCTTCTTCGACAACCCCGACAAGTCAGGCATCTTCAACTTGGGCAGTGGGCGCGCACAGCCGTTCAACGACATTGCGAGCACGGTGGTCAACACGCTGCGCTCGTTGAACAACGAGCCGTCGCTCTCTCTCGCGGATCAGGTGCAACGCGGGCTGATCGAGTACATCCCGTTTCCCGACGCATTACGCGGCAAGTACCAGTGCTTCACGCAAGCGGACCTCACGAAGCTGCGCGCGGCCGGTTACGACGCGCCGTTCCTGAGCGTGCAGGAAGGTGTCGATCGCTACGTGCGTTGGCTGTTCGGCCAGGTGTAAATAATTCGGATACCTCTTTAAACTGGAATCTCCCGGTTGGTGATGTCGCCAACCGGTTGTACGAGGGAGATTCCATATGTTTCGAAAAATTCTGGTTACCGCGGCCATGCTCGCCGCTTTCGGTCACGCGTATGCGTCGGTCGACGTCAACACGGCTAACGAGGACGCACTGCGCGGCATCAAAGGCATCGGTCCTGCCAAAGCGAAAGCCATTCTCGAAGAGCGTTCAGCGCATGGTCCATTCAAGGACCCGAGCGATCTCGGCAAGCGGGTCAAGGGCATGGGCGGGCATACCGTCGAGCGCCTGCAGGCGGAGGGTCTCGCTGTCGGTCCGGCTGGCGCGGCTGCTGGCTCGCAGGTTGCGGCGTCTTCACAGACCAAAGGCGCGACCGTTCCGGTCAACACGCCTAAAGGCGGCGCCACAGTGGCGGTGAAGAAATAGTCTGACGCGAGTCAGACACGATTCAGGCGCGCGGTACCGGTTGTGCCGCGCGCGATTCGCCATCGTATTCCCTTCATGGTCGGAGCCGGCAGCAGCGCTCCTTAAGTCGTCATATGCGTGACTGGCTCCCGCGGTACTCAGCCGCGGGCTTTTTGCGTGGCGGAGGTTGCATCCATGCGGGCAGAAGGGCCGCGCGGCAACCATGGGCACCGTGGTTTAGAATCAAAGCATTAAAGACTTCGCGCATCGACAGCACCAGAACCTATATGGCTTACAAAACGATTGAAGACACGATCGGCAATACGCCGCTCGTGCAGCTCGTCCGGCTCCCCGACGACGAGATCCGCAGCCGTAACAACGTGGTCCTCGCCAAGCTCGAGGGAAACAACCCCGCTGGCTCGGTGAAAGATCGCCCGGCGTTGTCGATGATCAAGAAAGCGGAAGCGCGCGGCCGTATCAAACCGGGCGACACGCTGATCGAATCGACAAGCGGCAACACCGGTATCGCGCTCGCCATGGCAGCGGCGATCCGCGGCTACAAGATGGTTCTGATCATGCCGGAAGACCTGTCGGTAGAGCGCCGTCAAAGCATGGCCGCATACGGCGCGCAGATCATTCTCACACCCGTAACGGGCGGCATGGAATACGCGCGGGATCTGGCCGAACAGATGCAGCGCGACGGCAAGGGCATCATCCTCGATCAATTTGCGAATCCGGACAATCCGGCGGCGCACGTCGAAGGCACAGGCCCCGAAATCTGGCGCGATACCGAGGGGCGTATCACGCACTTCGTGTCGTCCATGGGCACGACGGGCACCATCATGGGCGTGTCCAGTTATCTGAAGCAGCAGAATCAGGCGATCGAAATCGTCGGCGCGCAGCCTGAGGAAGGGTCGCGCATTCCGGGCATCCGTAAATGGCCAGAGGCTTATATGCCGAAGATCTTCGACCGTAGCCGGGTTGACCGCGTCGAGAACGTGAGTCAGGCCGCCGCCGAAGCAATGGCGCGTCGCTTGGCGTCCGTTGAAGGCATTTTTGCGGGCATTTCGTCGGGCGGAGCGTGCGAGGTGGCGTTGCGCGTCGCGCGTCAGGTCGAGAATGCGACCATCGTGTTCATCGTCTGCGACCGCGGCGACCGTTATTTGTCCACTGGCGTGTTTCCGGCGTAAGCGAGCAGTGTCGCTCGCGCGCCATACGAAATAGCGTCAGTTAAAAAAAGCGCCGGCAGGCGCTTTTTTTACATCTATGGCATTCAGGTATCGGCCTGCAGTCCGCGCTATGAACTATTGCGAAGCCGCGCTCGGCGGCGCAGCGTTGTTCTGAGCATTGCCCGGACTCGCTGCGTCGCTGGCTTGCATCTGCGACTTGATGCGTTCGCCCAACTGATAAACCGCGAGTGCATAAAAGAAGCTGCGGTTATAGCGCGTGAGCACGTAGAAGTTTTTCAGGCCCAGCATATATTCCGTGCCGCGGCCCGGCGACGGCAGGTCGACCACCGTGACAGGCGTTCCCGCTTCCGCTGCAATATTCACGCTCGGCTCATTGAGGAGCAGACCCGCACGCAACAACTGGTCGAGCGGCCAATGCGGTTCCGGCGCGCCGTCGGCGGCGGCTTGCGCGACGCCCAGGCTGCCAGCGTCCGTACCGATTTTCCATACCACGGGCCGGCCGTTTTCCCAGCCGTTCTGCCGCAGATAGTTCGCCACGCTGCCGATCGCATCCGCCTGGCTCGTGCGCAGGTCGATTTCCTTGTTGCCGTCGTAGCTCACCGCGTACTGCGTGATGCTGCTCGGCAGGAACTGCGGAATGCCGATCGCGCCCGTGTACGAGCCGAGCACCGTGGTCGGGTCGATCTGCGAATCGCGCGTCCACACCAGGTAGTCTTCGAGATTCTTGCGGAACGTCGCCTGACGGTCGGCGCGATTAGGCGTGTTCGGATAGTCGAAACTGAGCGTAGTCAGCGCGTCGAGGACGCGGAAGTTGCCCATGAAACGCCCGTAGATCGTTTCCACGCCAAGAATGCCGACGATCACCTCCGGCGGCACGCCGAACTCCTCGTACGCACGCTGCAGCGTGGCCTGATTCGCGCGCCAGAAGCGAATGCCCGCGTTGATGCGAATCTGGTCGAGAAAGCGCGACTGATACGCGCGCCAGTTCTTCACCGAAGGAGATGCCGACGGCGTCACCAGCTTGACCGCGGTCGCCGAATAGCTCACGCCGGCAAAAAGCGAGTGTAGCGACGACTCGTCGAAGTCGTAGCGCGCCACCATATCGTTGATGAATGCATCGACATTCGGGTTGTTCGCGTAGCGCTGCGGAATGATTTCTTCTTCGAAGGTTTGCCCTTGCGGCACCGCTGTTTGCGGTTGTGCCTGAGCGAGCAGCGTCGGCGGTTTTTTTCCGGCGATCTGCGCAAGTGCCGGAGTGGTTGCCATGAACATGCACGATGCGATGGAGAGTGCGGCGGCGATGGTTCGGGTGCTGAGCCGGTTTCGTGCAGACAGAGCAAGCTTGACGGTCATAGTGAGCTGGGGGCGCAGTGCGAAAGGACAAAGACATGAGGAAAACGGATCGGGGCAGTATACCCGAGGCCTCTCGCGAAACTGTGCCGGACGCGTTACAGCGACGTCGTGTGGTAACTTGACGATGTTGGCGCGCCGCGGGCGCGCGCCCCTGGATGGAGACGCGCCGCGCACGCCTCGAAGGCCACGCGCCGCAGAAGAAAATCATGGCAACAGGCTTCTATTCTCACGCCGACTGTCTGCTGCACGACATGGGGCAATGGCATCCCGAGTGCCCTGCACGGTTGCAGGCTATCGAAGATCAATTGATCGCGAGCCGCATCGACGCGTTGATCGAACGCGAGTCGCCGCCGCTCGCCGACGAAGCGGCGCTGCTACGCGTGCACACGCAAGCGCACATCGATTACATTCGCAGCCGTTCGCCGGCCGAGGGCATGGCTGAAATCGACCCCGACACGTCGATGAACCCGCATACCTTGCAGGCAGCGTTACGCGCAGCCGGCGCCGCAGTGGCCGCCACCGACGCGGTCATCGAAGGCCGCTTCGACAACGCCTTCTGCAGTGTGCGGCCGCCCGGTCATCACGCGGAACCCGCGCGTGCGATGGGCTTCTGCTTCTTCAACAATGTCGCGATTGCCGCGCGTCATGCGCTGGAGGTGCATGGCTTGCAGCGCGTCGCGATCATCGACTTCGACGTGCACCACGGCAACGGTACCGAGGCGGCGTTTTCCGGCGATTCACGCGTGCTGATGTGCAGCATCTTCCAGCATCCGTTCTATCCGTTCACCGGTGCCGACAATCAGGCGCCCAATATGTGCAACGTGCCGATGCCCGCGCGCTCCAAAGGCATGGCGGTGCGCGAGGCGGTCGACATGCTGTGGCTGCCTCGTCTGCATGAATTCAAGCCTGAGATGCTGTTCATTTCGGCAGGCTTCGACGCGCATCGCGAGGACGATCTCGGCAACATGGGTCTGGTCGAAGACGACTACGTGTGGATCACCGATCAGATGCGCGACATCGCAAACCGCTATGCGCGCGGGCGGATCGTGAGTTGCCTCGAAGGGGGCTACAACCTGTCTGCTCTTGGGCGCAGCGTCGTCGCGCACGTGCGCGCGCTTGCCGGAATCTAAGCAGTCGCCGCGCCGCATAGGCTGCGGTTGCCGGACATTGAAATGGGAGCGAGCCATGAATGCCGATGCACTGAGCGCTTCGCTGATCGAGACGGAGGCCGACGCGTACGGCGTGCCGGGCGTCGTCCTTCTGACGATGAACCGGCCCGATGCGTTCAACGCACTCTCGGAGCCGATGCTCGACGCGTTGCAGGAAGCGTTGAACGGACTCGCTGCGTCGCAAGCGCGCGTGGTGGTGATCGCCGGCGCGGGGCGCGCATTCTGTGCGGGACACGATCTGAAAGAGATGCGTTCGGCGCCGTCGCTCGAGTATTACCAGACGCTGTTCGCGCGCTGCACGAAACTCATGATGACGATTCAGCGCTTGCCTCAGCCGGTGATCGCGCGTGTTCAAGGGATTGCGACGGCGGCCGGCTGCCAGCTCGTCGCGATGTGCGATCTGGCCGTGGCTTCGGACACCGCGCGGTTTGCCGTCTCGGGCGTGAACCTCGGGCTGTTTTGCGCGACGCCGTCGGTGCCGCTGTCGCGCAACCTCTCGCGCAAGGCCGCGCTCGAAATGCTGTTGACCGGCGATTTCATCGATGCCGCAGAGGCGAAGCGGCAAGGCCTCGTCAATCGCGTGGTCCCTGCGGACTCCCTGGATGCGGAGGTGGCAAGGCTTGCCACCAGCATTTGCGCAAAGCCCGTGGAAGCCGTGACTGCCGGCAAGGGGCTGTTCTACCGGCAGCTTGAAATGGGCATCGAAGCCGCGTATCAGCTTGCGGGCCAGACCATGGCCTGCAACATGATGGACGACTCGGCGCTCGAAGGCGTTCAGGCATTCATCGACAAACGCCCGCCTGACTGGAAGCGTTAGCGCGTGCGCCCCAGTCTCTGATCGATCCACTCGATCAGTTCGCTCATCACGCGCTCGCCGTCCAGATCGTTCATCGTCTCGTGAAAGCTGCCTTCATACAGCCGTAGCGTCTTGTCCGGCGATCCGGCGTGCTCGCTAAAGTCGCGGCTTCCTTCAGGCTCGGTGAGCTTGTCGGCGGTGCCGTGATAGACGAGTAGCGGCAAGCGCAGCGCCGCGCGGCCCGCTTCGATGCGCGCCATCGCCAGCAGCAATTCCGCGCCGGTGCGCGCGGGGATCGGACCGTGATGCACGAGCGGGTCGTTGCGGTTCGCGTCCACCACGGCAGGCACGCGCGAGAGCAGGGCGGCGTCGATTTTCATAGCCGGGAAGTTTGGCCAGACGCGGCTGATCACCTGACTCAGCTTGAGCATCCAGCGAGGCACGTCGCGGCCTGGCGCCAGCGCGGGGCTCGACAGGATCAGACCGCTCAAACGTGTGCCGAGGTCGTCGCGAGCGGTGCCGAGGCGCTCGGTCGCGTAAAGCGCGGCTACGGCGCCTCCCATGCTATGGCCCATCAGAAAAAGCGGTGCATGCGGACGTGCCTGGAATGCGGCATCGAGTAAAGCCTGTGCGTCCAGCAGGTAATCGTCGAATCGGTCGACGTATGCACGCTTGCCGGGTGCCCGGCCATGGCCGCGCAAGTCGATGGCCAGCAGTTCGACGCCGGCCGCGTTGAGCCTCGTGGCCAGCGCCCGATAGCGGCCCGCGTGTTCAGCCAGTCCGTGAATGAGTGCGACCGTCGCGCGCGGCGTTCCTATGACAGGCCAGCGGTACAGCGGCAATTCGACGTTGTCGGCTGCAAAGACTGACGAGCGAAAAGGCTCGGTGCTCTCTGCGCCGCTCGGGGCGGCGAAAACGCTGCTGTTTTGGGAAGTCTGCATGACGGCACGTCCGTTGGTTCTGGTCCCGGCAGATCATAGACCGCCGCTAGGTCGCCCGGCAAAATCGCGCCTTGCACCTTCCTCTAATGTCGATTAGTTATGAAAGAATCGTAATTGATTATTAAAGGGAATGACGCCGCCTACGGTAGAATCGCGGGCTCAAATCCCAATAAAAGTGACGGCGGATGCTTGGTCGCAGAGCGCACGGCGCTCGTCGACAAACCCGCCGTTTCGTTTTTCCATGATCGAAATACGCAATATCTCCCAGCGGTTCGCGGGACCCCGGGGCTGGGTCGAGGCACTGCACAACGTCAATCTGTCGATTCCGGCGGGCGAAGTGTTCGGCATCATCGGTCGCAGCGGCGCGGGCAAGAGCACGCTTGTGCGGACCATCAACCTGCTGACGCGTCCGACGGAAGGCAACATCGTCGTCGACGGCCGGGATCTCACCACGCTGCCCGCTGCGCAATTGCGCGAGGCGCGCCGCGAAATCGGCATGATCTTCCAGCACTTCAACCTGCTGTCGTCGCGCACGGTGTACGAGAACGTCGCGCTTCCGCTCGAACTCGCCGGCATGAAGCGCGACGAGATCGAGGCGCACGTGCTGCCGCTGCTTGAACTCGTGGGCTTGTCCGCGCAGAAGGACCGTTACCCGGCGCAGATCAGCGGCGGGCAAAAACAGCGCGTGGGCATCGCGCGAGCGCTCGCTAGCAAGCCGAAGGTGCTGCTCTCGGACGAAGCGACGTCCGCGCTCGATCCCGAAACCACGCGCGCGATCCTCGAACTGCTCAAGCGGATCAATCGCGAACTGAATCTGACCATCGTGTTGATCACGCATCAGATGGACGTGATCAAGCAGGTTTGCGATCGCGTCGCCGTGCTCGACGCGGGCCGCGTGGTCGAACAGGGCAAGGTGATCGACGTGTTCCTCCAGCCGCATCACGAAGTCACGCGCGCGCTGATCGGCGACGTGATCGCGCAAGAGCTCCCGCCTGCAATGAAGGCGCGTGTGGCCGAGCGTCTGAAGACCGGCAGCGGTCACCTGCTGCGCCTCGCGTTTACGGGTTCGGGCGTCGATCAGCCGATTCTCTCGGAGACGATTCGCCGCTACGAACTCGACTTCAACATCCTGCACGGACAGATCGACGAGATCCAGGGCCAGGCGTTCGGCTCGCTCGCGGTGCTCGCGGGCGGCGAGCCGACCAAGGTGGCGCAAGCGCTTGCTTATCTGCGCGAACAAGGTGTGGTGGTGGAGGAACTCTCGTATGTTGAGTGAAATGTTCGATATGTTCGTCCAGTCGTTCTGGGAAACGCTCGTCATGGTGGGCATTTCCGGACTGGTCGGCGCGCTGGTGGGTTTGCCGCTCGGCGTGCTGCTATATCTGACGGACCGTCAAGGCGTATTGCAGAACGTCGCAGTCAATCGTGCGATGGGCGTGGTCGTCAATGCCGTTCGCTCTACGCCGTTCATCATCCTGCTCGTGGCGGTGATTCCGTTCACCCGCCTCGTGGTCGGCTCGTCGATCGGCACGGCTGCGGCCGTTGTGCCGCTGACCATTGCCGCGGCGCCGTTCATTGCGCGACTCGTCGAGACCGCGCTGCGCGAAGTCGATCGCGGCCTGATCGAGGCGGCGCAAGCAATGGGCGCGACCACCAGCCAGATCGTATTCAAGGTGTTGTTGCCGGAATCGCTGCCGGGCGTCGTCGCCGGGTTGACGATCACGTTCGTCTCGCTGGTCGGGTATTCGGCGATGGCGGGCGCGATCGGCGGCGGCGGTCTCGGCGACCTCGGCATTCGGTACGGGTATCAGCGGTTTCTGCCGGAAGTCATGTTGACGGTCGTCGTGATTCTGATCGTCTTCGTGCAATTGGTGCAGTCGTTCGGGGATTGGCTCGTGCGTCGTCTGAGCCATAAATAATCAAAAGGTCCATCATGCAACGTCGTTTCATTTTCAAGCTCGCCGCGGCGCTCGGCGCCGTATCGATGTTCGCCGCCAACGCGGCTCACGCTGAAGACGCGATCAAGGTCGGCGTCACCGGCGGTCCGCACGCGCAGATCATGGAAGTCGTGAAGACTGTCGCGGCAAAGAACGGTCTGAACATCAAGATCGTCGAATTCTCCGACTACGTGCAGCCGAACGCGGCGCTCGCCGGTGGCGACCTCGACGCAAACAGCTATCAGCACGACCCGTACTTGCAGGCGCAGGTGAAGGACCGCGGCTACAAGCTGATTCGTGTCGCCGACACGGTCACGTATCCGATGGGCATCTATTCGAAGAAAGTGAAGACGCTGGCCGAGCTGCAGCCCGGCGCGAAGATCGCGGTGCCGAACGACCCGACCAACGGCGGCCGCGCGCTTTTGCTGCTGCAAAAGCAGGGGCTCCTGAAGTTGCGTGCCGACGCGGGTCTGAAGGCTACGCCGCTCGACATCGTCGACAATCCCCGGAAGCTTAAAATCGTCGAACTCGACGCCGCGCAGATTCCGCGCTCGCTCAACGACGTCGATGCGGCGGCAATCAACACTAACTTCGCGATGGAAGCAGGGCTGAAGCCGAAGCAGGATGCGATCGCGATCGAAGACCCGAAGGGTCCGTACGTGAACATCATCGCAATCCGCGAGGCGGACAGGAATAAGCCGTGGGTCGCCAAGCTGGTGGCGGCTTACCATTCGCCGGAAGTGAAGCAGTTCGTCGAGGGCAAGTTCGGCGGCGCTGTCATCACCGCTTGGTGAGCAGAGCGGCTTCAGATCCAGCAAAACACGTCGGCGATATGAGAATTAGAGTCGTAAGTAAGAACCCGGGGTTGCTGCCCGGGTTTTTTTGCGATTAAAATAGAACGACCGTTCGATATTGCCGTCACGCCACTGGGGAGCGATATCCTCGTGCTAGAACACCCGCGATAAGGCTGCAGTGAGGCAGTCGCTATAATGTTCGCTGGGTTGACGTATTCGTAACTTTGGAGCGTGTGCATGAAAATCCTGGTGCCAGTCAAGAGAGTGGTCGATTACAACGTGAAGGTCCGAGTGAAGTCGGACGGCACGGGCGTCGACATTGCGAACGTGAAGATGTCGATGAATCCGTTCGACGAAATCGCGGTTGAAGAGGCCGTGCGTCTGAAAGAAGCCGGTGTGGCGACTGAGGTGATCGCGGTATCAGCCGGTGTCGCGCAATCGCAGGAAACGCTGCGCACGGCGCTCGCCATCGGCGCCGACCGCGCGATCCTGATCGAGTCGTCGGAAGAATTGCAGCCGCTCGCTGTCGCCAAGCTGCTGAAGGCGCTCGTCGACAAGGAGCAGCCGCAACTGGTGATTCTCGGCAAGCAGGCTATCGACGACGATTCGAATCAGACCGGTCAGATGCTTGCCGCGCTGGCTAACCTGCCGCAGGCAACGTTCGCGTCGAAAGTGATCGTGGCTGACGGCAAGGCTACCGTGTCGCGCGAAGTGGACGGCGGTGCCGAGACGCTGTCGCTCACGCTGCCCGCAGTGGTCACCACCGACCTGCGCCTGAACGAGCCGCGCTATGTGACGCTGCCGAACATCATGAAGGCGAAGAAAAAGCCGCTCGAAACGATCAGGCCGGAAGACCTCGGTGTGGATGTCACGCCGCGTCTGAAAACGCTGAAGGTTGTCGAGCCGCCCAGGCGCTCCGCCGGTGTGAAGGTGCCGGATGTGAAGACGCTGGTCGAGAAGCTGAAGACCGAAGCCAAGGTGCTGTGAGCAGCGCACGGAGACGAATGAAATGACGAATCTGGTGAATCTTGTAATAGCAGAACACGACAACACGTCGATCAAGGGCGCTACGCTGAATACGATCGCAGCGGCGCAGAAAGTCGGCGGCGATATTCATGTGCTGGTCGCAGGTCAGAATGCGCAGGCTGCAGCGGATGCGGCGGCGAAGATCGCCGGTGTTTCCAAAGTGTTGCTGGCCGACGCGCCGCAACTGGCCGAAGGGCTCGCTGAAAACGTCGAAGCCACGGTGCTGAACATTGCAAAGGACTACTCGCACATCTTCGCGCCGGCCACCGCCTACGGCAAGAACATCGCGCCGCGTATTGCAGCGAAGCTCGATGTCGCGCAGATCAGCGATATCACCGCGGTTGATTCCCCGGACACGTTCGAGCGCCCGATCTACGCGGGCAACGCTATTGCGACGGTGCAGTCGGCCGATCCGATCAAGGTCATTACCGTACGCACGACGGGCTTCGACGCCGTTGCAGCCGAAGGCGGCAATGGGACGGTGGAGAAGATCGAAGCAGCCGCGGACGCGGGCATCTCGCAGTTCGTCAGCCGTGAAGTGACGAAGCTGGATCGTCCGGAACTGACGTCGGCGAAGATCATCGTTTCGGGCGGGCGCGGCCTGGGCAACGGCGAGAACTACACCAGGGTTCTCGAGCCGCTGGCCGACAAGCTGAATGCGGCGCTGGGTGCATCGCGTGCAGCAGTGGACGCGGGTTTTGTGCCGAACGACTATCAGGTCGGCCAGACCGGCAAGATCGTCGCGCCGCAACTTTATGTAGCGGTCGGCATCTCGGGCGCGATCCAGCATCTGGCAGGGATGAAGGACAGCAAGGTGATCGTCGCCATCAACAAGGACCCGGAAGCGCCGATTTTCAGCGTTGCCGACTATGGCCTTGTTGGCGATCTGTTTACGCTGGTGCCGGAACTCGTCAGCGAACTCGGCTAAGCGTCCGGGCGCCGTATAAAAGCCATTCAAAGGCGTTAGGCGACATATAAAGGGCGCGGGACCAACAAGTCCGGCGCCCTTTTTCCATCAAGGCAGGAGGAGAACACAATGAGCTATACGGCGCCTATCAAGGACATGCTGTTCGTGATGAAAGAACTGGCGGATATCGAGCAGATCGCGACGCTGCCAGGCTTCGAGGACGCGAATCTGGACACCGCCCAGGCCGTGCTGGAAGAGTCGGCGAAACTATGCGGCGAAGTGCTCGCTCCGCTGAATGTGGAAGGCGATCGCAACCCGAGTAGCTGGAAAGACGGCGTAGTTACCGCGACGCCGGGCTTCAAGGAAGCGTTCCGCCAGTTTGGCGAAGGCGGCTGGCAGGGCGTGCAGCATCCCGTCGACTATGATGGTCAGGGCTTGCCCAAGCTGATCGCGACCGCGTGCATCGAAATGCTGAACGCGTCGAATCTGTCGTTCGCGTTGTGTCCGTTGCTGACCGACGGCGCGATCGAAGCGCTGCTGACCGCCGGCACCGACGCGCAGAAACAGACCTATGTGCCCAAGCTGGTTTCCGGAGAATGGACCGGCACGATGAACCTCACCGAGCCGCAAGCCGGCTCCGACCTCGCGCTCGTGCGCACGCGCGCAGAGCCGCAAGGCGACGATTCGTTCAAGCTCTTCGGCACGAAGATTTTCATCACGTGGGGCGAGCACGACATGGCGAAGAACATCGCGCATCTCGTGCTGGCGCGCACGCCGAATGCGCCTGAAGGCGTGAAGGGCATATCGCTCTTCATCGTTCCAAAGTTTCTGGTCAATGAAGACGGTTCGCTCGGCGAGCGTAACGACGTGCACTGCGTGTCGATCGAACACAAGCTCGGCATCAAGGCGAGCCCGACAGCGGTACTGCAATTCGGCGATCACGGCGGCGCGATCGGGCACTTGATCGGCGAGGAAAATCGCGGACTCGAGTACATGTTCATCATGATGAACGCGGCTCGTTTTGCCGTGGGCATGCAGGGCGTCGGCGTGTCGGATCGCGCGTATCAGAAGGCGGTCGCGTATGCGAAGGACCGCGTACAGAGCCGTCCCGTCGACGGCTCTGCAAAACAGCCGGTCGCGATCATTCAGCATCCGGACGTGCGTCGCATGCTGTCGACAATGCGTGCGCTCACGGAAGCGTCGCGTGCGCTCGCTTACGTCGCGGCAGGGCATTGCGATATCGCGCATCGTCATCCGGACGAAGCGACGCGTGCAAGCCACCAGGCGATCTACGAATTTCTCGTGCCGATCGTGAAGGGCTGGAGTACCGAGCTGTCGATCGACGTGACGAGCCTCGGCGTGCAGGTGCACGGCGGCATGGGTTTCATCGAGGAGACGGGCGCCGCGCAGTATTACCGCGATGCCCGCATCCTGCCGATTTACGAGGGAACGACTGCGATTCAGGCAAACGATCTGATCGGCCGCAAGACGGTGCGTGATGGCGGCAAGGTTGCGAAGGCGCTGCTCGCGGGCGTCGCTGAGACCGTCGAATCGCTCGGCGCGCAGCAAGGGCCTGCGTTCGAGTCGATGAAAAAGTATCTCGAGCAAGGGCAGCGCTCGTTGAGCGCCGCAATCGATTTCGTCGTCGCGAACACGAAAGAGGATCCGAACGCCGTGTTTGCCGGCAGCGTGCCTTATCTGAAGCTCGCCGGGATTGTGCTCGGCGGCTGGCAGATGGCGCGTGCACTCCTCGTCGCCGCTCAGAAGCGCGACGAAGACCCGGCGTTCTACAGCGCGAAAATCGCGACCGCGCAATTCTATGCGGAGCATGTGTTGCCGCTTGCGTCCGCACTCGAAGCGTCGATTGTCAGCGCGAAGGGCAGCGAGGGCGTGCTCGCGTTGTCGGCGGACCAGTTCTGACACGGTCTGTCGCTAGACATTGCCCTGTAAATGCAAACGGCGCCTTGTAGCAAGGCGCCGTTTCTCTTTTTTACGAGTCGCTTCGTGCAGTCACGAACCGGCTGACGACGCGGTATGCGTCAAATCTCGCGAGTTCTCGAAGTCACGCTTCGCGCATAAGCCGGACGATGCGCGCTGCCGGTGTCGCCGAGATAGCGATGTACCGACAGATCGTCTGCCTTGATGGCAGGCTGCTTGCCCGAGATGACGTCGGCGAGCAATTGGCCGGAACCACACGACATGGTCCAGCCGAGCGTGCCGTGGCCGGTGTTCAGGAACAGATTCGCCACCGGCGTGCGGCCGACGATCGGTGTACCGTCCGGCGTCATGGGTCGCAGCCCGGTCCAGAAGCTCGCCTTCGACGTATCGCCGCCACCCGGGAACAGGTCGTTCACGCAAAGTTCCAGCGTTTCACGGCGTGCCTGGCGCAACGACTTGTCGAAGCCGACGATCTCAGCCATGCCGCCCACGCGAATCCGGTTGTCGAAACGGGTGATCGCGATCTTGTAGGTTTCGTCCAGCACCGTGGAAATGGGCGCAGCCGCTTCATTGACGATGGGCGCCGTGATCGAGTAGCCCTTGAGCGGATACACCGGAATCTTCACGAGACCGGACAGGAATTTCGTCGAGTACGAACCCAGCGCGACCACGAACGAATCGGCGCGCACCAGTTCGTTGCCGCATTGCACGCCGGCAATGCGGTCTCCGGCCATGGCGAGTGCGTCGATCGGCGTGTTGTAGCGGAATTTGACACCCAGTTGCTCGGCCAGCGCGGCAAGGCGCGTGGTGAACATCTGACAGTCGCCGGTTTCGTCGCCCGGCAGGCGCAGACCGCCGGTCAACTTGTGGGAGACGGCGGCAAGCGCCGGTTCCGCCTGCGCCAGTTCGGCGGCCGAGAGCAGTTCGTACGGCACGTTGGCTTCGCGCAGCACCGCGATGTCTTTCGCCGCGCCGTCGAATTGCTGCTGCGTGCGGAACACCTGCAGCGTGCCGCCAGTGCGGCCTTCGTACTGGATGCCGGTCTCGGCGCGCAGCGCCTGCAGGCAATCGCGGCTGTATTCGGCAAGACGGACCATGCGGCCTTTGTTGACCGCATAGCGCGACTCGGTGCAGTTCTGCAGCATTTGCCACATCCATTGCAGCTGGAACTGCGTGCCGTCGAGGCGGATTGCGAGCGGTGCATGTTTCTGGAACATCCACTTGACGGCTTTCAGCGGCACGCCTGGTGCAGCCCACGGCGACGCATAACCGGGCGAGATCTGCCCGGCGTTGGCGAAACTGGTTTCGAGCGCCGGGCCGGCTTCCCGATCGATAACGGTCACTTCATGACCCGCCCGTGCCAGGTAATACGCGCTTGTCACGCCGACGACGCCACTGCCCAAAACGACGACTCGCATAGCTGCTCCGGAAAATTCGCAAAAATTCGGGGGCGGTGCGCTCGTTAGTTCGTGGATTCGTGCGATTAACGAGGTGTAACGCGGTTCGCCCAGTGTTAACCGCTATACTATGGTCGAGCCTGCAGGTTTTGTTATTGTATTTTTGCGATTTTCAGAAGAAACACTATGCGTACGCAGCGCCAGCCGGTCCGAGCTCTCGACAAGCTCGATCACAAGATTCTCCGTCTGCTGCAACAGGACGGTCGCATGGCCATGAAAGACCTCGCGGAGCAGGTCGGACTGTCGGTCACGCCGTGTATCGAGCGCGTGAAGCGCATGGAGCGCGACGGCGTCATTACCGGCTACTACGCGCGCGTGAATCCGGCGGAACTGGGCGCGGCGCTGCTCGTATTTGTAGAAATCACGCTGGATCACAAAAGCGGCAACATGTTCGACCAGTTTCGGCGCGAAGTTCAGAAAATCCCCGAAGTGCTCGAATGCCACCTCGTGTCAGGTGACTTCGACTATCTGATCAAGGCGCGGATCGGCGAAATGGCCGACTACCGCAAGCTGCTGGGCGACATCCTGCTGCAGCTCCCCGGCGCGGTGCAGTCGAAAAGCTACGTGGTTATGGAAGAAATCAAGGAAACGCTGACCATTCCCGTCGGCGACGAAGCCACGCGCTAGTTTTCCGCAGGGCTCGACAAACGGCGTAAACACTGTATATTTATACAGGTGTTTTGCGCCGTTTCTCATTAGTCTCCTGCTAGCCGTGACCAAATCCCACGTCTCTTCCGTCCGCGAGTTTCCAATCGCACCGCCAGCGCCTCGCAAGGGGCGCGGTGCGGTAACGAACTTGCAGGGACGCTACGAAGTCGACCACCGCGAAGCCGTAGACGACGGCTGGCTCGCGGTCCCGGACGAAGAGGAAGCACCGAAGGTTCTGCGTACGCAGGTTTTCGAGGAAAGGGCGAAGAGCATCCTCACGCGCAATAGCTCGCCGGATATTCCGTTCAGCGTGTCGCTCAATCCGTACCGTGGTTGCGAACACGGCTGTATCTATTGTTTCGCGCGGCCCACGCACAGCTATCTCGGGCTTTCGCCGGGACTCGACTTCGAAAGCCGGATCTATGCGAAGGTCAATGCGCCTGAATTGCTGGAGCGCGAACTTTCGAAGAAATCGTATGAGCCCGAGCCCATCGCGCTGGGCGTGAATACCGACGCCTGGCAGCCCGCGGAGCGCGATTGGCGGCTCACGCGCCGCGTGGTCGAGGTGCTCAGCGAGCGGAATCATCCATTTGCAGCGATCACGAAGTCGTCGCTGATCGAGCGTGATCTGGATCTGCTTGCGCCTATGGCGGCTCGGGGTCAGTTTATGGCAGCCATTACGATCACTACGCTAGACGCGGATATCGCTCGTACGCTGGAACCGCGCGCGGCTACGCCCTCGCGTCGGCTTCGAACCATCCGCACGTTGAGCGAGGCGGGCATTCCGGTCGGCGTGAGCATTGCGCCCGTCATTCCGTTTGTCACTGAGCCCGACATGGAGCGCGTGCTCGAGGCGTGCGCGGAAGCCGGCGCCAGCAATGCGAGTTATATCGTGCTCCGCTTACCGTGGGAGGTCGCACCGCTTTTCAAAGACTGGCTTGCCGCGCATTTTCCCGATCGCGCTGAACGGGTCATGGCGCGCGTGCGCGATATGCGCGGTGGTAAAGACTACGACTCGTCTTTTTCTGCCCGCATGAAGGGCGAAGGTTTGTGGGCCGATCTGCTTAAGCAGCGTTTCCACAAAGCAGTGCGTCGTTTAGGCCTGAACCAGCGCGACCGGGGCATTCTGGATATGTCCCACTTCCGGCGAAACGAGGCGCAGCGCGTGCCGGCGGCAATTCCGGACAATCCGCAACTCGATCTGTTCTAGCGCATTGCGCGGCGCGCCGGACTATTGCGAAAGTGCTTTGGCGGCCTGAACTTGCCCTTCGAAGTAGGTCTGGAAGGAAATGGCGAGGCCGGTCATCAACAGGAAGGCCCCAATTAGCAGCGAAAAGATCACCACGAAGATTACGGTCCAGCCCGATCGGCTGGTGCGCTGCGTGTGCGCGTTGAACTGCCTGTCCCATTTTTCGTCAGGGCGCAGACCGTAGACGATCGCGGCGAGGAATGCAGCTAAGAGAGAGACGGCGCCAGGAAACGCCAGGACCCAGCCCAGCATTGAGGTGCGTTCGCTCGCCACGAGCAACATCGCGCCTGGAATGCCGATCAGCGTGCCGATCAGGTGAGCCCAGCCGAAAAGGTCGCGCGGTCCGTACAGGTAAAAGCGATGTGCGCCGAGGGTGCCCAGGAAAAATGCCAGTGCGGCGGTAATAGTTTTGGATCGAAAGTAAGTCGAGGTCGAAACTGGCTTGGACATGTAGGCGAGAGCAGAGTAACGGGCGGTCAGTAACGCGGGCCGAAGGGGTAGTCACGGAGCGGGCACACCGTTGCCGCGGACCGTCGCGCATTCTACGCCGCTCGCGTGCGGCCGGTCACGCGGCGTACGGCCTCAGGGGACGCGGGCATGTTGCCGTCTGGCTTGCTGGTTCCTGTGTCGCGCACCGCGAGACCAGATTGACTGCTGGCCCACTGAAATGTGGAGCGGCCGGACGGGCGTTCAAGGCGCAGAGTAAGTGACGCGATAGATAGCGCCGGCGTAGTCGTCGCTGATAAGCAGGGACCCGTCGGGCAGCGGCAGGACATCGGCCGGGCGGCCCCAGACGGTTTCTCCCGGCTGGAGCCATCCTTCGGCGAACACTTCCTGACGCGCATGACTGCCGTCCGGCTCCGTGACGACGCGCATCACGCGGTAACCGGACTTCTTGCTTCGGTTCCAGGAACCGTGCTCGGCAATGAAAATGTTTGCGCGGTAGTCGGGCGGGAACATGGAGCCGCTATAGAAGCGCATGCCGAGCGCGGCCACGTGCGCACCTAGCTTGGCGACGGGCGGCGTATACGCGCTGCATGGGTGGCCCTCGCCAAATTCCGGGTCGGGAATGACGCCGGCGTGGCAGTACGGAAAGCCGAAGTCCATGCCGGCGCGCGGGGCGCGGTTGAGTTCGTCGTCGGGTGCGTCGTCGCCCAGCAGGTCGCGACCGTTATCGGTGAACCATAGTTCGTGCGTCACCGGATGCCAGGCAAACCCGACCGTGTTGCGTACACCGCGCGCCACGACTTCGTAATGATTGCCGTCCGCGTCCATGCGGCCGATCATCGCGTAGCGGTCGCGGTCTTTCTCGCAGACGTTACAGGGCGCGCCTTGCGGCACGTAAAGCTTGCCGTCCGGCCCGAAAGCGATGAATTTCGCGCCATGATGAGTCTCTGTCGGCAGTTTGTCCGTCACTACGACTGGTTTGGGCGGCGCATTAAGGCGCGTATCAATCGAGTCGAAGCGTAAAATCTTCGACACCGCGGAGACGTACAGCGCGCCGTTGTGCCAGGCCACGCCGACCGGAGTCTCCAGCCCCGAGGCCACCACATGGCGCGCGGTTGCGCGTCCGTCCTGCAGCTGGAGCGCGTACACGTGGCCGTCGAGGCTGCCTATATATAGAACGCCTTTCGGCGACAACGTCATGGCGCGAGCACTCGGTACAGCGTCCGACAAGACCTCAATGCGAAAACCGGCCGGCAGCTTGATGCGTTCAATAGGTAGCGCGGCAAACACATTGCACGCAAAGGAGGCCAGGAGTGCCGCCGCGACCGTGCGAAAACGGCGACAGAGCGGGGCGTTAGCGGTCCGACGGGCGAAGTAGACGAGTACGAGAGCGGCTCGGGACAGTGGTTTCACAAGGCGTTCCGTCAGGTTGTTTGGGCTTCTGGGCGCCGCCGACCACCCGCGCTGTATGGGCGGCGCAACCGCGCTGCTCAGTTTATCCCGGTAAGTGTTTGTTATGGCGTCAGTTTCCCGCTATAATCGCGTGTTTCAGTCGTTCCGAACCCCGGTTTTCAAGGATTCTAGTATGGTCATCATCCGCTTGGCTCGTGGCGGCTCCAAGAAGCGCCCGTTCTACAACATCGTCGCAACTGATTCGCGTAACCGTCGTGACGGCCGCTTCATCGAGCGCGTTGGTTTTTACAACCCGGTCGCTACGAAGGGCGAAGCCCTGCGTATCGCTCAAGACCGCCTCACGTACTGGCAAGGCGTTGGCGCACAACTGTCGCCGACCGTCCAGCGTCTCGTGAAAGAAGCGCAAAAGGCGCAGCCGGCTGCTTAATGGTAGCTCGCATGCGGATCGTCGTCGGGTTGCCCGGCGGCTCGCGCAACTTGCATGAGCAGTCCGATACGCAAGATTTTTTGCCGAAGCAGGCGTCGAAGTTCGTTGTGAGGCTCAATCATGTCCGAGCGTGATTCCGGCAGTTCAGGTCGCGTAAAGGCCAAAGAGCCGACACAAGAGCCGCCGAAAGGTGCGAGCTCACGTGCGAAGACGTCTGGTCAGGCGCCATTCGGTGCATTCGTCCGCAAGCCGGTCGAGCGGACCGAAGGCAAGGCGAAAGCCAATGTTGCAAACGCCGGTTCCGAGGCAGCAGCAATGCGCGCGGAAACGGCGGAGAGTTGGCCGGCCGACGCGGTCGAGGTCGGCGCAATCGTCGACGCATACGGTCTCAAAGGCTGGGTCAAGGTAGCTGCTCACGCGGATGCCGGCCATGGCGGCGACGCTTTGCTCAGTGCAAAGCGCTGGTGGCTGATGAAAGGCCGCGAGCGGCAGTCGGCGCCGTCATTGCAGGCGAAAACGCATAGCGACAGTGTGGTGGCCCATCTGGGCGGTGTCACTGACCGTGATGCGGCGTTGTCACTGCGCGGCTCTCGCGTCTATATCAGCCGCAGCGAATTCCCGGCGCTGGAAGCCGACGAATTCTACTGGGTCGACCTGCTCGGCCTGGATGTGGTGAACCTTGCCGGCGTCAACCTGGGCAAGGTGGCAGACATGATCGACAACGGCGCGCATTCGGTGTTGCGTGTCGAATATGCGGCAGCCGACAAGGTCGGCAAGCCGGTCACCGCCGAGCGTTTGATCCCGTTCGTCGGTGTGTTCGTCAAAACGGTGGACCAGGCGGCAAAGCAGATCATCGTCGACTGGGAAGCTGATTATTGACAGTTCAGCAAATCGAGTTCGCTAAAACGGAGAGAGCGATGCAGTTCGATGTCGTCACGCTCTTTCCCGAAATGTTTCGTGCGCTGACCGACTGGGGTATAACCAGCCGGGCAGCAAAGCAGGAGCGCTATGGGTTGCGAACGTGGAATCCGCGTGATTTCACAACCGACAACTACCGCACAATCGACGATCGCCCATACGGCGGCGGCCCCGGCATGGTCATGTTGGCCAAGCCGCTGGAAGATGCGATTGGCGCAGCCAGGGCGGCGCAGGCGGAGCAGGGCATCGGCGCGCCGCGCGTGGTGGTGATGTCGCCGCAAGGCGCCACGTTGAATCACGAGCGTGTCATGAAGTTCGCCGCGCAGCCAGGGCTGATTCTGCTGTGCGGACGCTACGAAGCGATCGATCAGCGTTTGCTTGACCGCGTTGTGGACGAAGAAGTCAGTCTTGGCGACTTCGTGCTGTCGGGCGGAGAGTTGCCCGCCATGGCCTTGATGGATGCGGTCGTGCGCCAACTGCCGGGCGTGCTCAATGATTCGCAGTCGGCGGTGCAGGACAGTTTTGTCGACGTGCTGCTCGATTGTCCGCACTACACGCGGCCCGAGGAATACCAAGGCGTGCGCGTGCCTGATGTGCTGCTTGGCGGCCATCACGCGGAAATCGAAGCGTGGCGTCGGCGCGAGGCCTTGCGAAACACGTTGCACAAGCGGCCTGACCTGATCGTCAAGGCTAGAAAAAACAAGATGTTGAGCCGTGCCGACGAGGCATGGCTTGCAAGTCTCGCGAAGGAAGAGCCGAAGGCGTAAAGCTTCGGTCTTTCGAGCGGACACCAGGCGGCGCCGCACATGCGTGTACGGCGCCTGATGTGAACCCATCCTCTATCGGGGCCGTAGCCGGGCATTTTCATGCGAGGCAGGTACGAACGCCGACAAGATGGACTTAGGAGTCAGTGATGAATCTGATTGCAAAACTCGAGCAGGAAGAAATTGCGCGCGCCCTCGGCGAAAAGACCATTCCCGAATTCGCTCCTGGCGATACGGTGATTGTCAGCGTGAACGTGGTTGAAGGTACGCGTAAGCGTGTTCAGGCTTACGAAGGCGTCGTGATCGCCAAGCGTAACCGTGGTCTGAATTCGTCGTTCATCGTCCGTAAGATTTCGTCGGGCGAAGGCGTCGAGCGTACGTTCCAGACGTACTCGCCGCTGCTGGCAAGCATCGTCGTGAAGCGTCGTGGCGATGTGCGTCGTGCGAAGCTGTACTACCTGCGCGACCGTTCGGGCAAGTCGGCTCGAATCAAGGAAAAGCTGGTCTCGAAAGACCGCGCTGCTTCCCAGGCGTAAATGCTGTAAGAAAAAGCACCCCTCGCGGGTGCTTTTTTGTTTGCCAGGTCAAAATAGCGGCATCGCCTCTACCGCTCACTCGAGAGATCCGTTGATCCGCCCCGCCTTTGAACCTGAAACGTTGCCTGTCGAAGCGACCGGCGCCCACTTGCCGCCAGTGCCCGCGGAGCGTCTCACGCCCGATGGCCTGCGCCGCCGTTTCAAACAGCATCTTTGCTGGACACCCGAGCCGATCGTCGAGGCGCCGTGGCGCAATACTCAGGGCGATCCGCGTGTCGCCTCTGTACTGGTCCCGCTCGTAATCCGCGCAAATGGCCTGACTGTGCTGCTCACGCAGCGTGCCGACCATCTTAACGATCACGCAGGCCAGGTCAGCTTCCCTGGTGGCCGGCAGGAACCGTTCGACGCAGACGCCACAGCCACTGCTTTGCGCGAAGCGCAGGAGGAAGTTGGCTTGGCGCCGTCGCGTGTCGAAGTGCTTGGCGCGCTGCCCGACTATCTGACAGGCACCGGTTTCCGCGTGACGCCGGTAATCGGCCTTGTGCATCCGCCGTTCGCATTGAAAGCGGACGCGCTGGAGGTCGCAGAAGTATTCGAAGTGCCGCTCGCATTTCTAATGAACCCGGCGCATCACGAAGAACGCGTGTTCCGTTACGAAGGAGGCGAACGGCGTTTCTTCGCTATGCCGTACCCGCGCGGCGCGTCATTGGAAGCGGCTGAAAGAGACGACGGCACGGGCAGCCACTATTTCATCTGGGGCGCGACGGCCGCCATGCTGCGCAATTTCTATCGCTTTCTAATGGCTTAAGGCGAGGTGACGCGCACGGTCGCCCGATGTTTGGCAACGACCTCGCTCAGCGGCATCCGACCCTGTGCTATCGTTATGAAACAATCGTAAAACTCGAAAAGCACGGCGCATCGCATGACTTTTTTTTCCGTATTGCTGGCTCTGATCATTGAACAGGTGCGCGCACTGTCGCCGAACAATCCGGTATCCGCGCTGCTTCAATACCACGCGGAGTCGGCGGCGCACGGATTCGATGCGGGCAAGCCCAAGCACGGCCTTCTTGCATGGCTCGTCGTAGTGGTGCCGTGGACACTCGTCGTCGCGCTCGTCTACTACGTGCTGTACAACATCCATTTCGCGCTTGCTTTCCTGTGGAACGTCGCGGTGCTGTACTTCACGCTGGGCTTTCGCCAGTTCAGCCATTACTTTACGGACATTCATCTCGCGCTCAATAACGACGACGTGCCGCGCGCCCGTGAAATTCTGAACGAATGGACCGGCCTCGACACGCTCGACATGCCGGTCAGCGAGATCGTGCGCCATACCCTGATTCACGCAGTTGTCGCGTCGCATCGCCACGTTTTCGGCGTGTTCTTCTGGTTCCTGATTCCGGTGGGGCCGGCGGGCGCGGTGCTGTATCGCATCGCCGAATATTTGTCGCGCACGTGGGCGCGTCCGGTGGACGACCGTACCCTCGCGTTTTCAAGTTTTGCGCAGCGCGCATTTTTCGTGATCGACTGGGTGCCGGCGCGGCTTACGTCGCTGGGCTTTGCGATTGTCGGAAATTTCGAAGACGCGATCTATGCATGGCGTAACCATGCGCGTCAGTGGCCGGATGCGAACGACGGCGTGTTGCTGGCCGCCGGCAGCGGCGCGCTTGGTGCGCGTCTGAGCGGGCCGCTCGCGGAGCCATCGAGTCTCGACGCGCTCGCCACCGGCGACGGCGGTCCCATGCAAGTCGGCGACGATTGCACGCCGCGCACGCTGCAGTCGGCCGTCGGGCTGGTGTGGCGCGCAGTCGTGTTGTGGATGATCCTGTTGCTCATGCTGACAATCGCCGTGTGGCTCGCTTGACCGCACACGCATGCGAACAAAAAAAGCCGGGTCGCCCCGGCTTTTTTTACGTCCTTCTCCAGGCTCAGGGCGCTTTGAGAACTGTAGTCCGCTGAGGCAGAACATCGACCACGCCGCGTCAGTCTGAACAGCATCGCATCAAGCGCATCAGCTCATGTGCGTACTGCGGAGGCGCGAATCACCCGTCCAATGGATCGCGCGCCGTACCGCACTGCCAGCACACGGTGAATTGCGCTTCGAGCCTCTCGCCGCACTGGCGGCACTGCCAGCCGGGCGCACCGGCCGCCGGACCTTGCGATGCAGCATCGATCAAGCGCCGCGCCACGGCCTCGTCACGGTCGTCGACAAGCCAGAGCTCAGGCGCGCACTGATCGGCGGGAATATCGCCGAGCGCGCCGTTCAGATAGCGGTTGTGCAACTCGCACGGAATGCCGGCCGCGGCCAGCACATTGACCCAATGCTGTCCGATGATGAGGTTGGGCGCGCGCATCAGCCTCATGTCAGCGAACGATCTGACTGGCTTCGTGCACGAGTTGCGCGTACAGCGCATGGCGTTCGCGGCGGATACGGCCATCGGCAACCGCCTCGAGGATCGCGCAGCCCGGCTCTTGCAGGTGATGGCAGTTGTAGAAGCGGCAATTGGGCAAGAGCGGCCGGAACTCCGGAAACGCGCGTTCGAGCCGGCCTTCGGTCAAATGATGCAGGCCGAATTCCTGGAAGCCCGGCGAGTCGATCAGTGCGCCGCCTTCGCCATCCACGCTGCGAGTATGGTGCGCGTTGTCCGCCGTGTCATTGCGGGCGAAGTGCGGCAGCGGATAGAGACGCGTGAACGTCGTCGTATGGCGGCCGCTGTTCAGCGCCGTCGAGATCTCGCGCGTGGCGACTTCGGCGTCCGGAATCAGCAGATTCACGAGCGTGGACTTGCCCATGCCGGACTGGCCGAGCAACAGCGTCGAATGACCGCGCAAGTGTTCGATCAACGCGGTGCGAGCGGCCTCGGGTTGGGCCTTGATCGACACTTCCACCACCGTGTAGCCGAGCGCGCGATACGGCTCCAGCCGTTTGCGAGCGCCTTCGAGCGCATCGGTCACGTCGATCTTGTTCAGCACGATCAACGGTTTCAGTTCGTTGGCTTCCGCTGCGACGAGCGCCCGGCCGAGCAGGTCTTCGCTGAAATGCGGCTCTGTCGCGAGCACGATCAGCAACTGGTCGAGATTCGCGGCGAACAGCTTCGACTTGTACTGATCCGAACGATAGAGCAGATTGCGCCGCTCGCCGATTTCGACGATCACGCCCTGGTCGGCGGAAGTAGGCTCGTAGATCACGCGGTCGCCTACCGCGACTTCGCTGCGCTTGCCGCGTGGGAAGCATTGGAGCATCGGGCCGCCGTCTTCGGGCGCGACCAGATAGTGGCGGCCATGCGCGGCCACCACGAGGCCGCCTACGCGCGTGCTGGACGGCGCGCGCGGCGCTTTCTGAGGGCGGCCGCTCATGCGTGGCGCAACAGTCGGTCGATCCGCTGCGACGCAGGCGGATGCGAGTAATAGAACGCGGTGTAGAGCGGATCGGGCGTCAGTGTGGACGCATTGTCTTCATACAGCTTGACGAGGGCGTTGACGAGGTCTTGCGCGCGGGTTTGCGTGGCTGCGAATGCATCGGCCTCGAACTCATGCTTGCGCGACGTGAGACTGCCGAGCGGCGTCACAAAGAACACGAACACAGGCAGTGCAAGGAAGAACAGCACGAGCGCGAGTCCGCTATTACCGCCGACTAGCGACGGCCGCACGCCCAGCCCTTCGTAGAACCACACGGACTGCGTGAGCCAGCCGAGCAAGGCGAGCATAGCGAGGCTGAGCGCGAACGTGACCAGCATCCGCTTGATCACGTGACGGCGTTTAAAGTGGCCGAGTTCGTGCGCAAGCACGGCCTCGATCTCGCTGCCCGACAGGCGCGCAAGCAGCGTGTCGAAGAACACGATCCGCTTGGCCGCGCCGAAGCCGGTGAAATACGCGTTGCCGTGCGCGGAGCGGCGGCTGCCGTCCATGACGAAAAGGCCTTTGGCCGCGAAGCCGCAGCGTTTCATCAGCGCCTCGATGCGGCTTTTCAGCGCTTCGTCCTTGAGCGGTTCGAACTTGTTGAATAGCGGTGCGATAAACGACGGGTACAGCACCAGCACGAGCATCTGGAAGACGACCCAGACGATCCACGTCCACAGCCACCAGAAACTGCCCGCCTGGTTCATCAGCCACAGTACGACGAACAGCAACGGCAGACCGAACGCGACGCCAAGCAGGACGCCCTTCAACCGGTCGACGATGAAAATGCGCTTGCTCATCCGGTTAAAGCCGAAGCGTTGCTCGATTACAAACTGCCGGAAGTAATCGAACGGCAGGTCGATCGCGCTGGTAATCGCGATCACGGCCGCGACCAGTGCGATTTGCCCGACGTAGCCGCGGCCGAGCCAGTCCGTGATCGCCAGATCGAGTGCCTGCACGCCGCCGAGCAGTGTCAGGCCGATCAGCACGGCGGCGCCGACGACAATTTCGATCATCGTGAGACGGGTGCGCTCGACGGTGTAGTCGGCGGCGCGCTGGTGCGCGCTCAGCGCGATAGTGCCGGCAAACTGGCTCGGCACCTGCTCGCGATGGCCGGCGACGAAGCGGATCTGCCGCGACGCGAGCCAGAGTTTCGTGCCGACCATCGCCACGACGGCGACGACGAACAGAACGGTGAAGTACAGGTTAGGCATCCGTGGATTCCGTGGTATCTATGCGAGAATTATATGTTTCTTCCCGCCTCGCAGCGGGGACATGCTCAAACCATCTCAAACGACCAACCGCCGCAGCAATGAGGCTTCCCGCAAGCTTCCTGCCCGGCCATCAGGACTCCCTTCATGACCGACATTCCCGAATCCGCGCAACCGCTGCCGCTCGTGCGCAGTGACATGAATCTCATCTGGCTGGACATGGAAATGACCGGACTCGACCCGGATTCGGACCGCATCATCGAAATTGCGGTGGTGGTGACCAATTCGACACTCGACAGAATGGTCGAGGGCCCGGTTCTGGCGATTCATCAGAGCGACGAGACGCTCGCAAAAATGGACCAATGGAATCAGAACACACACGGCCGGTCGGGACTGATCGACCGCGTGAAGGCATCTACGGTGAGCGAAGCCGATGCCACCGAACAGATTCGCAATTTTCTCAGCACACATGTGCCACCCGGCAAGTCGCCGATGTGCGGCAACTCGATCTGCCAGGACCGCCGCTTCATGGCGCGCTGGATGCCGGAACTGGAGAGCTTTTTCCATTACCGCAATCTCGACGTCAGCACGCTCAAGGAGCTGTGCCGACGCTGGCAGCCGGCAATCTACAAGGGTTTTCAGAAGCGCGCGCTGCATACGGCGCTTGCCGACATTCACGAGTCGATCGACGAACTGAAGTACTACCGGGAGCACTTCCTGATTCCGCCGACGCCGGACGCCTCCCTCAACGCGGAATAAGCTAAGCCTGCCGGGGGGCGCGCACCGCGCTCTTCGGCCGGAACGCCTTCACTACTTCCGCGTTGGTCTCCACGTACGGCCCGCCGATCAGGTCGATGCAGTAGGGGACCGCCGCAAAGATGCCGGGCACCTTCACCGTGCCGCCGGCTTCGGCATCGGCATCGCGCAAGCCTTCCAGCGTTTCCTTGATCGACTTCGGCTGACCCGGCAGGTTGACGATCAGCGCCGCGTGATCCGCCGTCTCGCGGATCACCGCGACCTGGCGAGACAGGATTGCGGTCGGCACGAAATTCAGGCTGATCTGCCGCATCTGTTCGCCGAATCCCGGCATTTCCTTCGTCGCGACCGCGAGCGTGGCTTCGGGCGTCACGTCGCGCCGCGACGGGCCCGTGCCGCCGGTAGTCAGCACGAGATCGCAGCCGACTTCATCGACGAGTTCCGTGAGCGTTGCCGAGATGGTCGGCGCGTCGTCCTGAATCAGGCGCGTCACCACTTGCCACGGCGAACTCAATGCGGCGCCCAGCCATTCCTGCAACGCCGGAATGCCTTTGTCCTCGTAGACGCCGGTGGATGCGCGATCGCTGATCGACACGAGGCCGATCAGGATCTCGTCTGGGTGATTGCGCTTCAGCTTGGTGTCAGGCGTCGCGGTCGTCATCGTCGTCTTCCAGGGCGTCGTCGGCATCGGAATCGCTCGCCGCTGCGGGTCCGTCCGCGTTCTTGATCCACTGGAACAACTCGCGGAAGTAACGCGGCGGCTTGTTCTGCTCGGCTTCCTTGCGGGCGTTGCGGATCAGCGTGCGGCCCTGCTGTGGATCGGCATTCGGATGCTGGCGGATGAAATCGGTCAGCGCGGCGTCGTCGGCAAGCAGTTTCTCGCGAGTGCGCTCGATCCAGTGCAACTTGGCCGTTTCCGCCTTGTTGACACCGTTGTAAGTGTCGAGCGCGGTGCGCAGCGCAGCGGTTTCTTCGTCCAGCAACGAGCGCATCACGCGCCCGACGTACTGCACCTGACGGCGCTTGCCTTCGTGATCGGTGATGCGGCGCGCCTCGCGCACGGCGTCGTCGAGCTTTTCGGGCATCGGCATGCGCTTGAGCGCGTCTTTGGGCAGTGCGATCAGCGCCGAGCCGAGTTCCTGCAGCTCGTGCATTTCGCGCTTGAGTTGCGACTTGCTCGGACGGTCGTAGCCGTTTTCGTCGACTTCCGGCTCGGCGGATTCGATGGGTTGAATGCGGGTTTTGCGTGTCATGTCGATATTGTAGCGTGCCAGGCCCGACGAACCGGCTGCGCCGCCGTGCACGGCGACCGACATCGCCGGAAGCGGGCAGCGAATGCCAGGTGCAGCAGCGCTTAGCTTGATATGATCGCGGGATGCGTGAGTGCGCTCGAACGGACGGCAAACGCAGACTGACGCGCATACGAGCAGCGCATATGAGGCGCACTGAACAGCGCGGCATGTGCGAACACCCAAGGGCCGCTCGGCCCCGAACAGGACGGCAACGACAATGGCAGCAGACATGGACGTCAAGCAGCGCTTTTTTCCGCATACCCAGGATGAACTGAAGGAAATCGCCTCGGACATCCTTCGTCACGCGAAGTCGCTCGGCGGTACCGACGCGGCAACCGAAATTTCCGAAGGCGACGGCCTGTCCGTCTCCGTGCGGCGCGGCGAAGTCGAGACGATCGAACATAACCGCGACAAGATGGTCGGCGTGACCGTGTTCATCGGCAACAAGCGCGGCAACGCGAGTACTTCCGACTTCTCGTCACAAGCGCTGAAGGACACGGTCGCGGCCGCGTACAACATTGCCCGCTTCACGGCGGAAGACGATTGTGCGGGTCTCGCCGAAGCCGAGTTGCTCGAGACCGAGCCGCGCGACCTGGATCTGTACCATCCGTGGAATCTGTCCGCCGACGAAGCCGTGGAAATCGCCCGTCGCGCGGAAGACGCCGCGTTCGCCACCGATCCGCAAATCAAGAACTCGGAAGGCGCGAGCGTGTCGGCGCAGCATTCGCAGTTCGTGCTTGCCACGTCGCGCGGTTTCCTCGCGGGCTATCCGTACTCGCGTCACTACATCGCCTGCGCGCCGATCGCCGGCAGCGGCCGCAACATGCAGCGCGACGACTGGTACACGTCTACGCGCAGCGCGGAGCAACTGGCCGACCCCGAAGCGGTCGGTCGTTACGCGGCGCAGCGCGCGCTTGCGCGCATCGGCGCGCGTGGCCTCGACACGCGCAAGGTGCCGGTGCTGTTCGAAGCACCGCTCGCCGCGGGTCTGCTCGGTGCGTTCGTGCAGGCTACGAGCGGCGGCGCGCTGTATCGCAAGACGTCGTTTCTCGTCGATAGTCTCGGCAAGCCGGTGTTCGCGCCGCATGTGCAGATCGTCGAAGATCCGCACGTGCCGCGTGCCATGGGCAGCGCGCCGTTCGACGAAGAAGGCGTGCGCACGCGGCAGCGCTCGGTGGTGAAAGACGGCGTCGTGGAAGGCTATTTCCTCTCGACCTATTCGGCACGCAAGCTCGGCATGCAGACAACCGGCAACGCGGGCGGCTCGCACAACCTGTCGCTGCTCAGCTCGAACACGCGTGCGGAAGACGACTTCGAAGAAATGCTGCGGAAGCTCGGTACAGGGCTGCTGCTGACCGAACTGATGGGCCAGGGTGTCAACTACGTGACGGGCGACTATTCGCGCGGCGCGTCCGGCTTCTGGGTCGAGAACGGCAAGATCCAGTATCCGGTCGAGGAAATCACCGTCGCGAGCACCTTGCAGGAGATGTTCCGCCATGTCGTAGCGATCGGCGCCGACACGATCACTCGGGGCACCAAGCAGACCGGCTCGGTGCTGATCGAACGGATGACGATCGCCGGGCAGTAAGCGGTTTTCCAGCGTTGTAGCGGTACAGACGAAAACGCCACGCAAGTTTGCGTGGCGTTCTGCTTTTTCGGCGTGCTTCGTTCCGCTTTTGTCAGCGCGCTTCACTGCGCTCGGGCGCCTTACGTCACCGGCTTTTGCGCTTGTATGTGACGAACGCGTAATCGAAATCGTTCGGTGCATGCGCGCGATGCGTTTCGTGTGCGACTTCTTCCCACTCGTTCGGATCGACCGCCGGGAACGTCGCGTCGCCGTCGAAATCGGCGGAAATCTCCGTGACGATCATCTTGTCTGCAAGACGCAACCCTTCCACATACAACTGGGCACCGCCGATCAGAAACGCTTCGGGCGCCTGGTCCTGCGCGGCGAGCTTGAGTGCTTCGCCGAGCGTGGTGGCCGCGTCGCAACCCTGGAAGCGCCGACCGGCATCGCGAGTCACGACAATGTTGCGGCGTCCCGGCAACGGCCTGCCGATCGACTCATGCGTTTTGCGGCCCATGATGATGGGCGCGCCCATGGTGGTCCGCTTGAAAAACGCGAGGTCTTCGGGGAGTCGCCAGGGCAACTGGTTGTCGCGGCCGATCACGCCGTTATTGGCGCGAGCAACGATCAGGGTGAGCGTCGTCATCGAATGGAAGAGGGAACATAACCCGCCTGATTCTACCTGACGCACACGCTCCGGCCGCCGCTCTGGCGTGATCTATCGAGCGGCGACGCCCGGCGGCACCGGCCGAAAAATGCCGCGCGCACTGCGACATCGGCTGAATCCGCGCAATAAAAGCCGATTGAGTGGCGAGCCTTCCTATACATAGCGATTGGCGAACCTCTCGGACCGCTCGCAAACCATTGGTGCATTGGTGAACAACGTCCCCGTCACCAATCAGATAAAGTAGTGGCACAGGAAACTATGCGGGTTGAACCCGCCAGAAGAAAATACCTATTAGATGCTAATTGAAACGGTACGATCTACCTGCGTTCCTACGTATGAGAAAAGCGCTTCCACATTTCGTAATTCGTAAGTTGATTACTTATTTATCGGCGTGGACGCCTTGCTGGGCAAGGGCGGGCGGATTAAATTCGCATAATTGTTTTCCAAGCCGCGCGCGTATAGTAAGCTCTCGGAAAGAGCTTCAATTTTAAAAAAAGCCCGCTAACGGGCCGTCTCAAACACACACGCCGCTTTCTGGGGATCAGCTGTCCGCACGGAATGGAATGGCCGTTCGGTTTTTGCTATTTGCGAATCCCGAATGTGCCAGCGTGTCTGAATTGCGGTTCAGGTGCGTGCATCATCCTTAACGTTCGTTGACGAGAGGATCTGAATAATGGAACCCGCAACGCGGCAACTGATTTACGTTTCGCGAGAGCCAAGCGCGGAACTGAACACCCGCTTCCACCAGCGTGGCTGGAATGTCGAAGTGGTGGGATCGGCGCGCGACGCGCGCCGGGCCGTACGCGCCGGTTCGGCAGCGGGTGGCCTGCTCGATTTATCGAGCCATTTCCAGCCGCATGAAATTGCAGCATTCGAATCCTGCCTGACCATGCCGAACGTCGGCTGGGTCGCCGCGACCATGCCTGGGCAACTCCAGGACGCAGCGCTGCGCCGTCTGGTACGCGATTATTGTTTCGACTATGTGACCGTCCCTTACTCCGGCGACCGGATCGTCGATTCCGTCGGTCACGCATACGGCATGATCTCGCTCGGCGAACCCGCTTCGAACGATGCATCGCAGGGCGCCGAAGGTGAAATGGTCGGGTCGTGCGACGCAATGCTGGCGCTGTTCCGCTCCATCCGCAAAGTCGCAATGACTGACGCGCCGGTCTTTATCTCGGGCGAGTCAGGAACGGGCAAGGAACTGACGGCTGTTGCGATTCACGAACGCTCGGCGCGGCGCAACGCGCCGTTCGTGCCGATCAACTGCGGCGCGATTCCGCCGCATCTGCTGCAGTCCGAACTGTTCGGCTACGAACGGGGCGCGTTTACCGGTGCGAATCAGCGCAAGATCGGCCGCGTGGAAGCGGCCAACGGCGGCACGCTTTTCCTCGACGAAATCGGCGATCTGCCGCTCGAAAGTCAGGCGAGCCTGCTGCGCTTCCTTCAGGAGCGCAAAGTCGAGCGGCTGGGCGGCCATAGCGCGATCGACGTCGATGTGCGGATTATTTCCGCAACGCACGTGGATATGACGGCTGCCATGATCGAAGGACGTTTCCGCTCGGACCTGTATCACCGCCTGTGCGTGCTGCAAATCGACGAACCGCCGCTGCGCGCGCGAGGCAAAGACATCGAGCTGCTCGCGCGCCACATGCTGGAGCGTTTTAAGAAAGACGCGAGCCGGCGTCTGCGCGGCTTCGCACCGGACGCAATCGCCGCTTTGCACAACTACGGCTGGCCGGGCAACGTGCGTGAGCTCATCAACCGCGTGCGTCGTGCGATTGTGATGTCCGAAGGACGCGCGATCACGGCGCGCGATCTCGAACTCGCCGAGTACGTGGAGATCGTGCCGGTGTCGCTCGCTCAGGCGCGCGAAGCGGCCGAGCGCCAGGCGATCGAGCTTGCACTGTTGCGTCATCGTGGACGTCTTGGCGACGCAGCCCAGGAACTCGGTATCTCGCGCGTCACGCTGTACCGGCTGCTGTGCTCGCACGGCATGCGTCATATGGAAAGCGAGCCGCTTGCGTCGCCGCACGGCACGTTGCCCGCATCGGTGCCGCATCTCTGAAACGCGGCCACACGCAACTGTTGTGAGCTGGCCGCTCCGCAGCGGCCGGTAGACCGGACGGCCCGCGACGCGTCGCCCTCCGCGTGGTTTCGCGCGGGGCTCGTCGCACCAGGCCGCCTTGCTTCCATAGTCTTCCGCAAGCGGTCGGCGCCCGCCGGCCGCGCTTGGTAAAATCGGGTTTTCCGCTCAATCTCGCGGCGCACCGCTTGCGGACCGCGTCGAAGGAACCCGCATGAAACAATACCTGGATCTCGTCCGCACGATTCTCGACACTGGCACGTGGCAGGAGAATCGCACCGGCATCCGTACCATCAGCATGCCGGGCGCCATGTTGCGCTTCGATCTTCAGCAGGGTTTCCCGGCGGTCACGACGAAAAAGCTGGCATTCAAGTCGGCCGTGGGCGAACTGGTCGGTTTCCTGCGCGCGTCGCGCAGCGCGGCCGATTTTCGCGACCTCGGCTGCAAGGTGTGGGACGCGAACGCCAACCAGAACCCGCAATGGCTTGCCAATCCGTATCGCGAGGGCCCCGACGACCTGGGCGACGTATACGGCGTGCAGTGGCGGCAGTGGCCGGCCTACAAGGTGCTCGACGCCAGTGCGAGCGCGCAGCTTGCGGATGCGACCGCGCGCGGTTTCCAGGTGATCACTGAATTCGACGAGAACGGTAGCCGCAAGGTGCTGCTGTACAAGGCGATCGATCAATTGCGTCAGTGCCTCGACACCATCATGCAGAATCCGTCGGACCGGCGAATCCTGTTTCATGCGTGGAATCCTGCGGTTCTGGATCAGATCGCGTTGCCGGCTTGCCATCTGCTCTACCAGTTCCTGCCGAATGTGGCGAAGCGCGAAATCTCGCTGTGCCTATACATCCGCAGCAACGATGTCGGGCTCGGCACGCCGTTCAATCTGACCGAAGGCGCGGCCCTGCTGCACCTGGTGGGACGCTTGACGGGCTACACGCCGCGGTGGTTCACGTACTTCATCGGCGACGCGCACATCTACGAGAACCAGTTGGACATGCTGAAGCAGCAGCTCACGCGCGAGCCCTATGAAAGCCCCAAGCTCGTCATTTCCGAGCGGGTGCCGGACTACGCGAAGACCCACGTGTACGAACCGGAATGGCTGGAAAAGATAGAGCCGTCGGATTTCTCGCTGGTCGGCTACCGGCATCACGAGCCGCTCACGGCGCCCATGGCTGTCTGACGCGCCTGACCAAAAAAAGCCTCCGCGATTCCCATCGCGGAGGCTTTTTGTTTTGTGACGACGGCAGACTGCTCGTAGGGAAGGGCGCTTAGCCCTTGTGATGCTCGTCGTGGCCACCGGCCGAGCGCTGCTCATTGTGCTGCTGCGGCTCAGGACGCGGCTGCTGCACTTGCTGCGGATGAAACTCCTGACGAGGCGCCTGCTGAGCTTGCGGTTGCGGACGCGGCTCAGGACGCGGCTGCTGCACTTGCTGCGGATGAAACTCCTGACGAGGCGCCTGCTGGGCTTGCGGTTGCGGACGCGGACGCGGCTCAGGACGCGGCTGCTGTTGGACCTGCGGCCGCTCGACCGCTTCGGCATGCTGCGCGGGCTGCCGTTGATCTTGCGCCGCATGCGGCTGTTGCCCCATCGCCGGATTTTCCACGGGGCGCGGCGCCTCGCGTGACTGCATCGCTGGGTTCCGCTGACCTCCTGGCTGCTGCGACCACTCCGGCCTTGGCGTCTGCGCCTGTTCACCGCCTCGCTGACGCCCCTGCTGCGCTTGCTGAGCCATAGGCGTATGCGGCTGCGTCCAGGCGGGCTGCTGACGTCCATCCGCGGCAACCGACTGGCCCTGCTGCTGAGCCGGTTGTCGAGCCGGTTGCTCTGCCACTCCCCGCTGTTGTGCCACGCCCGGGTTGCCGCCGTTCGCCTGCGGCGGCCGCGGCACGCCGTTCGGCGGGGCAGCTGCTGCGCCAACCTGCTGCCCGTTCCATCGCAAGGGCATGCCGGGACGCTCCGGCTGGGCGCCCGCGCGCCCCGGCTGAACGGCGACAGGCGCGTCGCCTGGCCGGCGCCCGGCCTGCGGCACGTTGTTCTGCGGCTGGCCCGTGGCGCCCGGCGCGGCCTGTCCGCCCGGTCCCGGCTGAAGAACTGGTGCTCCCGCCGCCGCCCCCGGCATTCGTCCCGGAAGATGCGACTGGACGACCCGCACGTTCTGCACCGGCAACGCACCGGGCCCACCCGACATGTGCGCCGGGACCGACGTCCGAACGATCGGCTGCCCGGCGCCCGGCACGCGTCCACCGCTTTGCGCGAAACGCTGCGCGAGGCCATCGCGGTAGGCGGGCGGCATCGACGGACTACGCGTCGCGACGACTGGACGCGTCATCACCCCCGCCGGCGGCCGGTAATTCGCGTTGCGCAGACCCGGCCCGTAACTCTCGCGCACCGGCGCGATGCCCGGGGCTCCCGGGTTGATCCGCGCATTGCGCCACTGCGCGGGATCGACCTTCTGCGCGAAGCGCCCCACGGGCTGTCCATGCACGAAAGCCGTCGCCGGAACCGCCGTCACAGCGCGCGGCGCCCGGTAGTTGACGTACGTGTTGTGAATGTTGGTGATATTGCGGTTGTAGTTGTTGATGACCGTCGTCTGATTGACGCGTTCGTAGTAGCGCGGGCTCCAGTGATCGTGGTCGCCCCAGTGCGGATGCCACCGTTCGCCCGGTCCGAGCGGGAACCACGCGACGCCCGCGGCCATCGCACCGCCAATCGCCAGGTTCACGCCCCAGTCGACTCCGCCGCCTCCGCCACCGCCGCCGACGAAAGCCACCAGCGCCGGCGCATAGACTGGCGGCGCGCTGACCACGACCGGGCCTGGCACCCATGCCCAGGAGTCGTCGACGTAGGCCCAGCGGCCGTAGTGATACGGAGCGAACCCCCACGGTGCGTCGTCGACCCAGGTCCAGCCCCAAGGCGCCTGCCATACCCAATGTCCGTCGTGGTAAGGCGCCCAGCCGGCGGGCGTCGCGCGCGGCACCCAGACTTCGCCGTACTGTGGGCTGCTGCGCCACGTACCGTTGGCGTCCAGATCCTGATAACCGGGGATTTCACGCGACACATAGCGCGCCGATACCGAGCGGTTTTCGGCGGCGTCGCGGCTTGCGGCCCATTGGTCGAAGCCGTCGGGCCCCGGCGCGCCATTGTCGGCAAGCGTTTGCAAAGAAGTGCCGGCGAAGCGGATCTGCTGGCCGGCCGCGACCGGCACCTGGGCGCCGTCGCCATAAACCGTCGCATTGCCGTTGCGAACGGTGACGGTGGTGCTGCTGCCGTCCGGCGCGACGTCGACGCGGTAGTCGCCCGGGCCGTTCAAGCCGAGCGCGAGATTCGGCGTGTCGATCTCATACGACGACCCCGGCGGCAGTTCCCGCACATGCGCCGACAACGTCCCTTGCGCGACCTTCAACTGCGCGCTGTTGTCGTCGAGACCGAGGATATCCAGGCTCGTCGACTGGCCGAGACGCACGGCGGTCGAGCCGATATGCAGCTCGGAACGCGCGTTCTGATCGTTCCACAACTGGTCGCCGGTGGTGAGCGGCCGGTTGATCTGCGCGTACGACCAGTCGGCGGCGCCGGCGGGCTCGGTAGTCACGGTTCCGGCCATGTAGTTCAGCCGCGCGACGCGCCCGGGCGGATCGCTGTCCGTAGCGACGCCCTGCGGCGCCGGCGCGGCTTGCTGCGCGAGCGCGGCCTGCGCGGCGAACAGGAAGGCGGCTGCGGCGATCAGCGAGTAGCCGATGGTGCGACGGGTTGACGAGGTTGGCGATGGTGAGGTCGTGGTTCTCATGATTGTTCTCCGACGGACGATGCACGTGCAGCATCCGTGAACCACTGTACCCGCGCCGTTTGTTTCAAGACGCCCACTTTTGTAAAGCCTGGTGGCGACTGGTAACAAAAGGTCTCTATCACGTCGGGTCGGCTTCAGGCCCGCTCGTCATTCACTCGGTCAGGAAGGCGTCGAAGTGCCGGTGTCCAGCCGGCGTGATGCGCAAGATCCGCGGCCGTTCGGTCCGTTCGACCCAGCCGTGTGCGGCCCACGAGTCGAGCAGCGCCGCCCCGAGCGCGCCGCCGAGATGCGGGCGGCGTTCGCTCCAGTCCGGGCAGGTGCACGCGAAGCGGCGCCGGCGGCTGCGCTGCGCCGACATGTCGATGCCCCAGTCGGAGAAGCGGGCAGCACCCTCCGGTGTGGCTTCGAGCGACGCACCGTTCAAAGCCAGCAGTCCTCGTCCGATGAGCCGCTCGAACACGCGTACGGACAACTCGCCGGCCATATGGTCGTAGCAGGTCCGTGCGTAGCGCATGTCGGTCGGCACGGTGCGCACGGGGCGCGGCACCGGACGCTGCGGCGCGCTGACTTGCGCGACGTTGGCGAGCGCTTCGATGGACGCCGCGATGTCGGCCGACGCAATGCGGAAATAGCGATGCCGGCCGCGCACTTCGAGCGCGAGCAGGCCTCCCTCGGTCAGGCGCGCGAGATGAGCGCTGGCTGCCGACGGCGACAGTCCCGCGATCATCGTCAGTTCGCCGGCGGGGCGGGCGCTGCCGTCCATCAACGCCCACAGCATGGCTGCGCGGCCGGGATCGGCGAGGAGCGCGCCAATGCGACTCAGGCCGGGAAAATGATTCTGTTCGTCTGCGAGGCTGGCGGGCATGACGCGTCTCCGTATCTGTCGGTCTTCGATGCGCGGGGCGCAACGTACGATGCAGCCACTTTACCTGGCAAATGCATTCGATGTTTCAGCCTGGCGTGAACCGTCGATTGCAGCGCGGCGCATGCGCCTGAAGCGCCAGGCTAGAATCGGAGCCTGTCTTTGCAGGATACGCAGTCATGAAAACAGTTCTGGCCGTTGTCGTTTGCATCGTCTTGCTCGGTGCCTGCGCTCAGGGCGGCTCCGGCTCGGCAGCGGGCGCGGGTACCGGCAGCGTCACCATGTACGGCACGATCGACGAAGGCATCACCTTCCGCAAATAGAGGCGTCGTCGGCCTCGTTGCCCTTTCGGCAGCATCGAATTGGCAGAAACTGATACATCGTTGTCATTGCTGCCACGCGCAGTCATGTGACGATGTGGTTTTCGCCAAGTGAGCACTCGGCGGCTCAGCTCAGTCAGGCCGGTCAGGCGACTTAAGGCCGTGGCGGCGTGTGAGGGCCGCTTGGGCCGCTTGTGCCGCTCCTGCCGCTCCTGCCACTTCGACCACCTTCGCCGCCGGAACCGATCCATGCCGCCTGCCGCACCAGCTTCGTCTTCTCGATCCGCCGCCGCTTCTGCCTTCACTGCCGTTTCCGCGGATCTGCGCGGCTCCGGCCCGCATGGACGCCGTGACGCGCGTGTGCTGGCTGTGTGCCAGGCGTTGTACACCTCGTCGGTGTCGATCGATCTCACGCTGACGGGCCTCGTTGGCTACACGCTCGCCGACGACAAGGCGCTAGCCACGCTGCCTTTCTCGCTGATCACGGTGGCTGCGGCGCTCACGACGATCTTCGCGTCGTTTCTGATGGCGCGCATCGGCCGTCGCGCGGGTTTCGTGCTGGGCGCGAGCGTCGGCGCGCTGGGCGGCGCTGTGTCCGTGTGGGCGATCTTTCATCACGACTTCTGGGCTTTTTGCGCGGGGACCGCGACGGTCGGCGTATTCCAGGCGTTTGCGCAGTACTACCGGCTCGCTGCCGCAGACGCAGTCGGTCTCGAAGCCAAGAGTCGCGCAATTTCGACGGTTCTCACGGGCGGCGTGGTCGCGGCCGTCTGCGGCCCGCTTCTCGCCGCGTGGAGCAAAGACTGGCTCGCGCCAGTGACATTCGCGGGCTCTTACGTGCTCGTCACCGGACTCGGACTCGCGTCGATTGTCCTGTTGATGCTGCTTTATCGCGACATGGCGCCTGCGCCGGCCGTGGCAAGTACCCACGACGCCGCACGGCCGCTCGCGCAGATCGTGCGGCAACCGATCTTCGCTGCGGCGCTCGCGAACAACGCGCTCGGCTATGCCGTGATGACGTTCGTCATGACCGCCACGCCGATCGCGGCGGTCGCGTGCGGGCACAGCATCGGCGACGGCGCGTCGATCATCCAGTGGCATCTGGTCGGCATGTTTGCACCGTCTCTGTTTTCCGCGCGGCTCATCAAGCGTTTCGGCGTGCTGCCGGTGATCGGCGCGGGCATTGCGCTCTCGGCACTATGCGGTGTGTTCGCATTGCGTTCGACCGATCTGCCGCACTTCTACGCCGCGCTCGCGTGTCTCGGTGTGGGCTGGAATTTCATGTTCGTGGGCGGCTCGACGCTGCTCGCGCAGTCGTACAGGCCGTCGGAACGGGCGAAGACGCAGGCCACCAGCGAATTCACGACGTTCGCGTTCTCCGCGCTCGGTTCGCTATTCGCGGGGCAACTGCTGGCGCGCTTCGGCTGGGCGACGATCAATGCGGCGATCTTTCCGCTGCTTGCCGCAGCGGGGCTCGCCACGCTCGCCTATGCACGGTCGTCCAGACGGCGCGCGATGGGAGGGGTCGCGTGATGAGCGTGCGTCATATCGTATTTGCCGTCGCACCCGATCTGGTCCTGCTCGACGCGTGCGGCCCGTTGGAAGCCTTCTGGCGCGCCGAACTGACGATGGCCGCTGTGCAGGGTGCGAGCGATGGCGGTGCACGGGTGCCGATACCGGCGAACCCGTCCACGCATGCGGATGCGTCCGTGCCTGCATCCACGCACTCGCCCGCACGCCCGGTCGCCTATCGCACGACAGTCGCTTCGATCGACGGCGGCGTGTTGCAGACTTTTCCGGGCCTGCCGGTCGTGACTGAACGCCTCGATTCACTTGACGCCGAGCCTATCGACACGCTGATCGTCCCCGGCGTTCCGGTCGATCAGCATTGCACGCTGCAGCCGGAACTCGTCGCGTGGATCAGGCGCAATGCGCCCCGCGCACGACGCGTGTGCTCGGTATGCACGGGCGCGTTCTATCTGGCGGCGGCCGGCCTGCTGGACGGCCGCCGCGCGACCACACACTGGCGCGATGCACCGCATCTCGCGCGCCGCTTTCCCAATGTTCATGTCGATGCCGATCCGATCTTTATCCGCGACGCAGGCCCGGAGGGAGCCCGAGGTGACGGCGAACGCGTGGTCTGGACGTCGGCGGGCGTGACGGCGGGCATCGATCTCGCGCTTGCGCTGATCGAAGAAGACCTCGGCCACGCCGTCGCGATGCAAGCAGCGCGGCGCCTCGTCGTCTTCATGAAGCGCCCCGGCGGGCAGTCGCAATTCAGCGCGGCACTCGCGGCACAGGCGTCGGCGGGAGGACCGTTCGAGGCCTTGCATAGCTGGATGGTCGCCCATTTGCGCGAGGACCTCACGGTCGAGCGCCTCGCCGAGCACGCGCGAATGACGCCGCGGACCTTCGCGCGCCGCTACGTCGACGAGGTCGGGCGCACGCCGGCGAAAACCGTCTCCGCATTGCGCCTCGAAGCGGCTTCGCGGGCACTCGCCGAATCGCGCCGGCCGCTGAAGCGCATCGCGCTCGATTGCGGATTCGGCAGCGAACAGAATCTGCGGCGCGCGTTCGTGCGGCGCTTCGGCGTGCTCCCGCTCGAGTATCGTGAACGGTTCATGTCCGCGACTGCGCCTGCGTCGGCGAACCATCGCGAGGCGCCTGTCCGCGCCGACGACGACGCGCGCTGAACGACTGCGCGCGAAGCGACGTTCGAGCCGGAGAACAGGCCGGCGCCGCGGCACCGTACGAGCTTGCAGCGGCCACAGCGATGAATAGGCTGAATCGGATTGCGCGCCGAAACCGGCTGCGAGCACAACGTCGCGCGTATTTCCGCCCGATAAGTGACCACGCCGTCAATATTGCGCTCGTATAATCGCCTCCTTTCAATGCATCCGATTGACCGGAGTCAAGATGAGTAGCCATCTCTCAGCGCCGCTGGAACGTTCCGAAACCACGTTCCGCTTTCTTGCCGAACCCAGCTCGGTCAACTTCGGCGGCAAGGTGCACGGCGGCGCGCTGATGAAGTGGATCGACGAAACCGCGTATGCGTGCGCGGCGGTGTGGTCGGGGCGTTATTGCGTGACGGTCAGCGTCGGCAATATCCGTTTCCGTCGACCGATTCTGGTAGGCAACCTCGTCGAATTGCGCGCGCGCGTGGTGGCGACAGGGCGCACCAGCATGCACATCCATGTGTCGGTGCAGGCTGGCGACCCGAAGGGCGGGGAGTTGCTGCAAACCACCGATTGTCTCGTCGTGATGGTCGCGGTCAATGAAAACGGACACCCGGTGCAGGTGCCGTCGTTCGTGCCGGAAACCGACGAACAGAAGCGCCTCGCAAAGTACGCGATGGACGTGAAGGAAGCGCTCGACGCGATCGTCGAGCTGAAGCCGGAAGAAGTGGCGCAGGGCAAGGTTTGAACGACGCTTGCCGGCGTTCACTCGGGCGCCGGCAAAACTTCAGGCGGCGATCCTTTGCCGCCTAAGCGCCCGCTTTTCCGTCCCGGACTAATCTGAATCAAACCCGCATCGAATCAAACCGGGCGACTCACCGCGAGTCGCCCAGCGCGTCAGGCGTGGGCGGGCAGGTGCCAATCAAGGCACCGAATGGCCCACCATATCGCCCGGCCGCACCCATTCGTCGAACTGCTGCTCAGTGACATAGCCGAGCGCGAGCGCCGCAGCCTTCAGCGTGGTGCCCTCCTTGTGCGCCTTCTTCGCGATCTGCGCGGCCTTGTCGTAGCCGATGTGCGGATTGAGCGCCGTCACGAGCATCAGCGATTCGTTGAGCAGCGCGTCGATCCGCTCGCGGTTGGGTTCGATGCCGACTGCGCAGTTGTCGTTGAAACTCAAAGCGCCGTCGCTGAGCAGGCGGATGGACTGCAGCACGTTGTGCGCGATCATGGGCCGGAACACGTTCAACTCGAAGTTGCCGCTCGCCCCGCCGATGTTCACCGCGACGTCATTGCCGAACACTTGCGCGCACAGCATCGTCAAGGCTTCGGACTGCGTGGGATTGACCTTGCCCGGCATGATCGAGCTGCCTGGTTCATTTTCCGGAATCGACAGTTCGCCCAAGCCGCAGCGCGGACCGCTCGCGAGCCAGCGGATGTCGTTGGCGATCTTGTTCAGGCTTGCGGCCACCGTCTTCAGCGCGCCGTGCGCGAAGACGAGCGCATCGGCTGCGGCCATCACCTCGAATTTGTTGGGCGCGGACACGAACGGCACGCCGGTGAGCTTGGCGATTGCAGCCGCGACCTTGCCGGCGAACTGCGGATGCGCATTCAAACCGGTGCCGACAGCCGTGCCGCCCTGCGCGAGTTCATACAGGTGCGGCAACGTCGATTCAACATGGCGGATGCCGTGGTCGAGTTGCGCGACATAGCCGGAGAACTCCTGACCGAGCGTGAGCGGCGTTGCGTCCTGCAAGTGCGTGCGGCCGATCTTGACGATGCCGGCAAACGCCTTCGCCTTCCCGTCGAGCGTGTCGCGCAACGTCTTGAGCGCAGGCAGCAGATGCTTGACGATGCCATGCGCGGCGGCCACGTGCATGGCCGTCGGGAAGACGTCGTTCGACGACTGGCCGCGATTCACGTCGTCGTTCGGATGCACTTTGCGCGCTTCACCGCGCTCGCCGCCGAGCAGCTCGCTCGCGCGATTCGCGATCACTTCGTTCAGATTCATGTTGGTCTGCGTGCCGGAGCCGGTTTGCCAGACCGCGAGCGGAAACTCATCCGGATGCTTGCCTGCGATGATCTCGTCGGCCGCCTGCATGATCGCGTGCGCCTTTGTCTCGTCCAGCACGCCGAGGCCCAGGTTTACCTCGGCGGCGGCGCGCTTGATCACGGCGAGCGCGGTGATCAATTCGGGCGATTGCTTCTCGGTGGAAATGCGGAAATTCTGCAACGAGCGCTGCGTCTGCGCGCCCCACAAATGAGCGTTCGGCACAGCGATTTCACCGAACGTATCGCGCTCCATTCGTACGTCTTCAGTCATGGTTGAGCTCCGCTTTTAAAGTTCTGCGTTGACCGGCAATAGGGAGAATAGCCCTGTTAGCGCGTTCCGGTATAACCCTGCCTGCGGGTCGAAAATGTAGGTGCGGCGCGTGCCGTCTTCGACATCGGTCCACACGAGCGGGGACAGCGGCGCGCCGATCGAACGAAGATAGGCGAGCTGCGCGCCGTCGGCGAGTGTCACGCGGTAGCTTCGCTCAGGCGCCGTGGCGGTGGCGAAAATGTCGGCGACCTGCGCAGCCAGTTCCGGGCTGTGGATCACGAGCGCGAGTTCGGTATTCAGATGCGCCGAGCGCGGATCGAGGTTCATCGAGCCGATCACCAGAATCCGGCGGTCGATCACGTAAGTTTTCGCATGCAGGCTCGCGCGCGAACGCGACCCGGCGATTCCCGCCGTGGGCGTATCCTGGCGCGGCTTGAATTCGTATAACTCGACGCCCTGTTGCAGCAGCGGCACGCGAAACGGACTGTAGCCCGCTTGCACCGCAACCGCGTCGGTGGCGGCGAGCGAATTCGTCAGGATCGCTACGCGCACGCCCCGGTGCGTGAGTGTGCCCAGCGCCGTCACGCCGGCGTCGTGCGGAACGAAGTAGGGCGACACGACGAGGAAATCCTTGTGCGCGTCCTTCATGAGCTCGCCGAGCCGCTTCATCGGTGGACTGACGTAGTCGGGCGACGGGCTCTCGATCTTCTCCGGCTGATCCGCCTCGAACTCCGCTTGCGCCCAGGTCAGGCCGAGTTGCTTGCCCGCAATCTGCGTGGCGAGCGGCGTCGCGTTCAAGGGCTTCGCGTTGTATGGATCGGCGTTGGTGCGCCAGTGCTTGCGGAGGTCGTCGCGTGTCTGATCGAGTTCTTCGCGATCGAATTTCTGCTTGTTCAGCACGCCGAGCGGATACGCGACGCTGCTGTTCCAGTAATCGTCGAAGCTCGCTGAGACATCGGCGGTGATCGGGCCGGCGGCGAGCACGTCGATGTCGCGGAACTGCAGGACTTCGCTCGCGTTAAAGTATTCGTCGCCGAGATTGCGGCCGCCGACAATCGCCAACTGGTTGTCTGCGATCATCGCCTTGTTGTGCATGCGGCGCGTGAAGTGGCCGATCTGCGTGAAGACATTCGTGGTGCGCTCGAACACACCCTCACGCGCGCTACCGAACGGATTGAAGACGCGAATCTCGATGTTGCTGTGCGAGTTGAGCCCCGCCATGATGCGGTCGATGTCCTTGAAGTTCAGGTCGTCGACCAGCATGCGCACGCGCACGCCGTGATCCGCCGCGTACAGCGCGGCGCCGAGCAGCAGCTTGCCGGTGGTGTCCTCGTTCGCGATGTAGTACTGCATGTCGAGCGTTTTCGTCGCCGCGCGGGCGAGCGCGATGCGCATCTGCAGTGCGTCCGTGCCGCTCGATAGCACACGGAAACCCGATTCCCCCGGATGAGCGGCTTCGAGCGGTTCAAGCGCCGCGCGAAGCGGCGTGTTTTCGGTCGGTGATAACGCGTGAGTGACCGGGCGGTCGAACGCGGTGGCGGGAGGTTTGGTTGCGCACGCAGTCAGAAATGCCGACGTGCAGCACAACAAGAAAAAATGTCTGGCGGAGCGGATTGCGCGCTTGCGTTGCGTCGCGGTCTGCTTTTGTTCTGTATGCAACTGCACGCTGTTTCCCCTTGTTGTTCAGGCTTTTCGTAACGGCAGCGCAGATGCTTCAGCCGCGCTGCCGAGAAATCCATTCTAAGGGGAATCGCGCCGCCGGACTGTGCACCGCGGCACGCCGGCGGCGTCTGGGACCGCGATGAGCGGTGGCTCGAAACCGTCAGACGCGTTCGGTGTTCAGCCCGCGTTCGCCTTCGGCATACGTCGAGCCCTTCGCCGGGCGCCCTGCCCAATAACCCGCGAGCAGCGACCCCGACAGGTTGTGCCAGACGGAGAACAGCGCGCCGGGCAACGCGGCAATTGGCGTGAAGTAGAGCTTGCCGAGCGTCGCGGCGAGGCCCGAGTTCTGCATGCCGACTTCAATCGCAAGCGTGCGGCAAACGGCTTCGTCGAAACCTAGCAAACGGCCGCCCCAGTAGCCGCCGAGAAGGCCGATGCCGTTATGCAGCACCACTCCGAGCATCACCACGAGGCCGACGGACGCAATGCTTTTCTGCGTGCCGCCCACCACCGCGCCGATGATCAGCAGGATCGCGACCATCGAAACCAGCGGCAGCACCGGCTCGATCTTGCGAACCGTCTTGCCGAACAGGTGATTCACCACGAGGCCGACCACGATCGGCAGCGCGACGATTTGCAGGATACTCATCAACATGCCGTGGACGTCGACGGCGATCGACGCATCCACGTAAAGGCGCGTGAGAAGCGGCGTCGCAAAGACACCGACGAGCGTGGACAACGCACTGATCGTCACCGACAGCGCGACGTCGCCGCGCGCCAGATAGATCATCACGTTCGATGCCGTGCCGCTCGCCACGCTGCCCACCAGCACCATGCCGGCGGTCAGGTCGGGCGGCATGCGGAAGGCTTTCGCGATGACCCAGGCGGCGAGCGGCATCACGAGGTAATGCAGCACGATGCCTGCGATCACCGGCGCGGGCCGTGTGAAGACGCGCTGAAAGTCGGCGACGGACAGCGTGACGCCCATCGCCAGCATGATGATGGTCAGAAGCGTGGTGACGTGCGGGGCGATGCCGGTAAACGAAGCCGGCGAGAAATACGCTGCAACCGAAATGAGCACGGCCCAAACGGGAAAAAGACGGGTGATGCGGGCAAGCATGGGGCGAGGTCCTTGGTTATGTTTTATGGCGAGAAGCGGAGGTTGGTCGTTCGCAAGCGGGCGCAGTGCTGAAGGCGGCGACGCTCTGCCGGGCGCGGCGCCTCACGGACTGCGGCAAGTGCCTGTGAGCGGGCCGCGCCCTATGTCGCGGTTGCTGCAGTTGAGTCGCAAGCGAACGGCAGGTTGTCAGCGGAGGTGGACCTGCCGGCGGCGCGGTCCTTTGTGAGGCGCGCAAGCGGAGCTTCGGTGGATGGACGCGGGTTCGCGATACGCACCGAAGAAGTCACGCATTTTAACGTTGTAGGCGGCAGCCTGCTGGCTCTATGGTTGCGCGTGCAACGGGTTTGCCGCGACGTTGGCTCGCTGTGCCATTGTCCCTTTTGCGGCAAGACCGCCCGCCGGGCCTTAAAGCGGACTCATCACGCAGCGCGGGCGTGCCCGAAACGGCGAGTCCGTTACCCGTGTTCAAACCGATGCGGCGGGCGGCGCGTCCGCCGCAACCGGCACGCGCCGCAAGCTTAGCTTGTGAAAGCGCAGCGTCATCAGCAGCGCGACGCTCGCGAGTCCGGCCGCGAGGCCCCACCACAAACCTCGAGCACCCAGCCCGGCATGAAAGGCGAGCGTATAGCCGGTCGGAAAACCAATCACCCAGTAACCGAATGCGGCGGCGATCATTGGTATGCGCGTGTCTTTCAGACCGCGCAGGCAGCCAGATCCGACCGTTTGCATGCCGTCGACGATCTGAAAAATCGCTGCCACGCCGAGGAGTGAACTCGCGAGCGTAACCGTCGCCGCATTGGCCGGGTCGTCCAGGTGCAGATAGAGGCCGACGATCCAATGCGGCGCGGCGATCAGCACGATTCCCGACAACGTCATGAAGCCGACGCCAAGCGCCAGCGCGACGAAGCCCGCATGACGCGCGGCGAGCGGCTGTCCGGCGCCGGACCAGAAGCCCACTCTCACATTGGCCGCCTGGCCGATCGCGAGCGGCACCATGAATGCCACTGACGCGACGTTCAGCGCAATCTGATGTGCGGCCAGTTGGGACTCGCCGAGCAGCCCGACCATCAGGCCGGTCGCGAGGAAGAGCGTCGATTCGACGCCGTAGGTGATCGCCACCGGCCAGCCGATACCGAACAGCTCGCCCATCAGCGGGACGTTGGGGCGCGTGGCCACCACGAAATGGCGATAACGCGGCCGCAGATGCAAGAGTGCCATCAGCACGAGCGCGGTCAGCCAGACGGTGATGGACGTCGCAGCCGCCGAGCCGAGGAAGCCGAGCCGCGGCAGCCCGTAGGCCCCGTGAATCAGCCCGTAGTTGAGAAAGCCGTTCACGCCGACGCTGACGAGCGACACCCACAGGAGCCGCCGCGCCGCGCCGATCGCCGGCAGGAAAGAGCGCATCAGACCGACGCCGATCAGACTGCCCAGCGCGCCCCAGCGCAGCACCGCCGCATACTCGCCGACGTTATGCGCGAGCAGCGCCGGTTCCCCGAACGCAAGCAGGATGGGCGTCGCGAAAGACAGCAAGGCAAACGCCGGCACCGACAGCAACACCGACAACACAAAACCGGTCCAGTAGATGTGCGGCACGCGGCTTTCGTCCTGCGCGCCGCGCGCATGCGAGACGCTCACGCTGACCGACGTCAGCACGCCCTGCAGCAGCGTCACGACCACGAAGAACAGATTGGCGCCCAGACCGCCGGCCGCGAGCGCGTCCGGTCCGAGAGAGCCGAGCAGGATCGTGTCGGTGACGCCCATGGCCATTTGCGACAGTTGCGCGATGGCGAGCGGCGCGGCGAGTCGCGCGGTGTCGGCGGCGTGGCGGGACAAGGTCGGCGGACGGGTGGCCACCCGGGTGAAGCCGGATTGAGTCATGGAGCGTGTGAAAGTTGACGGAATGACGACGCCGTGACCGCTGGCGACCGCCGCGGCACTGGAAGCAGCGAAGGCAACGGAAGCGCGCTCTACGAGAGACGCGTGGGCTCGCGGTCGCATGGCGGTTCACGAGCCTCGTAATAACGCCGATCAAGGCGGCTCGCCACGGTTTCCCGGCGAGCCCACGGTCGGCGATCTCAGCGGGGCCGTTCGTCTAGCGAAACCAACAGCTTATTGCGTGACCGCTGCAAAGTCGATGGATTAAGCACATTTTTGGTGCGCGAGTTTCCTGCGGAATCTCGTGGTTCCTGCGGGAGTAGTAGCGGTCAGGCTTCGTGGACCGCGATTCGCGTGTCGCCGAGCAGTACCACCTGTCCTGCGCGGATCTTGCACGTTTTACGCGTTTCGACGCGGCCGTCCACAGTGACGGCTCCGTCCGCCACCATCATCTTCGCCGAGCCGCCGCTGTCCGCGAGCCCCGTGATCTTCAGCAGATTGTGAAGTTCGACGTAGTCGCCGGTGAGCGTGAAATCGAGGTTGGGCATGGGCATTGCACCTTCAGGCAAGGGGTTCGCATCATAAAGCACAAGCTTGCCCCTAAGAAGTCGCGTTGTCTCGCGCAGTGTTTCGTGAACGCATCGCAAGCAAATGCAAGCAGATGTTATCCGTTTGTCGGAAAGTGAAACGTTGCGTAACACCGGTCGTCACAACACGACTTCACTCGTAAAGTGCATCTCAGCAGGAAAGCTTGCCGGATCTAGTTCGGCTATGAGCAGACCGGGAGGTCGTCCAGCGCGCCGCAGCGCGATGCAGGGCGGTTCGACCCGGCCACAACAACTCTAGAGAGGAATTTGCCATGACCCAGATTCGTACGCTCCTGATCGGTACCGCCATGACCGCATTCGCCGCTACGGCAGCAGTCGCGCAGACCACGCAGCCCGTTCAACCGGCTGCGGGCATGAATGCCCAGGTACAGGTTCAGACGCCCGGCGCCGACGTCGCGCCGGCCGCTCCTGCCGCCCAAGGCGTACAGCCGGTAACGCCGGCACCGACCCGCCTGACGGCCTCGGGCTCGCCCGATCCGCTGGTGCAAAAGCGCGAAGCCAACGCGAAGGCTAACGCGGAGTACCGCGCGTCGAAGAAGGCGTCGAAGGCCGAGCTGAAGGAACAGCAGAAGGCTGCCAAGTCCGAATACAAGGAGCAGGTGCGCGACGCAAAGATCAACAAGAAGGCGGACAAGCAGGCCGCTGACAACGAAATGAAGATGAACCTGCAAAGTCAGGCGGGCGCCCAGACCGACGGCGGCGAAGTTAAGCACTAATGGCAGGCGGAGCCGCGGGCTCAGGTTAGCCCGCGGTGTCGAACCCGACTCGACCTGATGAGACTGTTAAGGAGGAATCGCATGAGCAACACTCGATTTACTAATTCCGCTAAATCCCCGACCGCGCGGCTTTGCGCGTTGCTCATCGCAGGCTGCCTGTCGTCGGCCGCATTCGCGCAGGCAAGCGATCCGGCCGCGGCGCCGGTCACGCACGCCGATCAGAAGGCGGCGAAGCAGCAAGCCAAGGCAGACAAGAAGGCGGCTGTCGCGCAAGCCAAGGCCGACAAGGAAAAGACCGAAGCCCAAGCCGACGCCGACAAGGCGCACGCCGAGGCCACTCTGAAGGATGCGAAGAAGCAGTAGGTTCCTGCTTCCTGATGGGCAGGTGCGACCTGCTCAACGAAACGGCCCGTTTGCGGAATGCAGACGGGCCGTTTGTTTTGAGCGGCTTGTAAGCGTGCGGGGCGGCGTGCGCGTGACTGCGCAGCAGCCACGCTAAAAAAGGGCGCTTGTGCGCGCGGGTTGTATGGATATACAGTATGCGTCGCCGTTCCCGATCCATCCAACGCCCTTAAAACACCGTGCTTTCCGTCGCAGAAACGCCGTCGCCGTCCGATACCGCCCCTTGGCTTGCGAAGTTGAACGACGCGCAGCGCGAGGCCGTCGAATTCGGCACCGATACGCCTCATTCACCGCCGGGCGCCTTGCTGGTCATTGCGGGCGCGGGCTCCGGCAAGACCAGCACGCTTGCGCACCGTGTGGCCAATCTGATGGTCAAGGGCGCTGATCCGCGCAGAATTCTGCTTCTGACATTTTCGCGTCGCGCGGCGCTGGAAATGACACGCCGCGTCACACGCATTGCCACGACGGCGCTCGGCACGCGCGCCGCGCTCGCGCAAGGGCTCACATGGGCGGGCACGTTCCATAGCGTCGGCGCGCGGCTTTTGCGCGAATATGCAGAACTGATCGGTCTTGCACCGGCCTTCACGATCAACGACCGTGAGGATTCCGCCGACCTGATGAATCTGGTGCGGCATGAATTGGGTTTGTCGGCGAAAGAACGGCGCTTTCCGGCTAAGGGAACCTGTTTCGCGATTTACTCCCGCGTCGTGAACACCGGCGCGTCGCTCGGGCAGGTGCTCGATAGCGCGTTCCCGTGGTGCCGCGAGTGGGAAGCCGATCTGCGCATGCTGTTCGCCGCCTACGTCGACGCGAAGCAGAAGCAGAGCGTGCTCGATTACGACGACCTGCTGCTCTACTGGTCGCATATGGCTGCGGAGCCGGCAATTGCCGCGGATCTGTCGGCGCGCTTCGATCACGTGCTGGTCGACGAATATCAGGACACCAACCGGCTGCAGGCGTCGATTCTCCTCGCGCTGAAGCCGGACGGACGCGGCCTGACCGTGGTCGGCGACGACGCGCAGTCGATCTATTCGTTTCGCGGCGCCACCGTGCGCAACATTCTCGATTTCCCGGCGCATTTCGATCCGCCTGCGGTTCAGGTCACGCTTGAACGCAATTACCGCTCGACCGAGCCGATTCTTGCCGCGTCGAACGCGGTGATCGAACTGGCCAGCGAGCGATATACAAAGAACCTGTGGACCGACAAGTCGTCGGCGCAACGGCCCCGGCTCGTCACCGTCGCGGACGAGGCCGACCAGGCGCGCTATATCGTCGAGCAGGTGCTGGAAGCGCGCGAGCAGGGCATGACACTGAAGTCGCAGGCGGTGCTGTTTCGCGCCGCGCATCACAGCGCGGTGCTCGAGATCGAACTCACGCGCCGCAACATTCCGTTCGTGAAGTTCGGCGGCCTGAAGTTCCTCGATTCCGTGCACGTCAAAGACGTACTGGCGGTGCTGCGTTGGGCCGAGAATCCGCGCGACCGGGTGGCCGGTTTTCGCGTCGTACAGTTATTGCCCGGCGTGGGGCCGGCCACGGCCGCGAGAGTGCTCGACGAAATCGTCGCGCGTGCCGGTGTGGGCAATCCCGCCGACACCGCGGGCGGCACGCTCGCCGCGTTCGCGCCGCCGCCTCGCGCGCAGGAGGACTGGCATCCCTTCGTCAGGCTGATGTCGAGCGTGTATGGGCGGCAGACGCCATGGCCTGCGGAGTTCGAGATGGTGAGGCGCTGGTACGAGCCGCATCTGGAGCGCAATCATGAAGACGCCGCAATCCGTCATGCCGACGTGTTGCAGATGGAAAGCATTGCGGGCACGTATGCGTCGCGCGAGCGCTTTCTGACGGAACTGACGCTCGATCCGCCCGATGCCACGAGCGACGAATCGGGCGTGCCGCTTATCGACGAAGACTATCTGATCCTGTCCACCATCCATTCGGCAAAGGGACAGGAATGGCGCAACGTGTTCGTGCTGAACGGGGTCGACGGCTGCATTCCGTCCGATCTGGGCACCGGCAGCGAAGAGGAAATCGACGAAGAGCGCCGTCTGCTGTACGTTGCGATGACGCGCGCAAAGGAAGACCTGCATATCGTCGTGCCGCAGCGCTTTTACGTGCACAACCAGACGCATATGGGCGATCGTCACGTGTGGGCGTCGCGCACGCGCTTTATCCCTGCGCACCTGATGCCTTTGTTCGACGCGTACGCATGGCCGCGCGTGCCGGTGCCCAGTGCGCCGACCGCCGCGGGGCTTGCCGCGGCGGCGCAGGCAAAAATCGAAATCGGAGCAAGGCTCAGGAAGATGTGGGACTGAGCGGCGCTCAGGTGGGTGGCGAGGCGGGGCTCGATGCCGCACGGGCTGTAGCCGCGCGGGAGCTTCCCGGAGGGCTCCCTGGATCGCTTTCGGCAGCAGGCAACGTGCTTTACACGCTAGCTGCTGCTGGTGGGCAGACGCTGGGCCGAATTAGCGCGACTGCCGTTGCTGCTGTTGCGGGGCGGGGCGCGGCGGCACGAAGAAGTTGCGCAGCCACGCCGCCATCCGCGAAAACACGTCGTACGGTTCTTCGACGAAGATTTCCGGCTTCAGCAGGCGCAGATATTCCATGATCTGTTGCGCTTCCTGCTTCTGGAACGAGCCGTGCGAAATGCCGAGCCGCAGCAGGCCGCGCAGTTCGCCCAGCTTTTCGCGGGCGGTGCTGCCCACGCTCGTTTCGCACGCCACCTTTGCTTCATAAACACGCTGACGCAGCGATTCCACGAGCCGCCATGCCGGCGTCTGCATGATTTCCTCGAGCGCCTGGATATCCTGCACTGCGCTCTTGATCTGTGCCGAGAGCGGGTCGACCAGCACCGCGTCGCCTTCGGCTTCCTTGACGATCGCCGCCGCCCAGTCGCGGCATTGCTTGGCCAACTCTTCCGGCGTCCACTCCGAGCGCGCTGCAAAGCCGAAACCGAATTCCCCGGCCTGCCGCATCAGAATCGCGACGACGTCAGGAAACTCCTTGTCGAGCGTGCGTTTCGCCCATGCATACTGGCCGCCCTGCAACATCCGCTGAACGGCGTGTTCGGTCAGCGGCACCATGTTGTCGAGCAGCTTCGCTCGCAAAAAGTCCTCGAACGAAGGCGTCGCGAACTGCGGATCGAGCTTCAGCGATACGCGCAGAAATGCATCGAAATCCTTGCGCAGCGTCGCAATGGTCTCGTCTTTGAGCGTGAGGGTAATTTGACCCATGTGTCTATCCCGTTTGGTCCTGCCGCGCGGCCTCGTCGTGTTCGTCCGGTCGCAAGCGGACCCGGAAGACTGGACGTGCAATGGCTGCGCGTTTGATTCCTGCCTGTTGCCGCGTCTGGCGGGACGTATCCCGACGAGCGGACCTCGACTGCATATCGGCGGATCGACGGGAAACTTAAGGGTTTTATCGGATATGAGGCGGGCTTTGCCGCGCCGCCCGGACGGTTTTGCGGCTCTCGTCTGGAGCCCACGGTGAACGCGGAAGCCCCGCCACCGGCGGCTTCCGTGTGAGTGAGCCCTTACGTGTGGCAGCGCACGTGTGTTATCGCAGCACCACGCCTTGCCAGACGAAAAACACCGTGAGGCCCACGGCGATGGTTACGAGTGGCCGCCGCGTCAGCGCGCTTACGATGACAGCGGCCAGTGCGCCGACCAGTTGCGGATTGCGCCACGTCAGTTCGGCACCGGTGTCGGCGCCATGCGGCGAGACCGCCATCGGCACGATGATCGCGGTCAGCACGGTGACCGGCACGAAGCCCAGCGCCGTGCGTACCAGAGGCGGAAACACCAGCCGGTCGCCGAGCACGAAGACGGCGGCGCGGATCACCCACGTGATGAGCGCCATGCCGAGTATCAAAACGACGTAGTTCATCGCGATCCCTCCGCCGACCGGCGTGCACGCCGCAATCCGAAGCCCGGCGTGGAAAGCAGTACGCCGACCACGACGCCCGCGAAGACGGCGGCGAGCAGTCCGAGCTTGTACGGCCACGCTTGCCAGAAGAAGGCCAGCGTGCCCGCGGTGACCGCAGCCGCGATGTAGCGCAACGCGGTGAGCTGCGGTACGACGATCGCAATGAAAGTGGCGACCATCGCAAAGTCGAGTCCGAGCGATTGAAGTCCGGGGAAGGCAGCGCCGAACAGCAGGCCGGCGACTGTCCACAGCTGCCAGTTCAGATACATCGCGAGACCGGCGCCGAAGAAGTAGTGCGGGCCGACGGTGCCCGGCTCGCGGTTCCGATAGTGCTCCCACGCGACTGCGAATACTTCGTCCGTGAGCAGCGCGCCGAGGGCCCAGCGCCAGCGCGCCGGAAGATGCGCGACGTGCGGCGCGAGTGTCGCGCTATACAGAACATGCCGCAGATTGACCACGAGCGTGGTGGCCCAGATCACCGCGAAGCTCGCGTGGCCCGCGATCAGCCCAAGCGCGATAAATTGCGCGGAGCCCGCGAAAACGATGAGCGACATCAACTGGCCGTGCCACAGATGCAGTGGCCCGGACGCGACAAGCGTGCCGAAAATGACGCCGAAAGGCGCCGAGCCGACCATCATTGGGATGATGTCGCGCGCGCCCGTGGTGACTTCTTTCAAACGGACTGAGTGGGTCAAAACTTGCCTCCTATGAGTCGGGAAGCATAACGGGGCAGGCAGAGCCGGGCTTGTACGTTCTTGCGGACGATCACTGTCCCTGCCAGCGTCCGGGCGGCACGCCGAACATGCGCCGGAAGTGCCGCGTGAAATGGCTTTGATCGGTAAAGCCGCTGGCGGCCGCCACGTCTGTTACAGGGACGCCTGCCCGCAACGGCACAAGCGCGCGTTGCAGGCGTATCTGATTGCGCCAGGCGTGGGGCGGCAGACCCGTCGCGCGGTTGAAAAGGCGCGCGGCGTGAAAGGGCGAGAGTCCGGCCGCCTGCGCCACGTCGGCGAGCGTGACCGGTTCGAGCAGGTCGCCTGCCAGACGTTCTTTCATGACGGCGACGCGGGCGTCGTCGGCGGCCATGCGCGAAGGCTCGGGCAGCGTCTGCGAATAGCGCACGAGCAGCGTGGAGAGCGCGTCGAGCATGGCGGCTTCCGCCGCCAGCGCGTCGCTGCCCGCTTCGAGCATGCGGTGCGCGTTCGCGAGTCGCACGGCGAGGTCGGGATCGTGGATCACGCCGGGTGCAAACCACGGCAAAGGCTGCGGCTTGCCGGCGATCTGATCGGCGAGTTCGTGGATGAACTGCACCGGCGCGTACGTTACGCGATAGCGCCAGCCTGCTTCGACTGCCTTCGACCCGGTGTGGAGTTCGCCGGGATTGATGATCGGCACGCCTCCGGCTTCGGCGACATAGTCCGAACCGCGATACCGATAGCCTTCGGCGCCCGCGACGATCACGGGAATGGTGTACGCATCGTGCCAGTGCGGTGCGAACTCGTGGTCGTGATATTCAGCGGTGAGCAGGTCCGCACCGGGCAGAAGCGGCGTGCGCCAGTAACGGGCTGAATTCTGAAAACGATGGACGGCGGTCATTGCATGGCTCTCGTACAGCCAGTCAGTTTAGCGCGGAGCGACGGCTGCGGGCATGGCGGCGCGCTTCGTTCGGCGGCGCGCGCCGTGCGCTTTTTCGTAGGACGTCGCCCGCGCTGACCCGCGGTTGGTCACTTCACAGGGATGGTGGTGCCGGCCGGCATCGGCACGGCGCTCACACTGTTTTTCGCGCTGCCGCTGACGACCCGGTCGCTGTAGGTGAGATACACGAGCGCGTTGCGCTTTGTGTCGACCACGCGCACCACATGCAACGCCTTGAAGATTAGCGACATGCTCACCGAAAACACATCGGCTTGCTGTTTCACCGGACCGGCGAAATGAATTGCACCGACCTGCCGGCAGGCGATCGACGCCTCCGTGGGATCTTCCGCGATGCCGAGCGTGCCTTTTACGCCACCCGTGCGCGCACGCGACACGTAACAGGTCACGCCTTGAACGAGAGGATCGTCATAGGCCTCGACGACAACCCGGTCGGAACCGGTGATGTGAAAGTTCGTATTGACGCTGCCGACTTCTTCGCCGTGCGCGACCGGCACGGCGACGGCGGCGACGACTGCAAGCGCGATTTGCAACGTGGTGATTTTCATGAGATGGCCGGGTTGAGCAGGAAGCGTTGGAGGCGCGTTGTGCGCCGCAAAGCTGTCATCGTATACCGCCGGGAGATTGGCGAGACGTTCTGTGACGGCTAGGCAAACGAGCCTTGGAAAAACCGCCGTGAATTGATGAGAGGGGAGCGACGCGCTGACCGCGAATGAGGTGCTCGCCCTGAAGGAAGACCGAACTGAAGGAAGGCTAAAAACAAAAAGGCCCGCACGGATGCGGGCCTTTAAAATTTTGGCTCCTCGACCTGGGCTCGAACCAGGGACCTACGGATTAACAGTCCGGCGCTCTACCGACTGAGCTATCGAGGAACAGCAGTACAACTTGATCTACATAAAAAAGCCCGTCTTGGTTAACGGGCTTTTGCAATTCTTGGCTCCTCGACCTGGGCTCGAACCAGGGACCTACGGATTAACAGTCCGGCGCTCTACCGACTGAGCTATCGAGGAACAGAAAAACAACAGCAGAGAAGCGAAATTGTAGAAGCAGCGTTGGCGCCTGTCAATACCTTGTGTTCATCTCAATTTGATCCGAACTAGCGGGAGGTATGACGGGCTCTCAAACGCTCAGCGCGCGAGCAGGGCGAGCTTTTCCTTGACGTCCTTGAACTCGTCGGCTTCCGGCAGCGGCGCTTTGGTCTTGGTGATGCTCGGCCAGTTCTTGGCGAGATCGGCATTCAGCTCGATGAAGTTCTGCTGGTCGCCCGGCACGTCTTCTTCGGCATAAATGGCGTTCACCGGGCACTCGGCCACGCACACTGCGCAGTCGATGCATTCATCGGGGTCGATCGCGAGGAAGTTGGGACCTTCGCGAAAGCAGTCCACCGGGCACACATCGACGCAGTCGGTATAGCGGCACTTGATGCAGCTTTCGGTCACAACGTGAGTCATTCAGGCAGCTCCTGCATGCGGAATCAGGGAAGGCGCAAACGCCAAAAGCGGTATTGTAACGTAACGTCAAGAGGCGCATGCAGCATCGCACAACGCCTTTTATATGTTTTCGTGATTAGTTTATTGCGTGCGTGAAGAGTAACGGGTTCGCGCTCAGCGGCGCGAGGGCAGGCCGCGCTCGCGCCTGAATGACGGCGCATTCGGGTAACATGCGTCAAGCCGGCGCGCACGAGGCGCCCCGATGCATGGGTTGAGTCAGGCCTTCCGTACTTCCTGCGGTCCAGTTCGCACCATCATGATTATTACTTCGCTGCTCGACACCGATCTGTACAAGTTCACGATGATGCAGGTGGTTCTGCATCACTTCCCCGCGGCCAACGTCGAGTATCGCTTCCGTTGCCGCACGCCGAACGTCGACCTCGTGCCCTACATCGGCGAGATACGCGACGAAGTGCGCAAGCTCTGCCAGCTGCGCTTCACCGACGAGGAACTCGACTACCTCCGGCGCATGCGCTTCATTAAGGGCGACTTCATCGAGTTCCTCGCGCTCTTTCATCTGAACGAGAAGTACATTTCGATCGAGCCGTCGCCGAAGAACAACGGCGAGATCGACATTGAGATCAAAGGTCCGTGGCTACACACGATCCTGTTCGAGATCCCGATGCTCGCCATCGTCAACGAGGTCTACTTCCGCAATACGCAGCAGGAACCGGACTACAGCGAAGGCCGCGGGCGCCTGGTCGACAAGATGAAACTTCTGGGCGCGCGGCCGGAATTTGCCGACTGCAAGATTGCCGACTACGGCACGCGTCGCCGCTTTTCGAAGCAATGGCACGAAGAAGTGATCCTCACGCTGAAAGACGGCCTTGGCGAACAGTTCGCCGGCACCAGCAACGTGTTTTACGCAATGAAGCACAGCCTGACGCCGCTCGGCACCATGGCGCACGAGTATCTGCAGGCGTGCCAGGCGCTCGGCCCGCGGCTGCGCGATTCGCAGATCTTCGGCTTCGAAATGTGGGCGAAGGAATATCGCGGCGACCTTGGCATTGCACTGTCGGATGTTTATGGCATGCAGGCGTTTCTGCGCGACTTCGACATGTACTTCTGCAAGCTGTTCGACGGCGCGCGCCACGATTCGGGCGACCCGTTCGATTGGGGCGAGCGCCTGCTCCAGCACTACGAGGCGAACCGTTGCGATCCGCGCACGAAGATCCTGGTGTTTTCTGACGCGCTCGATATTCCCAAGGTGCTGCAGCTCTACGAGCGCTTCCGCGGACGCTGCAAGCTCGCATTTGGCGTGGGCACGAATCTGACCAACGACCTCGGCTATAACCCGCTGCAGATCGTGATCAAGATGGTTCGCTGCAACGGGCAGCCCGTGGCGAAGCTGTCCGATTCGCCGGGCAAGAACATGTGCGAGGACAAGGCGTATCTCGCGTATCTACGGCAGGTTTTCGGCATCGCGCAGCCCGAGGAGGAGTCCGCGAATTAACGGCTTTTGCACGCGTGTTTTCGCGTGTCTGAAGTGTTCCTATGCCGTTCGGCCAGGGTGTTCGCGCGGAGGGTGGCCGGTATAATTCCGACATATCGCACGGCTATCGACACGAGGACTTTCGCATATGGACACATCGATTGCCCGCCGCAACATTCTGGCGCGCATCCGCGCGGCGCAAGGCCGGGAGCCGGAGCCGTCCCCGTCCGAGCGGGAAGCGGCGGCGGACTATCTGGCGCGCCATCCGTCTGGCCCGCGCCCGGATATGCCGGCGGACCTGACCGGGCGGTTCATTGAAGAAGCGCAGAAAATGGCGACCACCGTCGACACGGTAGCGTCGCTCAGCGACGTGCCGGCCGCGGCGCATCGCTATCTCGCAGATCACGCGTTGCCGTTGCAAGCCATTGCCTGGGGCACGCTGCAGGATCTGCGCTGGAACGACGCAGGCCTCACAGTTGAATTTCGCAAGCCGAAAGACGGTGACGTAGTGGGCCTGACCGGCTGCTTTTGTGCGACTGCCGAAACGGGCTCGCTCGTGTTGCTGTCCGGCCCGGACACTTATGCGTCAGCCGGTCTGCTGCCGGAAACGCATATCGCAATCGTGCCGGCTTCGCGCATCGTGGCGGGACACGAAGAAGCATTCGCATTGATCCGCAGCGAGCGGGGCGAGCTTCCACGTGCGGTCAACTTCATCTCTGGACCTTCGCGCACCGGGGATATCGAACAGACCATCGTGCTCGGCGCTCATGGGCCGTATCGCGTGCATGTGATCGTCGTACTCGGCGCCTGAGTGAAAACCACGCTTGTCTTCACGCGTGCGTAACTGGCCGCGGTGTTCAAGTCATTTCAACAAGAAAGGATCTCCAGCATATGACTAGACGTGCCGTGCCGACGTGCATGGTGCTCGTGGCTGCACTGACGCTGACGAGCTGGCCCCAGCTGGCCTGCGCCGCCACACTCGAAGGCGCTTCGCTTTCCGCGCTCTGGGGATTGCCGTTTGCGGGCATGCTGCTCTCCATTGCCCTCTTTCCTCTCGTCGCACCGACATTCTGGCATCACCATTTTGGCAAGATCGCGGCGGCGTGGGCGCTGGTGTTTCTCGTGCCGTTCGCGCTTGCATTCGGTTGGGGCATCGCGTTAGGCACGCTAGTGCATGCGTTGCTCGAAGAATACATTCCCTTCATCGTGCTGCTGACTGCGCTTTACACGGTTGCTGGCGGCATCTGCGTGCGCGGCAATCTGCACGGTACGCCGCGCCTGAACACAACGATTCTCGCGCTCGGCACGTTGCTCGCGAGCGTAATGGGCACGACTGGCGCGGCCATGCTGCTCATCCGTCCGTTGCTGCGCGCGAATGACAATCGCCGGCATGTGGTGCACGTGGTCGTGTTCTTCATTTTCCTGGTCGCGAATGCGGGCGGCTCGCTGTCGCCGCTGGGCGACCCGCCGCTCTTCCTGGGCTTCCTGCAGGGCGTCGACTTTTTCTGGACCACCACGCATCTCGCGCTGCCCATGTTGTTCGTTTGCGGTGTGCTCCTAACAGCGTTCTATTTCCTCGACTCGCACTATTTCCATCAGCGTGAAGAAGAGCGTTCGCGTTTTTTTGACCCTACGCCCGACTCGCCGCTCGGCATCGACGGCAAGGTGAATTTCCTTCTACTTGGCGCGGTTGTCGGGCTCGTACTGATGAGCGGGCTGTGGAAACCCGGTGTCAGTTTCGATGTGCTCGGAACCCATGTAGATTTACAGAATGCCGTACGCGATGTCGCGCTCGTCGTCGTCATGTTGCTTTCACTCGCATTGACGCCGCGTGCGGCTCGCAAGGGCAACGACTTCAATTGGGCGCCAATCGAAGAGGTGGCCAAGTTGTTCGCGGGCATCTTCGTGACGATTGCACCGGTCATCACAATACTGCGCGCGGGCGAAGCCGGTGCGTTTGCCGGCGTGGTTCATCTGGTCAACGATTCCGCAGGACGACCGCACGACGCGATGTACTTCTGGGCGACGGGCCTGCTATCTTCGTTTCTGGACAACGCGCCGACGTACCTGGTGTTTTTCAACCTGGCCGGCGGCGATGCTTCGTCGCTCATGACAACCGGCGCCACCACGCTCGCGGCGATTTCGGCGGGCGCGGTGTTCATGGGCGCGAACAGTTATATCGGCAATGCGCCCAACTTCATGGTAAAGGCGATTGCAGAGTCGCGCGGTGTTCGCATGCCGAGCTTTTTCGCTTATCTGGGGTGGTCCGGTGCGGTGCTGCTGCCGCTTTTTCTTGTCACCGGTTGGCTGTTTTTCTGACACCGAGTCTGAAGCCGAGGCCGTCGAACTCGACACGCTATAAGGAGAATTGCAATGCAGAAGATCCTCGTCGCCCGTCCGATTTTTCCTGATGTGATCGAACGGCTCAAACAGTATTTCGACGTCGACTGGAACCAGGGCGACGTGCTGTCCGCGGAAGAACTGAAGCGCCGTCTCGTTGACAAGGACGGCGCACTGACCGCGGGCGATCCTGTCGGCGCGGAGGTTCTCGCGGCCGCGCCGCGCCTTCGCGTGGTGTCGAATATGGCGGTGGGTTACAACAACTTCGACATGGCGGCGTTCAACGCAGCCAACGTGCTCGGCACGAATACGCCGGACGTGTTGAACGAGTCGACCGCGGACTTTGGCTGGGCGCTGATGATGGCTGCGGCTCGGCGCATCGCGGAATCGGAGCACTGGCTGCGCGCGGGCAAGTGGCAGAAGTGGGCGTACGACGGCTTTCTCGGTGGCGATATCCACGGCTCCACGCTGGGCGTGATCGGCATGGGCCGGATCGGCCAGGCGCTCGCACGGCGCGCGAAGGGTTTCAACATGCAGGTCATTTATCACAACCGCTCCCGGGTCGCGCCCGAGATCGAAGCCGAGCTGAATGCCGAATATGTGTCGAAGCAAGACCTGCTGCGGCGCGCCGATCATGTCGTGCTCGTGCTGCCCTATACGAAGGAGAATCATCACACGATCGGCGCTGCCGAACTCGCGCTGATGAAGCCCACTGCGACGCTGACCAATATCGCGCGCGGCGGCATCGTCGACGACGCAGCGCTCGTCGAGGCGCTGCGCTCCGGGCAGATCGCCGCTGCCGGCCTCGACGTCTTCGAGGGCGAGCCGAATCTGAATCCCGATCTGCTGAGCGTGCCGAACATCGCGTTGACGCCGCATATTGCGAGCGCAACCGAGGCGACGCGCCGTGCAATGGCCAATCTCGCCGCGGACAATCTGATTGCCGGCCTTGGCGAAGGTCCGCGCGCCGGTCGGCCACCCAATCCGATCAATGCCGAAGTTATCGGCCGGGCGCGTGCATGACGATGATTCTTGTCGCGGCCGTCGCGGTGCTGGCGGTCGCGCTCGTGCTTGCCGTGGTCTTGCTGATGCGAGTCCACGGTCGCGCTAATGAGCACGAGCAGTTCGAAATGCTGAGCGATCGCATCGATACCGCAGCCGACGCGCAGGCACATGCCTATGAGCGCCTCGAGCGGCAATTGCGCAATGACATCACCGAGACCGCGCGCGTGTCGCGTACGGAGCAGAGCAGCGGCTTCGCGCATTTCCAGCAAACGCTGGCGGCGCAATTCAGCAGCATGACGACTGTGCAGGGCGGCAAGATCGACGGATTCGCGCAGCAACTGGACGCGGTGCGTCACAGCCTTCAGCAGCAGGCGCAGCAGGCGCGTGACGAACAGGGACGCTCGCTCAAGCAGTTCGGCGATACCCTCAGCCTGCAGCTTGGGCAACTCACGGAGGTGAACGATCGCCGCTTCGCTGAGGTGCGCGCGACCATCGAACAGCGGCTGAAGGACATCGAGGCGAACAATGCCAGCAAGCTGGAAGAAATGCGCCGTACCGTCGACGAAAAACTGCACGCCACGCTCGAACAACGGCTAGGCGAGTCGTTCAAGCTCGTGTCGGACCGCCTCGAGCAGGTACATCGCGGTCTGGGCGAAATGCAGACGCTCGCGGCCGGCGTCGGCGATCTGAAGAAGGTTCTGACGAACGTGAAAACGCGCGGCACGTGGGGCGAAGTGCAGCTCGAAGCGTTGCTCGAACAGCTGCTCACCGCCGACCAATACGCCAAAAACGTGGCCACCGTGCCGAAGAGCGCGGATCGCGTCGAGTTCGCTATCCGCCTGCCTGGACGGGTGGAGGGGGGCGGTGCGGCCACTCCGGTATGGCTGCCCATCGACGCCAAGTTTCCACGCGAAGACTACGAGCGGCTCATCGACGCGCAGGAGCGGGCCGACCCCGCCGCAGTGGAAGAAGCGTCGCGTGCCCTGGAAGCCAGGATTCGCGCAGAGGCACGCGCCATCGCCGAAAAATACGTGTCGCCGCCGCACACCACCGATTTCGCGCTGCTGTACCTGCCCACCGAGGGTCTCTACGCGGAAGTGCTGCGTCGGCCAGGTTTGTCAGATCTGCTGCAACGCGATTACCGCGTGACGATTGCGGGCCCCACTACGCTGACTGCATTGCTCAACAGTTTGCAGATGGGTTTTCGCACGCTTGCCATCGAGCGGCGCTCAAGTGAAGTGTGGCAAGTGCTCGGCGCGGTTAAGACGGAGTTCGGCAAGTTCGGCGACGTGCTGGCAAAGACCAAAGCGCAACTCGAAACAGTCACGCGTTCTATTGAAGCCGCTGAGACGCGCACTCGCGTGATGAATCGCAAACTGCGCGATGTCGAGGCGCTGCCCGGAGAGGAGGCGAGTGGTCTGATAGGCGGCGCGTTGCCGGGCGTCGATCCCGACGAGCAGTAAGCAGCAAGCAATGAGCAACAAGCAATGAGCAGTAACGCTGGCGCGGCGCGTGCGCGTCAGCAGTCCGCGCCTGCCGCGTCCGCGAGCGCGGCGGCAGTGGCGCGGAGCGGGGCACGCATCAGGCTTCTTCAGGTGCGTCGGTCAACTGGATTTCGATGCCGCCGAATCGCGACGCAACCCAGTTGTATGCGTGGCATGCAATCCACAGCAGGATGAAGCCAAGAATCGCATTCAACAGCAGCGCGCTGAACACCGTGCTCAGTTCGACAGAACCGTAGCGCACGAACGCGACGAGCACGCCGAGCAGCACGATCGGTACAGAGAACGTCAGATAGACGAGGATAAGTGCTTTGGCCGTCTGTCCCGGTGCGATGAACGAGATCTGTTTTTTCATGTAAGTCAAACCCGCATGTCGTAGTGGTAATGGGTAAAGCTGAATATGACCGTGGATGAAAGCGCCACGAGGCGGATACGTCAGATCAAGCCGTGGAACAGCATGATACTGACGCGTTCGCCCTCGCCAATGTCGCCTTCTTCATGGCCGAGCACGATGAAACAATTGGCCTCGCTCATCGAACTCAATACGCCGGAGCTTTGCGAGCCTGTCGGCGTGACCTGCCACTGGCCGTTCGCGGCCTGGCAAGCTATGCCGCGTTGGAACTCCGTGCGTCCGGCGCGTTTGCGGATTGGCCGCACGCTCGCCGCGTGAATCAGCGGCAGCGGCTGCGGCGCGGCGCCCGACATGAGCAGCAGCACTTCGCGCACGATCTGATAGAACGTCACCATCACGGCCACCGGATTGCCCGGCAGACCGAAGAATAACGCAGGTCGTCCAAGACCCGGCCGCTCGCCGGACCATACGCGGCCAAACGCGAGAGGGCGGCCCGGGCGCATGGCGAGGCTCCAGAACGCGACGTCGCCGAATGTCTGCAACAACTGCCTGGTGAAATCCGCCTCGCCAACTGAGACGCCGCCGGAGGTCAGTACCACGTCGGCACTCTCCGCGGCGCTGCGCAGCGCGGCTTCGAGCGCGGCAGGTTCGTCACGGATCACGCCCAGGTCCAGCGCTTCCACGTTCAGGCGCCGCAACATGGCGAAGAGCGTGTAGCGGTTGCTGTCGTAGACCGCGCCCGGGTCGAGCGGCTCGCCCAGAGAGCGCAGTTCGTCGCCAGTGGAAAAGAATGCGACGCGCAAGCGCCGCCGAACATTGATTTCGCCGATGCCGAGCGAAGCCAGCAGGCCGAGGTCGGATGCGCGAATAATGCGGCCCGCATGCAACGCAACGTGGCCGCGAGCGAGGTCCTCGCCGGCTAGCCGCCGGTTTGCGCCTGCCTCGACCGCGTCGGCTGCAAAGCTGATCGAAGCGGAGTCGGCATTGCGCTCGACCAGTTCCTGCGGCACCACGGTGTCGCAGCCTTCCGGAACGCATGCGCCCGTCATGACGCGCACGCATTGCGCTGCTCCGACGTGGCCAGCAAACGGATGTCCCGCCAAAGCTTTGCCGACGACGGTCAGTTCGACCGCCTGCGCGCCGCTTCGCAATGCGGCGCCGTTGAACGCATAGCCGTCCATTGCGGAATTGACGTGCGACGGCACGTCGATCGGCGAAACGATGTCTGCGGCCAGCACGCGGTCGAGGGCGTCGCGCAAGGCCACGCGTTCGACGGCCGTAACCGGCGTCGCCCACTGGCGGGTAATCGCCTGGGCAGCCGAGACAGGTAGCGCATGAGGATCGTACTGCGCGACGCAGCGGGAAAATTCGTTATGCGTGGTCATGAAGAGCTGGACGTCGCGGCTGGCGGCTAGGTGGCGCTTGCCGTGCGGCGGAGCGGGATTCAGCCGGGGCCCCGATCACGCTCGAGGTCGGCGAGTTCTTGTAACGAATTGATATTGTAAAACGCACGCTCGTCGGTAAAGACGACTTCCACGGTCTTGTGGCGCGCGTACCACGCGCGCACCTTCCGCTCGCCGGCGGCCAGGTAGGCGGCGAGGTCGTCGGCGAGACCGGTGCGCAGCAGCGCGAAAACCGGGTGAAGCGAGCGATTTCCGTCGGCGTCAACGGTTGTAACGGTGGCGATGTCGGCTGCGTGTGCAGCAAGGGCCTGCGCAAGGCGCGCGGCGAGGTCGGCGGGGAGCCAGGGCGTGTCGCACGGCGCGCTTAGCAGGTATTCGCTGCGAGCAGTGCGCAGACCGGCCAGCAAACCGGCCAATGGCCCTGGGAATTCAGGCAACGTGTCGGCGACAATCCCCGCGCCGAACGGTGCACCGAGTGCTGCGTAAGCGTCCGGGTGGCGATTGGCGCTGATCAGCAGCGCGCCCGTCTGCGGCGCAAGGCGCTTCAGCACATGACCGGCGAGTAGCTCGCCGTGCAAGGTCTGCAAGCCTTTGTCGGCGCCGCCCATTCGTGTACCGCGGCCGCCCGCGAGCAGCAGGCCGGTAATCTGTTCGCGCGTCGGCGTCGCGGCTTGACCCATCCCAGCGATCAGCCGCCGATGTACGACATTTCGACGCGCCGTGCGTCCTGCTCGCGTGCTTCGGCCGCGTTGCTGCCGCGCAATTGCGAATAGCGGTCGCCGCGGCCTTGCCAGATTTCGGCGACGGCAGTTGCGATTTCGGCGTCGGTTGCCCCGCTGCGCAGCAACGCGCGCAGGTCGTGGCCCGACGATGCGAACAGGCACAGGTACAGCTTGCCCTCGGTCGAAAGGCGCGCCCGTGTACAGCTCGCACAAAACGCGCGGGTCACGCTGGAAATGACGCCGATTTCGCCGCTGCCGTCAGCATAGCCCCAGCGCTGCGCTGTCTCGGCTGCACTGTGCGCTTCGAGCGGCGCAAGCGGGAAATGCTCGTCGATGCGCGCGATCACGTCCGCCGACGGCAGCACTTCGGTCATGTTCCAACCGTTGGACGTGCCCACGTCCATGTATTCGATGAAGCGCAGCACGGCGCCCGAGCCTTTGAAATGGCGCGCCATCGGCACGATTTCGCTGTCATTCGTACCGCGCTTGACGACCATGTTGACCTTCACCGGCGCGAGGCCGACGGCGTGCGCGGCGGCGATTCCGTCGAGCACGTCGGCCACCGCGAAATCGGCGTCGTTCATGCGGCGAAACAGCATGTCGTCGAGCGCGTCGAGGCTGACGGTTACGCGGGTGAGGCCTGCGTCCTTGAGGCTGCGCGCCTTCCGGGCGAGCAGCGAGCCATTCGTGGTGAGCGTCAGGTCGAGTGGCCGGCCTGCTGGCGTAGTGAGTTGCGCGAGGCGTTCGATCAGGAATTCGAGATTCTTGCGCAGCAGCGGCTCGCCGCCCGTCAGGCGAATTTTTTCGACGCCATGCGCGACGAAAAGCCGCGCGAGCCGCTCGATTTCCTCGAAGCTCAACAACGCGCTGTGCGGCAGGAATGCATAGTCCTTGTCGAACACGGCGCGCGGCATGCAGTAGACGCAGCGAAAGTTGCAACGGTCCGTCACCGAAATGCGCAAGTCTCGCAACGGACGCGCGAGCGTATCGTGCAGTTCGCCGCTAGGCGTCTGCACCGGGCCGGAAATGACCGGCGCCGCGCTGAGGTCGGCAACAGGGATGATGCGTCGGGACATGAGTGACTTGCGTTGTGCCAAACGGATAAGGCGATTCCTTCATTCTATCGGAAATGCCTTAAACTGCTGGGCGATGCCAACCCCTGTCGGGGTTTACGGGGAGGGTAGGGAGTTCGCGAGGGTGATGCGATTCGCATGCGCAAAAAACAAAAAGCCCGCCGGTGAGGGCGGGCTTTTCGAAGCGGGTTGCAAGCTTACTGCGGATGCTTCCCGGTTTCCACTTGCTGCATCGGTGCCGTGTCGAGCGGCGGCAACGGCTTGCGCTCACGCACCACGCGCGGCGGTTTCACCGTTTGCGCGGCGGCTTCTTGTGCTGCGCGCAGCTTGTCGGCGTCGGTATTGACCCAGACAAGACCGGCTTGCTCCAGCACCGGCTTCAAGGCTTCAGCCGAGACGCCGCCGTTGAACGACGCGCGCGACGCCGACGGCGCTTGCGATGCCTGCGTGGCTTCGGCCACATCGGCGACTTCGGCGGCTTCGGCGGCTTGCGGCGCGGCGGCGACAGGCGCCGGCTCGACCGCTGCTGAGTCCGCAGCCGGTGCGACTGCTGCCACGACCGGTTTCTGTTCGACGATTTGCGGTTGCGGTGCCGGCTCGGCGGCCGGGGCCGCGATCACTTCCGCCGGAGCGGCGCTCGCAGGTTCGACGTGAGCCTGCTCGGCTTGCGCTTCCGCCGCCGGCGCAACAGCCGCAGCCTCTTCACGAACGACCGGTTCCACGAGCGATACCGTCTCCGCCGCAGCCGGTGCAGCCTGCGCCGGTTCGACCGGCGCCACAGCTTGTGCAACAGGCGCTTGCACGACTGGCTCGACGGCAGCCGGAGCAGCCGGCACTTCGGCGACCGGCACGACCGTTTCCGTCTTCGCTGCCTTTTCGACAGCGAGTGCCGGCGTTTCGGTTGCAGCGTGGAGCTCCGTGACGACAGCCGTCTCGGTTGCAACGGCGGCAACTACGACTTCCACCGGCGCCACTTCCTTCACTTCCCGGGCTTCGCTCACTTCGGGCTTCGATTGGACCGGCTGATGCGCGGTGCGCACCGGTGCGTCGTCGCTGACGTTGACGTTGTCGCCTTCCGCTTCCGCGACGTCTGCCGCCAGGTTGCCGTTCACATCTTCCTCACGCTCACGACGACCGCCGCGACGGCCGCGACGGCGACGACGACGCTCTTCGCCGTCACGCGCCACAGCTTCCTGATCGACCGGCGCAGCGTTGTCAGTAACGGCCGTCTGGTTTTGCGCGAGTGCCAGTTCTTCCGCGGTTTGCGCCTCGGCCTGGGTCATCGCATCGGCGGTTTCTGCCTGCGGCTTGCGGCGCTCGCCGCGCTCAGCGCGTTCGCCACGTTCGCCACGTTCGCGGCGCTCGCCGCGTTCCTGACGCTCGCCACGCTGTGCGCCTTCGGCCGTTTCAGCACGCTCGCCGCGATTGTCGCGCTCGCGGTTGTCACGCCCTTCGCGCGGTTCCCGTGCCTCGCGGGGTTCACGGCCTTCACGCGCTTCGCGGTTGCCGCGAGGTTCACGAGCCTCGCGCGGTTCACGGCCTTCGCGTGCTTCACGCACCTCGCGGCCTTCGCGCGGCTCGCGTTCCTCGCGACGCTGCGAAGGCTGCTGGCCTTGACGGCCGCCGTTCGTCGCTTCGCCACGGGCTGCCGCATCGCGACCACCCGCGCCACTGCGACGATTACGGTTGCGATCGCCGCCGCGTTCGCCGGTGCGCTCACCGCGCTCCGAACGCTCGCCACGCTGTTGCGGACGGGCGGGTTTTTCGGTAGCCGCAGGCGCAACGGGCGTCGGCGCCGCCGGCTGCATGCCGAACAGATTCTTCAGCCAGCCGATGAAGCCGCCGCTCGCCTGCGTAACAGCGACGGGCGCCGGCGCTGCGACCGGTCGAACCGGCGCGCTCGGAGCCGGCTTCTCGGGCGTGATGCCCTTGACCGCCGCTTCCTGCTTCGGCTTCACTTCTTCGGTCCGCTTGCTGTAGCCGGTTTCCGACTCCAGCTCGCGGGCCGCTTCTTCGGCCATCTTCCACGAAGCGCGCGGTTCGTCGAGGCGCGCGTCGTCGTGACGCAGACGTTCCAGCTTGTAGTGCGGCGTATCCAGGTGCTTGTTCGGCACCAGCACGACGTTCACCTTGAAGCGCGATTCGATCTTGTTGATTTCCGAACGCTTTTCGTTCAGCAGGAAGGCGGTCACTTCGACCGGCACCTGGCAATGGATCGCCGCGGTGTTTTCCTTCATGGCTTCTTCCTGAATGATCCGCAGCACTTGCAGCGCGGACGATTCGGTATCGCGGATGTGGCCCGTGCCGTTACAGCGCGGGCACGTCACGTGGCTGCCTTCCGACAGGGCCGGACGCAGACGCTGACGCGACAGTTCCATCAGGCCGAAGCGCGAGATTTTGCCCATCTGGACGCGCGCACGGTCGTGCTTGAGGGCGTCTTTCAGGCGTTGCTCGACTTCGCGCTGGCTCTTGGCCGACTCCATGTCGATGAAGTCGATCACGATCAGGCCGCCCAGATCGCGCAGGCGCAACTGGCGCGCGACTTCGTCGGCGGCTTCGAGGTTGGTGCGCGCGGCCGTTTCCTCGATGTCCGCGCCCTTCGTGGCGCGGGCCGAGTTCACGTCGATTGCGACGAGTGCTTCGGTGTGGTCGATCACGATCGCGCCGCCCGACGGCAGCGGAACCGTACGCGAGTACGCCGTTTCGATCTGATGTTCGATCTGGAAGCGGGAGAAGAGCGGCACGTCGTCGTGGTAGCGCTTCACCTTGCTGACATTGTCCGGCATCACGATGTCCATGAAGGCGCGTGCCTGGTCATGAATCTCGGTGGTGTCGATCAGAATTTCGCCGATGTCCGGCTGGAAATAGTCGCGGATCGCGCGAATCACGAGGCTCGATTCGAGATAGATCAGCATCGGCTGGCCGCTCGAACCGCTTTGCGACGCGGCTTCGATCGCGCGCCACAGTTGCATCAGGTAGTTCAGGTCCCACTGCAGCTCTTCGGCGCTGCGGCCAATGCCGGCCGTGCGCGCGATGATGCTCATGCCTTCCGGCAACTGCAGCTGCGCCATGGTTTCGCGCAGTTCCTGGCGGTCGTCGCCTTCGATCCGGCGCGATACGCCGCCGCCGCGCGGGTTGTTCGGCATCAGAACGAGATAGCGGCCGGCGAGGGAGATGAAGGTGGTGAGGGCTGCGCCCTTATTGCCGCGCTCTTCCTTTTCGACCTGGACGATCAGTTCCTGACCTTCCTTGAGTGCGTCCTGAATGCGCGCGGAGCGCATGTCGACGCCGTCGCGGAAATACTGGCGGGCGACTTCCTTGAACGGCAGGAAACCGTGGCGGTCTTCGCCGTAGTTGACGAAACAGGCTTCGAGCGACGGCTCGATGCGGGTAATGATGCCCTTGTAAATATTGCCTTTGCGCTGTTCGCGCCCGGCGGTTTCGATGTCGATGTCGATGAGTTTTTGCCCATCGACGATGGCAACGCGCAGTTCTTCCTGCTGCGTCGCATTGAACAACATGCGTTTCATGGAACGGCTCCAGTGCGGCTCGGCCGGCGCGCGTCGCCTTCGCGGTTGTCAGTCGCGAGCGCGAAGCGGGCAGCGGCATGCCGCGCCTTATTGTGTTTTCACAAGCACGCTGGAGCGGGAAAAATGGCGGGAGAATTGCCTGAGAGGGCCCGGCTCCATAAAGAAGGAGCGCGGTGCCGCAGGGCACATGCGAACACGGCTTCAAATAACGACCCGACACGCCGCGGGTTCTGCCGGCAGACCTTCATAAGCCTTTCGTCCCCTCTCGCCGGTGCGCCAACTGGGCGCGTGACCGGAGGGTCGAAGGCTGCGGTCGTGCCGCAACGGGAAGTTCGCGCAAGCGGCGCGTCTTTTCCTGCTGGGGGTGTCTCGCCTCATTTTGACGTCGCCAAGTCTTGTACTTTCTACAAGACGCCATGGGCGCACGCCGTATTTTCGCAACTCGCAGCTTCGTACAGCAGGACGTAAGACGCCCGATACCGAAGCTGGGAGTTAAATTCTTTTTTACCAAAATTCCGTTACCGTCGAAGCCGACCTTGACCGAACGCGCCTGTGGGCGCCGTCCCTGCCGGGTGCTGACTTCGTGCGTGCAACTTGTTGCATCTCATTTTCAGGGTGAGCAACCAGACCCCGGCACAAGTAAAATAACGATTTACGCTTGCACCTGCGCAATCCGCCCGAATTCCGGACACTGCGCCGGCCGCCGCAGACTGCTGGGCAAATTATATTCAGAATGAAAGAGTTAGGCAAAATATCCCAGAAATCGGTGACAAGCGCGGTCGCGAGCGATCAGGTCTCAGTGATCGAGATCGACGACAGCGCGGCCGGACAGCGCATCGACAACTTTCTGTTGCGAGTCTGTAAAGGCGTCCCCAAGAGCCACATTTATCGCATCCTGCGTAGCGGGGAAGTGCGTGTGAACAAGGGCCGGATCGACGCGCAGTATCGGCTCGAACTCGGCGATCTCGTGCGCGTGCCGCCCATCCGGGTCGCGCAACCCAACGAGGCGGTGGCGCACGCGCCGGTCCCCAGCGCTGAGTTCCGGACCATTTTCGAAGACGAACACCTGCTCGTCATCGACAAACCGGCGGGTGTCGCGGTGCACGGCGGCAGCGGTGTCGCGTTCGGCGTGATTGAGCAGATGCGCGAGGCGCGGCCGCAGGCAAAATTCCTCGAACTGGTGCATCGGCTGGATCGCGAGACTTCCGGCATCCTCATGCTCGCCAAGAAGCGTTCGGCGCTCGTGAATCTTCACGACCAGATTCGCGAGAACAGGATGGATAAGCGCTACTATGCGTGCGTTCATGGCGAATGGGCGAGCGACTGGGGGCGTCGCCGCGCCGTCAAGGAACCGCTGCACAAATACCTGACCGCAGACGGCGAGCGGCGCGTGCGCGTGCAGGCCGACGGTCTGGCGTCGCACACGGTCTTCAATCTGATCGACCGCTGGCCCGACTACGCGTTGCTCGAAGCAGAGTTGAAGACGGGCCGCACGCATCAGATCCGCGTTCATCTGCAGCATCTGGAACTGCCGATCGTCGGCGATGCCAAATACGGCGACTTCGCGCTGAACAAGGCGCTGGCTCGTGCGAATGCCAAACCCGGGCTCAAGCGCATGTTCCTGCACGCTTACCGGCTGAAGCTGACGCATCCGGCAACCGGCGCGCCGCTGCAACTGGAGGCACCGTTGCCGGCCGAATGCCGCAATTTCATCGCGCAGCTCAACGAATTACGAAATGGGTCACACTCGGAGATGGCACCGCATGGCTAGAGAGCAATTTGACCTGATCGTCTTCGACTGGGACGGAACGCTGATGGATTCCACCGCGCACATCACGCGCAGTATCCAGGCAGCGTGCCGTGATCTCGGTCTGCCGGTTCCAGCGGACGAAGCCGCGAGCTATGTGATCGGCCTCGGCTTGCGCGACGCGCTGCAAATCGCGGCGCCCACGCTCGATCCGAGCGACTACCCGCGGCTCGCCGAGCGCTACCGGTTCCACTATCTGGTGAAAGATCAGACCACCGAGTTGTTCGTCGGCGTTCGCGAAATGCTGCAGGAGTTGCGCGATCAGGGCTATCTGCTGGCGGTGGCGACGGGTAAAAGTCGCGTTGGACTCAACCGCGCGCTCGATCAGGTGCGGCTGACCAGCCTGTTCGACGGCACCCGCTGCGCGGATGAGACGTTTTCCAAGCCCCATCCAGCCATGTTGCACGAATTGACGCGCGAATTGGGTCAGGACCCGGTACGCACGGTGATGGTCGGTGACACGACTCATGATCTGCAGATGGCGATCAACGCTGGCGTCGCCGGTGTCGGCGTGACCTACGGCGCGCATCCGGCTGGGTCGTTGAGCGCGCTGTCGCCGAAATATGTCGCCTCCAGCGTGGGTGCGCTGTCGTCCTGGTTGAGGGAGAACGCATGAGCACCGGCGTGAGCGAGGGCGGGGGCGAGGCTACTGTTCAGGCGGTGCGGGTGTGCGCATCCGGGGAACTCGTGGACGGCGGAATGGGCGTGCGGCGTGCCGCCAGAATCGGTGCCGATGAAGTCGTGGTGTTTTTCGTGCGCTACGAGGGTCGTGCTCACGGCTATCTGAACCGTTGCGCTCACGTTCCGATGGAACTGGATTGGGCGGAGGGTCAGTTCTTCGAATCGTCCGGTTTATACTTGATGTGCGCCACACATGGGGCGATTTACGCGCCGGATACCGGCAAATGCGTAGGCGGTCCGTGCCGCGGCGGCAGGCTGCGGGCCCTGAACGTAGACGAGCGCGATACGCCCGAGGGCCGCGCTGTCTTCTGGCTTCCCGACGGCGAGTTGCAACCCGCCGCGTCCTGATCCGCGTTTTGATCTGTCTTCCTCGAAAATTCCACTGCGCGCATGTCCGATAATTTGACGCCTGAAACGAAAGAACCGGCTATGAGTGGCCATAGCCGCGTCTCCGCCGACGAGCCCGGCTGGGAACGCGCGGCGCTCGAGCGCATCGCGCTTGCTGCAATCAACGAACAGCGTGCCGCTCGCCGCTGGAAAATCTTTTTCCGTCTGCTGTTTCTTGTCTTGCTGGGGCTGGTGATCTGGGCGGTGTTCATATTTTCCGGCGACAAGCTGGCGGCTACGGGCCGTCATACGGCATTGATCGCACTTGACGGCGAAATCTCCGCAGATACGAACGCAAACGCCGAAGATGTTGGCGCGGCGCTCGAAAGTGCGTTCGGCGACGCGGGCACGGCCGGGGTGATCCTTCGCTGCAACAGCCCGGGTGGCAGTCCCGTGCAAGCGGGCATCATTTATGACCAAATTCGTCGATTGCGTGCAAAACATCCGTCAATTCCGCTCTACGTCGTCGTAGGCGACATGTGTGCGTCGGGCGGTTACTACGCTGCCGCTGCCGGCGACAAGATCTATGTCGACAAGGCGAGCATCGTGGGCTCGATTGGCGTGCTGATGGACAGCTTCGGTTTCACCGGGCTCATGGACAAGCTGGGCATCCAGCGCCGCCTGCATACATCTGGCGAGAATAAGGGGTTTTATGACCCGTTCTCGCCCGAAACGCCGAAGATGGACGAGCATGCGCAAGAAATGCTCGATCAGATCCACGGGCAATTTATCGACGCAGTTCGCCAGGGTCGCGGCAAACGCCTTCACGAAACGCCCGATATGTTCTCCGGGCTCTTCTGGACGGGTCAGAAGAGCGTCGAACTGGGTCTTGCCGATGGTTTTGGCGACGCCAACTATGTGGCGCGCGAGATTATCAAGGCGCCGGAGATCGTCGACTACACGGTCAAAGAAAGCATCACCGACCGCGTCGCGCGCAAGTTCGGCGCGGCTGTCGGCAATGGCGCCGTGCACGCGATGGCGCTGGGCGGCAAGCTCAACTTGCGCTGACCGAAACGAGGTCCGCCTGTCGCAAAAGCCCCGCGCGGTCGTTCGGACCGGCGGGGCTTTTCCATAGAAGTGGCTGGGAGGCGGTTTCGTTCAAGCAGCCAAAATCAGAAAAATCGCCGGCCGCTTATGCAGATCGAGTGCCGGTTTCTTCTTCCAGTCGGCCACCGTGTGGCTGCGGATCGTTTCCGTTTGCAGCGTCAGATCCACGGCGACGCAAACGAGTGTCGACGGCGCGCAGGTTGCCAGCAAGGTGTCCAGCAGTGCGCGGTTGCGATACGGCGTTTCAATGAAGATCTGCGTCTGCTTGCCTTTGCGCGATGTCAGTTCGAGTTCGCGCAGGCGTTTGGCCCGTTCGGTCGCGTCGACCGGCAAATAGCCGTGGAAAGCAAAACTTTGGCCGTTGAGCCCGGAAGCCATTAGCGCAAGCAGGATCGAGCTCGGCCCTACGAACGGCACGACCTTGACTCCGCGTTCATGCGCCCGCCGCACCAGCAGCGCGCCCGGATCGGCTACCGCAGGGCAACCCGCTTCCGATACGAGGCCGGCGTCCGTGCCGGCCAGAACCGGCGCGAGCAGTTTGTCGATCTCGCCGGCCGGCGTGTTGACGTTCAGTTCGCGGATCTCGATTTCCTGGATGGGCTGCTCGGTGCCGACTTTCTTGAGAAATGCTCGTGTGGTCTTTGCGTTTTCGCCGATGTAGTACCGAAGCGCCGCGGCGCGGGCCCGCACCGGCGCCGGCAGGACGGCGTCGAGCGCGTCGGCGTCGCCGTCGCCTAGCGTATTCGGAATCAGATAGAGGGTACCGCTCATTGCGCCCCCAATAACGGATAACCCGCCGTCAGCAGCATGTCCGAGAGCGCAATCAGCGGCAGGCCAACGAGTGCAGTCGGATCGTCGGAATGGATGGCTTCGAGCAGCGCAATGCCGAGCCCTTCGGACTTGGCGCTGCCGGCGACGTCGTACGGCGTTTCAGCGAGAAGATAGGCTTCGAGCGCTGCGTCCGGCAGTTCGCGGAATCGCACGCGGGTGATCACGTCGACGCTCTGGGCGGTTCGCGAGCGGCTGTCGAAAAGACACAGCGCACTATGAAACAGCACCTCGCGGCCGCGCATTGCTTGCAATTGTGCGAGCGCCTTGTCGTGAGTTCCCGGCTTGCCGATTTGCAGGCCGTCGTAAGTGGCGACCTGGTCGGAGCCGATTACGAGGACGGCTTCGTCGGCGGGAAGCGCGCTGGCAACCGCTCGAGCCTTCGCCTCGGCGAGCCGCAAAGCGGTGGCGTCGGGCGTTTCGCCGGCGTGCGCGGTTTCGTCGATCGCGGGCACCGCAACGTCGAATGGAATGCGAAGGCGTTCAAGCAACTCGCGTCGATAGGGCGAGCTCGACGCCAGAATGACGCGTGGCGGGCTTTGTGGGGAGTCTGGCATGGGCGATCAACGGCTAAAAGGGCGGGACGTACGACGTTGCGCGGAGGCCGCGCTGGTACGAGCTTAAGTGTTTGACTCGAAAAGACAAAGCGGATATGATTTTGGGCTTTTCATCGGTATGCTTGCGTCAGGCGTAGCTCGCCGGGCGTGACGCGGTGAGAGCCGGAAGGGTAGCTGCAAGCAGGACTGCGGTGTCGTTGCGGTCATGCAGTTTAGCGGCAACACAATCGTGCATCGCTCAAGTTTCGCGGCCTTCTCGCGGACTGATTTACCCTTGATTGACCCGTGAGTTGCCGGTGTTTAACCGGCGAAATGAGCCGGCGAAATGAGCCGGCGAAATGAGCCGACGAAAGCAACCGGCGAAATCATTGCCGACGCAGGAGCGCACATGACTCAACATCCTGGCAAACCTGCAGGTCTGTCCGACCCGCATGAACTCGATCTGTTCGAATTTGCGCGAAGTGGACGGCAGGCCGCGGGTGTCGTGCGCGTCTCGCAACTGCCGCGCATGTTAAACGAAGTCCCGGCAGAAGCGCCAGAGCGCGACACCGCGTTCACGTGGCAAGCCGAAGGGGCGACGCAGCCGGAATTGCAGGACGACGGCACCGAGGGGCCTCAACCTTATCTGAGGTTGGCGATCCACGGCGCTGCATGGCTCGAATGTCAGCGATGCATGACACCGTATTCGCAGGCGTTCAACGTCGACGCAACTTATCGGATCGTCAACACCGAGGCGGAAGCCGAAGAGTTTCCGCTCGACGAGGATGAAGTCGAAGTGATCGTGGGCTCACGCCAGTTCGATCTCATCGACTTGATCGAAGAAGAGTTGCTGCTTTCTTTGCCGCTCGTGCCCAAGCATGAGGTCTGTCCCGAGGTGCACGAAAGTCTCGTCTCGGGTGTGGCCGGTGCCGAAGGCGAAGGTGACGAAGCCGCGCTGGACGAGGCAGGCGAGGGCGATGAGCCCAAGCGGCCGAATCCGTTCGCGGCGCTCGAAAGTCTCAAGCGCGGCGAGCCGGGCGACAAGAAGCATTGAACAGTTGCATGGGAGCGCGATACGGGCGCATTGGCCATTCGGCCAATGGCGGACACCGGGTCGGGCTGTGTTAGAATTCGGAAAATTTTTAGGAGTTAGTCATGGCAGTTCAACAAAATAAGAAGTCGCCGTCGAAGCGCGGCATGCACCGTTCGCACGATTTCCTGACGGCAGCGCCGCTGGCCGTGGAACCGAGCACGGGCGAAGTGCATCTGCGTCACCACGTTAGCCCGAACGGCTACTATCGCGGCAAGAAAGTCGTCAAGACGAAGAACGACTAATCGTTTCACTGCGTTGCGCCAACTGGCGTTTCGCGTGGCGATCAGCTCGCTTGACATTTTCCCGGCTCGGCAAAAAGGCGGCATTCGTTTGCCGCTTTTTTGTGTCGATCGCAGTTGCAGCTTCAGCGCTTACTGCGATCTCATGCAGAGCGCCTGAAATTCGCCGCACTCCATGACAGTAAAGCTCACGATAGATTGCATGGGAGGTGACCACGGCCCGTCCGTGACCGTTCCCGCTGCCGTCAACTTCGTTCGTTCGCATCCCGACGCGCAATTGCTGCTCGTCGGCATTGAAACTGCGATTCGTGCGCAGCTGAAGAAGTTGAAGGCTCAGGACCTGCCGGCGCTGACGGTCGTGTCCGCTTCCGAGATCGTTGCAATGGACGACCCGGTCGAGGTCGCGCTGCGCAAGAAAAAAGATTCATCCATGCGCGTCGCGCTGAATCGCGTCAAGGAAGGCGAGGCGCAAGCCTGCATTTCCGCCGGCAATACCGGCGCACTCATGGCGGTTTCGCGTTATGTGCTGAAAACGCTGTCGGGAATCGAGCGCCCGGCAATTGCGTCCGCTTTGCCGAACCCGAACGGCTACACCATGATGCTCGACCTGGGCGCCAACGTCGACTGCGAGCCGCAGCATCTGCTGCAATTCGCGGAGATGGGGCACGCGCTCGTGTCGGCGCTGGAAGGCCGCGAGCGGCCCACCATTGGTCTCCTGAATATCGGCGAAGAAGTCATCAAGGGCAATGACACGATTAAGCGTGCCGGGGAGTTGCTGCGCGCGAGCACACTTAACTTCCACGGCAACGTAGAAGGCAACGACATCTTCAAGGGCACGGTCGACGTGATCGTGTGCGATGGTTTCGTCGGCAACGTGGCGCTCAAGACCTCTGAAGGCCTCGCGCAAATGCTGTCGAACATCATCAAGGAAGAGTTTGGGCGTTCGTGGCTTACCAAAGTGATGGCGGTGCTCGCGCTGCCCGTGTTGATGCGCTTCAAGAAGCGCGTCGATCATCGGCAATATAATGGTGCTGCGCTGCTCGGCCTGCGCGGACTGGTGATCAAAAGCCACGGTTCCGCCGATGCCTACGCGTTTGAGTGGGCTATCAAACGCGGGTATGATGCCGTCAAAAACGGCGTGCTGGAGCGCCTTGCGCAAGCGATGGAAGAGAACGCTGGTTCTCTTGAACAGGCGGCGCGCGACGCAAGCGGTGCGGGTCACGCAAGCCCCATCGCAGGCCAGCCGGCCGAGCCCTACGCTGCGCAATCCTCGAAGGCATAATGGCTCAATCGACAATTTATTCCCGCGTCCTCGGTACCGGCAGCTATCTGCCGCCCGCGCGCGTCACCAATCAGGACCTCGCTGAGCGTCTGGCGAAGCAAGGCGTCGAAACGAGCGACGAGTGGATCGTGGCCCGCACGGGCATCCATGCACGTCACTTCGCGGATCCTGATGTCACAACCAGCGACCTCGCGCAGTTCGCGTCGCTGCGTGCGATCGAAGCGGCGGACATCGACCCGCAATCCATCGATCTGATCATTGTTGCCACTTCCACGCCGGACTTTGTGTTTCCGAGCACGGCGTGCCTGTTGCAAAACAAGCTCGGCATCAAGAATCACGGCGCGGCGTTCGACGTGCAGGCCGTCTGCTCCGGCTTCGCTTACGCGGTGGCTATGGCCGACAGTCTGATTCGCGGCGGCCAGCATCGCACGGCGCTCGTCGTCGGCGCCGAGACGTTCTCGCGCATCCTCGATTTCAATGACCGCACCACATGCGTGCTATTTGGCGACGGCGCCGGCGCGGTGATCCTGCAGGCGTCGGACGAGCCGGGTGTGCTTGCGAGCGCATTGCATGCAGACGGCAGCCATTCGAACATTCTGTGCACGCCGGGTAACGTGAACGGCGGTGTGATCGCCGGTAGCGCGTTCCTGCATATGGACGGGCAGGCGGTATTCAAGCTGGCCGTGAATGTACTCGAAAAGGTCGCGGTCGAGGCACTCGAAAAAGCGAATCTTTCCGCCGATCAGATCGACTGGCTGATTCCGCATCAGGCCAACATCCGCATCATGCAGAGCACTTGCCGCAAGCTCGGCTTGCCGCAGGAACGCATGGTCGTCACGGTGGGCGAGCACGGCAATACGTCGGCTGCGTCCATTCCGCTCGCACTCGACGTCGCGGTCCGCGACGGTCGCATCAAGCGCGGCCAGAACGTGCTGATCGAAGGCGTCGGCGGCGGCTTCACGTGGGGCGCGTCGGTCATTCGCTACTAAGCGGGCCGACTTCACGCGGCGCTCTTCATGCGCCCATGCGTCGCGTGCTTTCGAGCCGCGCGCACCTCACATCTGACTAAATCGATTTTGGGGACGATATGAAATTTGCGTTCGTTTTTCCCGGACAGGGTTCGCAATCGGTCGGCATGCTCAACGCATTTGCCGACCATGCGGTTGTGCGCGAGACAGTTCAGGAAGCGTCCGACGCGCTGAATCAGGACATCGGCAAGCTGATCGCCGAGGGCCCGGCCGAAGATTTGAATCTCACCACGAACACGCAGCCGGTCATGCTGACCGCGGCCTACGCGATTTATCGCGCGTGGCAGCAGGCGGGCGGCCCCGCGCCGGCAATCGTCGCGGGTCATAGTCTCGGCGAATACACGGCGCTCGTCGCGGCCGGGGCAATCGCGTTTCGCGATGCCGTGCCGCTCGTGCGTTTCCGCGCGCAGGCGATGCAAACGGCGGTGCCCGTCGGCGAAGGCGGCATGGCGGCGATCCTCGGTCTGGACGACGACACCGTGCGCGCTGTTTGCGCCGAAGCGGCGGCCACGGGCGTCGTCGAAGCGGTCAATTTCAACGCGCCTGCTCAGGTCGTGATCGCGGGCCACAAGGCAGCGGTCGAAAAAGCCTGTGAAGTCGCGAAGGCGAAGGGCGCAAAGCGCGCGCTGCCGCTGCCGGTATCGGCGCCGTTCCATTCGTCGCTGCTGAAGCCCGCGTCGGATCAATTGCGCGAGTATCTGGCGAGCGTCAACGTTCAGGTGCCGTCGATTCCGGTCATCAACAATGTCGACGTCGCGATCGTGAACGAGCCGGCGCAGATCAAAGATGCGCTGGTGCGCCAGGCGGCCGGCGCCGTGCGCTGGGTCGAATGCATTCAGGCCATGGCGGCTCAAGGCGTCACGCACGTCGTCGAATGCGGGCCGGGCAAGGTCCTTGCGGGCCTCACGAAGCGTATCGACGGCAATCTGGTCGGCGCGTCCGTGTTCGATCCCGCTTCGCTCGAAGAAACGCTCAAGCTCGTTACGGCAGGCTGAGCGCTGCATCGCATAGACGGCAACAGGCATCAGCAATCAATCAGCCCTCCGAAGGGCATTCGGACCGACAGATGGAAAAGAATCTCGATAAGCAGATCGCAATCGTAACGGGCGCCTCGCGCGGCATCGGCCGCGCCATCGCTATGGAGCTCGCGCGCCAGGGCGCAACGGTGATCGGCACGGCAACCAGCGAAAGCGGCGCGGCGGCAATCAGCGAAGCGTTCAACGCGGCCGGAGTAAGCGGGCGCGGCGCGGTGCTCGACGTGAACGACGCGGCTGCTGCCGAAGCGCTGATCGAAGGCACGGTGAAGGAATTCGGTACGCTGCATGTGCTCGTGAACAACGCCGGCATCACGCAGGACCAACTGGCCATGCGGATGAAGGACGACGACTGGGATGCGGTGGTCGACACCAATCTGAAGTCGGTGTTCCGTCTGTCGCGCGCGGTGCTGCGTCCAATGATGAAGGCGAAGGGCGGCCGCATCATCAACATCACGTCGGTGGTCGGTTCGGCGGGCAACCCTGGGCAGATCAACTACGCCGCGGCGAAAGCGGGCGTGGCTGGCATGACTCGCGCGCTTGCACGCGAGATCGGCAGCCGTGGCATTACCGTGAATTGCGTGGCGCCCGGTTTCATCGATACAGACATGACGCGCACGTTGCCGGAAGAGCAGCAAACGGCGCTGAAAACGCAGATTCCGCTGGGCCGTCTCGGCAGCCCGGAAGATATCGCACACGCCGTCGCATTCCTCGCCTCGCCGCAAGCAGGCTACATCACCGGCACGACGATGCATGTGAACGGCGGAATGTACATGTCGTAACCAAATTCGGTTACTATCCGCGCCTTGATGCGTTTGCAAATGCGTAAGGCGCATGCCTTGACAGCAACCTGATGCGCCGCTTTTTTGCCGGGTCAAACCTGATAAAATGCGCGCACCTGTATTTTTGAACTTCTTTCCCTTGGAGGGGTAATGGACAATATCGAACAGCGCGTCAAGAAGATCGTCGCAGAACAACTGGGCGTGGCCGAAGCTGAAATCAAGAACGAAGCTTCGTTCGTGAACGACCTCGGCGCCGACTCGCTGGACACGGTTGAACTCGTGATGGCCCTCGAAGACGAATTCGGCATGGAAATTCCGGATGAAGAAGCCGAGAAGATCACCACCGTTCAGCAAGCGATCGATTACGCTCGCGCAAACGTCAAGGCCTAAGGTCATTCGCGCCTGCGTTTATGCGTTAGCGGCGTATGACGCCCTGCCGTGTCGGTTGCCGACGCCAGCGGGGTCGCCATTTTTTGCCGCGAGGTGTGCCGTGCAGGAGCCAGCGATGTTGACAGCGCATTCTTCAGCGCGATTGCCGACTTAACAGCCACAGGGTACACAGGTCAGGTTCCTGTGGCCGCTGTGGCTTTTGTTTTTGTCATCTATGAAAAAGGGGTTACCGTGAGCCGCCGTCGTGTTGTTGTTACAGGCCTGGGGCTGATTTCGCCTGTTGGCAATAATGTTGCCGACGGCTGGGCCAATCTGGTCGCCGGCAAGTCGGGTATTGCCAATATCACGAAGTTCGATGCGTCGAACTTCTCGACTCGTTTCGCCGGCGAGGTGAAAGGCTTCAATATCGAGGACTACATCCCCGGTAAGGAAGCGCGCCACATGGATACGTTCATCCATTACGGCGTGGCTGCTGGCATCCAGGCGATGCAGGACAGCGGCCTGGAAGTCACCGACGAGAATTCGGAGCGTATCGGCGTCGTGGTCGGCTCGGGCATCGGCGGTCTGCCGATGATCGAAGTCACGCAAACCGAACTGCTCAATCGCGGCCCGCGCCGCATTTCGCCGTTCTTCGTGCCGGCGTCGATCATCAACATGATCTCCGGGCACCTGTCGATCAAGTTCGGCATCAAGGGTCCGAATCTCGCCATCGTCACCGCGTGTACAACGGGTTTGCACTGTATCGGCGAGGCTTCGCGCCTGATCGAATACGGCGATGCAGACGTAATGATTGCGGGTGGTGCGGAATCGACCGTGTCGCCGCTCGGTATCGGCGGCTTTGCGGCGGCCCGCGCGCTGTCGCAACGCAATGACGATCCGGCGACGGCAAGCCGTCCGTGGGACAAGGATCGCGACGGTTTCGTGCTCGGCGAAGGCGCCGGCGTGATGGTGCTCGAAGAGTACGAACACGCGAAGGCTCGCGGCGCGAAGATTTACGCCGAAGTCGGCGGCTATGGGATGAGCGGCGACGCCTATCACATGACCGCACCGCTCGAAGACGGTGACGGCGCGCGCCGCTGCATGCTTGCGGCCATGAAGAACGCCGGCATCAATGCCGATCAGGTCAACTACCTGAACGCGCACGGCACGTCCACGCCGCTCGGCGATCTGGCTGAGACAACCGGTATCAAGCGGGCGTTCGGCGACCATGCCAAAGACATCGTCGTGAATTCGACCAAGTCGATGACGGGTCACCTGCTCGGCGGCGCCGGCGGTCTTGAGTCGGTGTTTACCGTGCTGGCTGTTCACCATCAGGTGTCTCCGCCCACGATCAACATCTTCAACCAGGACCCCGAGTGCGATCTGGACTACTGTGCCAACACTGCACGGGAGATGAAGATCGACGTCGCGCTGAAGAACTCGTTCGGGTTCGGCGGCACGAACGGTACGCTCGTCTTCAAGCGCGCCTGATCTCTCGCAACGGGTGACGCGCCAGCCAACGGCGCCGGCTTTGCCGGCGCTTTTCCGTGATACGGCCATCTTCGGAGGAACGTCGCAGCAAATCGTGCTGCGGCGTTCCTTCGCGATGCGCGTTGCGTTGGCTGCTTTCGTGGTGACGGCGTCGTGTGCGGTTTATAGCTGCATGGCGTCGTGGCTCACCGCATGGCAGGCGGTTCCGTTGACGCTTGCGGTGTTTGCGCTCCTTGCGCTTTGCGCGGTCAGGCACGACCGGGCGCAGCCAGCGGCGCTCAGAATGGGACGCGAGGGCATTTCTGTCTGGGGCCGGGCCGGAAATCTGCTCGTATACGGTCGGATCGCCGGCTGTGCGCACTGGAGCGACCGTTTGCTGGTGCTCGAAGTGACGCCAGACGAAGGTCGCCGTCAAACGCTTCTTGTTCCCGCCGACACTGTGCCGACGGCCGTTTTCCGCGAACTCGCGGTGCGCGGGCGGCGCCGCGCCGGCGCGTGACTGTAACGAAAGTAACCGCTGTTACCCGCGCGTCATGACCTCCGTAACGTGCCTCGTCGACGGGAACGCTACAATGGTGCCCCCGTCATGCGCCCCAAAGTTAACGGATTTATCAGGTGAGCGAAAAAGAAATTGATCAGGTGCTGGTCGAGCGCGTCCAGAAGGGCGACAAGGCCGCCTTCGAGCTTCTGGTCTCCAAATACCACCGCAAAATTCTCCGGCTAATCTCACGCCTCGTGCGCGACCCCGCCGAAGTAGAAGACGTTGCGCAAGACGCTTTTATCAAGGCGTATCGGGCGTTGCCGCAATTTCGCGGGGAATCGGCTTTTTATACGTGGTTGTACCGGATTGCGGTCAACACGGCAAAGAACTACCTTGCGACCCAAGGCCGGCGCGCGCCGACTTCGACCGAAGCAGATGCTGAAGAAGCTGAAACTTTCTCGGACGCCGACCAACTAAGGGATATCAACACGCCTGAGTCGATGTTGATGAGCAAGCAGATCGCTGAGACGGTCAATGCTGCGATGGCGGTTTTACCGGAAGAGCTGCGTACCGCCATTACTCTTCGTGAAATTGAAGGTTTGAGCTACGAGGAAATCGCTGAGATGATGGGCTGCCCAATCGGCACCGTCAGATCGCGAATTTTCCGCGCTCGCGAAGCCATTGCGGCAAAATTGCGTCCGTTGCTTGACACACCTGAAGGCAAGCGCTGGTAAGTCACTAGCGCGCCGAATGGGGCGCGGGTGCAATATCTGGATTAGTGGTGTCACTACGGGGTCTTTGTAAGATGGGGAGCATCATGGGGTCGGTCTCGATGCAATCGCAAGCCAGCTCGCGCGGCGAGCGTCTGTCCGCTTTTGTCGACGGTGAGCTGTTCGGCGAAGAGCATCTGAATCTGGACAAGTTTCTGTCCGAGCTGGACGGCGAAGATCGCGCCGCGTGGTCCAGCTATCACCTGATCGGCGACGCATTGCGTTCCGACGATCTCGCGGTCGGTTCCGCGGCGACCAGCGCATTCCTCAGCGGATTCGCCGCCCGGCTGGAAAGCGAGCCGCATTTACTCGCGCCGGCGGCGATACCGGTTACGCGCCGTCTGCTGGCGCTGCGTCGCCGCGTGGTGCCGGCCTTCGCGGTGGCCGCCGCGGCCGCCACGCTTACGTGGATCGTCGTGCCGCAGCTGCAGGGCGTACCCGGCGGGCCGGGCTCGACGCAGGTCGCTTCGGTTTCCTCGCACGGCGACGCAGTGCAAAAGGTTGCCATGGCGTCCGTGCCGGTGGCGCAAGACGCGAATATCATTCGCGACGCCGGTCTCGACCAGTATCTCGAAGCTCATCAGCAGTTCGCGCAGCAACCCGTCATGCCGGGCTCAATGCCGCTGATCCGCGCTGCTGCAGTCTCCACGCAAGGCCAATAGTTTGATGCAGACTCCGCGGTTGAATATAACGACTATCTGGGGGCGGCTGCCGGCATTTCTGTTCTGCGCAGCCGTGTTGTTGTCCGCTACACCGCGGGTTTTTGCACAAACCGACGACCCGCTCGTCGCCCGCCGCACCGCTGCCGATCTGCTGGATCGCATCCATCAGGCTGCGCAGCAACAGAACTACGAAGGCGCGTTTGTCTATCAGCGGGGCAATTTCGTCCAGACGTCGCGGATCGCGCACTATGCGACGAAGGCAGACGGCGAATTCGAACAGCTGGAAAGCCTCGACGGCAAGCCACGCAAGATGCTTCGTCACAACGAGGAGTTGTATACGTTCGTGCCGGAACGGCATTTGTGCGTTGTCGAAAAGCGCCAGAACAAAGACTCCTTCCCCGCGCTGCTTGCCATAAGCGGCGAGCAGGTCCTGTCGGTGTACGAGCCGAAACTGCTCGGCGACGACCGCGTTGCAGGCATCGAAAGTCAGGTCATCGAGCTCGATCCGAAAGACGCCTACCGATTCGCTTACAAACTGTGGGCCGACAAGAAAACCGGCCTGCTGCTGCGCGCACAAACGCTCGATCCAAGCGGTCAGGTGCTCGAACAACTGTCGTTCTCGCAGATTCGCATCGGCGTGCCCGTCGACAAGGCGGGCATTGTCAACGGTATTCGCAATACCGCGGGCTGGACGGTGGTGCATCCGCCTATCGAACCGGTCGATATGGCCGCGCAGGGCTGGCAGTTCGGCGTGACGGTGCCGGGCTTTCGCAAGATCCGTGAACTGCGCCGCCCAATGGCGGCGCGCGAAGCAGGCCAGCCCACCATTCCTGTGGATCAGGCCGTGTTCTCCGACGGTCTCGCCGCGATCTCGGTGTTCATCGAGCCGGTTGAAAACAACACGCGCAAGGAAGGCGCGGGCAGTACCGGTGCTACGCACGTACTAGTCAAGCGCCGCGGCGACTTCTGGATTACCCTGCTCGGAGAAGTGCCCCAGACCACGTTGCAGCAATTCGCGTCTGCCATAGAATACAAGGCTCCGAAGTAATCCTCCGAATCCTGAATCCCTCGGCTTCCTACGATATGACGACTTTCTCGGTGCGCAAATTCCTCGCGGCCGCGGTGGTGGCGGCATGTTTGCCGTTCGCACCGCATACGGCGTCAGCGGCCTCTGCAGCCAATCTGCCCGACTTCACCGACCTCGTCGACAAAGTCGGTCCGGCGGTCGTCAACATTCGCACGACCACGCGCGTGACGAACAGCGGTGCACGCGGCGGCTTGCCGCCCGGCATGGACGACGGCGACATGTCGGAGTTCTTCCGGCGCTTTTTCGGCATTCCGATGCCGCAGTCGCCGCAATCTCCCGGCGCGCCGCGCGGCGGGGACAATGGCGGCCATGGCGGCAGCGGCGGTAGTGGTGGCAGCCAGGACACGCCGGACAGCAACGATCCTGAACAGAACAGCGGCGTCGGCTCGGGCTTCATCCTGTCGGCGGACGGCTACGTGATGACCAACGCGCACGTGATCGACGACGCGGACACCATTTACGTCACGCTCACCGACAAGCGCGAATTCAAGGCGAAACTGATCGGCGTGGACGATCGCACCGACGTCGCGGTCGTGAAGATCAGCGCGGCGAATCTGCCGACCATCACCATCGGCGACTCGAACAAGGTTCGCGTGGGCGAGTGGGTGGTCGCAATCGGCTCGCCGTTCGGGCTCGAAAACACGGTGACGGCCGGCATTGTCAGCGCGAAAGGGCGTGACACGGGCGACTATCTGCCGTTCATCCAGACCGACGTGGCCGTCAATCCGGGCAATTCGGGCGGACCGCTCATCAACATGCAGGGCGAAGTGATCGGCATTAACTCGCAGATCTACAGCCGTACCGGCGGCTTTATGGGCATTTCGTTCGCGATTCCGATCGACGAAGCGATGCGCGTGGCCGACCAGTTGAAAGCGTCCGGCAAGGTGGTGCGCGGCCGGATCGCGGTGGCGATCGGCGAAGTGACCAAAGACGTCGCTGATTCGCTCGGTCTGCCGAAGTCGCAGGGCGCGCTTGTCAGCAGCGTCGAGCCGGGCGGTCCGGCGGACAAGGCAGGCGTGCAGCCAGGCGACATCATCCTGAAGTTCAACGGTCATTCGGTCGATACGGCTACTGACTTGCCGCGCATGGTCGGCGATACCAAGCCGGGCACGAAGGCGACCATTACGGTCTGGCGCAAGGGCCAAACGCGCGAGTTGCCGGTCACGATCGCAGAGATGCAGCCGGACAAGACCGCAAAGGCCGATCAGCGCAAGCCGCAGGCGCCGAAGCAGCGGGCCACGAATGCGCTCGGCCTGGCCGTCAGCGACATCCCGTCCGATCAGCTGAAGGCGCTGAAACTGCGCAACGGTGTGCAGATTGACGCCGCGGACGGTCAGGCGGCACGCGTCGGCCTGCAAAAGGGCGACATCATCCTGCGTGTGGGCGACACGGATATCACGAGCGCGAAGCAGTTCGACGAACTGACCTCGCATCTGGACTCGCAGAAGATGGTCGCACTGCTGGTGCGTCGCGGCGAGAACACCCAGTTCGTGCCGATTCGCCCGCGCAGCGCTCAGAAATGACAACGGTGGCGCCGCTCACGCTTTATTCGCGCGCGTGGTGCCACTTGTGCGACGACATGCGCGCCGCGCTCGAGCCCTTGCTGGCCGAGTTCGGCGCGCAAGTAGAAGTCATCGACGTCGACAGCGATCCCTCGCTCGAAGCCCGATACAACGAGCTGGTACCCGTTCTGTTGTGCGACGGAATCGAGCTTTGTCACTACCGTCTCGACGAATCGCGGGTGCGTGAAGCGTTGGCTGCCCGCACCGCTGCGGCCTCCTGAGCCGGTCTTTCGTCGAAGGTCTCTGCATCCAGGCCCTGCAAGATCCGCCGGGCACCGGCCTTTTCGGCTAAAATAGATAAGTTTTTCACCTACTTACAAGGCGTGCTCCGCTATTGTCCGAGCGCGCCTTTTTTGCTTGATCGGCACTGAATGGATCATATTCGTAACTTCTCGATCATTGCGCACATCGACCATGGCAAGTCGACGCTTGCCGATCGCATCATCCAGATTTGCGGCGGTTTGTCCGACCGCGAGATGGAAGCTCAGGTGCTCGACTCGATGGACCTCGAGCGCGAGCGCGGCATCACTATCAAGGCACAGACTGCGGCCCTGACCTATCGCGCCCGCGACGGCAAGGTCTACAACCTGAACATGATCGACACGCCGGGGCACGTCGACTTCTCGTACGAAGTCAGCCGCTCGTTGTCCGCGTGCGAAGGCGCGCTGCTGGTTGTCGACGCAAGCCAGGGCGTGGAGGCGCAAACAGTCGCCAACTGCTACACGGCAATCGAACTCGGCGTCGACGTCATTCCGGTGCTCAACAAGATCGATCTGCCGGCCGCGAATCCCGAGAACGCAATCGCGGAGATTGAAGACGTAATCGGTATTGACGCAACCGACGCCACGCATTGCAGCGCCAAGACGGGCCAGGGCGTGGAAGACGTGCTCGAAGCGTTGATCGCCAAAGTGCCGCCGCCGAAGGGCGATCCGGAAGCGCCGTTGCAGGCGCTGATCATCGACTCGTGGTTCGACAACTACGTCGGCGTCGTGATGCTCGTGCGTATCGTCAACGGCACACTGCGTCCAAAGGACAAAATCCGCATGATGGCGACCGGCGCGCAGTATCCGGTCGAACACATCGGCGTATTCACGCCGAAGTCCAAGAACCTCGAATCGTTGTCGGCGGGGCAGGTGGGTTTCATCATCGCCGGCATCAAGGAATTGGCCGCGGCGAAGGTGGGTGACACCGTCACGCTGGTGAACGCGCCTGCTGCCGAGCCGTTGCCGGGCTTCAAGGAAGTGAAGCCACAGGTGTTCGCCGGCCTCTATCCGGTCGAAGCGAACCAGTACGACGCGCTGCGCGACTCGCTTGAAAAGCTGAAGCTGAACGACGCATCGCTGCAGTACGAGCCCGAAGTTTCGCAGGCGCTCGGTTTCGGTTTCCGTTGCGGCTTCCTGGGTCTGCTGCACATGGAGATCGTACAGGAACGTCTCGAACGCGAGTTCGACATGGACCTGATCACCACGGCGCCGACCGTCGTGTACGAAGTCCTGCAACGCGACGGCACGACCATCATGGTCGAAAATCCGGCCAAGATGCCGGAGCCCTCGAAGATCGAAGAAGTGCGCGAGCCGATCGTCACCGTGAACCTGTACATGCCGCAGGATTACGTCGGTTCGGTGATCACGCTGTGTACGCAAAAGCGCGGCAACCAGATCAACATGCAGTATCACGGCCGTCAGGTGCAGTTGACCTACGAGATCCCGATGGGCGAGGTCGTGCTCGATTTCTTCGACCGGCTGAAATCGATCTCGCGTGGTTACGCGTCGATGGATTACGAATTCAAGGAATATCGTGCGTCCGACGTGGTAAAGGTCGACATGCTGATCAACGGCGACAAGGTGGACGCGCTGTCGGTCATCGTGCACCGTTCGCAGAGCCAGTACCGCGGCCGCGAAGTCGCGGCGAAAATGCGCGAACTGATTCCGCGCCAGATGTACGACGTTGCGATTCAGGCCACGATTGGCTCGAACATCATCGCGCGCGAAAACATTAAAGCATTGCGTAAGAACGTGCTGGCAAAATGCTACGGCGGCGATATCTCACGTAAGAAAAAGCTGCTGGAAAAGCAGAAGGCAGGCAAGAAGCGAATGAAGCAAGTGGGGTCCGTCGAGATTCCGCAAGAGGCTTTCCTCGCCATCCTGCGTGTCGAAGACAAATAAGACGAACAACGGAACCCTATGAATTTTGCGCTGATTCTTTTTGTGCTCGTCGTTTTGACGGGCGTCGCATGGGTCGCAGACAAACTGGTGTTCATGCCGCAAAGGCGGCGCGCGGCGGAAGCCGCGGTCGCTGAGTTCGACCGTCAGCAGGCACGTATCGGTGAGCGTTTCGCCGACGAAAACGCCGCGCAGACGCGCGCGCGTCTGCGTGACGACAAGCTGCGCCAACCGTGGTGGCTCGAATATTCCGCGAGCTTTTTCCCGGTGATTCTGGTGGTTTTCGTGGTGCGCTCGTTTGTTGTCGAGCCTTTCAAGATTCCGTCTGGCTCAATGGTGCCAACGCTGCTGGTCGGCGACTTCATCCTAGTCAACAAATTCGATTACGGTATCCGGCTGCCGATCGTCAATACGAAAATCACAGAGGGCCGGCCGCTTCAGCGCGGCGACGTCGTGGTGTTCCGCTACCCGAAAGACGAGTCGGTCGACTATATCAAGCGCGTGATCGGCTTGCCGGGCGACACGGTTGCGTATCAGGACAAGCAGCTCACGATCAACGGCAAGCCGGTGCCTGAAACGCCGCTGCCCGATTATCTCGACGAGGAGCGTCTTGGCTACGCGAAACAGTTCGAGGAAAACCTCGACGGCCGCAAGAACGCAATTTTGAACAATCCTGCGGTGCCGCCGTTTATCGTCGGCGCAGAAGATTATCCGTATCGCGACAACTGCACATACAACGCGCGCGGCGTGATTTGCAAAGTGCCGCCGGGCAATTACTTCATGATGGGCGATAACCGCGACAACAGCGCCGACAGCCGTTATTGGGGTTTTGCGCCGGACAAGAATATTGTCGGCCGCGCGTTTTTCATCTGGATGAACTTCAGCAATCTCAAGCGCATCGGCTTGTTCCAGTAAGTTTTTCGCCGACTGCATGACGTGCTGCGAACGTGATCGCTTAGCAAAGATCAGCGATCACGTGAACGACCCTGCGGGCGCCCGCGCGTTATCGCTACATAAAGTCCTCTAACGTCGCTTCACACGCTTTTCCCGTCGGGCCGGCCGCGTTTTCGCCCGGCCCGGCGCCCGCGTTATACTCTGCCCATGCCCTCATCTCCGTTGGAAAGCCGTCTGCGCTACGAATTTCGCAATGCGGAATTGCTGCGCCAGGCTTTAACACACCGCAGTCACAGTTCCACGCACAACGAACGGCTCGAATTTCTAGGCGATTCCGTTCTGAATTGCGCGGTGGCTGCGCTTTTGTTCCAACGTTTCGGGAAGCTGGACGAAGGCGACCTGTCTCGCGTTCGCGCTAATCTGGTCAAACAGCAATCGCTTTACGAAATCGCTCAGGCCCTGAATATCTCCGAAGGACTTCGGCTCGGGGAGGGCGAACTGCGCAGTGGCGGCTTCCGTAGGCCGTCAATCCTTGCTGACACGCTCGAAGCGGTGCTGGGTGCAGTGTTCCTCGACGGCGGTTTCGAAGCCGCCCAGACGGTCATTAAGCGGCTCTACGTGCCGATCCTCGATCACATCGACCCGCGTACGCTCGGCAAAGATGCGAAAACGCTTTTGCAGGAATATCTGCAAGGTCACAAGATCGCGTTGCCCACGTACACCGTCGTGGCTACGCATGGTGCGGCGCACAATCAGCAATTCGAGGTTGAATGTACGGTGCCGAAGCTGGACGTGAAGGTTTCTGGCTCGGGCGCCAGTCGGCGCGCGGCTGAGCAGGCCGCGGCCAAAAAAGCGCTCGACGAGGTCCTCGCCGCCGCGCCTGCCGTCGTCGGCAAGTCGAAGCGCTCAAAAGGCGCCCGGGCCGCGAAAAACGTCGAGCTTGAGATCGTTCCCGGCGTGACTGGCGTTCAGACCGCGCTCGACCTGCGCAGCCCGGATCGTAAGAGCGAGCGTGGCGCGGCGAGAGGAGAACCGCGGGTAACGTCCGGAACAGAGCCCGCAGCGGAGCGCAGCGCGTTGGCGACTGCGGTTGCGGCTGCGCCGCTGGCGGTGATTCGCGCGGCGCACGTCGAGTACAGCGCCCCTGAAAGAGTCGAACGTGGCGACAAGGGCGAGCGACTGGAGAAAGCCGACAGGGCGGAAAAGTTCGAGAAATCGGACCGAGCCGTAGCGCAGTCTGGCGAAAAATCGGCGGAAAGATCAGCAGGGGACAAGCCGGCGGACAAACTGGACGCGAAGTCGGCCGAGGCCAAGCCAGCAGAGTCAAAAACCGCCGACCCGAAAACCGCCAGCGCCTCGTCCGCAGACCTGAAGCCGGTCGACCCGAAGCCCACCGACCCAAAGGCAGAGTCCGCCGTCCGCAACGTAGACAAACCGCCCCGCGGTCGCGAGCCGGCGTCCGACGCCGTATCGCCCGTGACGAACGCTGGGGCCCCCACCGAAAACGAACCCGGCGTAGCCGACGCGGTACAAACGCGCGTCGCCGACGCGGGCCATTGATTGCCCCGGTGCGCCACCCGAGCGCGTCGATCCGAAACTGCCGTAGCCCAATATGAACGCTCCCACTCCCACTGGTTTCCGCTGCGGCATGGTCGCGATCGTCGGTCGCCCTAACGTTGGCAAATCCACGCTGATGAACGCGCTGGTCGGCCAGAAAGTCAGCATTACGTCGCGCAAGGCGCAGACTACGCGCCATCGCATCACCGGCATCCATACGCTCGAAGACGTCCAGTACATTTTCGTCGACACGCCCGGTTTTCAGACCAAGCACAGCGGCGCGCTGAACCGTTCGCTGAACCGCGCGGTGACTTCTACGCTGACTTCCGTCGATGCGATCCTGTTCGTGATCGAAGCCGGCCGTTTCGGCCCGGACGATCAGAAAGTGCTCGACCTGATTCCGCCTTCCGTACCCACGCTGCTGATTGCAAATAAGCTCGACCGTGTGTCGGATAAAGACTCGCTGTTTCCGTTCATGCAGCAGGTGAGCGCGCTGCGCCAGTTCAGCGAGATCGTGCCGCTGTCGGCCAAGAACCCGGACGACATCAAGCGCCTGATGGCCACCGTCAAGCCGTATCTGCCGGAAGGCGCACCGATTTACGGCGAAGACGATCTCACTGATCGCAGCGAGCGCTTTCTCGCGGCCGAGATTCTGCGCGAGAAAGTTTTCCGTTGGACCGGCGACGAACTGCCGTACACGAGCACCGTGCTAATCGACAAGTTTGAAACCGAAGGACGCCTGCGCCGCATCTTCGCGACGATCCTCGTCGAGCGCGACACGCACAAGGCCATGATCATCGGCCAGAAGGGTGCAAAGCTGAAGCAGATCAGCACCGAGGCGCGCCTCGACATGGAGAAGCTGTTCGACGGACCCATCTATCTGGAAACCTTCATCAAGGTGAAGAGCGGTTGGGCCGACAACGAAGCAGGACTTCGTGCGTATGGGTACGAATGACGCGTGGGTCACGCTGAATTCCGACACGGATCCGGACGACTCGGAGCCGGCTGCGCCGTCACGCGAGCCGTCAAAACCGGCTCGCTCCAGCCGCAAATCTTCCACTAAAAGCACCTCCGACACCGGCCCCGATGACGCGCCTCGCAAGGCGCCGGCTCGCCGGTCCTCACGCGGTTCCGCATCGGCTTCCGAATACCGGATCGCCGAGCAGCCCGCCTTCGTTCTGCACAGTTATCCGTATCGTGAGACGAGTCTGATCATCGACGTGTTGTCGCGCGATCACGGTCGCCTCGCGCTCGTCGCCAAGGGCGCGAAGCGTCCGCACTCCGCGTTGCGCGGCGTGCTGCAGACGTTCCAGCCACTCGCGCTGTCGTGGTCCGGCAGAGGCGAGGTACGTACACTGACCGGCGCCGAGTGGGTGGGCGGCATGCTGCCTTTGACAGGCGACGCGCTGCTGTGCGGCTTCTACGTGAATGAACTCCTCGTGAAGTTCTGCGCGCGCGAAGATCCGCATCCGCAACTGTTCCATCACTATGTCGTCACCATGACGCGTCTCGCGCACGACGAGCCACCGGTCCAGGTGCTGCGTTCGTTCGAGCGCGTGTTGCTGCGCGAAACAGGTTACGCGATGGCGCTCGATCGCACCGTCGCGCGCAAAGCGGTGGAAGCCGGCAGCCGCTATGTGTTCGATCCGGAGCGCGGCGTGCGCGAAGCATCCGACGATCTGCCGTCGCAGTGGCCGGTGATTGCAGGTCAAACCTTGCTCGATATGGAAAAGGACGATTACCATCGGGCGCAGACGGTGGCGCAAAGCAAAACGCTGATGCGCTTTCTGCTCAACACTTATCTTGGCGGCACGCCGCTCGCGACGCGCCAGATCCTGATCGACTTGCAGAACTTATGAGCTTCTTTCTAACGTCGCCGAATGTGATTGATCTCGGCGTGAACATCGATCACGTCGCCACGCTGCGCAACGCGCGCGGCACTTCGTACCCCGACCCGATCCGCGCCGCGCTGATGGCCGAGGAAGCCGGCGCCGACGTCATCACGCTGCATCTGCGCGAAGATCGCCGCCATATCGTGGACGCCGATGTGCGCGCGCTGCGCCCGCTGCTCAAGACGCGGATGAACCTCGAATGCGCGGTCACGCAGGAGATGCTCGACATCGCCTGCGAAGTCAAACCGCATGACGTTTGCCTCGTGCCGGAAAAGCGCCAGGAATTGACGACAGAAGGCGGTCTGGACGTCGCCGGTCAGTTCGAGGCCGTGCGCGCTGCGTGCAGGCAACTGGCCGACGCGAACTCACGCGTGTCGCTCTTCATCGATCCGGACGAGACGCAGATCCGCGCAGCGCACGAAGCCGGCGCACCGGTAATCGAACTGCACACCGGACGTTATGCCGAGGCGCACGATCCAGCCGAACAACAACGCGAATTCGAGCGCGTGGTTCGCGCGGTCGAATTCGGCGCGACGCTCGGTATCAAGGTGAACGCGGGCCACGGCCTGCACTACACGAACGTCCAGCAGATCGCGGCGATCGACGGCATCGTCGAGCTGAATATCGGTCACGCGATCGTCGCCCATGCGATTTTCGCGGGCTGGGACAACGCGGTGCGCGAGATGAAGGCGATCATGGTCGCCGCCCGTCTCGGCGCACGTGCGTAACGCGTAAGGGCCGGCCCCCTATGGCGATCTACGGTATTGGTACAGACATCGTTCAGGTGAGTCGCGTGGCCGCGGTCATGACCCGCACCAACGGCCGCTTTGCCGAGAAGGTACTCGGCCCGGACGAACTGCGTGTCTACCACGCGCGCAACGCCCGTTCTGCCGCGCGCGGGCTCGCATTCCTCGCCACGAGATTCTCGGCGAAGGAGGCGTTTTCGAAGGCAATCGGTCTCGGCATGCACTGGCCCATGACATGGCGCGCGTTGCAAACGCTCAATAAGCCGAGCGGCGAACCGATGGTGGTCGCGTCCGGGGAGTTAGCCGAATGGCTCGAGGCGCGCGGCATCACGGCGCGCGTCACGATCACCGACGAGCGCGATTACGCCGTGTCGTTCGTGATTGCCGAAAGTGCGCAAGCGCAAGAGGCGAACGGCTCCGACTCTTGAGCTGCGGCTAACCAGAAATAATTGTGAACGCGGCCCGTGCGGTCGCGTATCTCCTTGCTTCACGCAATCTTCAAGCGAAAATCAATGAAAACCAATCCCGGACCGGTGATGCTCGACGTCGTCGGCAAGACGCTGAACGACGACGACAAGCGCCGTCTCGCCCATCCGATGACGGGTGGCGTGATTCTGTTCGCGCGCCACTACGAGAGCCGGGCGCAGCTGATTGCGCTGACCGACTCGATTCGCGCGATTCGCGAGGACTTGCTGATCGCAGTCGATCACGAAGGCGGACGTGTGCAGCGCTTTCGAACCGACGGGTTCACCGTGCTTCCCGCAATGGGCAAGCTCGGCGCGCTGTGGGACAGCGACGTTATGCATGCCACCAAGGTCACGACCGCAGTTGGCTATATCCTCGCTTCGGAGTTGCGCGCCTGCGGCATCGACATGAGCTTTACGCCGGTGCTCGACCTGAACTACGGCCAGTCGCAGGTAATCGGCGATCGTGCGTTTCATAGCGATCCGCGCGTCGTGGCGATGCTCGCGAAAAACCTCAACCACGGTCTTGCGCTCGCCGGCATGAGCAACTGTGGCAAACACTTTCCGGGGCATGGTTTTGCGCACGCGGATTCGCACGTCGCGATGCCCGTCGACGAACGCTCGCTCGACGAGATTCTGCGCGACGACGTAGCGCCATATGACTGGCTTGGGCTGTCGCTCGGCTCGGTCATTCCGGCGCACGTCGTCTATCCGCAGGTGGACTCCAGGCCGGCGGGTTTTTCACGCATCTGGCTGCAGGACATTCTGCGCGGCAAGCTGCGCTTCGAAGGCGCTATTTTTAGCGACGACCTCTCGATGGAAGCCGCGCGCCAGGGCGGCACGCTCACCGAAGGCGCGACTGCCGCGCTGCAGGCCGGTTGCGACATGGTGCTGATCTGCAATCAGCCGGAAAAGGCCGAACAGGTGCTGGACGAATTGCGCTTTACGCCATCGAAGGAATCGCAGCAGCGGCTTAAGCGCATGCGCCCGCGCGACAAGGCGCTGAAGTGGAGCAAGCTGGTGGCGGAGCCGCGATATCTGCAAGCGCAGGCTTTGCTGCGCAGCGTGTTCGCCTGAGCGACGCGCGAAGACAGTAGATAAACCAACGGCGCCTCGCTTGAGGCGCCGTTGTTCATTGGCCATCTGCGCGCGTGCATGTGATGTGCGCCGCCCCGATCCGCTTTGCGAGTGGTTCGACTTGCAAAGCGAAGCGGGGGGTCAGTTCAGCCGCATCCGTTGCAGTTTGTTGTACAGCGTCTTCGGGCTGATGCCCAGCAGCGACGCCGCCCGATGGCGTGTGCCGCCTACCGCGTCGAGCGTCGCGCGAATCAGCATTTCTTCCACATCGGCGAGCGGAGTGCCGACCGTGACCTGAACGCGGCTGCCATTCAGATCGCGACCGTTGACAGAGCCCGCTTCGTCGGCGCGCAACGACTCCAGCACGTCGCCCGACGCGTGGTACGCGCGCCGCACGCGGTCCTGCAACTCGCGCACGTTGCCCGGCCATTCGTATGTCAGGCATTCGCGCAGGAAGTTGGGCCCGATCTGTTTGGCGACGTCGGATACGCCGCGGGCGGCGGCGTCGTGATTCAGGTCGTCGACAATCGCCTGCGCGATCAGCGCAGGATCTTCGTCGCGCTCGCGCAACGGCGGCAGCGTCACCGCTGCGGCTTCGAGACGCAGCGCGAGGTCCTCGTGGAGGCTGCCGTCTGCGACCGCAGCGCGCGGCGGCTTGCGCGTCGACGCGATCAACCGGAAATCGGTCACGACCTGACTCGTGCCGCCGACCCGCATGAAGGTCTGCGAATCCAGCGCGCGCAGCAGTGCTTCCTGCTGCGCGCGCGGCAACTCCGCGATCTCGTCGATGAAAAGCGTCCCGCCGCTCGCCTGCTCGAAGAGGCCAGGCTCGCGCTGATCGGCGCCGCTAAACGCGCCGCGTTCGTGGCCGAACAGCACGCTATCTAGCGACCGCAACTGCGAACTGGCCGCGCTTCGGCAATCGAGCGTGACGAACGGGCCTTTGCGGCGCCGGCTCATATCGTGCATCGTCTGGGCGGCCACCTGTTTGCCGGTCCCGGCTTCGCCTGAAATCAGGACGGCCGCTTCGGTCGGTGCGATATGTTCGATCGTGTCGTACACGTGCTGCATCGCGGCGCTGCGACCCAGTACCGAGCCGAAGCGCCCAAGCTGGCGCAACGATGCGCGCAGCGTCTGCACTTCTTCAGTCAACTCATACGGACGCGGAATTCTCGCCAGCAGACTGCGCAGGCGCGGAATGTTGACCGGCTTCAGCAGATAGTCCCAGATGCCATGCCGCAAGCCTTCGATCGCGCTTTCCACGGTCGCATTGCCGGTCATGACGATCACGGGCAGTGCACCGCCTGGCGGATGCGCGGGCAGATGCTGCAACAGATCGAGCCCGCTGCCGTCCGGGAGATTCAGGTCGACCAGAACAACGTCGGGGATGAAGCGCGTCAGCGCGGCGCGCGCCTCGGCAATGGTCGTCGCGGTGTCGACGGAAAAACCATCCGCGGCAAGAATCGCGGATAGGCCCGACAGGCTATTGGGGTCGTCTTCAACAATCAGAGCGTGTGGCATGGCGAGCGCAACTTTATAAATGGATGAAATAGCCGCTTTTTCTGCGCCTGAACCGCAGCGCGGCGAAGCGGGCACGATGGCTGGCCGGTACTGTCGGTCGGATGCGTCGCCACGCAAGTCAGCATCAGCCGGGCGGCGCGCAAGCGGCCTCCCGGTCGGCATGACCGCGATACCCGGCATTCATGACGCCGGGCGAAGCGGGCGGCGAGTCGACTCACGTAGTTCTGGTCCTTTTCTGTATCTCAGCGGGCGATTCGCCGCGCGCTGGTTAGCGCTGCGGCCCGCCTGGTTCTATTCGCCGGCATCCCGCGGTCACTATGCAACGCTGCAAGGGCGCCGACGCTTACTTCGCGTCTGCTGTTTTTGCTGTCAGATATCCCGATTGCTGTCGAAGAAGCGGCGTACTTCGCGCTCCGCGTCCTCGCGCGTTTTGCCATAGCGTTCCTGAATCAGGCCCGCGAGACGGTCCGCGCGACCTTCGGCCTTGGTGAGTTCGTCGTCGGTCAGTTCGCCCCATGCAGCCTTTGCCTTGCCGACCAGTTGCTTCCACTTGCCTTCTGCGATGTCGTTATTCATCTCGCATCTCCGGAGTCGAGAGGTATTGGGTATGGGGTCTCTAGCATGAGCTATGCCAACGCGCTTTGGCTTGGCATATCAAGGGCTTACATTGGCCCACACGGCAACATCGAACGCTGCAACCGGAAATTTGGACAAAATTGCCGGTAAAGTTTTCCTCAACGATACTCGGCGGCACAAAAAAGAAAAAGCGCCCAATTGGGCGCTTTTCATTTTTGCCAGCGCGCGTTGCGTCGCGCTGGCGGGGCAGCTTGCCGGCGGTTATGCGCGGCTACGATACTCGTGCGTACGCGTGTCGATTTCGATCTTGTCGCCGATGTTGCAGAACAGCGGCACTTGCAGTTCAAAGCCGGTGTTCAGCTTGGCATTCTTCAGCACCTTGCCCGACGACGTGTCACCCTTGACAGCCGGTTCCGTGTAGATGATTTCGCGGACCAGCGTGGTCGGCAGTTCGACGGAGATGGCTTTCTCGTTGTAGAACACGACTTCGCAAGTCATGCCGTCTTCGAGGTAGTTCATCGCGTCGCCCATCATTTCGGCTTCGACTTCATACTGGTTGTAGTCGGCGTCCATGAACACGTACATCGGGTCGGCGAAGTACGAGTACGTCACTTCCTTGCGCTCGAGCACGACGACGTCGAACTTGTCGTCTGCCTTGTATACGCTTTCCATGCCTGCGCCGGTCAGCAGGTTCTTGAACTTCATCTTGACGACGGCGGAGTTGCGGCCCGATTTGTTGTATTCGGCCTTTTGCACGACCATTGCGTCTGCGCCGATCATCACGACGTTGCCGGTGCGGAGTTCCTGTGCGGTCTTCATAAAACTGTCCTGTACGAAATAAGTAGCTTCAACTTGTGCTCAACGGCATACGGCGCAAGCGGCTTCGACGTTTCCTGCGCTTTGCGCCGCGCCGCGATGAGACGGCCCGGCGAGAAGCGGTGCATGAAGCGCGGTTGACTTGCTGCGAGGGTTCCAGTGGCGTAGCCGATGCGACGCGTTCCGCAATTCCCGCAAATCCGTTACCTGCTTTTTACCCGATGCGGGCGTGTACACGAGTGGCGCCGGTCTGCAGCGTATTTCCTGAAGTGCGCTTTACTCCGCCGTTTCTCCACCGATTACATGCGGCTTGCGTGAAGCATCGCATTTGCATCTTTCGATGTCGGGGGAACCGGCTAAAAGCCGGAGACTAAAAGCCAACTGAGGCCAACCGAGGCCAACTGAATCCAGGATTTTTGCTGCGATCGGGCCGCGCTTGCGTCGTCGGCCGTTGGATAACCGCTTATTTTAACTGACTTTTTGTGAACAAGGCCAGATTTCCGGCGAGGTCGCCGACTCGCGCGAGTTCGCCGGCCCATCCGACCGCGCGCCGCTGCAGCGCCGGGTAGTGGTCGCGCAGCGCCGCCCAGTCCGGCTCGCCGACGCCATTCCAGGCGTGCCAGAAGCGCGCGAGCGCGGCGCGGGCATCGACGGGAAGCGTGCGGCCGTAGTGTTCAAGCGCGGCGTCGAGCTTCGGCAGATGCGCGTCGTCCGCTTGCGGGTAAATGTGCCAGACGAAGGGCCTGGCGGCCCACTGCGCGCGCACAAACGAATCTTCGCCCCGCACGAAATTGATGTCGCTTGCCCACAGCAGCGCGTCGTAGCCGGGTTGTTCGGTGAACGCGAGGCCATGTGCGCTCAATCCGCCGCGCTCCGCATGGGCGCCAGCGCTGAACGACTGCATTCCGAAAAAGCGCGCGACCGCGCCGGAGATGCGGCCCTCGGGCACAAGCAGCACCACAGGTTCGACGCTATCGCGCCATTGCTCGAGCAGGTTGTCGACTGCCGGATTCTCATAGGCGAATAGCGAGACGACAGTCGCCCCGACAGGCGGCGCGCGTCCCACGGCTCGCAGCCACCACGCTTCTCGTGCCGCGGGCGACGCCTCGAACGCCGCGCGTGCGGCATCCAGACTCCGCTCCTTCAGCACGCCGCCGGTGCCCGGCCCGAGACCGGGAAAGAAGAACGTCTTGACGAGCGGATAGCGCGGATGCGGCGACGGTCGCAGGTGGAAGTCCGCGACCCAGTCCTCGGCGCTCAGATATTCGAGGTTGATCCAAACAGGCGGGCGCTTGCGCTGCGCCATCGCAGCCACGTAAATGGGCGGCAGTTCGCAGGCGAACGCCTCGATCACCACGTCGGCCACTTCGAGCGTGTCGCCGGCGTGCGTCGGCGCGTGCCAGTGTTCGACGACGATCCCGTCGACGGTCTGCCGTGCACGATCGAGCACGAGCGACGGACACAGTTTCTGGAACGCATGCAGATCGTCGACGAAGACTCGCACTTGCCAGTCATGCTCGCTCGCGAGCTGACGCGCGAGGCGCCAGCACACGCCGATATCGCCGAAATTGTCGATCACCGCGCAGAAAATGTCGCTCGCGATCGCTGCGGACGGTTCGCGAGGCGCAGCGGCGCTTGGATCGGCAGCTGCGTCGGCAGCTGCGTCGGCGGCTGGGTCGGATGGCGGCGCGGTGGAGGGCATCGGCGGGCTCGGGCGGACGCGGAATGTTCTAAACTGGCGATTCTAGTGCGACACGCACGCTCGTGTCCGGGTAGCCCCAACGTAAGGGGCATCGACTAGCGGCAAAGGAGGCGTCTGTATGAGCCTAACCAGTCGCGAAGATATCACGCGGAGCATCGGGAAGGGGCGCGAGTCCCTCGACGCAACTGCTCAGAAGTGGGGTATCTCTTGTAGCGAAGCGAGAGCCGGTAGATGTTTGCCGGGTCTCGTCCATACGAGTCTCGGCGAAGCACATTCTCCGAGAGCTCGCATTGTATTGACCTGATTACCGTCAGGTCCCGCCCAGTCAGCGGCTTCATCTCCGCCGACTGGGCGGAGTGATGTATGCAATTCCTGCGCCGTCATCGGCAACGGATTCGCGAACCGATACGAGCGAAAAGCTCGGCGTGTCATTGTTTGGCCTCGTCAGTTGCACGGCGAGGATAGTGAACCTGCTGTACGACCAGCAGTAGCCTAGGAAGACATGCGTCACTGACAACGGTGGGGTGTGAAGCTCTTCTGACAATGTAGCCCCCGGATGTTTCGGGCAGGCCATTCCCGCGAGGGATTGGTCTGGACACTCCTAGCAGCAATGGGGTCGAGGAGCTAGGCTGGCTGATAGGGTTAACGTATGTGAACTGCTGATAAACCTCGTTACCAGTGAGGAGCCAAAGCTGCTTGAACATCGGGCTCTAACCAAAAAGGTACGTGGCTGGTTAGCCCACTTAGAATTTGGGCTACGTCGTTGTCAAGCCACCGGGGGATAGGCGGAACCTACGTCAGTCGTGTGACATGCCGGGAACGTGGTAAGCCTGTATGGTTGCCAGCCATCGTTTGGCTGGCAGGCGAACCGCAAGGGACGCTGTTGATTGTGCAGGTATGGGAGGACGGAAAAAGCGAATGTCGGGCTGTAATGGCCCGGATAGGAGTTTAGACATTACTCCACGCGAAAGCGGGCAGACTTCCGTCTGGTCTACCGTCGCAGGGCGGCTGACTACCCTCTGTAACTTGGTTAGGTGCGAGTGCATGCGCTCGTACTGAGGTGTTTGTCCGAGATAGGGACGCATGCGTTCCTGTTGAGGTGTCTGTTGTTCCCCAGAGGGGTGTGTCTGCCCCTTTGGGGGAGATGCGCCTTCTACCTGGGGACTTCTTCCAAGTAGGAGAGCAGCATGAAAGTATCTGGTCGAAAGACCGGGTCTGCGCTTTCCCACGCGCCGGACAACTGGCACGCCGTCGATTGGCGTCGGGTTGAACGGAACGTGAGAGGGATGCAGATTCGAATTGCGAAGGCGACGCGGGAAAGTGACTGGCGCAGGGTGAAAGCCCTGCAACGGATGCTGACTCGCACGTTGTCCGCGAAGCTGTATGCGGTACGACGTGTTACGCAGAACCAGGGTGTGCGAACGGCTGGAGTCGATCGCGAACTGTGGGATTCGCCTGAGAGCCGATGGCTTGCTGTCGGCAGGTTGAAGCGGCGTGGATACAAGCCCCTGCCATTACGGAGAGTCTTTATCCCCAAAGCCAATGGAAAGGAGCGCCCACTGGGCATTCCGACCATGCGGGACAGGGCGATGCAGGCCCTGTATCTGCTGGCTCTGGAGCCGGTGTCGGAATCGACGAGCGACCCAAACTCTTATGGGTTCAGGATAAATCGCTCGACGGCTGATGCTATGGGTCAGGTACGCGCTTGCACGTCCCGGAAGGATTCGTCCCGATGGGTACTGGAAGCGGATATCAAAGGCTGCTTTGACCATATCAACCACGACTGGCTGGAAAACCATGTCCCCATGGACAGGGAAATTCTAAGGAAGTGGTTGAAGGCTGGCCTGATTTACAAGGGTCAGCTACAGGCGACTGAGGCTGGTACGCCGCAGGGAGGGATCATCTCCCCGACGCTGGCGAATGTGACGCTGAACGGGCTGGAACGTGAACTGGTTGCGCACCTTGGTGCGAAATTCGGGCTCGTGAAGGCCAAGAAGTTGAAGGTCAATGTGGTGCGATACGCGGATGACTTCGTGATCACCGGCGACTCGAAAGAGATACTGGAACACGTGGTCAGGCCTTGGGTGGAAGCGTTCCTTGCGGTTCGGGGGCTGCAACTGTCGGAGGCAAAAACGCGGATTACCCATATCGACGACGGCTTCGATTTCCTTGGGTGGAATTTCCGGAAGTACTCGGGAAAGTTGCTCATCAAGCCAAGCAAGAAGAACGCGCAAGCGTTCTATCGCAAGGTGGCGGAAACAATCAGCAGCAACAAAACGGCAAAGCAGGGGGATCTGATCCAACTGCTGAACCCGATGTTGCGCGGATGGGCGCAGTACCACCGTCCGGTCTCGGCCAAGCAGACGTACAGCCGCATGGAGCATCTGATTTTTCGGAAGCTCTGGCGGTGGTCGAAGCGGAGGCACCCGCAAAAGAGCGCCGTATGGGTGAAGCAGAAGTACTTTCACTCGATCGGTGCTCGGCACTGGGTGTTTGCGGTTCGTACGGAACGTGAAGACGGTAGTTGGGGGCTGAATGAGCTATACCAGCTGAGCGGTATGGCTATCAAACGGCACACGAGGATCAAGGGCGAGTTCAATCCTTTTGATCCGACATGGGAGCAATATGGCGAAACCTTGCGGCAGGGGCGCATGTGGGAACAAATGCGCTACCGAAAGCAGTGGGCGACGCTGTACATGTCACAAGGCGGGCTATGCGCGCATTGTGGCTGTGCGCTGACGGACGAAACGGGCTGGCACGACCATCATCTGGAATATCGGATGCATGGCGGTACCGACGCCCTGTCCAACCGGGTGCTGCTCCACCCGTACTGCCACCAGCAAGTGCACATTGGTAAGCTGGTTGTAACTAAGCCGGTTCTGTCATAGACAGAACTTTGTTTGTAGATTTGAGCCGTATGCGGGGAAACTCGCACGTACGGTTCTCGGGGGGCCCGGCTTTCGCAAGAAAGTCGGGCTACCCGACAAGCACCCGTTCGATCTCCTCGCGCCGGACTTCTTTGAGCGCGAAACCGATGCGGCCACACGAGGCCAGACGGGGCGACCGCCCGCGAGACAGTTCCATCAGCCGATCCTGCATGACCGAACCCGAAGCAAACATCGCTTTCGAGCCGAAAAAAGTGCTCGCCCAATTGCCGCATCTGCCTGGCGTCTACCGCTATTACGACACGCACGGCGCGGTGCTGTACGTCGGCAAGGCGCGCGATCTCAAGAAGCGCGTTTCGAGCTATTTCACGAAGACGCAGCTGTCACCGCGCATCGCGATGATGGTGACGCGCATTGCGCGCATCGAGACGACCGTGACGCGCTCCGAGGCAGAAGCGCTGTTGCTGGAAAACAATCTGATCAAGGCGCTCGCGCCGCGTTACAACATTCTGTTTCGGGACGACAAGTCGTATCCGTACCTGAAGCTGACCGGCCACAAGTTTCCGCGCATGGCCTATTACCGCGGCTCGGTGGATCGCAAGAACCAGTATTTTGGTCCGTTTCCGAGCGCGTGGGCGGTGCGCGAGAGCATTCAGATCCTGCAGCGCGTATTCCAGTTGCGCACGTGCGAAGACTCCGTGTTCAACAATCGCACGCGGCCGTGCCTGCTGCATCAGATCGGCCGTTGCACGGCGCCTTGCGTTGGCAACATCGGCGAAGAGGATTACGCGCGCGACGTCGCGAATGCGTCGCGCTTTCTGCTCGGCCGTCAGGGCGAAGTGATGAAGGAACTCGAGCAGAAGATGCATGCGTTCGCGAGCGAGTTGAAGTTCGAGCAGGCTGCGGCCGTGCGCAATCAGATGAGTTCGCTGTCGACGGTGCTGCATCAGCAGGCCATTGAAGTCGGTAGCGATAGCGATGTCGATATTCTCGCGGTGGTCGCTCTGGGCGGGCGCGTCTGCGTGAATCTCGCGATGGTGCGCGGCGGCCGGCACCTCGGCGACAAGGCGTATTTCCCCGCGCACGTTGAAAGTGCGTTGACGGCGGAAGAGGGTGGTCTCGAAGAGGACGGCGACGACGACGTGTTGGTCGACGTCGCGTCGGATGCAGGTTCGGTTTCTGCGGAAAACGCGCTTGGCGATATAGGCGGCGACAAACTATCGTCGGACACCGCGGACGCGCTTGCAATCGCACAGGAAATGCCGCCGGAAGATGACGACGACCTCGCGGACGACGCAAGTGACGCGGGCGACGCAGCCGCGCTAGATGCCAGCCCCGATTCCAGTTCGGAACCGGCGAAGCCGCGCAAGAACAGCGCGTCGGGCAGCATCGAATCGGAAGTGCTCGAGGCGTTCATCGCGCAGCATTATCTCGGCAATCGCGTGCCGCCCGTGCTGGTGGTCAGCCACGCGCCTGCCACGCGAGAACTCGTCGACGTGCTGATCGAGCAGGCCGGCCACAAGGTCACCGTGCTGCGTCAGCCGCAAGGGCAACGACGCGCGTGGCTCGCGATGGCCGAGCAGAACGCGCGGCTCGCGCTCGCACGACTGTTGTCCGAGCAAGGCTCGCAACAGGCACGCACCCGCGCGCTTACCGACACGCTCGGCATGGAGTGCGACGACCTCGCGCACGTGCGCATTGAATGTTTCGACATCAGCCACACCATGGGCGAGGCGACGCAGGCGTCGTGCGTCGTGTATCACCATCACAAGATGCAGTCATCGGAATATCGCCGCTACAACATTACTGGCATCACGCCCGGCGACGACTACGCGGCGATGCGCCAGGTGCTCACGCGCCGCTACGAGAAAATGGTCGCGCAGGCTGCCGCGAATGCCGCCGATGAGGCCGTCGATCTGCAAAGCGATGCGGCGGTAGACCCGTCGCTCACGCCCGAGGCCGCTGAACCGGTCGCGTCGGGAGGTATCTTGCCGACCATCGTGTTGATCGACGGCGGCAAGGGTCAGGTGGAAATCGCGCGGCAGGTGTTCACCGAGCTTGGGCTCGATACGGGCATGCTGGTCGGCGTCGCGAAAGGCGAGGGGCGCAAGGTCGGCCTCGAAACCCTGATTTTCGCCGACGGCCGCACGCCACTCGAACTCGGCAAGGAAAGCGCGGCGTTGATGCTGGTCGCGCAGATCCGCGACGAGGCGCACCGTTTTGCAATCACCGGCATGCGCGCAAAACGCGGCAAGACGCGTCAGACGTCGCGGCTCGAAGAACTCGAAGGCGTGGGGGCGAAACGGCGTCAGCGGCTGCTGGCGCGCTTCGGCGGACTGCGCGGCGTGGTCGCGGCGAGCGTCGAAGATCTTGCGAGCGTCGAAGGAATTTCCCAGGCGCTCGCCGAGCAGATCTATCGGCAATTGCACTGAATCGCGGTGCGGCGGTCGCGCAAGCGGTGCGCGCGTCGCTCCCGGCGCCGCTTTGCTTGTGGCACGCACTGCGACACGGCACAATTGCATCTCTCCCGTCAGACGCTGCGCCTGCCCATGCCGTTCAATTTCCCGATTTTCCTGACCTGGCTGCGGATTGTTCTGATTCCGCTGGTCGTCGGCGTGTTTTATTTGCCCGACATGATGATGAGTCCCCCGCACCGTAATCTCGCGGCGGCAACGATCTTCGTGCTCGCTGCGCTGACCGACTGGTTTGACGGCTACCTGGCCCGCAAATGGAATCAGACGTCGGCGTTCGGCGCGTTTCTCGACCCGGTCGCGGACAAACTGATGGTGACCGCCGCCTTGCTGGTGCTCGTGCAACTCGCCCGAATCGACTCCGCGATTGCTCTCGTGATCGTTGGACGCGAGATCGCGATCTCGGCGCTGCGCGAGTGGATGGCGCAGATCGGCGCGTCGAAGAGCGTGGCCGTGAATTCGCTTGGTAAATTCAAGACCGTTTGCCAGATGGTGGCTATTCCGATGCTGCTGTTCAACGGTCCGTTGTCCTTCGGCGGCGGCGTGACGATCGACACACGAACGTGGGGCTTGTGGCTAATCTATCTCGCGGCATTCCTGACGATCTGGTCCATGCTGTATTACATGAAGCTCGCATGGCCGCAAATTCGCGAGCGCAGCGGGGCTGCCTGAGCGCCGTGCGCGCTCGCATTGAACGCGATCCGCGGGAACGTCATGAGTGAAATCTGTTCAGTTAAAGAGATTGGCAAAAGGGGTTGACACGTTTCGGTCGTTTCTCCATAATCTCGTTTCTCCGATGCACGCAGTTCGAAACGTCGGTTGCAGTAGAAGGAAGAAAGGCGAAGTAGGCCTTTTTAAGCAGCACAAAAGCAGCAATACGCGGGAGTAGCTCAGTTGGTAGAGCGCAACCTTGCCAAGGTTGAGGTCGCGAGTTCGAGCCTCGTCTCCCGCTCCAGATTTTTGAAGCAGCGCGTTGGTCAGTAATGTAGTTCAGAAGTGCAAGGCGTTGCGAAGCAGTGCAATGCGGGAGTAGCTCAGTTGGTAGAGCGCAACCTTGCCAAGGTTGAGGTCGCGAGTTCGAGCCTCGTCTCCCGCTCCATACATCAGGGGAAGCAACGCTTCCCTTTTTGTTTGGTGGACTGATGGTTGTCCACGAGACAAATCAGCGAATCTGCAGCTAGATTCCAATCCGCTTGCGGCGCGATAGCAAAGCGGTTATGCAGCGGCCTGCAAAGCCGTTTAGGCCGGTTCGACTCCGGCTCGCGCCTCCAGTAGTTGAAGTACAGAAAAGCCCCGCCATGTCGGGGCTTTTCTTTTTTCCGCGTCCGCAATCCAGTGCGGGCTCGTGCATATCGACGTGCTGCGGACGTGCTGCGCCGCGCGGACGATATGGCGCACAATGCACGTTTGTTCCTTGCCACCCAGCGTGCATGTACCTACACATCACCGGCACGAATGTGCGCCTCCTTGGCTCCATGCATCTCTTTCCCGCGTCGAGCCGCAGAACGCCGCCGTGGATCGAGCAAGCATATGACTGGGCCGAGGCGCTCGTCTTCGAATCCGACGCGCCGACCATTCTTCCTTTCCTCAAAGCCGATCCGCTGCGTGGCGCGCAAAGCCTCGCGCCTTTCCTTTCCGTCGACACCTGGACTCGTCTGCAAGCGGCCTGGCCCGCTGACGGCCCGCTCACGCCGCTCGCCGATTTGCGTCCGTGGGCCGCGCTGATCATTGCGCCCACGTTGTTTCAGCAGCTCGTCGAGGGCGTCGAACCGCGCATGCTGCGCTGGGCGACAGGCGAGGGCAAAGCCTATGAGTTCCTGGAGACAGCGCAGGAGGTCGCCGGCGCGCTCGAATCGATTCCGCTCGATGCAGTCGCCGCGGCACTCGAGTTGCTCATGGCCGACATCAGCGAGCCGCAGCGCACGGTCGAGCGCATGCATGAAGCGTGGCTCGACGGAGATCTGTCAGCCGTGCACCGCATCGCCGTCGAGTCACCCATGTTCAATCTGCCCGATATTCGACGCACGATTCTGGACGGGCGCAATCACATGTGGGCCGCGCGCATAAACGAGTTGCTCGCCCGGCCTGAACGAACTCTGGTCGTGGTCGGCGCGCTTCATCTATGCGGACCGGGCAACCTCGTCGAACGTCTCGCACGATCCGTCGAACCGGTGTTTGCCGGCGAGTAGCTAGGGCGCTATGGGGAACTTGTGCGCCCGCGTAAAATCGCAGATCGAGAAGCCTCGAATCGCTCAAAAAATCACTCAGGAATCACCAGATCACTACTCGCTGTTTCACGCGATGGTTTCAGAGGACACCCCATGCATCTGCCACCCATTCCCGGCAATGAAAGCACGCGTCTGGAGACGTTACGCGCGCTGAATATTCTCGATACTTCGCCCGAAGAGCGTTTCGACCGCCTGACGCGACTCGCGAAGCGTCTGTTCGGTGTGCCGATCGCGCTGGTAAGCCTCGTGGATGCAGACCGGCAATGGTTCAAGTCGTGCGTGGGCCTGTCGGCGAGCGAGACGTCGCGCGACGTCTCGTTTTGCGCGCATGCAATCGTGTCGGACGAGATACTCACGGTGCCCGACACGCTGGCCGACGACCGCTTCCACGACAATCCGCTCGTAACCGAAGCGCCCAATATCCGCTTCTATGCCGGCTGTCCGCTGACGGTGCCCAACGGCAGCAAGCTGGGCACGTTGTGTCTGATCGACGTCAAGCCACGCGAACTCGACGATGAAGAGCGCGAACTGCTGCGCGATCTCGCGCGCATGGCCGAACAGGAACTGGCGGCCGTGCAGCTCGCCACGCTGGACGACCTCACGCTGCTGTCCAACCGGCGTGGATTCTCCGCGCTCGCCCAGCATGCGCTCAATGTCTGCAAGCGCCTGAACAAGCCGGCGTCGCTGCTGTTTTTCGACCTCAACGATTTCAAGCAAATCAACGACACGTTCGGTCACGCCGAGGGCGATCGTGCGCTTAAGACTTTTGCCGACATACTGCGCACCGCGCTGCGCGAAAGCGACGTGATCGGGCGGCTCGGCGGCGACGAGTTCGTCGCGTTGCTCAGCGACGCGGACGAAGCCGCCACGCGCGAATTGACGGAGCGTCTTACGCACTTGCTCGACGAGCGCAATGCGCAGGATCAGCGCGGCTATCGGATTCGCTTTAGCGTTGGGCAGATCCAGTACGACGCCGGACGGCACGGTTCCATCGCCGAATTGCTCACCGCAGCCGACGCCGCGATGTACAGCCATAAGCAGGCGTCGAAGGTGCGCGCCGCGCGAGGCGCTTAAGCGGTTGACTATTCCGGTGCCGCGACGCGCGGCATCATTGTGCATTCGCCGCCGTCGGTGACGGCGCGCTTCATTCCAAAAACCTGTCATGACCGAACCGCAACACACCGCTGCCGCGAGGCTCGCGCAACTCGAATGGCGCTGGAAGGCGTTCGATGAACTCACGAGCGCCGAGGTCTACGCGATGCTCGCCGCGCGCAGCGCTGTCTTCGTGATCGAGCAGAACTGCCTGTATGGCGATATCGACGGTCTCGATCTCGACGCATGGCATCTGCTCGCGTTCGGCGCAACGGACGATGCAACCACGGGCGCCGCGCGACCGCCGCTCGCTGGCTATCTGCGCGTGCTCCTACCCGACGCCGACGACGGCGATATTCGAATCGGCCGCGTACTGACTACCGCGGAATTCCGCGGCATCGGTCTCGGCAATGCGATGCTCGACCGCGCGATAGCGCATATCCGCACGCAGTGGCCTGGCACGCCGATCCGCTTGCACGCGCAGGCACATCTGCAAGGCTTCTACGGCGCTTTTGGGTTTGCGCCAGTGTCCGAGATTCACGAAGAGGACGGCATTCCCCACGTGTGGATGCGTTCGGTCTGAGCGTGCATCGGCGTGCCTGGGTGACTGCCGGGCATCAGCGCGAGGCCGGCGAGGCGTTAGCGGATATCGGCGAGCCGTCAGCGGTGAGAGCCGACAGTCGATGAGGCCGTGTTCGCGACATCGGCTTGCGTGGGGTTTGCCGGCATCGCACGTCGTTCGCTGCGCACGCGTCCGCGTGCGGAAAGGCGCATCCAGTGACGCAACGCGACGAGCGCGCCGATTACGCTCATCATGGAACCTGGAATCCACAGAAGCAGGCCGCCGATCTGTTGATCGCGCATCGGGCTCAGCCAGGTGAACGCGCGTCCGCAGATCGAATAGATCGGATATAGCTCACGCGGCGAAAAGAAGATGAACGCGCCGAGGATGATCTGCGGCGGAATCGCGGCGATCACCACCAGCACGCGCTTGCCCGGCGACAGACGCGCCGGCGGCGCGGGACGCGGATCGAGCACGAGCCACCAGAACAGCAGGCCGTCGACCACCATGCTCCAGTTCATTACGCGATAAAGCCGCCAGTCGAGCATCGCGACAAAATGGACCGGCGACATCAGCCAGAAGTAAATCAGGCCGACGAACAATGTCACCGCGACGACCGGATGCATGACGACGTCGAGCAGCTTTCGTACGAACGGCAGCGCGAGCGCGGGCCGCACGAAGCGCTGCCGCCAGCGGAACGGAATGCCCGCGCGCAATGCCGCGCCCGGATAAGACAACGCGATAAAGAAGGGCCCGAGATGATGCAGCACGAGGTGCTGCGCGCGGTGCATGAAAAACTCATGCTCGAAGAAATAGTCGAGCCGCGTGTGCAACGCGACGTATAACGCCACCAGCCCGAACCAGAAGGAAACCCGGCGCGCGACCGACACCTTTGCCTTACTCGCGCCGCGCACGAACAGGATTGCGGGCAACAGCAGAGCGATGACGACCGTCGGTGAAAATTCCCAGGGATCGAGCCAGTAGAGCAGGTTCATTGCCGCGGATTGCCGTGCTTACTTCGTCTGCGCGGGCGACTTCACCGCGAACGGTGTGTCGAGCGTTGCGCCGTCCGAAAACTTCAGCATCAGATGTACCGTGTCGCCCGGCGCGATCTTGTGCTTCGCGCCTTCGAGCATTACGTGATAGCCGCCCGGTGCGATTGCAACCTGCCCGTGCGCGGGAACCGTCAGCTTGTCGACCATCACCATTTTCTGCGACGAACCGTTCGAGACTGTCTGATGCAGCATCGCGTCGCCGTAGTCGGTGCTCGAAATATCGACGAGGTCCACGGGCTTGTCGCCTGAATTCACGAGCGTCACATAACCCGCTGCCGGCAGGTTGTTCGGCAGCCAGCGGACCCAGGCATTCTGTGCGGTGATCGGCTGCGCGCCGGCGGCGTGGGCAGTCGCCGCGAAAGCAAACGAAAGGGCAAAGGCGCCGGCGACGGCGGAGAGCGTACGCATTCTGGACGTTGGGATCTGTGTCATGGAGTGAGTCAGGAGCGTTGATCGACGATGCGGCGCAAGTCCTGCGCGATCGCATCGGGAGTGTCGTGGTCGGTGGCGAGCAGGCGTGCGCGGCCTTGCGCGTCGAACACGTAGACGGCGGAACTATGAGTGACTTCGTAATTGCCGTTCGGGTCGCGCTTTTCCATCTGATACGCAACCCTGTAGCGCTTGGCGAGCGATTCGATCTGCCAGTCGCTGCCCGTCAGTCCTTCGGCATGCTTGGAATCGAACGCGCCGACGTAATCGTGCAGAGCTTGCGGCGTGTCGCGCGCCGGATCGACGGTGATGAACAGGATGCGCACCTTCTGCGCGTCGGGGCCGAGCTTTTCCAGCACTTGCATCAGCCGTCCCATGGTTTCGGGACAGACGTCCGGGCAATGCGTGTAGCCAAAATAGACGAGCGAAGCGCGCCCCTTGAACGAATCGCCGCTAACCGGACGCCCGTCATCGCCTGTCAGCATGAAGTCGAGGTCGGGCAAATGTCCCGTCACGTTCGTCAGATGCCACGGCTCCGCGCGACTCGTGCAGCCGGCAAGCGCGATCATGGCCATGAGCGCGCCGGCTGTGATCGTCGAGCGAAACCGGCGCGCGCGGCTCTCGCGAGGCCGCGACCCCGGGTGCGCTTGCAAGCGTTGCAGTGAGATGTTCGGGAACAAAGCAGGTATCAATGACTCGATTGGAGAGCGGGGCATTGCGCACGCTTTCGCGTGCGCGCGCTCAAACTTGTGCCGGCGAGCGGTTCGCGATAGTGGACGAAAATCGTCGTAACGCCAAAGTCCCGTTTGGCTGCGACTGTATCGCAAAATGACGGAAGGCGTCGCTCATGGCCCACGAGCAGAGCGTTTGCGAGGCAATATGACGCACATGGCTGAAAGCCCGTTGAAGTCCGATCGTTTCCGTTTTGAACGCAATGCCAGCGAACCGGGCGCGACCTTGCCGCCGTGCTGCTCCATCCGGCTTGGGGCCCGGCTCTCTTTCTCGAAAAATTGATGGATGCGCGGTAAGATGCGCACACTTTTCCGGCTGCGAAAGGCCGAAAGGCAAAATACCCGATGCAACCACTTCCGGCTTTCCTGTCTCCTGGCGAGACCGCATTTTTCTTCGATTTCGACGGCACGCTCGTCGAACTCGCGCCCACGCCGGACGGCGTTCAGGTGCAACCTCGCGTCATCGAGCTACTCGCCGAACTGCGGCGCTTGACCAATGGAGCGGTCGCTGTGGTGTCCGGGCGCGGCATCGACAGTATCGACGCTTTTCTCGGTATGCCCGATCTGCCGATTGCCGGTCTGCATGGCGCCGAGCGGCGCGACGCGAACGGCGATACGCAACGCATCGGCTTTCACGACGAACGCCTTCTGCGTATGGAGCAGGTTTTGGCCGAGGTGGTCAACGCCAACCCTGGCATGCTGCTCGAGATCAAGGGCGCCGCGCTCGCGCTGCACTACCGCAATGCGCCGGATCGCGCGCAGGCGGCGCGCGAGGCGACCGAGCGGCTGGTCGCGGATTATCCGAACTCGTACGTGTTGCAGCCGGGCAAGATGGTCTATGAAATCAAACCGAAGGACGTCGATAAAGGCCGCGCCATGCGCGCGTTCCTCGACGAGCCGCCGTTCGTCGGACGCAAACCGGTTTTTGCCGGCGACGACCTGACCGACGAGAAGGGCTTCGCCGTCGTCAACGAGCGCAACGGACTGTCGATCAAGGTCGGCGCGGGCGAGACGATCGCGCAAACGCGCGTCGAATCCGTTTCCGCGCTGCTCGACTGGCTTGAGACGGTCGTTGCGGCGGCGCGTGCAGGATGAGCGGCGCGGTGTGCGGCGCAGGACATTTACAACGCACACGACATAGTGCGACAACAAGGCATTACATCGGGGACAGCGTTTCATGAGCCGACTGATTATCGTTTCGAACCGGGTTGCGCCGATCTCGGAGGGCGGTCCGGCGGCGGGCGGTCTGGCGGTCGGCGTGTACGACGCGCTCAAGGAGACCGGCGGCATGTGGTTCGGCTGGAGCGGCGACGTGCTGAGCTCCGGTCAGCCGCAGATCAAGGTCGAAGAGCGCGGCCCCGTGACTTTTGCGACCATCGCACTGATGCGCCGCGACTACGACCAGTACTATCGCGGCTTCTCGAACGCGACGCTGTGGCCGGCCTTTCACTACCGCGCCGACTTGCTGCAGTACGACCGGCATGACTTCGAGGGTTATTGCCGCGTGAACGCGTGGCTTGCGCAGCAACTCGTGCCGCTGCTGCGTGAAGACGACGTTATCTGGGTCCACGACTATCACCTGATTCCGTTCGCCGAGGCGCTACGCGCGGCGGGCGTGAAGAATCGCATCGGCTTTTTCCTGCACATTCCGTTTCCCGCTTCGCAGGTTCTGCTGGCTGTGCCGCCGCATCGCGAACTGGTACAGGCGTTGTGTTCGTTCGATCTGCTCGGTTTTCAGACTGCGCCTGACCTGCGCGCTTTCTGCGATTACATCGTCAACGAGGCGAACGGCACAGTCGACGCGTCGGCCGCCGGGCCGCTCGCAGTCCATGCGTTTGGCCGCACGTTGCGTGCAGCGGCTTACCCGATCGGCGTCTATCCGGACGAGATCGCCGAACTCGCCAAGGCGGGGGAGCGCGGCAAGCCGGTGCGCACGATGAAGGCTACGCTGCATTCGCGCAAGCTGATCATGAGCGTGGACCGTCTCGATTACTCGAAGGGGCTGGTCGAGCGCTTCCGCGCGTTCGAGCGGCTGCTGGAACACGCCACCGCGCAACGCAACAAGGTGTCGTTCCTGCAGATCGCGCCGCCGACACGCGCCGACATGCATGCCTATCAGGACATCCGTCTGCAGCTGGAAGGGGAGTCGGGCCGCATCAACGGACGTTTCGCGGAGCTGGACTGGACGCCGATCCTGTACATCCATAAGCAATATGAACGCTCGGTGCTCGCTGCGCTCTTTCGTACCGCCCATGTTGGCTATGTCACGCCGCTGCGCGACGGCATGAATCTGGTCGCCAAGGAGTACGTGTCGGCGCAGGACCCGGAGAATCCGGGCGTGCTTGTGTTGTCACGTTTCGCGGGCGCGGCGCAGGAACTGGACGGTGCGCTGATCGTCAATCCGGTGGATATCGACGGCATGGCCGATGCGCTTGCAAGAGCGCTCGACATGCCGCTCGCGGAGCGCCAGGCGCGTCATCGAGACATGATGGCGCAGTTGCGGGAGAACAATGTCTCGGTCTGGCGCGACAATTTCATGCGTGACTTGCAGAGCGCCGGTGGTGCAACCCGCACCAGGAGCGGGCGGGCGCGTACCGCTTCGGGGAAGAAGACCGCGCGCGAGGTTCTCGCGAGCTAGCTACGGTGAGCCGGTTCTGATTGGGAAAACGAAAAAAAGCCGCTTGATAAAGCGGCTTTTTTCTTTGACTAAACGCGTTTCTCTCGACGGCGCGCGGCTCAGATAACGTGCTGTTCGTCGACTTTCTTTCCGCCCACATGCAGGGTGGCGCCCTTGCCGTATTGCTTCGACAGCAGGTCACGATACAGCCCGGGACGCAGGCGCAACTCTTCGGGACTGCCGTCGTCGATCACCTTGCCGGCGCTCATCACGATAATGCGGTCGAAGTTGTTGAGCGTCGAGAGGCGGTGTGCGATGGCGATCACCGTGCGGCCTACCATCAGCCGGTCGAGCGCCTTCTGGATCGCTTCTTCGGATGCGCTGTCGAGCGCCGACGTGGCTTCGTCGAGCAGCAGGATCGGCGCGTTCTTCAGGATCGCGCGTGCAATGGCGATCCGCTGACGCTGTCCGCCTGACAGCTTCACGCCGCGGTCGCCGACGATCGTATCGAAGCCTTCCGGCATGGCTTCGATAAAGTCAGTGCAGCGGGCCTCGCGCGCCGCAGCCAGCACTTCTTCGCGGCTCGCCTCAGGGCGCCCATATGCAATGTTCTCGTACACCGTGCGATGGAACAGCGAAATGTCTTGCGGCACCAGCGCGATCGCATGGCGGAGGCTGTCCTGCGTGATCGTGTTGATGTCCTGACCGTCGATTTTGATCGAGCCGCCTTGCGTTTCGTAGAAGCGCTGCAGCAAGGCGAGCACGGTCGACTTGCCCGCGCCCGACTTGCCGATCAGACCGACTCGCTGGCCCGGCTCGATATGCAGGTCGAAATGATCGAGGATCGGCCGGCGGCGCGGATAGGCGAACGTCACGCTTTCGAAGTCGACGCGGCCGCCCTGCGGCACGAGCTCGGTCGCGCCGTCGCGGTCGGGCATGCCATGCGGTTCGAGCAAGGTGCGCACGGCTTCCGCGAGACGGGCCACGTGCTGCGTGACGTCCACCAGCGCGACGGCGAGATCGCGCGTGCCGTGCAGAATAGTGAAGCCGAGCGAGCTGACGAGCACGATGTCGCCCGACGTCGCTTTACCTTGATCCCACAGCACGAGCGCCCAGCCCAGCAGGCCGGCCGACAGCAGCGCGGTAATCACGGCGTGCAGCAGACGCAGCTTTTCCAGGTAAAGCAGGCTTTGCTGACGCGCGTCCATCTCGGCCTTGACCGTCGCACCGAAGCGCTGCTGTTCGCGAAACGTCATGCCGAAGGCGCGCACGAGGCCCATGTTGCTGATGACGTCGACGAGTTCGCCGTCGACCGAGGCCGCCTTGGTCGCGAAATGGTGGTGGCGCGCCGAACCGCGGCCGGCAAGCTTGTACAGCACGACCGACAGAATGGCCGAGCACAGCATCAGGCCGCCGGCCATCAGCGGGTTCACCGCGATGATCATGAAGATCGCGCCGAGCACCGCGATGCACGGCGGCAGCACGTTCCAGGCGGTCGTGTTCTCGGCGGTGTAGACCGCATTCGACGTCGCGGTGATCCGGCTGGCCAGCATGCCGGGCTGCTTCTCGGAGTAGTAGGTCGGCGAGTGTCCGCTCAGATACTGGAACAGGTCGCGCCGCAAGTCGCCGGTCACGGCGACAAAAGTGTGGGCGGCGACCCAGCCGCCGACGCGCCACAGCAGATTGTCAGCGGCGATCAGCCCGACCAGGATCGCAAAAGCGCCCCACAGCGGCCCCGGATGATGCCGGCCAGCGCCGAGCACGTCGATGAGATGCTTGATCGCATATTGCGAAGCGAGCGCACAGCCCACGGCCGCTATCACGCTGCACAGCACGGTCGCGTGAGCGAGCGGGTGACGGCGGATAAAGCGGAAAAGGAACGCAAGGGGCCGATGCGCATAGCTCGCGAGCTTGGCGTTCTGGGCGTTGCGCTGGGCGATGGTCAAATGTTCCAATTGATCGTGAGGTTGATAAGGTTCGGGGGTGTGCATGCAAAGCGTGGGCCACGCGAAAAGATTCGCGGCGAAGCCAATGCTTCGCATTGTAAACATGCAAAAGCGATTGCGCCCTGTGTAACCGGGCTTTTGGCGCGATAGATGTCGCGATGGACGTCCGCGACCTACTTCTTGCTCGACTCACTGCAGCGGCAGTGGTTCACGCGGTCGGGGAATGTTTTCGAGATATAATTACAAATTGCATTCAGCCGGGACTCTGCATTCTCTTCAACCGGTACCGGCAAGATTGATGCGAGAACTTACAAGATCCCGCGGGCGAACCAGGGACAGCTGCAGATGGCGGCCAGTCGCTACTGTAGAACTGTCTTGTAAAACAAGGGTTTGCAAAGTGTATCCCCCTTGTAACAACGTAAAGACTTTGAAATGTTGTGGTGCAGCGTGAAGCTCGGCATCGATAATGCATGCGCTCTGTGCCCCACGCGGAATTTTCTGACAGTTTGTCAACGTCCGTGTTGTTTGTGCGTTTACCGCACAGGCATGAACGGTGAGCACCGTTCGGGCTCTCTAACCCGAAGCGATCTATCGCAGGATTTCTCGAAAGAATAAGGCCCGCGCCGGCATGTCCAGCCCGGCTGACCTGGCGAGCAAGCGAGTCGCTTTTACCAAACGCAGTACTTTTGCCGGTTTTTTACGAGGAGTTCTTCATTATGCGAATCGCACAAATCGCTCCGTTGCACGAGGCGGTTCCTCCCAAGCTGTACGGTGGTACGGAACGTGTGGTGTCCTATCTGACCGAAGCGCTGGTCGAGCAGGGCCACGACGTCACGCTCTTTGCGAGCGGCGATTCGCAAACCTCGGCGAAGCTCGAAGCGTTCTGGCCGCAGGCGCTGCGCCTCGACCCCACCATTCGCGACGTGATGGCGCCGCACATGCTGCTGCTCGAGGAAGTGCGCCGCCGCGCCGACGAATTCGATATGCTGCATTTCCACATCGACTATTACCCGTTTTCGCTGTTCGCACGCCAGCCCGTGCCGTTCGTGACCACGCTGCACGGCCGTCTCGACCTGCCGGAATTGCAGCCGATCTTCAACACGTTCAAGGACGTGCCGGTCGTGTCGATCTCGGACAACCAGCGCATTCCGCTGCCGCAGGCTCACTGGCTGCAAACCGTTTATCACGGCCTGCCGGAAAACCTGCTCACGCCGATCAAGGACGTGAAGCCGAGCTATCTGGCGTTCCTTGGCCGCATTTCGCCGGAAAAGCGTCTGGACCGTGCGATCCGCATCGCCGAACAGGTCGGCATGCCGATCAAGGTCGCGGCCAAGCTCGACAAGGCTGACCGTGCGTACTACGACGAAGTCATCAAGCCGCTCATGGCGCTGCCGCACGTCGAATATATCGGCGAAATCAGCGAAGCGGAAAAGACCGAGTTCCTCGGCAACGCGCACGCGCTGCTGTTCCCGATCGACTGGCCGGAGCCCTTTGGTCTGGTGATGATCGAGGCAATGGCTTGCGGTACGCCGGTGATCGCGTTCAATCGCGGTTCGGTGCCGGAAGTGATCGAAAACGGCGTGTCGGGCTTTGTCGTCGAAGACGAAATCAGCGCTGTCGCAGCGGTCAAGCGTCTGCATACGCTGCCGCGCGAAACGGTGCGCAAGGCGTTCGAAGCGCGCTTCTCGTCGAAGGTCATGGCGCAGAACTACGTCGCTACGTACGAAGAGCTGCTGCGTCGGAAGCACCGTACCGTGCTGCGTGAAGTCAACGCGAACTGATTGAGCCGGACCGGATAGTTCCGGTCCAGGAACGGGCTTGCTGGGAGGAGCGTCTTCTACGCGTCTCGCCAGCGCCCGGCAACGCCCCGCGCGCAAGCCGCTCGCGGGGCGTTGTTGCATCCACGCCGCGTTTTTTCGCGTTCCGCGATGCAAAGTGAGCGGTTCAGGCACGCGGCGGCGAGCCGGGCTTCGTAATATCCCTATAATGGCCGTGCCGCGAAATTGGCTGCGGCGCCGCCGACGACAGGAGGATGCCTTGGCGAGAACGAAAGAGACGCGTGCGAATGCCGCGCCCGGCGCCGGAACGATTTTCGCGTTACGCGCTATCGGTCTCGTGCTTCTCGCCCGCTGGCTGTTTTCCATGTCGGAGATGGATCTGACCGCGTCGCTGTCGGCCATGGCGTCCTCGCCGTGGGCGTGCATCAACCTGGTCTTCCTGTTCCTGCTCATTTTTCTTCCTGGCGCACGCGCGGTCGCAGAGCGTCCTTTTCATCCGCTGCCGCAATGGCTGCGGCAAGCGCTGCGGCTCTTCGCATTCCTGGGATTTCTGTTCGCGATGTGGTCGGTCAGCGCCTTTGCGGTAAGCGCCGGCTGGCGCCGTGCCGCGCAAGCCGTGGCGGCGACCAACGGCTGGCTGTTGGCGGCGCCCGCGCTGTACGCGGCCGTTCTGTGGATCTGCCGTCCGCGCGCGCTGTGGCGCACCAACATTGCTGCGCGCCGTTTTGCGATCGGCCGCTACGCCGTCTCGCTCGATCCGCTTACGCGCACAGTCAGCGTATGGGCCGAGCGTCGCAAGGTGGGGCAGTACGACGCGCGCGAACTCTCCGTGCGCTGGGCGGACGTGGCGGGCACGCGCTCTGCGACGGCGCCCACGCCGGTGATCGCGCTCCATGTCGCCGGTGACACTGGCGCCGGCGTTGCGTCGTCAGGCCCGAGCGGCGCTCCGTCGCTTGCTCGAGCCGCGTTCGGCCGGCGTCCGAAAATCGAGTTGCTGTGGGATTCGCCCGCGGCGGCCGGTCACAACCGGCAAACCGTATTTCGCGCGGCCCTGACGACCGAAGGGGATCGCGTCGCCGCACGCGCGCTCGACAGCACGTTGCGGCAGGTCTGAGGCAGAGGTTTTGTGCAGTCGGTCACATGCAGTGACGGTTGCGCGCGTTGTAAAGTAAGCCGTGGTCGATAATGAAACAACGATGCCGCCCGTACTGACGGCGGGCGAGTGAAACAATAATCGATGTACCGTGTCGTTTGCAGGAGTCGCTATGCTGGTTCGCTGGTTGCTTGCCGCTCTTCATCTGCTCGCCTATGGCTTCGCACTTGCGTCGATTCTGCGGCGCACGTGGGCGCTGCGCCGTGCCGCGGTGCCAGCCGCGCTCCGCTCGGTATTCCGGGCCGATACACGCTGGGGCCTTTCCGCACTCGTGTTGATCGTTACCGGCTTGATGCGCGTTTTCGGCACCTATGAGAAGGGCGCCGATTACTATCTCCACGAGCCGCTCTTTCACGTCAAGATGACGCTGCTCGTGATAATCCTCGTGCTGGAAGTTCCGTCGATGCTGGCGTTAATGCGCTGGCGCGCATCGATACGAAAAGGCGCTGCGCCGGAGCTGCAAAACGCGCGTCGCTATGCCCATTTGAGCGTGATTCAGACTGTGTTGCTCGTGTTGATGGTCTTTGCGGCAACCGGCATGGCGCGCGGCATCGGTTTGCCCTCGGGCGCGGTGTAACGACAGCGGCGCGCCCGCGGAATATGCCTTGTACAACGACATATTCCGCAAGACACGCCGCATCTTTCCCTCTTCAGTCATTGACCAGCAGGCTTGAATCGTCCACGGCGTGGCTGCGCGCGCGGGGCCGTTCGTGCGATGCCGGCGCTTCATTCAAGCCCTTGATCAGCTCCAGCGCCTGACGCTCGAACAGACGCCGGTAGAGTCCGTTCTCCAGTCGGATCAGCGCCTCGTGGCTGCCTTCTTCGATTACCTTGCCCTTGTCGAGCACGAGTAAGCGGTCGAGCGCGCGCACCGTCGACAGGCGGTGTGCCACGACGAGCGTCGTGCGGCCTTGCATCAGCCGCTCCATCGCCTGCTGGATCAGCACTTCGCTTTCGCTGTCGAGGCTCGACGTGGCTTCGTCCAGAATCAGAATGGGTGCATCCGCCAGAAACGCCCGCGCGATCGCCACGCGTTGGCGCTCGCCTCCCGAAAGCTTGATGCCGCGCTCGCCGACCAGCGTGTCGTAAGCATTGGGCAGCGCGCTGATGAAGTCGTGCGCGTTCGCCAGTCGCGCGGCGTGTTCGATCTCGGCACGGCTCGCGCCCGGACGTGCATACGCGATGTTTTCCGCAAGCGAACGGTGAAACAACACCGGCTCCTGTTGCACGATGGCAATCTGACTGCGCAACGACGTCTGCCTGACTTGCGCGATGTCCTGACCGTCGATCGTGATGCGGCCTTCAGACACGTCGTAAAGACGCTGAATCAGCTTGATGAAGGTCGTCTTTCCCGAACCCGAATGGCCGACCAGCCCGACGCGTTCCCCGGGCGCAATGCGCACGGAGAAGTCGCGATAAAGCGGCGTGGCGTCCGCGCCATAGTGAAACGTCACATGCTCGAAGCGGATCTCGCCTTTGCCGATGGCGATCGGACCTGCGGCCGGGCGATCTTCGATGCCGAGCGGCTGACGCTCCAGCGAGACGAGTTCTTCCATGTCGTTGACCGAGCGTTGCAAGTTGCGAATGTGCATGCCAACCTCGCGCAGATAGCCTTGCAGCATGAAGAACATCGTCAAAGCGAAAGTGATGTCGCCGACGCTCGCCTCGCCGCGCAACCACAGTAGCAGCGCGGCGCCGAGAATCGCGGTCTGAATCGCCACCAGCATCGCGCCTTGCACGCCGCCGTTGATCGTGCCGCGAATCCACGTGCGGCGCGTGCGGTTGCGCCACTTGCCGATTACACGCGCAAGTAGCAACTCCTCGCGCTCTTCGGCGCCGAAAGCCTTGACCACACCGTTGCAACTGACCGCGTCCGCGAGCGCGCCGCCCATGCGCGTGTCCCACGCGTTGGCGAGGCGCGCGGCCGGCGCCACGAAGCCGAGCGACAGCGCGACAGTCACCGCGATATAGACTAACGAGCCGACGCCGACCACCGCGCCCATCATCGGCCAACGCCAGCCGAGCAGCAGCGTCGCGCCCACCAGCATGATCAGCGACGGAAACAGCGCGATCAGCAGCGTGTCGTTGAGCAGATCGAGCGCCCACATACCACGCGTGATCTTTCGCACCGTGGAGCCGGCAAAGCTGTTGGCATGCCAGTCGGTTGAAAAGCGTTGCACGCGATGGAAGGCGTTCGCGGCGATCTCACTCATCATCTTCAACGTCAGCTTGATGATGTTGAAGTACATGGCCTGCCGAAGCAAAGTCGCGCCCAGTCCCAGCGCGGCCAGAACGCAGAAGGCCGTGATGGCTGCATGCCACGCGCTCGCACGTGCGGCCGGGCCGGATGCGATGGCGTCGACGAGGTGGCCGGCGAACATCGGCGTGAGCACGTCCGCCACGGCGGAGAGCATGACAAGCGCAGAAATGACGACAATGCGCCACGGCTGTTGAGCCCAGTGCCGGAAGGTGAAGCCGAGGACATCCTTGAACGCTTGCCCGCGAAAGTCGAGTTTTTTTCTGGTCATTTGCGACAACCCGTTCGCGCATGGCGCACCGGGGTTCCAGTCAGAAGCGAGATGGATAGACAGTCGAAGCGCGCCGCTTAACGGCAATGGAACTGCTGGCAATAAGCCTGCGGACTCGGCTGCGAACTATCTGGGATTGCGCGGAGCGCCTTTTCAGGCCGACTTGCGCGGTCGACGAGTCAACGTCGTGGGACCATGTCAGGGATGGCCATATGCACTGCGAACATGTGACGCCTCCCTGTAGTCAATGAGGTGGAGAGAGTAGACGGGGCGAATGCCCGAAAGCCGACTATATCAGCACTGTTTTGCCGCCGCAATCGACGAGGTTTCGTTGTTGACTCGCACGCACACCGCGGTGCCGACCACAGATATCGACATGCAAGCAGCGAGAAATACAATGACGAGGCAAGCCGGACGTGACGAAACTGAAAACACAAAACGCAAAACACAAAAAGGAAAAGGGCTTACGCATTGCTGCGTAAGCCCTTTTTTCTTCGGTGATCGACACACCAAAATTCTGGTGGGTAGTACTGGGATCGAACCAGTGACCCCTGCCGTGTGAAGGCAGTGCTCTACCGCTGAGCTAACCACCCGAAGAGAACGAAATTATGCCGGGGATTTGCGAACTCGTCCAGCACTTTTTAAGCAGGTTGCTCATCCGATACGGGCACGGGTTCGAGGCGCCACACGCTCGTGCCTTTAATCGCTTTGTCGAGGCCGTCCAGAACCGCCTGGTGTGCGGCGAGTTCTTCGTCGCTCGCGGCAATCACGACGAGGTCCAGCGAGTCGATGGCCACGCGCGGCGCATGCGCTTCGCCGCTGCCGTGCGATTCGCCAAGCATGTCGATGACAAGGCTTTCCTGGCCGCGTGTCATCGCCAGATAGACCTCGGCGAGCAGTTCCGAGTCGAGCAGCGCGCCGTGCAGCGTGCGGTGTGCATTGCTGATGCCGAAGCGGTCGCACAAAGCGTCGAGTGAATTGCGCTTGCCGGGGAACATCTGCTTCGCGCGCGCGAGCGTGTCGATGATCTCGCCGCAATAGGTGCTGACGGGCGGTAGGCCGAGCAACGCGAACTCGGCGTCGAGGAAGCCGATGTCGAACGGCGCGTTGTGAATGATCAGGTCCGCGTCCTGAATGAAGTCACGAAACTGGTCGGCGATCTCGGCGAACTTCGGCTTGTCGCTCAGGAACTCGGTGGTCAGCCCGTGGACCGCCAGTGCGCCGGGATCACTGTCGCGCTCGGGGTTGATATAGAAGTGCAGATTGTTGCCGGTGAGGCGCCGGTTCACCAGTTCGACGCAACCTAGTTCGAGGATGCGGTCGCCGGTCCGGGCGTTCAGGCCGGTTGTTTCAGTATCGAGGATAAGTTGACGCATGTTGAGTTAGCTTTGCCTCAGAAATTGCAGCCGCAAATTAGCGGGGAGAAAGGTGGTCGCGCGGCCTGGCGGCCGACGGTCACAATTCCGCGAGCGACGCGACGCCACGATTCGCAAGCTGGTCCGCGCGTTCGTTTTCGGGGTGCCCATTATGTCCGCGCACCCAGCGCCATTCGATCTCATGTTGCGCGACGAGCGCGTCGAGCCGCTTCCACAAATCGGCGTTCTTCACCGGTTGCTTTGCGGCGGTGACCCAGCCTTTCTTTTTCCAGCCGTGAATCCACTCGCTGATGCCTTTCTGCACGTACTGCGAGTCGGTGTGCACAACGGCTTTGCACGGACGCTTCAGCGCCTCGAGCGCGGAAATCACGCCCATCAGTTCCATGCGATTGTTGGTGGTATTCGCTTCGCCGCCGAACAGCTCTTTTTCCTGATCGCCGAAGCGCAGCAGCGCGCCCCAGCCGCCCGGGCCGGGGTTGCCCTTGCAGGCGCCGTCGGTATAAATGTCGATGATGTTTGCTGTCATTGAGTATGGTTGCGTGTGTTCGGTGTAGCGGCGGGCGCGAGGCCCGCGGCGAGGACGGGCTTTTTCACCTTGAGTGGACCGACGAGGCGCATGCCGCGCACGCGCTTGATCGCCTTGATCATGTAGGTCGCGCCGAAGATCGGCCACCAGCGGTCGCCGGCGGCTTCCATGAAGCCGTAGCGGGAGAGCCACTGATCGCTGTCGAGCGGCGGACGATAGCAGCCGAAGCGCCCGCGTTCAAGGTCGAAGCCGAGCAGCTTGATCCAGTCTTTCAGACGCGTGAAGGCGATCAGATCGACAGCGGCGGGCACGAACGGCCGGCCCGTCATCTTGCCGACCGATTGCCGCGCGCCCCAGAGCGAAAGCGAGTTGAAGCCGAGAATGATCAGCTGGCCTTCCGGCATTAGCACGCGCTCGGCTTCGCGCAGCAGGCGGTGCGGATCGCTCGTGAATTCGAGCGTGTGCGGCATCACGATCAGATCGACGCTCTGGGCTTCGAACGGCAAATCCAGCAGATCGCACCAAACCGCGCTGCGTCCGGCGGGCGAGGGCAGCGGTGCCGGCGCTGGTCCGCCGCGCATGGGACCGTTGCCCGGGGCGCTTCTCGAACCGTCTCTCAATCCGTCTATGGAGCCGTCTCTCAAGGCGTCCATCGAGCCATTTCCGGCAAGTGCCTGAGCGCGCGGGAAACTATAAGGTGCACTCGCACCGCTCGCGGCGTCGAGCACGAGCCCGCGGCAAGGCATGCGGTTTTCGCGCAACGCGTCGAGCTGCGGCAGGCCGAGTTGCAGCGCGTGGTAGCCGAAAACGTCCGACACCACTCGGTCGAGCTGCGTCTGTTCCCATTCCAGCACGTAGCGGCCGGGCGGCGAATCCGTCCAGGCGGGCCAGTCTATAATCGCTCGGTCAGTCATATCAAAGAATGCGTCGCCTATGAATGCGCTCGAGTACGTACCGGTCCCGGCGTTTGAAGACAATTACATCTGGGTCGTTTCCGACGGATACCATGCGGTAGTCGTCGATCCGGGTGAAGCCGCTCCCGTTCGCGCCTATCTGTCGAGGCGCGGTTGGCGACTGAGCGCTATTTTACTCACGCACCATCATCAAGACCATGTCGGCGGGGTAGCCGATCTGCTGAATGGCCAGGCCGTTCCCGTCTACGGGCCCGCCGGCGAAGCGATCGGGCATCTCACGCACCGTCTGAAACATGGCGATCGCGTGACGATCGCTGCGCCCGCGCTCGATTTGAGCGTACTCGAGGTCCCGGGCCACACGAGTGGCCACATCGCTTATTTTCAGGCGGCGGATCCGGGCGGCACACCGCATGTGTTCTGCGGCGACACGCTGTTCGCCTGCGGGTGCGGACGGCTCTTCGAAGGCACGCCCAGCCAGATGCTCGCGTCGCTCGACTCGCTCGCGGCGTTGCCCGGCGCGACCGAAGTGCACTGCGCGCACGAGTACACGCTGTCCAACATCCGCTTCGCGCTCGCTTGCGATCCGGACAACGACGAACTGCTTGCCTGGCGCGACAAGGCGAGCGATCTGCGGGCTCGCAAGGTGCCCACGCTGCCCACCACGATCGCCCACGAGCGCGCCGTGAATCCCTTCCTGCGTGCCGACAACCCTGCCATTCAGGCGACCTTGCGGGAGCAGTTGCATGCCGACGTACCTGACCGTCTGGCGTCGTTTACATTGATGCGCGAGTGGAAAAACCGCTTCCGGTGACCGGGTTCGTCTCGGGCGCTTCCTCAAGCGAAGAATCGGAAGAATTCGCCAAGCCCTAGATTTGCTTGATATTTTGGTCAATTTCCGATTGACGTAGACGTTACGGTTTCGTACTATCGGCTGCAAATTCCAGCCCTTGTGGAAGCCGAGACGTTCATGCGATTTATCTTTAGTGCGTTGCTGGTCCTGACGCTCGCCGCCTGCGCGAGCCAGGGACCAACGACGAGCAGCCCCACCACCGCAACAAATCCCGCCAGCCAGCAAGCCGTAGCCGACGCACTCCGCAAGACAGCCACCGCCAAGGAAACGATCAATGTCGACCAGGGCTCCGTCACGCAGTTGACGAGCGCCGACGCCGATTTATGGGGCCGCATTCGCCGTGGTTTCCAGATGCCGGATCTGCAAACGGACCTCGTCGACATGCAGGTCAACTGGTACGCGCAGCGTCCGGATTACGTGCAGCGCATGACCGAGCGCTCGCAGAAATACCTGTATCACATCGTCGAAGAGCTCGAGGCGCGCCATATGCCGACCGAGCTCGCGTTGCTGCCGTTCATCGAATCGGCGTATAGCCCGCAGGCGTTGTCGGTGGCGAAAGCGGCCGGCATGTGGCAATTCATGCCGGGCACCGGCCGCACTTACAACCTCAAGCAGAATATGTGGCAGGACGAGCGCCGCGACGTGCTGGCGTCCACCAGTGCCGCGCTCGACTATCTGTCACGTTTGCACGACATGTTCGGCGACTGGCAACTGGCACTCGCTGCGTACAACTGGGGTGAGGGCAACGTGCAGCGCGCAATTGCGCGCAATGAAGCGGCGGGCTTGCCGACAGACTATCTAAGCCTGCGCATGCCCAACGAAACGCGCAACTACGTGCCGAAGCTGCAGGCGGTCAAGAACATCGTGTCGAACCCGCAAATGTACGGGCTCGCGTTGCCGTCGATCCCGAACCACCCGTATTTTGTGACCGTCACCACGTCGCACGATATCGACGTGGACATGGCCGCCAAACTGGCTAATCTCTCGCTCGACGAATTCCGTTCGTTGAACCCGTCGTTCAGAAAGCCGGTGATTCTGGGTGCTACGCAGCCGCAAATCCTGCTGCCGTTCGACAACGCGAGCGCGTTCGAGCGCAATCTGAAAACGTACTCGGGTTCGCTGTCGTCGTGGACCACGTACACGGTCACCGAGCGTTCGGCGCCGGCGGCCATCGCGCAAAAGATCGGTGTCGATGCCGACACGCTTATGGAAGTCAACAAGATTCCGGTCGGCATGCGTCTGAAGCCGGGTTCAACCATCGTCGTGCCGCGCGGTTCGGATGACGACGAGGACATCAGCGCGGACGTCGCCGAAAGCGCCGTGCTCGCTATGGAGCCCGACGTTCCCGACACCCGCAAAATGCTGATCCGCGTGCGCCGCAATCAGTCCATGGCGGCTATCGCGTTGCGTTATGGCGTATCCGTCGGGCAGTTGAAGTCGTGGAACCGCACGCATCGGGATAGCGTAACGCGCGGGCAGGTCATCGTGCTGCACGTGCCGGTCGGCAGGACTGTTCCGAGCGAACCGGGTCCCGAGCGTATCGCGACCGACGTCCAGGGCGGCGGTGTCCAGAAGATCGGCACGCGGGTGGGCGGCTCCAAAAGCGAATCTCGGAACGACACAAAGAAGGGACGCGGCCACTCCGCTGTAGTGAAGGTATCCGAGCCGGTTGCCAAGGCCGGAAAGTCGAAAGCGTCTGCCGCGCCTGCTGGCAAAGTGACCAAAGTGTCGGCTTCCACGTCGAGCAAGACAAAGAAGAGCAAGTAAGCACGGCGGTGGCAATCGGGGCCCTTACTGGGCCCCTTGCCTTTGGGGCTCACCCAGCCGGTTCGCTGCGAACGTATTCCCGTTTCATTGACGCCGTCACCCTGTGGTGACGGCGTTTTCCATTTGCGGGGCCGGCGGCGGACATAGCCGAATTCCGATATCGTTCGTCATTTGGCCTGCGGCCAACCGGATATTGAGCGTATGTCGTCGACCCAGTTGCGCGTCTTTCTGCTGTTTTCTGCCGGTTATTTCGTGTCCTATGTGTTCCGGGGCGTCAATCTCGGTTTTGCGCCGTTTATCACCCACGACCTCGGATTGTCCGCGGCTGATCTTGGCGTGCTGACCAGTCTGTACTTTCTCGGCTTCGCGGGCGCGCAAATCCCGGCCGGCGTATTACTCGACCATTTTGGCGCGCGGCGCGTGACGGCAGTCACCTTGCTGTTTGCCGCCGCGGGAATCTGGGTGTTCGGCGCGGCCCACAGCCTCGGAATGATGATGGCGGGGCGGTTGCTCATCGGCGTGGGCGTGTCCGTGTGCCTCGGTGCCGCATTCAAGGCGTTGGCGCAGCATTTCGCATCCGCGCGTCTGCCGCTGATGAACGGTCTCGTGATGGCGATCGGCGGCTTCGGCGGAGTCATGGTCGGCTCGCCGCTCACATGGGTGCTCACCTTCAGCAGCTGGCGTTCGGTTTGCGTCGGCCTGGGTCTGATGACGGTCGCCGTTGCGCTCGCTCAGTGGATGCTCGTTCCGGAGACAAATGAGACCCGTCATCAGGCGAGTATCGGCGCGCAGTTTCAGGGCACGCTGCATATTCTACGGAGCGCCACCTTCTGGAAAATCGCGTCGTTTTCGGTCGTCACGCAGGGCGTTTTCTATGCAATGCAATCGCTATGGGTCGGCGCGTGGCTGCGCGACGTTCAGGGCTTCGAGCCGAAAGAAGCCGCTGCGCTGGTGTCAATTCTTGGTTTCGCGATGATGGCCGGTTGCGTCGGTTTCGGCGCAGCGGCTCGCAGTCTGGAGCGGCGCGGCGTATCGCTGTATGCGTTCTGCGGCGTCGGCATGGCGCTGTATGTGTTGACCCAACTGCTGATCGTGTTCAACGCGCCGCTCCCGGCGAGCTTGCTGTGGGCGGCGTACGGAATCTTCGGCGGGACGGGCATTCTCACGTATGCGGTCATGGCGCGCAGCTTTCCAGCACACATGACCGGCCGCGTGAACACCACGCTGACATTGATCATTTTTCTACTGATCTTCGGCTTCCAGATCGGCGTGGGCGCCGTGCTGTCGCATTGGCCGGCGAGCGGCGGCCATTATCCGGCGGCCGCTCATCTCGCGGCGTGGGGAATTCTCATCGCGTTTCAGGTGCTCAGCGCAGTCTGGTACATGATTCCGGGGCGCAAGCCAGTGCACGCCGCGGCCCACGCTCAGCAGGACGCATGAGCCTTTTCCGGCGATTTTCCGGAAAGCCGCTGAACCGGCACGCTCCGGCTTGTACTATCCCGAATCCGGCAACGTAAAACTTGCCGGCTTGCCGTACGAGCCCGCCCAATAAGGCTTTGACCGAATTGCCGTGGGTCGCGGAGGTGTCGGCGTGCCATCTCGGATTTGGAGGGAAGGGCAGTCTCAGGCTATAATTCCGAGGTTTGAGCTTATCAACCCGCACCCTAGCGCCTACCTCTTCCATACCGTTCATCCGCCGCGCGTCACTGGCGTAGCAAGCAGCCCGCACCAAGCCGATCCGTCCACAAAATGGACACATTGGAACCCCCGCGCGCGCTTTGCAACGTCAACGGCAGTACGCGAGCGAGTCTGCGCGCGCATCGCATGGTGCTGTCCGCTGCGGCTCGCAAACCGGATAGGCAGGTCGGCAACAGGGTGTTCCCCCAAGGAGTCTCCCGTGTTGCCGTCATTTTCTCCCGCTCTGCTCGCGCTCGCCGACGGCACGGTCTTTCGTGGTTATTCGATCGGCGCCCCCGGGCATACCATTGGCGAAGTGGTGTTCAACACCGCTATCACCGGCTATCAGGAAATTCTGACTGACCCGAGCTACGCGCGCCAGATCGTGACCCTCACGTACCCGCATATCGGCAACGTCGGCGTGAACGCCGAAGACGTCGAAGCGACGAAAGTCCATGCCGCCGGGCTGATCATTCGCGACCTGCCGGTTCTCGCGTCGAATTTCCGCATGGAGCGCACGCTCACACAGTATCTGCAGGACGAAGGCGTGGTCGCGATCGCCGGTCTCGACACCCGCAAGCTGACCCGCGTTCTGCGTGACAAGGGCGCTCAGAACGGCGCGATTCTCGCCGGCTCGGACGACGAGGCCAAGGCTATCGAACTCGCACGCTCGTTCCCGGGCCTCGCGGGCATGGACCTCGCGAAGGTCGTGTCGACGAAAGAAACCTACGAGTGGACGCAGACCGAATGGCGTCTGGAAAGCGGCTACGGCAAACAGAATGCGCCGAAGTATCGCGTCGTCGCGTTCGACTACGGCGTCAAGTACAACATCCTGCGCATGCTCGCTGAGCGCGGCTGCCACGTGACCGTGCTGCCGGCAGAGGCATCGGCCGCGGACGCGCTCGCGCTCAATCCGGACGGCATCTTCCTGTCGAACGGCCCGGGCGATCCCGAGCCGTGCGACTACGCGATCGCGGCCACGAAGGAACTGATCGAGCGTGGCATTCCTACGTTCGGCATCTGCCTCGGCCATCAGATCATGGGTCTCGCGCTCGGCGCCAAAACCGTGAAGATGAAAACCGGCCACCACGGCGCCAACCATCCGGTGAAAGATCTGGACGACGGCCGCGTGATCATCACGTCGCAAAACCACGGCTTCGCAGTGGACGCCGACACGCTGCCGGCCAACGCACGCGTCACGCACGTGTCGCTCTTCGACGGCACGCTGCAAGGCTTCGCGCTGAGCGACAAGCCCGCGTTCTGCTTCCAGGGCCATCCGGAAGCGTCGCCAGGCCCGCACGACATCGCCTATCTGTTCGACCGCTTCACCGCGTTGATGGACGCGAAGAAGGCCGGCAAGACCGCGGCGGCATAACGAGCGCGGCCAGAAGCAGCGAGAGGTAAAGCGCGCGCAACGCCCAGGCGGCGCGCGCTGACGGAAAGAATTCAGGAATACATTAGCGAGAGCGTTATGCCCAAGCGGACAGACATCAAGAGCATTCTCATTATCGGCGCGGGTCCGATCATCATCGGCCAGGCGTGCGAGTTCGATTATTCGGGCGCGCAGGCATGCAAGGCGTTGCGTGAGGAAGGCTACAAGGTCATCCTCGTCAACAGCAATCCGGCGACGATCATGACCGACCCGAACACGGCCGACGTGACTTATATCGAGCCGATCACGTGGGAAGTGGTCGAGCGCATCATCGCCAAGGAGCGCCCGGACGCGATCCTGCCGACGATGGGCGGCCAGACCGCGCTGAACTGCGCGCTCGATCTGCACGCGCACGGCGTGCTGGAAAAGTACAAGGTCGAGCTGATCGGCGCATCGCCGGAAGCAATCGACAAGGCGGAAGACCGCCAGAAGTTCAAGGACGCGATGACCAAGATCGGTCTCGGTTCGGCCAAGTCGGGCACCGCGCATTCCATGGAAGAAGCGCTGCAGGTTCAGGCGCGCATCGCCGTCGAAACCGGCAGCGGCGGTTATCCGGTCGTGATCCGCCCGTCGTTCACGCTCGGCGGTTCGGGCGGCGGCATCGCGTACAACCGCGAAGAGTTCGAGGAGATCTGCAAGCGCGGTCTCGACCTGTCGCCCACGCGCGAATTGCTGATCGAAGAATCGCTGCTCGGCTGGAAAGAGTACGAGATGGAAGTGGTCCGCGACAAGAAGGACAACTGCATCATCGTCTGCTCGATCGAAAACCTGGACCCCATGGGTATCCACACCGGCGACTCGATCACCGTCGCGCCGGCTCAAACGCTCACGGACAAGGAATATCAGGTTCTGCGTAACGCGTCGCTCGCTGTGCTGCGCGAGATCGGCGTGGACACCGGCGGTTCGAACGTGCAGTTCTCGATAAATCCGAAAGACGGCCGGATGATCGTGATCGAAATGAACCCGCGCGTGTCGCGTTCGTCGGCGCTGGCGTCGAAGGCGACTGGCTTCCCGATCGCCAAGGTCGCGGCCAAGCTTGCAGTCGGCTACACGCTCGACGAGCTGAAGAACGAAATCACCGGCGGCCAGACGCCGGCGTCGTTCGAACCGACGATCGACTACGTCGTCACCAAGATTCCGCGTTTCGCGTTCGAGAAATTCCGCGAAGCCGATTCGCGCCTGACCACGCAAATGAAGTCGGTCGGCGAAGTCATGGCGATCGGCCGCACTTTCCAGGAGTCGTTCCAGAAAGCGCTGCGTGGTCTTGAAGTAGGCGTCGACGGTCTGGACGAAAAGACCGATAACCGCGACGAGATCATCCGCGAGATCGGCGAAGCCGGTCCGGACCGGATCTGGTACGTCGGCGACGCGTTCCGTATCGGTATGACGGCGCAGGAAATCTTCGAAGAGACGTCGATCGACCCGTGGTTCCTCGCGCAGATCGAGCAGATCATCCTGAAGGAAAAGGCGCTGGCCGGCCGTACGCTCGCGAGCCTCTCGAAGGAAGAACTGAAGTATCTGAAGCAAAGCGGTTTCTCGGACCGGCGTCTCGCGAAGCTCGTCGGCGCGAAGCCCGCCGAAGTGCGCGCTCGCCGGATTGAACTGAACGTGCGCCCGGTGTACAAGCGCGTCGATACGTGCGCGGCCGAGTTCGCCACGAAAACGGCCTACATGTACTCGACCTACGAGGAAGAGTGCGAGGCCAATCCGACGAACAACAAGAAGATCATGGTCCTGGGCGGCGGCCCGAACCGGATCGGCCAGGGCATCGAGTTCGACTACTGCTGCGTGCATGCCGCGCTCGCCATGCGCGAAGACGGCTACGAAACGATCATGGTCAACTGCAACCCTGAAACGGTTTCGACCGACTACGACACGTCCGATCGTCTGTACTTCGAATCGCTGACGCTCGAAGACGTGCTCGAAATCGTCGACAAGGAAAAGCCGGTCGGCGTGATCGTGCAATACGGCGGCCAGACGCCGCTGAAGCTCGCGCTCGATCTCGAAGCGAACGGTGTGCCGATCATCGGCACGTCGCCCGACATGATCGACGCGGCCGAAGACCGCGAGCGTTTCCAGAAACTGCTGCAGGACCTCGGCCTGCGCCAGCCGCCTAACCGCACCGCGCGCGCCGAAGACGAAGCGCTCAAGCTCGCCGACGAAATCGGCTACCCGCTGGTGGTGCGTCCGTCGTACGTGCTGGGCGGCCGCGCAATGGAAATCGTCCACGAGCCGCGCGACCTCGAGCGCTACATGCGCGAGGCCGTGAAAGTGTCGAACGACTCGCCGGTGCTGCTCGACCGCTTCCTGAACGACGCAATCGAATGCGACGTGGATTGCATTTCGGACGGCGAAGCGGTGTTCATCGGCGGCGTGATGGAGCATATCGAACAGGCGGGCGTGCATTCGGGCGACTCGGCTTGCTCGCTGCCGCCGTACTCGCTGTCGGGCGAGACCATTGCCGAACTGAAGCGCCAGACCGGTGCAATGGCGAAGGCGCTGAACGTGGTCGGCCTGATGAACGTGCAGTTCGCGATTCAGCAAGTTCCGCAGGCGGACGGCTCGAAGCAGGACATCATCTACGTGCTGGAAGTGAATCCGCGTGCTTCGCGCACGGTGCCGTACGTGTCGAAGGCGACCAGCCTGCCGCTCGCGAAAATCGCAGCGCGCGCTATGGTCGGTCAAAAGCTTGCGGCACAAGGCGTGACGAAGGAAATCGATCCGCCGTACTTCAGCGTGAAGGAAGCCGTGTTCCCGTTCGTCAAGTTCCCGGCTGTCGATCCCGTGCTCGGGCCGGAAATGCGTTCGACCGGCGAAGTGATGGGCGTCGGCCAAACGTTCGGCGAGGCGCTTTTCAAGTCACAGCTGGCGGCGGGCTCGCGTCTGCCGGAGTCGGGCACGGTGCTGTTGACCGTGATGGACGCGGACAAGCCGAAGGCCGTCGAAGTCGCGCGCATGCTGCACGAACTCGGGTATCCGATTGTCGCAACCAAGGGCACGGCGGCTGCGATCGAAGCGGCCGGCGTGCCGGTCAAGGTCGTGAACAAGGTGAAGGACGGGCGCCCGCACATCGTCGACATGATCAAGAACGGCGAAATTGCGCTGGTCTTCACGACCGTCGACGAGACGCGCGCCGCGATCGCCGACTCGCGCTCGATCCGCATGAGTGCGCAGGCGAACAAGGTCACGTACTACACGACCATGTCGGGCGCGCGCGCGGCCGTCGAAGGCTTGCGCTACCTGAAGGATCTGGAAGTCTATGATTTACAAGGCTTGCACGCTCGCCTAAACTAAGGCTTCGAGTTCCTGTCCAAGATGTAAGTGCCGCGGTTAAGCGGCGTTCCGCAGGTGCTGTGTCCCGGTTTCTTCCGGGTCGGCGGCTCCCACGGAATGCACTTAACCGCGGTGTTTTTTTACGGCCGTTTTTTGTTTCAAAGCACTCCTCGCATCTGGCTCTTTCGCTTCAGATGCGGCGCGGGGCTCAGCGAACCGGAAGCGGCCCGGCGTTTTCACGAGAGTTGTTTATGAGCACTATTCCATTGACTAAGCGCGGCGCAGACATGTTGCGCGACGAATTGCAGCGCCTGAAATCGGTTGAGCGTCCCGCCGTGATCAACTCGATCTCGGAAGCGCGCGCGCAGGGCGACCTGTCGGAAAACGCAGAATACGACGCAGCGAAGGAAAAGCAGGGTTTTATCGAGGGCCGCATCGCAGAAATCGAATCGAAGCTCGCCGGCGCTCAGGTGATCGATCCGTCCAAAGTGGACGCGGATGGCCGCGTGGTGTTCGGCGCAACGGTCGAACTCGAAGATCTCGCTTCGGGCGCTTCGGTCAAATATCAGATCGTCGGCGACGACGAAGCGGATATCGACCACGGCCTCATTTCCATTAGTTCGCCGATTGCGCGCGCACTGATCGGCAAGTCGGAAGGCGACGTGGCGTCGGTGCAGGCGCCCGGCGGCGTGCGCGAGTACGAAATCATCGCAGTTAGCTACGTTTGAGGGCCGCTCAGGTGTCCCTGATGCCGCATCGGATTTTCCGTCTGCTGACGGTGGTGTGGGTCGGCAGCCTGCTGACTATCGGCTATGCCGTCGCGCCTGTGCTGTTCACTTCGCTCGACCGGACAACGGCGGGCGCAGTGGCCGCGCAGCTGTTTCGCATTGAAGGGGTGCTCGGCGCCGTGTGCGGCATTTTGCTGCTCGGCCTCGCGAACGTGGTGATCCGGCGCGGCGGCAACGCGTATCGCCGGTTGCGCTGGCTTGTCGCGGGAATGCTGGTGTGCGTGCTGGTTGGTTATTTCGCGCTGCAGCCGTTCATGAATGCGATGCGTATCGCTGCGGTCGAAGCGGGTACCGATGTCGGGCACTCCGCCTATGCGGCGCGCTTCGGCATGCTGCACGGCGTTTCCAGCCTGTTCTATCTGATTGAAAGCCTGCTCGGCCTGGTTCTGGTCTGGAAGCTGCCGCTGGGCGAGGGCGCTGGTTCAGTACAGCAGGGCGCCCCCGATGTTTCGGGCAAAGTGACAGGCTAAAGCACCGGCTGGAGGGCTGCTGCTGTGGTGTGGCGCTCGCTTGCGCTGCCAGCGCGCCAGGCAAAGAGCGCGGCCAGACCTTGAACTCAAAGCTGGCCGCAGGCAATAGGCGCGGAGCTCGCCGCACCTTTCATACGTTTGCTTATTTCGACTGATGCGCGCGCTTGGCGCTTGTTTGCCGCTTTTTCGCGCGTTTGATGTTGCCGCCTTGCGTGACGCGTTCGTTCCCGCGCACCAGCACGGCTTTCGCCTTGGGTTTGCGCATGGGCACTTCGCTAGGCTTCACGACTTTGACGACGCGCGGCGCGCGGCCCTTGCCGGGCTTGACTTCGACAGCGGCTTCGCGGGCGCTCGGCAATGCGCCGCGCTTGCTCTTCACCGCAGGTTGCGCCGCGGCCTCGGGCTTCCAGATAACCAGCAGCTTGCCGATATGCTGGATCGGCGCGGCGTTCAGCGTGTCGCAGATCTGTTCGTAAATGGCGATGCGTTCTTCGCGTTCGTCACCGAACACGCGAATCTTGATCAGCTGATGAGCGGCAAGGTGAACCTTGATCTCGGCGAGCACGGCGTCGGTCAAACCTTCGGCGCCGACGAGCACGACCGGTTTGAGCGCATGTGCCTGGGAGCGCAACTCGGCGCGTTGGTCGGAAGAGACTTTGAGGGCGGGCATGTGAAGTGGGAGACTCGACTAAAATGGCAGCGCCTGCGTGGCCTATCCCGTCTTTCGATTGATTCGGTTTGGGCGCAATCGGGATACGAGTGGGACAGTACGGCAGGCGGCGCGTCAGAACAACAGAATCGCGGATAACTGCCGGTTTTTGGCGGTCGCCGCGCGAATTAACCGCGTATTATCCGCTAAAGCGTGACATGACGCAGCAAGAGTTCAACGTTTAATGGCAAAAAACAAGTTCAACACGGCGTGGTTGCATGACCACATCAACGATCCTTACGTAAAGATGGCGCAGCGCGAAGGCTATCGCGCCCGCGCAGCGTACAAGCTGAAGGAAATCGATGAGCAGGACAAGCTGATCCGCCCGGGGCAGGTCATCGTCGATCTGGGCTCCACGCCGGGCAGCTGGAGCCAGTATGCGCGCAACAAACTCGCCAAAGGGTCGCGGCGCGACACCGAGCGGGAAGGCGGGATCGACGGCACAATTATCGCGCTCGACGTGCTGCCAATGGAGCCGGTCGCCGACGTCCACTTCATTCAGGGCGACTTTCGCGAAGACTCGGTGCTGGCCCAGTTGGAAGAATTAGTGGGAGAGCGCCAGGTGGACCTTGTAATTTCGGATATGGCGCCCAACCTGTCAGGCGTGGCCTTGGCGGATGCGGCGCGGATCGAGCATTTGTGCGATCTCGCGCTGGAATTCTCGCAGAATCACCTGAAACCGGATGGAGCCCTTTTAGTCAAATGCTTTCACGGCAGTGGTTACAGCCAGATTGTCGAAAAGTTCAAGCGCCAGTTCAAGGTGGTGGCTGCCCGCAAGCCGAAGGCTTCGCGGGACAAGTCGTCAGAAACGTTTATTTTGGGTAAGCATTTGAAGCGCCCCGCGTAGGGCGGCCTGCGTAGGGCTTCCCGTATAGGGCGGCCAACGTAGGGCCTGCAGAATGGTTCAGCGTCTGTCCATAAATGCGCTGATGACGGTGGAAATTTGCACCGTTACAGCCCGCTACGCTATTTCTGTGGTAGCGAAACCTTATGGCAGGGGTCTGCGGACTGGATTAGAATGCTTTCGTGGTGCCGCAAGGCAAATGTAGGCGCCCGTCTAAGTGAAGGAGTGGTGCTTTGAACAACAATATGTTTTCGAAAGCAGCAGTGTGGCTGGTTATCGCACTGGTGCTATTTACGGTGTTCAAGCAGTTCGACAAGCCCCGTGTCCAGGAAGGCGTTTCCTATTCGCAGTTCATGGACGACGCGAAGAACGGCAAAGTCAAGAACGTCATTGTCCAGGGGCGGAACCTCACGGTCACTCCAGCAGACGGCCAGAAGTACCAGATCGTGTCGCCTGGCGACATCTGGATGGTCGGCGATCTGATGAAGTATGGCGTTCAGGTAAGCGGCAAGGCTGACGACGAACCTAATGCGCTGGTGTCCGCGCTGTATTACCTCGGGCCGACGATCCTGATCATCGGTTTCTGGTTCTACATGATGCGACAGATGCAGGGGGGCGGGAAAGGCGGCGCGTTCTCGTTCGGCAAGTCTCGTGCGCGTCTGATCGACGAAAACAACAACGCAATCAATTTCACCGACGTCGCAGGTTGCGACGAAGCGAAGGAAGAAGTCTCCGAACTGGTCGATTTCCTGCGCGATCCGCAGAAATTCCAGAAGCTGGGCGGCCGCATTCCCCGTGGCGTATTGCTGGTCGGCCCGCCGGGAACCGGTAAGACGCTCCTCGCGCGCGCCATTGCTGGCGAAGCGAAGGTGCCGTTCTTCAGTATTTCGGGTTCGGACTTCGTCGAAATGTTCGTCGGTGTCGGCGCGGCGCGTGTGCGCGACATGTTCGAGCAGGCGAAAAAGCATGCACCGTGCATCGTGTTCATCGACGAAATCGACGCGGTCGGCCGTCATCGCGGCGCCGGCATGGGCGGCGGTAACGACGAGCGCGAGCAGACCTTGAATCAGATGCTGGTCGAGATGGACGGCTTCGAGGCGAATTCGGGTGTGATCGTGATCGCCGCAACCAACCGTTCGGACGTGCTCGACAAGGCTCTGCTGCGTCCGGGCCGTTTCGACCGCCAGGTCTATGTCGGTCTGCCGGACATTCGTGGTCGCGAACACATCATGAAGGTTCACCTGCGCAAGGTGCCGATTTCGAACGACGTCGACGCAGCGGTGATCGCGCGTGGCACGCCGGGCTTCTCGGGCGCCGATCTGGCGAATCTCGTGAATGAGGCTGCTCTGTTTGCGGCGCGTCGCGGCAAGCGCATCGTCGAAATGACGGACTTCGAAGACGCGAAAGACAAGATCTTCATGGGCCCGGAGCGCAAGTCGGCCGTGATCCGCGAAGAATCGAAGCGTGCCACCGCATATCACGAGTCGGGTCACGCAGTCATCGCCAAGTTGCTGCCGAAGGCCGATCCGGTGCACAAGGTCACGATCATTCCGCGTGGCCGTGCGTTGGGCGTCACGTGGCAGTTGCCGGAGCATGACAACGAAACGTACTCGAAAGACTACCTACTGGATCGTCTCGCCATTCTGTTTGGCGGCCGTGTTGCGGAAGAGCTGTTCCTCAACCTGATCAGCACCGGCGCGTCGGACGACTTCAACAAGGCCACGCAAACCGCGCGCGCCATGGTGGCTCGTTTCGGCATGACGGACGCGTTGGGACCGATGGTCTACGTTGACGACGAAAACGACGCAACGCCGTTTGGTCGTGGTTTCACGCGCACCATTTCGGAAGCAACGCAGCAGAAGGTCGACGCCGAAATCCGGCGCGTGCTGGACGAGCAATACAACCTCGCGAAGCGCCTGCTGGACGAAAACCGCGACAAGGTCGAAGCAATGACCGCCGCGTTGATGGAGTGGGAAACGATCGACGCCGATCAGATCAACGACATCATGGCAGGCCGTCCGCCGCGCTCGCCTAAGAGCTCGCCGCCGTCGGCAAGCGACGCTTCGTCGGGCGGCAGCCCCGGCACCGAAGTCAAGCCGGGCAGCGCGACCGCTCCGGCCTGATCGGCTATCAGTAGAAAGTGCGGGCCGGTGTGTTTCACACCGGCCCGTTTTGCATTTATCCGTCATAAGTGATGTAACGCTACGTGGCCACAGTCGCTATTCCTTTTCCCCGTATCCCGGAGCCGTTGCAATGCGGCCGGTTTAAGCTGAGCTTCGAACGCCCGTTGGTCATGGGCATCCTGAACGTCACACCAGATTCCTTTTCCGACGGCGGCCAGTATGCGATGCGCGGCGATGCGTTGCGTCAAGCCGAACGCATGCTGCTCGAAGGCGCGGACATCATCGACATTGGCGGCGAGTCCACGCGCCCTGGCGCGCCGCCAGTGCCGCTCGACGAAGAGCTAGAACGTGTGATCCCACTTGTCGATCAACTGCGCGGCGCCAACGTGCCGCTTTCCGTCGATACGTATAAGCCCGAAGTCATGCGCCACGCGCTCGCCGCGGGCGCCGATCTGATCAACGACATCTGGGGCTTTCGTATGCCCGGCGCCATCGACGCGGTCCGCGAAAGCGACTGCGGTCTGTGCGTCATGCATATGCTCGGCGAGCCGCAGAGCATGCAACTGGGTGAACCGGCTTACGGCGACGTCGTCAGCGAAGTCCGGCAGTTTCTGGAAGAACGGGTGGATGCACTCAGACAGGCCGGCATCGCACGTGATCGCATCAGCGTCGACCCCGGTTTCGGTTTTGGTAAGGCAGTGGTCGAGCATAATTACGCGCTGCTCGCGGGTCTGCCGGATACGGCGCCCCGCGGCGAGCCGCCATATCCCATTCTTGCGGGAATGTCGCGCAAATCGATGATCGGCGCGGTCACCGGACGGGCGGCGCCGGAGCGCGTCGCCGGCAGCATCGCTGCAGCCGTTTGCGCGGCGGAACGCGGCGCCGCGATTCTCCGCGTGCACGACGTCGCACAAACAGTAGACGCATTGAAAGTCTGGGTAGCCCTGCGCAACGCGGCGAATCACGCCGGCCCGCGCGGTTGAACCCACAGCCAAGGAGGAACATAAAAGATGGCACGTCGTTATTTCGGCACGGACGGAATTCGGGGAAAGGTCGGTGAAGGGCCCATCACGCCGGAATTTGTTTTGCGGCTCGGCTATGCGGCCGGCAAGGTGCTGGTCGGTGCAGACCGTTGGGCACGCACGGGCACGCGGCCAACCGTGCTGATCGGTAAAGACACGCGGGTGTCCGGCTATATGCTCGAGGCTGCGCTCGAAGCCGGTTTTTCCGCAGCAGGCGTCGACGTGATGCTGGCCGGTCCAATGCCTACGCCGGGCATCGCCTATCTGACGCGCGCGTTGCGGCTCGCGGCCGGCGTGGTGATCAGCGCGTCGCACAATCCGTATTACGATAACGGCATCAAATTCTTTTCCGCCGACGGCAACAAGTTGCCCGACGAGGTGGAATCGCAGATCGAAGAGCACCTGGAACTGCCGCTCGCCTGTGCTGCGTCCGAGCAGCTCGGCAAGGCGCGGCGTCTTGACGACGCCGCCGGCCGCTACATCGAGTTCTGCAAAAGCACGTTTCCCGCGGCGTTCGATTTGCGGGGACTGAAGCTGGTGGTCGACTGCGCGCACGGCGCCGCGTATGACGTCGCGCCGCACGTCTTTCACGAGCTCGGCGCGGAGATCATCCCGATTGGGGTTGCGCCGAATGGCTTCAATATCAACGACGGCGTCGGTGCGACCGCGCCGGATGCGCTCGTGCGGGCGGTGCGGGCCAACCACGCCGACCTGGGCATTGCGCTCGACGGAGACGCTGACCGTCTGCAGGTCGTCGACGCGGCAGGGCGCCTGTATAACGGCGACGAACTGCTGTACGTGCTGGTGAAAGATCGTATCGCGACCGACGGCAAGGTCGAAGGCGCGGTCGGCACCTTGATGACCAATATGGCGGTCGAAGTCGCGTTGCAGGCGGCAGGCGTCAAGTTCGTGCGCGCGGCAGTCGGCGACCGCTACGTGCTCGAACAGTTGCGGGAGCACGGCTGGCAGCTCGGCGCGGAAGGGTCGGGCCACATTCTGTCGCTCGACCGCCATTCCACTGGCGACGGCATCGTGTCGGCGCTGCTTGTGCTTGCCGCCATGAAGCGCAGCGACAAGACGCTGGCCGAACTGCTCGACGGCGTCACGCTGTTCCCGCAAAAGCTGATCAATGTGCGGATGAAACCGGACGCCGACTGGAAGAGCAGCGACGCGATCCGGCGCGCTATCGCCAGCGCCGAAGACGCGCTCAATGGCCGCGGACGCGTGCTGATTCGTGCTTCGGGCACCGAGCCGGTGCTGCGGGTCATGGTGGAGGCGGAACATGCCGACGATGCGCTTCGTCATGCCGAATCCATCGCGACTGCGGTGAAGCAGGCGACGGCTTAAGCGGGCGCCTCAATGCGCGGGCGGGGCCGCCGACGGCCCCCGCCCGCGCATGCTCGAGTTTCATCGCGGCGAGCCGATGCGCACTCCCGCATCGCTAGATCCCACGCTCCACCGCAAACCCCCATCCCATCTTTTTCGCCTAATCTATACAGGCACCGGGCAACGACACGCCCGCTCCGTGATTTACCCACCAGAACGCCTTTCACCTTCGTAAACCCACTGTCACGTACGTTTCACGGTAAGTCACGTTACTGTCACAAAGAGACCCTAAGCTTCGCGGTGTTCGTCTTACTCGCTCACACCGCTCACACCTTGGAGGTTTCGATGAAATTGATGCAAACCGTGTTCGCTGGCGTCGCTGGCGCGTTCTTCGCGATCGCAGCGCAAGCCGCAGACATCACCGGCGCGGGCAGCACCTTCGCAGCACCGATTTATACGAAGTGGGCCGACGCCTATCAGAAGTCCGGCGGCGGCAAGGTTAACTATCAGGGTATCGGTTCGTCGGGCGGCGTGAAGCAGATCGTTGCCAAGACCGTCGATTTCGCAGGCTCCGACGCTCCGCTGAAGGACGACGAACTCGCCAAGGACGGCCTGTTCCAGTTTCCGACGGTGGTCGGCGGCGTGGTGCCGGTCGTCAACGTACCGGGCGTGAAGCCGGCTGAACTCGTCCTGTCGGGCGAAGTGCTCGGCGATATCTATCTGGGCAAGATCAAGAAGTGGAACGATCCCGCGATCGTTGCACTGAACCCGAAGGTCAAGCTGCCGGACACGGACATCGCCGTGGTTCGCCGCGCCGACGGTTCGGGCACCAGCTTCATCTGGACGAACTACCTGTCGAAGGTCAACACGGAATGGAAGTCGAAGGTCGGTGAAGGCTCGACGGTCAACTGGCCGACGGGTACGGGCGGCAAGGGCAACGACGGCGTCGCCGCATTCGTGCAACGTCTGCCGGGCGCAATCGGCTACGTCGAATGGGCCTACGCCAAGCAGAACCACATGACCTACGTCGCGCTGAAGAATTCGACGGGCACGGTGGTCGAGCCGAAGACGGATACGTTCAAGGCAGCGGCAGCAGGCGCGGACTGGTCGAAATCGTTCTACCAGATCCTGACGAACGAGCCGGGCAAGAACGCATGGCCGATCGTCGGCGCGACGTTCGTGCTGTTGCACACGACGCAGGAAAAGGCACCGCAAGGCACCGAGACGCTGAAGTTCTTCGACTGGGCATTCAAGAACGGCACGCAAGCCGCGAACGATCTCGACTACATTTCGCTGCCGGAATCAGTCGTGTCGGAAATCCGCACGCAGTGGAAGTCGAAGGTCAAGGACGCAGCGGGCAAGCCGCTCGCCGAGTAAGCGTTGCCCCGGAAGAAGTAGCAGGCAACGGCTGTACGTAACACATTGGCCGTCCTCGCGTGAGGACGGCCAATGGCATTGACCGGCACGTCCCGGCGACGTACCGGCACCCGGCAACATCAGTCGGTACTCACGCATTACCGGCCGCGCGGCATACGTCGCACGGCAACTGGAAAAGGTCCATCAGGCTCTTATGTCCGACATCCAACTCGCGTCAGGCCCTTCGCGGTCGACACCGCCCGGCAGCGCGTCCCAGCAGAAAGCGCCCAGCCGCGCCGGCGACGTGATCTTCGGCGGCCTCGCGCGCCTTGCCGCTATCGTCACGTTGTTGCTGCTCGGCGGCATCATCGTTTCGCTGATCGTCGCGTCCATGCCGTCGATCAAACAATTCGGCCTCGGCTTCCTGTGGAGCGCGCAATGGGATCCGCCGAGCAAGCAGTTCGGCGCACTCGTGCCGATCTACGGCACGATCGCCACATCGATCATTGCACTCATCATCGCGGTGCCGGTCAGCTTCGGCATCGCACTCTTTCTGACGGAACTCTCGCCCGCGTGGCTGCGCCGGCCGCTCGGCATCGCGATCGAACTGCTCGCCGCGATTCCGTCCATCGTCTACGGCATGTGGGGCCTGCTCGTGTTCGCGCCGATCTTCGCGACCTGGTTCGAGAAGCCGCTCGGTGCCGTACTCGGCGGCATTCCGGTGGTCGGTGCGCTGTTTCAGGGCGCGCCTATCGGCATCGGCATTCTGTGCGCGGGAGTGATTCTCGCGATCATGATCATTCCGTACATCGCTTCGGTGATGCGCGACGTGTTCGAAGTCACGCCGGTCCTGCTCAAGGAATCGGCTTACGGCATCGGCTGCACGACGTGGGAAGTGATGTGGAAGATCGTGCTGCCCTTCACGAAGAGCGGTGTGATCGGCGGCGTGATGCTCGGCCTCGGCCGGGCGCTCGGCGAGACCATGGCCGTGACCTTCGTGATCGGCAATACGAATCTGCTCGATAACGTGTCGCTCTTTTCGCCGGGCAACAGCATCACGTCGGCGCTCGCCAATGAATTCGCCGAAGCGGATCCGGGCCTGCATACGTCGGCCCTGATGGAACTCGGCCTCATTCTGTTCGTGATCACATTCATCGTGCTGGCGATTTCCAAGATCATGCTGCTTCGTCTCGAGAAAGGGGAGGGCGCCAAATGAGCCAGTCCACCTTGAACATGCCGGGTTCGAACGACGCAGCCGCGCTCGAAAAAATGCGCGTGCGTCTGCAAGGACGCCGGCGCATGAAGAACGCGATGGCGCTGACGTTGTCGCTCGCCGCGATGGCCTTCGGCCTGCTGTGGCTGATCTGGATTCTCTACACGACGCTGCGCCTCGGTATCGGCGGTTTGTCGATCGAGCTGTTCACGCAGTCCACGCCGCCGCCGAACACCGATGGCGGCGGTCTCGCCAACGCGATCGTCGGCAGCTTGATGCTGGTTGCGCTTGCAACGTTCGTTGGCACGCCGATCGGCATTCTTGCAGGCGTGTATCTCGCGGAATATGGACAGAAAGGCTGGCTCGCGAGCGTCACCCGGTTCATCAACGACATTCTGCTGTCGGCGCCGTCGATCGTGGTCGGTCTGTTCGTCTACGCGCTCGTCGTCGCGAAGATGGGGCACTTCAGCGGCTGGGCCGGCGTATTCGCGCTCGCGCTGCTGCAGATTCCTATCGTGATCCGCACTACCGAGAACATGCTCAAACTGGTGCCGAACGCACTGCGTGAGGCGGCGTTCGCGCTCGGCACGCCGAAGTGGAAGATGGTGTTGTCGATTACGCTGAAGGCGTCCATTGCGGGCATCGTCACCGGCGTGCTGCTCGCCGTCGCGCGTATTGCCGGCGAAACGGCACCACTGCTTTTCACCGCGTTGTCGAACCAGTTCTTCTCGGCGGATCTGGGCCAGCCGGTCGCGAACCTGCCGGTCACGATCTACAAGTTTGCGATGAGCCCGTTCGCGCAGTGGCAATCGCTCGCGTGGGCCGGCGTCTTCCTGATCACGCTCGCGGTGTTGGGACTGAACATCCTCGCGCGCACGATCTTCACGAACAAGTAAGGGCGGAGTGTAATCCGATGAATATGGCAGAAACTCAACTCAATCCGATCTCGCGTCCTACTGCGCCCGCCGGTTTCGATCCCGCACAAGGCGGCCAGGAGCCGTCGCCGTCGCGCCCGAAGATCGAGGTCAACGACCTGAACTTCTTCTACGGCAAGTATCACGCGCTGAAGAACATCAATCTGCAGATTCCCGAAGGCAAGGTGACTGCGTTCATCGGCCCGTCGGGTTGCGGCAAGTCGACGTTGCTGCGTACGTTCAACAAGATGTACGCGCTCTATCCGGAGCAACGCGCCGAAGGCGAAATCCTGATGGACGGCGAAAACCTGCTGACCTCGAAGCGCGATATCTCGCTGCTGCGCGCGCGCATCGGCATGGTGTTTCAGAAGCCGACGCCGTTTCCCATGTCGATCTACGACAACATTGCGTTCGGCGTGAAGATGTTCGAAACGCTGCCGCGTTCGGAAATGGACGACCGCGTCGAATGGGCGCTCACGAAGGCCGCGTTGTGGAACGAAGTGAAGGACAAACTCGGCCAGAGCGGCTACGGTTTGTCCGGCGGCCAGCAGCAGCGTTTGTGCATTGCGCGCGGCATCGCGATCCGCCCGGAGGTGTTGTTGCTCGACGAACCGTGCTCGGCGCTCGACCCGATTTCGACGGGCCGTATCGAAGAGCTGATCGCCGAACTGAAGAGCGACTACACGGTGGTGATCGTCACGCACAACATGCAACAGGCGGCCCGCTGTTCGGACTACACTGCCTATATGTACCTTGGCGAGCTGATCGAATTCGGCGACACCGAAAAGATCTTCATCAAGCCGGTCCGCAAGGAAACCGAAGACTACATTACGGGCCGCTTCGGCTAATCGGCCGGGCAAAAACAACGGAGTACGACATGTCCGATAAACACCTGTCCAGCCAGTTCGACGCCGACCTGAATCTGGTTTCCTCGAAGGTGCTCGAAATGGGCGGCCTCGTCGAATCGCAGATCGTCAAAGCGATGCAGGCGCTCAACGAGTTCGATCTCGACATCGCCGAGCAAGTGATCGCGGCAGAAGACCGCCTGAACACGATGGAAGTGGAGATCGACGAGGAGTGCAGCAACATCATCGCGCGCCGTCAGCCGGCCGCACGTGATTTGCGCTTGCTGATCGCAATCTCGAAGACCATCACGAATCTGGAGCGCGCGGGCGACGAGGCCGAGAAAATCGCCAAGCGCACCAAGCGTCTCATGGAAGACGGCGCATCGCGCACCATCAATATCGCCGAAATCAAATTGTCGGGCGAAATGGCGGTGTCGATTCTGCGCCGCGCGCTCGACGCGTTCGCGCGTCTCGACACGGTCGCCGCTGCGCAGATCGTGCGCGACGATAAAGCGATCGACGAAGAATTCCGCGCGTTCGTGCGTAAGCTCATTTCGTACATGACCGAAGATCCGCGCTCCATTTCGGTGGGCCTCGATTTTCTGTTCATCGCGAAAGCCATCGAGCGGATCGGCGACCATGCGAAGAACATCGCCGAGTTCATCATTTACATCGTGAAGGGTACGGACGTGCGGCACAAGTCGCGCGACGCGCTCGAACGCGAAGCACTCAGTTAATCCAGAGATAAGGACCAGAGGTGCCGATGCCCAGCAGCATTCTCGTCATTGAAGATGAGCCCGCGATTTCCGAACTGATTTCGGTCAATCTTCAACACGCCGGACACTGCCCGATTCGCGCGTACAACGCCGAGCAGGCGCAGAACCTGATCAGCGACGTATTGCCCGACCTCGTCCTGCTCGACTGGATGCTGCCGGGCAAGTCGGGTATTGCGTTCGCGCGCGACCTGCGCAACAACGAGCGTACCAAGCACATTCCGATCATCATGCTGACCGCGCGCGGCGATGAACAGGACAAGGTGCTCGGCCTCGAAATCGGCGCCGACGACTACGTCACCAAGCCGTTTTCCCCGAAAGAATTGATGGCACGCATCAAGGCGGTTCTGCGCCGCCGCGCGCCACAATTGACCGAAGACGTCGTCGCGATCAATGGGTTGAAGCTCGATCCGGCAACGCATCGTGTCGCGGCGCACGCGGAAGGCAGCGAGATCAAACTCGATCTCGGACCGACCGAATTCCGTTTGCTGCATTTCTTCATGACGCATCCCGAGCGCGTGCACAGCCGCACGCAACTGCTCGACCAGGTATGGGGCGACCACGTGTTCGTCGAAGAGCGCACGGTGGACGTGCACATCAAGCGTCTGCGCGCGGCCCTCAAGCCGGCCGGCTGCGATGCTATGATCGAGACGGTCCGCGGCAGCGGCTACCGTCTGGCCAAAAGCGCTTGATCGCTTGATCAATGGGTAGCGGCGCGCTCGCCGCTCTCTTCGAACGTTTAGACCATGAACATCATCTGGGCGCGCTCCATCGTTTCGATCGTGCTGCTCGCCATACTGTGCGTGGTGGTCGGCGCATTGGTCAATGTGAAGGCGGCATTGATCCTCGCGGTCGTAATGCTGCTTCTGCAAAGCTTCTTCGGTACCTTCCATAAAGAGCGCTTGTGGCGTTTGCTCGACGCGCCGGTTTACGGCGAAGTGCCGAGTGCGCCCGGCATCTGGGGCGAAATCTATTACCGTTTGCACAAGCTCGCGAAGCGCTGGCATGCACAGGTGCGCCAGGTCGAGCAGCAGCATTCGCGCTTCATTCAGGCAATTCAGGCGTCGCCGAACGGCGTCGCAATGCTCGACGACCACGATCAGATTGAGTGGTGCAACGCCATTTCCGAAGTGCATTTCGGGCTCGACGCGAAGCGCGATTTGCGTCAGCACATCACGCATCTGGTGCGTCAGCCGGACTTCGTGCGTTATCTGAACTCGCACCACTACGAAGAAATGCTGATCATGCGCGGCATGGGCGAGAAGCGGCAGAACGTGCTCTCCGTGCAAGTGTTCCCTTATGGCGAGAACCGCAAGCTCGTGCTGTCGCAAGACATTACCGAACTTGAGCGCACCGACGCGATGCGGCGTGACTTCGTCGCCAATGTGTCTCATGAACTGAAGACGCCGCTCACTGTGCTCTCCGGTTTTCTCGAGACGATGCGCGAGTTGCCGTTGGCCGAAACCGAGCGCGCGCGTTATCTGGAGTTGATGGAGCAGCAGGCGTCTCGCATGCGCCATATCGTGAACGATCTACTCGTGCTCGCAAAACTCGAAGGCGACAACAAGCCGCCGAGCGATCAGATGATCGACATGCGCGCCGTATTGCGGCACTTGCGTGACGACGCGGAGAGCCTGTCGAGCGACCATCACAAGATTACATTCGACGCCGACGAGGGGCTCACGGTGACCGGCGTCGAAACCGAGATTCTGAGCGCGTTAGGCAACCTGGTGACCAACGCCATTCGCTATACGCCCGACGGCGGCGCGATCAAGGTCAGCTGGCAGGCGCAAAGCGGCGCTGCCGTGTTCTCCGTGACGGATAGCGGCCTGGGTATTCCGGCTGCCGACATTCCACGGCTAACCGAGCGCTTTTATCGTGTCGATCGCAGTCGCTCGCGCGACACGGGCGGCACGGGCCTTGGACTCGCGATCGTGAAGCATGTGCTGCAACGGCACGATGCGCAACTCGACGTGAAAAGCGAGGAGGGGCGCGGCAGTACTTTTACCGTGAGATTCCCGGTGTATCGCACGACACGGCGGCAACCGGCGCATGCGTGAGAAGCTGTCGCTTCAAAGAAAAGCCCGCTAGAAAGCGGGCTTTTTTTATATACGTAGCAGCGTTCACCCGCTCGACGCGGAGTGCGCCGTCCCTCACGGACAGAACTTCGTCAACAGACTCATTTGCGCATTGCGCGAGGACTTGCCGGGACGCCGCCGACGATAGTGCCCGTCGCTTTGCATCAGCCAAGCAGACTGATTGTCGCCGAGAAACGCCGACAGGCCTTCTGCAATCACACGCCGTTTGAGCCGCCGATTGTTGATGGGAAACGCAACTTCCACGCGGCGGAAGAAGTTGCGATCCATCCAGTCCGCGCTCGACAGATACACCTGCTCGCGGCCGTCGTCGTAGAAATAATAGATGCGATGATGTTCGAGAAAGCGCCCGACAATCGAGCGCACCGTGATGTTTTCCGACAGGCCCGGCACGCCCGGTTGCAACGAGCACACACCACGCACGATCAAGTCGATCTTCACGCCTGCCTGCGATGCTTCGTATAGCTCTGCGATCACCGTGGGTTCGAGCAACGCGTTCATCTTCGCGACAATGCGCGCTTTCTTGCCGGCGCGCGCATGCTCCGCTTCGGCGCGAATCGCCTCGACGAGTTTCGGATGCAACGTGAACGGCGACTGCCATAACTCGTGCAGCTTCAGTTCGCCGCCAATGCCGGTCAGTTGCTGAAAAACGTGGTGCACGTCTTCGCAGATTTTCTGATCCGCGGTCATCAGGCCGAAGTCGGTGTAAAGGCGTGCAGTGCGCGGATGGTAATTGCCGGTGCCCAGATGCACGTAGCGCTTGAGCGTCATCTTGCCGCCCACCGTTGCGCGCCGCACGATCAGCATCATCTTTGCGTGGCACTTGTGGCCCACCACGCCGTACACCACATGCGCGCCGACAGCTTCGAGCTGCGAGGCCCAGTTGATGTTCGTCTCTTCGTCAAAGCGCGCGAGCAGTTCGACGACCACTGTCACTTCCTTGCCGTTGCGCGCGGCTTGCATGAGCGCGTCCATCAGCGGCGAGTCGGTGCCCGTGCGATAAATCGTCTGCTTGATGGCGACGACGTTTGGATCTTTCGCAGCCTGCAACAGCAGTTCGAGAACCGGCTGAAAACTTTCGTACGGATGATGCAGCAGCACGTCGCCCTGATCGATCACGTCGAACATGCTTGCTGCGTTGGCAATGGCGGAAGGGATCGCGGGAATGTGCGGCACGAACTTCAGATCGGGCCGATCCACCATCTCCGGCAATTGCATCAGACGCACGAGATTGACGGGGCCGTCCGCGTAATAGCAGTCCTTGTTCGACAGGCCGCTCTCGTCGAGCAGGCGCCGCACGACATGCGCGGGTGTCTCCGCGGATACTTCGAGGCGTACCGCGTTACCAAGGTGCCGCGCGGGAAGTTCGCCCTGTAGCGCGACGCGCAGATTCGTGATTTCGTCTTCGTCGACGAACAGTTCGCTGTTGCGCGTAATGCGAAACTGATTGCAACTTCGCACGACGAGATTCGGAAACAGTTCGCCGACAAAGCGCTGCAATAGCGAACTCAACAGTACGAAACCATGCGGATAACCCGACAGTGCCTGCGGCATCCGCACGAGGCGCGGCAAGGCGCGCGGTGCCTGCACGATGCCCATCATCGCCTGACGGCCGAACGCGTCTTTGCCTTCGAGTTCGACAACGAAGTTCAGGCTCTTGTTCAGCACACGCGGAAACGGATGCGCCGGATCGAGGCCGATCGGCGTGAGCACGGGCAGGAGTTCGTCGAAGAAGTAGTTGCGCGCCCATTCGGTCTGCGCTTCGCTCCAGGCTTCGGTGCCGTGAAAGTAGATGCCCTCTGCTTCCAGCGCGGTGAACACGGTGTCGTGCAGCATCGTGTACTGCCGATGCACGAGCTTTTGCGCCCGCTCGACCACGAGGTCGTAGACATGCTGCAGCGACATGCCGTCGGGCGACAGCGCACCGGGGTTGTCGCGCATCTGCTCCTGCAGTCCGGCCATGCGGACTTCGAAGAATTCGTCGAGGTTGCTACTGGTGATGCAGATGAAGCGCAGGCGTTCGAGCAAAGGGACGGCGGGGTCGGCGGCTTGCGCCAACACACGCTCGTTGAAACCCAGAATGCCCAGCTCGCGATTCAATAAGGGGTAGCGGATGGACATCGGCAGCGAGAATGGAATGTCAGATATGGAGGCAGAAAGACGCTCGGAAATTCTCACAGTATGATGACGTTGTTATGACATTCTCAATGTTATAAATTCTACGCTGTATTCCTCGCCTGTCGTCAATATGACGCAGTCCGTATGGGACCATGGGGCACCCCCATCTCCGCGAGGTGACATCGTGAGCTCCGGTACGCTTAGAATGGCGTCTTTGAACAGCGCGGCCGGCCGCAAGACGAAGGGAACCTCGCGTGACGGTCCCGCCTTGCTCACATCCACCGCTGCCGCGCTCGCGCGCATGGAGTCCGCATACCCGATGGTCAATACCCCACAACTCCTTGCTGCAGTCGACCTTGGTTCGAACAGCTTCCGGCTGATCGTCGGCCGGGTCGAGGAAACCGACGCGGGCAGCCAGATTTATCAGGTCGATGCATTGCGTGAGCCCGTGCGGCTCGCCGCCGGTCTGTCGCGCGACAAGATGCTCGATCGCGCGTCACAGGTGCGCGGCTGGGATGCACTGAAGCGCTTTGGCGAGCGGCTGCGCGACTTTCATCCCGACCACGTTCGCGCGGTCGCGACCAACACATTGCGTATCGCGAAGAATGCGGGCGAATTCCTCGGCGAAGCACAAGCCGCCCTAGGCTTCCCGATCGAGGTAATTGCCGGCCGCGAGGAAGCACGGCTGATTTACGCCGGGGCAGCACACTCCGTGCCCGCGAGCCCGGGCAAGAGGCTCGTGGTCGATATCGGCGGCGGCTCGACGGAGTTCATCATCGGCTCGCACTACACGCCGATCAAGATGGAAAGCCTGTACATCGGCTGCGTGAGCCACAGCCGGGCGTTTTTCCCGTCAGGCAACGTCGACGAATACACGATGCGTCAGGCCGAGCTTGCAGCAGGCCGCGAAATCCAGATCATTTCGGCCGAATACAAGAAAACCGGCTGGGAGCAGGCAATTGGCTCGTCCGGTACGGCGCGTGCCCTTGCCGAGCTTGTCGAGGCAAACGGCTTTAACGACGCCGGCATCACGCACGGCATTTCGCGCGGCGGCCTCGAGCGTTTGAAGCGTGCGCTGATCAAGGCGGAGAACGTCAATCGTCTAAAGCTGGTTGCGTTGAAGGGTGACCGGATCCCGGTGCTCGCGGGCGGCCTCTCGATCATGATCGCGGTGTTCGACGAACTGGGCGTCGATTACGTCGATACGACAGATGGCGCTTTGAGACTCGGCGTGCTCTACGATCTGCTCGGTCGTTCGCAACACGAAGACATGCGCACGGTCACCGTGGAAGGCTTCATGCGCCGCTATGGCGTGGATCGTCCGCAGGCCGGGCGTATCGGCGAGCTGGCGGTGCGCTTTTACGATCAGTTCGCGGAGCCCGACGAAGAACGCCGCCAGGAGAACCGCATGTTTCTCGGCTGGGCGGCGGCGTTGCATGAAATCGGCTTGTCGATCTCGCACAGCGCCTATCACAAGCATTCGGCCTATATCACGAGCAATGCAGACATGCCCGGCTTCTCGCGCACCGACCAGGCGCGGCTTGCAGCGCTCGTGCTCGGTCATGCAGGCAAGCTCGGCAAGCTGTCGCAAACGCGCGAAGTGGAGTGGCCGCTGCTGTTCTGTTTGCGGCTCGCCGCACTGCTATGCCGTCGGCGTGCGGATGTCGGCCTGCCTGGCATCACGGTCGCGCAGGCCAACGGCGGATATGAGGTACGTTTGCCTAACGAGTGGGTCGCCAATAATCCGCTTACAGACTACAGCCTGATTCAGGAAGCCGCGGAGTGGGAAAAGGTTGGCATTCCGTATCGAGTGGTCTATACGGACGAGTGACGTGTCGATGTCCGGTTCTGTCAGTACGTAGGCAGAGCAAGCGGCACATGGAGAAAAGCCCGGTTTTTACCGGGCTTTTCTGTTTCTGCTTGCAAGCTCGCTCAAGCGTTGTCAGCGCGGCAATGCATCGCCGAGGAAGTGGCGCGCATAGCGGGCGTTGATGTCCGACAGACGGAACAGCGTCAGAAAGTCGGCGGTATTGAAGTCGGGATCCCATGCCGGTGCGCCGCAAATCTTCGCACCTAGTCGCAGATATCCTTTGACGAGCGGTGGCGGTGCGACATTCGCGCCGGTCTGCAGTTCGTCGACGGGCAGCGGCGTGTGCGGAAATGCGCGATATTCCGGCGCGGTCAGCGCGCTATCGCGCAGCGAGCAATAGAGGTTCGCTGCATAGTGCCCGCCGTCGACCATCGCGACGCTCGCGCAGCCGAGCATCGTCTCGTAACCGTTGTGCTTCATATAGGCCGCGAGTCCAGCCCACAGCGACATGATGACGGAGCCGCTGCGATAGTCGGCGTGCACACACGAGCGGCCGACTTCGACCATCTTCGCGCGCAGGTGAGTGAGACGCGAGACGTCGAACTCGCTTTCCGCGTATAGACGCCCGATGCGCGCCGCCTGATGCGGCGGCAACGCGCGATAGGTGCCAACCACTTTCAGGGTGTCGAGATCGCGCACCAGCAGGTGATCGCAGTACGAATCGAACGGATCGACGTCGAGGCCTGCGGGGCCGCTCAGGCGAGCGCCCATTTCCTCGGCGAACACGCGGTAACGCAGACGCTGCGCCTCGCGAAGCTCTTCGTCGGTGCGAGCCCACGTGACTCGCAGGCGGTGCTGGGCGGTGACCGTCTCTTCGGCGCGGGGCAGGCGACGCGACTCGAAGATCGAAGCGAGGGGCAGGGTAGGCGTCGGCAGTTCTCGCATTGGGGCGTCCTGGTCGAAAAAAGGATGAGTCTTTTTTCGCCAATGTAGTAACGCCCGGTGACGCTCGCATGGCAAAGCTGTGACGATTGGATGACTGTATGAAAGCTGCGGGTGCCGCGTCGCTTGCCGGGCCGCGTTCCTCGTACTCGCCGCGCCGGGCTCGCGGACGTTGGCGGCGCGCCGTTTGCCGCTCGGATCAGACGAGTTCGGGCGTCATTGCTGCGAGCAGCACCGCCTGGTCGTCGCCGTGGCGCTCGCGGCTGGCGATCCACCATAGGCCCGCTTTCTTGAGCGGCCAACTGGCGTCGCTGTTCGCAAGCAGCTTTGCGGCAACGTGGCCGAGCGTCGGCTGATGACCCACGATCACTACCGTTTCAGCGATGCCCTTCGGCCAGCCGGATGCGGTGAGCACGTCTTGCGCGCTTGCATTCGGCGCCAGCTCGCGCACGACACGGTATTGATCGCTCAACGTCTCCGCGGTCTGGATGGTCCGCACCGCGGGACTGGCGAGGATCACGGCGTCGTCGGGCAGACGCGTGCGCAGCCACTTGGCGACGTGTTGCGCCTGCTTGCGACCGCGAGTGGTGAGTGCGCGGGCGAGATCCGTGGCGGCGTAGTCCTCGGCTTCGGCGTGACGCCAGAGAATCAGATTCATGCGTGGCTCCTCGAGTCTGGATGCGGGTGTTGCAGTGCTTTGCATGCGGCGCTGCACGGTTCCGACGCTGGGGCGCGGGCTTGAAGTCTAGCGTGGCGGCCTGCTTCGTCGGCTGAATCGCGCTTCGGTTGCAATTGTTTTAGCAGATCGCGAGCCCGGCCTCATCTGCGTTCATTCGGATGCAAAAAGCAAAAACCCGCGAAGCCGGAGGCGACGCGGGTTTTTGTGATGCCGTTGCTGCTTTTTTCGTGGTCGGAGCGAAAGGATTCGAACCTTCGACCCTCTGATCCCAAATCAGATGCGCTACCAGGCTGCGCTACGCTCCGACGAATCCGAGATTCTACGTGGCTTTAGGTGCCAGAGTCAATCGCGAATTGCGTCGGAGTGAAAATAGCCGCGTCATATGCGTCCCATGAGCAGCAACACGATGACGATGATCAGCACAACGCCGAGCAGGCCCGTCGGGCGGTAGCCCCAGCCGCTGCTGTACGGCCAGGTCGGCAACGCGCCGATCAACAGCAGGATGAGCACGATGAGGAGGATGGTTCCGATTGTCATTTGAGTTCTCCCTGTCCGGCTCCGACGAATGCCGGGCCGCATGGTTCGTTGATCCGACGCAAATTGCCCGTCGCGATGAGCGACCTGCAACGTGCGCTGCTTGCAGCCACCCAATCAGCAATGCGTGTGCCTAAGCTTGTAGTGCCGGCTGCGCCCCACGCGGAACGTTGGGCAGAGGCAATGCTTGACGAGACGGACAAGTCGGAGGTGCAACAAAGGCAGTGGTAAGTCGGCGGGCAAAGGAGAGCGTGACGAGGCGCAGTAGAGCACACAGTGACAAAGCTGGACGGAGAGCAGGCCAGACGAAGGCCAAGGCCGGACAGGGAGGGTCAGGACCGGCGCTTGACGGGAAAGGCTCAAGACGGGACAGATTTGGGCGTGACAGGCTCAGGCGCAACCCGGCCAGCCGTGGCGCCTCAATCGCAACATGAGCAGACGACACACCTCGACCGACACGACAGCGCCCCTCCCGCAACCGCGGGACAGCCTGCAATCGAACGAGGCACAAAAACCTTCAGTGCCGGCGGCGCTTCCAGTGCGGCATGTGCACGTGCTGATGAGTCAGCCAGTGATGCAGCATGCCTTCGCCGTGTTCGCGTCGATATGTCTTCGATTCAAAAATCGAAAGTGCGAGCAGCACGGCGAGGCCGATCCCGAGTCCGACCAGACCGGCAACCGATTCAGCGTCCATGGCAGTCTCCTTTGACGTTCTGCTGTGACTTTATAGTAGGTCACGCATCGCGAAACGGCAGAGCGGACTGCGCGCGCCGCGTCATGGAACGAGCGTTGCGGGTAGACTCTCGCGCTCCGCAGCTTCGTATCCCCGGCGCTCACGCCTTGCGTTCCTTCCCATAAGAGAGACTACCGTCCATGTTCCGTGTTTCGATGATTGCCTTGTTCCTGAGTGCCGGTGTCGCGGGTTGTGCAAACGAACCATCCGGCCACCACGCGGCCCCGCCGCAGGATCCCGCCGATTATCATGGTGTGCCCACCGACACCCGTCCGCCCGCAATGGTGCCCGCGCCGGTAGCGCGTTGAGCGCGAGCGGAAAACCGACGCGCCCTCGCCGCTACACCCCCACGCTCGCCACCACTTTCGTCAGATGACGCGCAAGCGTCACGCCACGCGCGGCCATGAAGACAAGCATCGCGGCCCACAGGCCATGGTTGCCGTACAGCATGAGCAGCGGCCACGAGGCGCCGACGAAAATCGCGAACGACAGGACCATCGACGTCATCAGTTCTCGCGTGCGTGTTGCGCCGATAAACACGCCGTCGAGCACATAGCCGCCTACCGACACCACCGGCGAGAGCGCCGCCCAAGGCAGATAACGCTCGGCCGTGGCACGCACGGCTGCCTGATCGGTCAGGCGCTCGACGATCCACGAACCCAGCCCCGCATACACGAGTGCGAAGCCGAGCGCGCCGAGCGCCGACCATAGCGCCGTAACCTTGATGGCCTGGACAAACGCGTGCCGGTCGCGCGCGCCGATTGCCGCGCCGACCAGCGCCTCGGCGGCGTGTGCGAAGCCGTCGAGTCCGTAAGCCATGAAGGTCTGAAAGTTCAGCAGCAGCGCGTTCGCGGCGAGCGTCGCGTCGCCCTGTTTCGCCCCGAGGTGCGCAAACCAGCCGAACGACAGCAGCAGGCACAGCGTGCGAAAAAAGATATCGCGATTGAGAACGATCAGGCGTCGCAGCGCCGCGGCGTCGAAGAGCGCCTGCCGAGTGAGGGCGGGCAGGCCGCGCGTCCTGCCGTGCCACAGCAGCGCCGCGCCGAGCACGAAGCCGAGCGCGTCGGCGGTGGCAGTGGCCGCGCCGATCCCCGCAACGCCCCAATTGAACACATACACATACAGGAACACCGCAACGATGTTCACGCCGTTGATAAACACTTGCGACAACAGCGCGAGACGCACGCGTTGCGTGCCGAGCAGCCAGCCGAGTACCACGTAGTTGCCGAGCGCGAGCGGGGCGGCCCAGATGCGCGCGTGGCAGTAGAGGCGTGCGTTGCGCTGCACGGCGTCGCTTCCGCCGATGGCGCGCAAAGCGTATTCGATCAGCGGCACCTGCAGCGCGAGTATTGCGGCGCCGATCGCGGCCGCGAGCAATAGTGCTCGCACGACGTTATCGCGCAATGCCGCGTGGTCGCCCGCACCGTGCGCCTGCGCGACGAGGCCGGTCGTGCCCATGCGCAAGAAGCCGAAGCCCCAGAACACGAAGTTGAAGAAGAGTCCGCCAAGCGCGACGCCGCCGAGATACGCCGCTCCGTCCAGATGACCGGCGACGGCGGTATCCACGGCGCCGAGAATCGGCTGAGTCAGATTGGCGAGGACGATCGGAAATGCAAGCGCAAGCACGCGGCGATGCCAGCGCACCGGCAGCGCGGGCGCCGTATGTTCGACGCCTGACGCCGCTTCGCTCAATGGCGTTCCTGCACGCAAATCCACGGAGAAACGACCACGGCCCAAAGGTCAGGGTCGCGCGCGGCGAAGTCCGCGGCGGTTTCGGACTGCACTCGCTCGACAAGTCCCGCCGACAGCCATTGCGTGATCTGCGCGGTGTCGTCGCTGGCGATGGCTTCGGCCACGCTCACGAGATCGAGGTCGCTCGCGACGCGTAACAGCATGCCCCGCGCGAAGAAGCGTTCCAGTTCCGGCCAGCCGATTTTCGCTGTTTCGGCGAGGAGCTTGGCGTACAGGGGGCTATGAGCGGCGTCGTTGGAAGTCATCGTAAGCGGGTTCTGGCGGGGGTCGATACTATAAACCATCGGCGCAAGCAGCCGGCGCGGCACGCATTCCGGTACGCTTAGGCCCTTCGCAATTCGTCCGATTCTGAACCTTCATGTCACTCGATTCAACCGCGCCGGCTCCGGGCGCGCCAGTTCACGAAGTGGCCGACGCCACGCTCACTCGCGCCGATGTCGAGCAACTGATCGCGGCAAGCGCCGTCGCGAACGGGCAGGCGAGCGGCACGCAGTTCGTCTTCAACGATTGCGATCTGGAAGGCGCCGATCTTTCGCGGCTCGACTTGCGCGGCGCGCAGTTCCACCGCTGCGCGCTTGCCGAAGCTTCGTTTTTCGGCGCAACGCTTGCGCAGACACGCTGGGTTCGTTGCCGGGCGCGCCAGGCCGATTTTGCATCGGCGGATCTCGTGGATGCGGCATTCCAGTCGAGTGATCTGAACAACACGAACTGGCGGCGCGCCAAGCTCGCGTCCGCGTCGTTTCGCGGCTGCAAGCTGACCGGCGCGAACTTCGAGGCGTGCACGGCGCTGGGCCTGAGCTTCGTCGAAACGCTGCTGGTCGGCGCGCATTTGCGCGGCCTGTCGTTCCGCAAGGCGACGCTGCATCAGCTCGATTTCTCCGACGCCGACCTCGCGGGCGTCGATTTCCGCGAGGCGATTTTCGATGGCGGCAGCCTCAAGGACGCACACTTGAAGGGCGCGCGGTTCGACGGGGCCGATCTGCGCGAGGCTGACTTGAGCGGCGTGCGGCTGGTGGACGCGGCCCTCTTCAAAGGCGCGACGATTTCGCATCTACAGGCTGCGGTGCTCATCACCGAGCTGGGATTGCGAGTCATGTAAAACCACCGCGCAACCCGGCCGGATTATGACTTTCGGCCGACTTGTGCGGAACCGCACGAATGACTAACATCTGATTTATTCAACGCCTGAAACCTGGGATTTTAAGCGGTTTATTTGTCAGTGGATTTGAGTCGAGTTTAGAGTTTTGCCATTCGCGGATTCTCATGAGGGGTATTGGACGTGAACAACGCGCGCTGATTCCGATTATTTAATTGAATTGGTGCGGTGGCGCACCTAGCGTTTTTAACACCAACGGTCCGCGAATAAGGCGAGGCGGCAGCGCTGGAAAGAGAAGCGCGTTATTCGTCAGCCTTGTCGCGGTGAAGTGATCCGGAGCCGTGCTGCGAAAGGGTTTGCGGGCGTATTAACATGTTTGAACCGCCGGGCTAATAACCTGCCGTCTGCCGGGCTGGCCTGATTTATCAGGCGGTTAATGCCTATGTTTTCGGTTCACGTAATGCGAAATCCGTGCGTCGCATCACATTGCTGTCGAAATTAAGATATTGCGCTTGTAAAACCGGGTTGTTAAATTTCGTTCTGGCGCATGGTGAACCGGTCCTTTGCCGATATGCGCCGAACCCCCGTTAGCCCGGCCTCGCGCCGGGCTTTTTTTTGGGCAGACCTTTAATTGCCGTCACTGCGATTACACACGCCGCGCGGATCATAAAAGCTTACCTTTTCTTTCCTCGGTTATGACCTGGGTAATCATATTCGTTGCCGCGTGGCCAATTGCATTCGGAGCGTTGCTGGCGTTCGCCGCACGCATCGAACCGCGGTCGGGGCGTTGGGTGCGCGGCCGGCTGCACTTCGTGCAACCCGGCAGCGTGGTACGCATGCTTTACTGCTTGCAGCGGATCACCATCGAGCGGTTTTTCACGTTCGCCCCAAAAATTCCGCCGACGGAGCCGCCCGAAGTCGCGCCGTTGTCGACATCTTTCGATACGACGTCGTAGCCATAATTGCCGCAGACTTCGCCCGCGCGCTTGTAGCATTCGGCCCAGCTCGTGCTGGCGTCGCTGCCGCTGCAGTTGATCGCAAAGCCGGTGTCGCCGCTTGGCAGATAAGTCATGTTGGTGGTGGTCGAGCAGCCGCTGAGGCCGCCCAATGTCAGCAGGCCCACGCTGATCGCTGCGGCCGTCGCCACGGACGCAAATGCGCTCTTCATTGCAGATTCCCTTACAGATGACATGAAAGACGTGGCGCGAAGCCACGCGTGTCGGATTGAGCGTTTATAGCACGCAGGGTTCCCCTGTCAGTCCGTGTAACGCGGTGCTCCGGATGCGCGGACTGTAGCGCCGCGAGCCAGGCGGCGCGCCAGCCGCAGGCTGTCGCCACGCCTAGGTCGCGTCTAATGCCACGTCTAACGTGCGGGCAGCGCCCGCGACGGGTCGATCGAGCGGCCCTGATAGCGCAGCTCGAAGTGCAGCATGACCCGATTGGTATCGGTGTCGCCTACCTCGGCGATTTTCTGGCCTTGCGCGACGGTTTCGCCTTCCTTCACGAACAGCACGCGATTGTGCGCGTAGGCGGTCAGATACTCCGCGTTGTGCTTGAGAATCAGCAGATTGCCGTAGCCGCGCAGCCCGTTGCCCGCGTAGACGACTGTGCCGGCCGCGGCCGCGACCACAGGCGTGCCCGCTGGAGCGGAAATGTCGATGCCCTTTGAGTTTCCGCCGTCAAAGCCGCGAATGACATTGCCGTTCGTCGGCCACACGAGCGAGATCGATGACGCGGGCGGGGAAGAGGGCGCGCTCTCGACCGGCGCGGAACGCGGCGCGGCCGAAGCACTCGCGCTCCCGTTGCCGCTGCTGCGCACGGCGCCGTTCGTCGAAGCCGCGCCGTTGGGCGGATCGACACGCAGTACTTGCCCGACCTCGATGCTGTCGGGGTTCGTCAGGTTGTTCCAGCGCACGATGCTTTGCACCGACTGGTGATGACTACGCGCGATCTTCGACAGTGTGTCGCCCCGTTCGACGCGATAAAAGCCCGGCCCCACCGGCGCCGACCCGCACGCGGCGATGAGCGCCACTAACGACACGCACGCGAGTCGTTTGATAATTCTTGTTGTTTCAGACATTGGACCTCGCAAAGCGCTGCCGCGCGCCGATCCCGATCACGCGGCAGGTAGATACAAAGCGTCTGATTCTAACGGTTTTGCGTTGCAGCATCGGAAAAACGGGCATTGGGCGCGCTCGGCATCTCGCGCAATCGAGCCGCGCGCACGTCACCGCTGCGCCCGTGTGACCCGAAATTAGTCGAGTTTTCCGACGCTGATGCGCAGCGCGGCAACCTCGGTCTTGCCCGAATCGAGCCAGCGCAGGCCCATGCCGTTATGAATCGCGTCGGGTAGCCCGAGCCACGGTTCGACGCAGTAGAAGTCGGACTCGGCCGCTTCCGTCCATGTCGTCACCGCGTACCAGGGCACGGAGTTCGGCCGCTGCAGATCAATGGTGATCACCCGACCGAGGCCCGGCGCGATCAACCGTACTGGTCGTTCCGGTGCGCCCGTGAGGCAATGGAAGCGGTCGTGAATGCGTGCTTCGTCGAGTGTGTAACGCGCTTCGCCCGGCTCGGCCGCGCTGATCGAGCCGTCTGCCTGCTGGAAGCGCCTTTCAGTGCGCGGCAATTCGAGCGACGTCTCGGCACGTTGCCGGTGCGGCAGCGTGAAGTAGAAGTGATGGCCGGCGTAATAGGGCAGCGGTGCGTCGCCGGTGTTGGTGGTCGTCAGCGTGACTTCGAGCGTGTGCGCGTCGATCAGCGTGTAGGCCGCCTCGAAGCGGAAGCCGAACGGATAACCGCCGCGCGTTGCGTCGCTATCGGTGAGCACGAGGCGCAGGCCCGCGCCGTGCACGTCGGCGTGAGCGTCGAACGGAAGGTCGCGTGCAAAGCCGTGCATGGGCAACTCGCGGACCGTGCCCTGCGCGTCCCGCCAGTAGCCGATCTTGCCGTCCACGCGATGACGTCCGAGAAACGGAAACAGCAGCGGATTGCCGCCGCGGATGCGCGCGGGCTGACTCCAGTCGGCGTGCTCTGGCCAATGGATCACCTCTTCGCCGTCGATGATCCACGAAAGCAGACGGCCGCCGGCTTGCGGCGCGAAGCGGAGCACGGAGGCGTCCTGAGCGATCTCGAGAATGTCCTGCTGCGGTGAAAGAGGCATGGTCGATGGTGTGATGGAGTAAGTGGTAGACGCGCCGGACGCGGCAGCCGCAGCAGCCGCGACTTCCGGTACCGGCGGAAACGACGATTTTGCTCTGCTTTACGCTACGGGGAAACCCTTCTGGGGAAATTGCGGGTGTCGCAAGCGGCCGATCGTTGCCGATAATCCGTCTCACTGCCCGGTGATATCTACCGCCGGGCGAGATCGCTCAGGAGGGGTTATGGATCTCGCAATGGCAATGGGTGTCGCTCTCTTCGGCATGTTCACTGCAAGCACGGTCTACTTCTTTTACAAGCTCGAGCGCTGATCTGCGCGCTCGCCCGCTGTTTGCTCGCTAGCTTCAAACGATGCGTCGCGTTGCCTATGCGAGGGGCTTGCATTTCGTAAGCTTGACGACTTCTCGAACGCGCTAATCCCGCGTTCGCCGTTAGGCGATTGAAAGGGCTGCGGTCTCTCTGCGGCCCTTTTCGTTTGCGTTTCGCGTAGCGACAGTCTTATGTCGTGACGCAGCGCGTCAATATCTCCCCGAATGTGGCCCAAACGCTTGGCGCTGACTTGCCAGCCAGGCATAATCGGTGCGCTTTTTAACGCGCCGGGTAATTCGTTGTGCGGCGCGCTGTCCCCGACATCTTCCTTACAAGGACTGCCGCGTGAATCTGTCGTTTCTTATCTTCCTGAGCGTGCTGCAAGGCGTGACCGAACTTTTCCCGGTGAGCAGCCTCGGTCATACGCTGCTCGTGCCAGCATTGTTCGGCATGCATATCGATAAACACGCGCCGCAGTTGCTGCCGTTTCTCGTCGCCTTGCACCTCGGTACGGCCTTCGCGCTGCTGTGGTATTTCCGCGAACGTTGGTGCGCACTCGTGCGCGGCTTCTTCGCGTCGTTTGGCGGCCGCCGTAACGACGATGCTCACATGATGTGGGCGCTCATCATCGGCACGATTCCGGCTGGGCTCGTCGGCCTGCTGCTCGAGAAGCGGCTAGAACGGATCTTCCACGACCTGCGCATCGTGGCAATCGCGCTGATCGTCAACGGCGTGCTGTTGTGGCTGGGCGATCGCCTACAGCGTTCGCGCGCGCATCAGGCGCCGGAGAAAATGGGTTTTGGCCAGGCGTTCCTCGTCGGCCTCGCCCAAGTCGGCGCGCTGATTCCCGGATTTTCCCGCAGCGGCCTCACGATGATCGCCGGCAATGCTGCTGGCCTCACGGCGGAGAAAGCCGCGGAGTTCTCGTTCCTGCTCGGTACGCCGATCATTTTCGCAGCCGGTTTGCTCGAGGTACCGAAGCTTTTCCATGCACCGGGCCAACTCGCGGACGCACTGCTCGGCGGCGTGCTGACCGCCATCGCCGCGTATCTGAGCGTGCGTTTTCTGATGCGCTATTTCGAAGGCCGCGGACGTCTTGCTTCGTTCGGTGTGTACTGCGTGATCGCGGGCATCGTGTTCCTCGGCTGGTTTGCGCTGCATCCGCAGCCGGTCTGATAATGTGCGATGTGCCCGCCGCGTTCTGGCGGGCATGAGGCGATCGGTTATAATCCGGGCCGACCTTTGCGGCGGTAGCTCAATTGGATAGAGCACAGGTCTTCTAAACCTGAGGTTGTGAGTTCGATCCTCGCCCGCCGCGCCATTGCCCGCATGTCAAGAATCCCATCTACCGAATCCGGTGATGGGATTTTTTTATTGCCTCGCGTTTTCCCGCGTTACGACAGCGCTTGCACGTCGATCGAATCGACGCGGTCGGGATAGAACGCGAGATGCTGGGCTATCTCTTTCACGGCCGCGTACGGCGACTCGTAGGTCCACACTGCATTGACCGCGCGCTCCCCGCCCGGCGTGATGCTGTAGTACGCACACTCGCCTTTGTACGGGCAGTAGGTCGTGTGGTCGGTACGCGCGAGCAGGTTCATGTCGGCGTCGTTGCGCGGAATGTAATACACCGCCGGATAAGACGCTTCGCGCAGCACGAGCGCCTTTTCCGTGTCGGCGATCACGCGGCCCGCCACCGTCACGACAACGCGAGCCCGCGCGGGCTCGACGCTAATCGGATGATCGGCGCCGGGGACCTTGATGGTTCTTTCAGTCATGCTGTCGAACTCCTGATGATCGGGCGAAATGACGTCGACGCAAACCGTCGAGCCTGTAGCGCAGCATACGCTCGTCGAGTCCGATGCGCCGCGCCGAAGGTCACCGGTCATCACGCCCATATCACGGCTGCGGGTCTATGCGTCGCGCCGATAAATCGCGCCAATAAAAATGGGCAGCCGAAGCTGCCCGTCGAAAGCCGCGCCGCAAGGCCGGCTGTTGCTTACCAGTGCCGCTGCGCTGTCGCGCTTACTGCCTGACGTTCAGTGCGGCGGTCAGATCGCCCATCGGCTTGCCGCCGTTGGCGACGAGCGCCGAGTCGCGCGCCGCGATGCCCGGGAGCGTCGGCAGCGAGAAACGGTGCGTGATGAAGCGCAGGATCGAAGTCGTGTCGTATTGCGTGTGATCGACGAAACCCTTCTTCGCGAACGGCGAGATGATGAGGGCCGGAATACGCGTGCCCGGACCCCAGCGATCCGCCTTGGGCGGCGCGACGTGATCCCAGAAGCCGCCGTTTTCGTCGTAAGTGACGACCACCAGCATGTTGTTCCACTGCGGGCTCTTCTGCAGATGCGAAATCACGTCCGCGATATGCTGGTCGCCCGACGCGACGTCGGTATAGCCCGGGTGCTCGTTCAGGTTGCCTTGCGGCTTGTAGAACGTCACTTGCGGCAGCGTGCCGCTGTCGATCGCCTTGATGAACTCCGAGCCGCCGAGGCCGCCGTCCAGCAGATGCTGCGAGCGGTTTGCCGTGCCCGGTGCGAGATCCGCGAAGTAGTTGAACGGCTGATGATGCGGCTGGAAATTAGGCGCCGTCAGATTCGCGCCGTAAATCACGTTCGACGTGCCGTTCTGTGCCGCGCTCAATGCCGCGCCCCACGCGCCGCCGTACCATGCCCACGACACCTTCGCATTGTTCAGCAGGTCGCCGATGTGTTGCTGCGTCTGCGCGGGCAACGTGGTGGCCGCGCCCGGATCGGCGAGATTCGCGTCGCCGCCCGAGGCCGCCTTGTTGCCGCTCGGCTGATACGGCGGCTGCATCGTGTTGATCGCGTAGAAGTCAGGCGTGAGGTTGCCGGACAGCACGAACTTCGGCGGCCCATTGAGCGACGAAGCCGGCGAATTGGACGCAACCTTGAGCGTCACGCCGTCGCTTTCGACGGCCGAAATCGAACCGGCCGCCGGGCTCTTGTCCGCGTTCGGATAGGTCGGCGTGCACGCGCACACGAGCCACTGGTGATTCAGAAACGAGCCGCCGAATGCCCCCATGAAGAAGTTGTCGGCAAGCGTGTACTGCTGCGCGATCTTCCACAGCGGCAGCTTGTCCGCATTGAGCGTGTAATGGCCCATGACGAGGCCGCCCGAATCGGCCCATGCGGCGAACTTGTCGTTCTTGCCGCCGTCGATCTGCATCTGGTTCTCATAGAAGCGGTGATACAGATCGCGCGTCGTCGCGGTGATCGGCGTGTTGAAACCGTTGGGGTCGTCGATCGCGAACGGGCTGTTCGGCAAGTTGGCCGTCATGGCCTGCGTGACGACCGGCGTCACGCCGGTTTGCGTGAGGCCGTTCCAGACCTGCGGGAGCGTCGCGAGCGTGGAGCCGTCGCGATCCAACTGCTTCGCGCTCGCCGCGCTCACGTTCTGCAAACCGTTGGCACCAGGGAAGTTGCCGTACAGGTTGTCGAAGCTGCGGTTTTCCGCGTAGATCACCACAACGTTCTTGATCGACGTGATGTCCGGTTGCGTAACCTCGTTGCCGCCGCATGCATAAAGGCTTAACGCTGCAGCGATCGCCAACGGCGCCGCGCAGATCAGTTTCTTGTTCATCTTTGTAAGTTCTCTCTCTCGCGTTGGGGACGGGCCGGGTGCGTTTGATAGCTCGATGACCGCCCGCGAAAGTGTGGCGATGCAATTTGACAGAAAGATGTATTCATTACGAATTGCTTCGGCGCGGCGATTCGCTGTGGGGCGAATGTCATTTGAACGTCATATCCATGAAATACGCTCGCGGACTTCATATCGCACATTCACATCATTCACATGCGACTCGGTCTGACGGGGATCCGGAAAACAGTAGCGCCTGACGTGGCGCTGTCGCGCGCGAGGCCGGCGGTCAACCGCGGATGTCGCGCGATAGCGCTTTCGTTCGTGGTTGCGGGAATGGCGGTGAGCATGAGTCTCGCCGGCTGCGATGCCGGCACGCCGGCCGCTGCCGCGGATGCGGATGCGGATGCGGGTGCGAGTGCGGCGCGTGCTTCGGTGGGTTCCGGTGCGGCCGTCGTGCGGGTCGCGGCGCGTGAGGTGGCACATGAGGTGACGCAACCAACGCCGGCCGGTGGTCAATCGCGCGCACAAGTCTACGAATCCGTGCGGCAGATGACCGCGGTCGGCAAGCAGCTGTTCTTCGATCCGTCGCTATCCGGCTCGGGCAAGCTGGCGTGCGCGTCGTGCCACAGTCCGGATCACGCGTTCTCGCCGGCCAACTCGCTGTCCGTGCAATTGGGCGGCGGCGACATGCACCGCACCGGCATGCGCGCGGCGCCGACGCTCAAATATCTGCAATCGGTGCCGGCGTTCGCCGAGCACTATCACGAGTCCGACGACGAAGGCGACGAAAGCGTCGATGCCGGTCCAACCGGCGGCCTCACGTGGGACGGCCGCGTGGATCGCGGCAGCGACCAGGCGCGCATTCCGTTGTTGTCGTCGTTCGAAATGGGCAGCTCGCCGGCCAAGGTCACCGCCGCGATCAAGGCCGCGCCGTATGCGGGCGCCTTCCGCGCCGCGTTCGGCGAACATATTTTCGATAGCGACGACGCGACCTTCAAAGCCGTGCTGCAGGCGCTCGAAACCTTCGAGCAAACGCCCGAAGTGTTCTACCCGTACACCAGCAAATACGACGCTTATCTGGCGGGAAAAACGCAGCTCACAAAAGCCGAGCTGCACGGTTTGCAACTTTTCAACGACGAAAAGAAGGGCAACTGCGCGAGCTGTCACATTAGTCAACGGACGCTGGACGGGGCGCCGCCGCAGTTCAGCGACTTCGGGCTGATTGCGATCGGTGTGCCGCGCAATCGCGCGCTGCCCGTGAACCGCGATCCGCGCTTCTACGATCTTGGCGCATGCGGCCCGGAGCGCACCGACCTGCAGGGACGCGCGGAGTTCTGCGGCATCTTTCGCACGCCGACGCTGCGCAACGTCGCGTTGAAGAAGAGTTTCTTCCACAACGGTATCTATCATTCGCTCGAACAGGTTTTGCACTTTTATGCCGAACGCGACACGAACCCGGAGAAGTTCTATCCGGTGTCGAAGGGGAAGGTCCAGAAGTTCGACGATCTGCCGCAGCGCTACTGGGCGAATCTGAATACGGAGCCGCCGTTCGACCGCAAGCCGGGCGACAGACCTGCGCTGAACGATGCGGAGATCAAGGACATGGTGGCGTTTCTGAACACGCTCACCGATGGCTACAAGGTGGGGAACTGACGAACAAGCATCGGGAGCAGCGCGCCGTCGGCCCGATGTGACTTCGCGGTCCCTGGCGCTTCAGACAGACGCGCCGGCGACGATGCAGAAACAGGCGGCGAGCAGCAGCGCAAAAGAGACGAGCATGCATGCGATGCCGGCGCGCGTTACGAGGTTCGGCCAGCGGGGACGGCGCAGTCCGTCGATCCGGACGATAGGCCGCGCGAGACCGGGATCGCCTCGGATAGCGACCGGCACGAGCGCCACGCAAAGCAGCGCCAGTGCGACGGCAAAGGTTTCCAGTGCAACGGTGAATTCCATGATTGGGCGTTTGAAGGGAGCAGCGCGAAAGCGCAATACGGCCAATCTTAGGAAAGCGTGACGCACGGTGATATGGGAGCCATCCTAAAAATGAGAGCGCCTAAATCAGAGTGATTAGGTAAGAGCGGCTAATAGAGCGACAACCGGTCGCGAGCTGCAGGCGCACATCGCGCATTGTTTCGGCGGGCGATCGTTGCGTGGAAGGGGAACGGGTCGCCTCGGTGCAGCGCGCCCAAGCTGTCACGACGGACATGCTATGCTTTTGGGGTCCAGATCAAGCGCGGCCATCAGTGCGCTCGAGACCGCCCAAAAACGCAGTAAAACGTTTCCGAGGAGCCCCTTCATGTCGATGCGAACTCGTGCACTCCGTCAACTGACCGCCGCCGGTCTCCTGCTTGGAGCGGCCATCGGCGCGCAAGCGGCGAATCTCGGTTTCCTCAACGACACGCCGATCAGCTACATGAAAGAACGCGACGTCGAGTCGATCAAGCAGGCGGTCTTCGCCGCACTCGACCAGAAGCACGACGGCGAAAGCATCACTTGGGTCAATGAAGGCACGCGCAACAGCGTGAAGATCGACGCGACCATTACGATCGCGAGCACGTCGAAGGAAGGTGAGCGCACGTGTCGCGACCTCGGTGTCGTGCTCAATGCAAAAGGGCAGTCCATGAACCTGCGCCCGCAGTTCTGCAAGCAGGGCGGCGGCAAGTGGCAGTTGCAGAAGAAGAATTAGGCATGCATCCAGTCGTTGGAATGCCGGCGGGTCGTTCGCGAGCCCGCACGGATGCCGTGAGTCGGACTGGGTCGGGGCGGCGATGAGCCCGCGGATCGTCTCGTGCGGAATCGTGCTACTCGATCCTGAAGGCCGCGTGCTGCTCGCGCATGCCACCGAGACATCGCACTGGGACATTCCGAAAGGTCATGGCGAGGAAGGCGAGGCGCCGCACGTCACCGCGCTGCGCGAGATGATCGAAGAGACCGGAGTCGCAATCGAGCCGGAGCGTCTGAAGGATTTGGGCCTCTTTGTCTACCGGCGCGACAAGGATCTGCATCTGTTCGCAGCGCGCGCCACCGTCGATGAACTCGACCTGAGTTCCTACACATGCACGTCGCTGTTTCCGCGCCGCTCGGACGGTAAGCTGATTCCCGAGATGGATGCCTATCGCTGGACCGCGCCCGACGAAGTGGAAAAGTACGCGAGCCGCAGCCTCGCGCGGCTCTTTCAAACCACGCTTTCACTGACGGAATTGCATCGGTCGTTATAGCGGCGCGGCAGCGCTTCTGTCGGCATTGCTATCAACGATTCCCGACGCGAGAAGGCACGCACAAAGAAAAGGCGTGCATCCGATGAAACAGATGCACGCCCTGGTCGATTATTGGTGCGCGGCTAACGCCCTCTGAAGCGGCGACGCTTGCCATTAGCCGTTGGCTTCGCCGCTTACGCCGGCTTGCCCCAACTGTCGCGCAAACTCACGATCCGGTTGAACACGGGCTTGCCCGGCTGCGAGTCCACGCGGTCCGCGACGAAGTAACCGTGCCGCTCGAACTGATAGCGCTGTTCAGGCAACGTGCCGTGCGCGCCAGGTTCGAGGTAGGCGTTGACCACGCGCTTCGAGTCGGGATTCAGCGCTTCGAGGAAATCGCGGCCGCCTGCGTCCGGTTGCGGTTCCTTGAAGAGGCGGTCGTAAATTCGCACTTCGGCCGGGCACGCGGCTGCCGCGCTGACCCAGTGAATGTTGCCTTTGACCTTGTAGTTGTTCGCGCCTTCGGTGCCCGACCGGCTGTCCGGGAAGTAGCTGCAATGCACCGCGACGATGTTGCCGTTCTCGTCCTTCTCGGCACCCGTGCATTCGATCACGTAGCCGTAGCGCAGACGCACCTTGTTGCCCGGGAAGAGGCGGAAATAGCCCTTCGGCGGCGTTTCGGTGAAGTCGTCGCGCTCGATCCACAGCTCGCGCGAAATCGGAAACTCGCGCATGCCCTGTTCCGGATGATGCGGATGCACCGGCGCGCTGCACGGCTCGGTGAGTCCCTCAGGGAAGTTGTCGATGATCAGTTTCAGCGGGTCGAGCACGGCGGCGATGCGCGGCGCCTTTTCGTCGAGATCGTCGCGCAGCGCGCCTTCGAACACGCTCATGTCGATCCAGGAATCGACCTTCGTTACGCCGATACGCTCGCAGAACAACTGGATCGACTCAGGCGTGAACCCGCGACGGCGCACGCCGACGATGGTCGGCATGCGCGGATCGTCCCAGCCATCCACATGGCCTTCGTTCACGAGTTGCAGCAGCTTGCGCTTGCTGGTGATCGCGTACGTCAGATTCAGACGCGAGAATTCGATTTGCTGAGGCAGCGGGCGCGTGAAGATACCCGCTTCGGCCAGCTCGTTCAGAATCCAGTCGTACAGCGGACGGTGGTCTTCGAATTCGAGCGTGCACAGCGAATGCGTGATGTTTTCCAGTGCGTCCGAAATGCAATGCGTGTAGTCGTACATCGGATACACGCACCACTTGTCGCCCGTGCGGTAGTGATGCGCGAAGCGGATCCGGTAAAGCACCGGATCGCGCATGTTGAAGTTCGGCGACGACATGTCGATCTTCGCGCGCAGCACGTGCTCGCCTTCCTTGAACTCGCCCGCCTTCATGCGGCGGAACAGGTCCAGGTTTTCCTCCACCGAACGCTCGCGGAAGGGCGACGGCGTGCCGACCTCGGTAGCCGAGCCGCGGTTCGCGCGCATTTCCTCGGCGGACTGGCTGTCGACATACGCCTTGCCGCGCTGAATGAGCAACTCGGCGAATTCGTACAGCTTGTCGTAGTAGTCACTCGCGTAGTAGAGGTGTTCCTTGCCGTCTTTCTGCCACTCGAAGCCGAGCCAGCGCACGGCGTCGATGATCGAATCGACGTATTCGACGCTTTCCTTTTCCGGATTGGTGTCGTCAAAGCGCAGATGGCATACGCCGCCATAGCTGCGCGCCACGCCGAAGTTCAGGCAGATACTCTTGGCGTGACCGATGTGCAGATAGCCGTTCGGCTCGGGCGGAAAGCGCGTTTCGACGCGCTGGCCCCACTTGCCGGTACGGTTGTCGTCGTCAATGATGTTGCGGATGAAATTGGATGCCGCTGGCGCGTCGTTGCGTTCGGTATTCATGCGAGATGGTGAAAGTCTGTCGGGGGCGCGCAATACGCCCACTTATCCGACAATTCTACCTGACGAGGCACGATGCGGCAGGCGAGTGCGGCGCGCAGCCGACGTTCGAGCGGCTTTCATGGCGCGCCGCGCCGCGAGTTATGCGAGGACTTGCGCGGCAGTTCGGGCGCAGTTCGATGCGCAGACCGGCTGTAACAGGAGGTAAATCGTTTTGTTCAGCGCCTGACAGCGACTTAGCATGCCGGTCGGCGCGGGTCTGCGCGGGCGCAGGAAACGCGCGTTGCCGGTCAGGCCGCCGCGCGCCGCCCCGGGCGGCCACGTCGGCGCCCGCCGATCATTTAAGAACGGTGCAGGATGCGCCGTGGCGGCGCATCCGCCTCGCGCTGCGCTCACGCAAGCCGCACGTTCCGTCTCGCCTTGCTCGGACTTTTTCTGTTCGTGCAACATGGCGCCCTTAGTTGCCGGAGTTCCTCGGATGCCAATCTTGACGCACGACGCGCCTCGCGCGCCCTTTGCCTTTACTTCGTTCGCGCGACTGATCGCGGCCGCCACGTTATCGGCCACGTTCGCTGCGTGCATCGTCGCGCCTGCCGCGGTGTTCGCCAAAACGCCGCAGCCTAAAGCCGTGTTCGATGCATCCGCGGTGGCCGCGCCGGATCGCTACAGCGCCGACGCCGCGCAGCAAATCTTCGCCGCAGGCGGCAACGCGGTGGACGCCGCCGTGGCCATCGCGTTCACGCTGGCCGTCACGCGGCCGGATGCGGGGAACCTCGGCGGCGGTGGGTTCATGACGCTGTTCGTCGACGGCAAGCCGTATTTTCTCGACTACCGCGAGCGCGCGCCGCAACAGGCGACGCGCGACATGTATCTCGACGACAAAGGCAACGTCGTGCCGGGCATGAGCTCCATCGGCCATCGCGCGGTGGCTGTGCCGGGCAGCGTCGACGGTATGTGGCAGGCTCAGCAGCGTTTTGGAAAGCTGAAGTGGAAGCAGGTACTCGCGCCCGCCATCCGCTACGCCACTGAAGGCTTTCAGGTCGATCCCCGGCTCCAGCAGCAGCGTGACGCGGCGGCGAAGAATTTCGCCGGAAGGACGAACTTCGACGCCTATTTCTCGGGCATGAAAGCCGGCGCCACTTATCGGCAGCCGGAACTGGCGCAAACGCTCACACGGATTGCGAGCGACGGCGGCCGTGAGTTCTACGAAGGGCGCACCGCCGATCTGCTCGCGCAGCAGATGTACGGGCATGGTTTCGTCACGAAGGGTGACCTGTTGCAATACAAGGCCGTGTGGCGTCAGCCGCTCACTGCAGACTGGAACGGCTATCAGGTGCTGACAGCGCCGCCGCCGAGTTCGGGCGGCGTGGGGCTGATCCAGATGCTGAAAATGAAGGCCGATCTGAAGCCGGCTTTCGACGGGCTCGAAGTGAACTCCGCGCCGTATATCCATCTGGTCGCGCAGATCGAAGACCGCGTGTTCGCCGATCGCCAGCAGTACCTGGGCGACCCGGATTCGTACAAGCTGCCGGTCGATAAACTGCTCGACGACGCCTACCTTAGCCAGCGCGCCTCCGAAGTCAGTGCGGACGAAGCGCCAGGCGCGACGCCGGTCAAACCCGGCCTGGGCGACGCGGTACCCGAAAAAGCGCAGACCACGCATTTCTCTGTCGTGGACAAGTGGGGCAACGCGGTGTCGAACACCACGACGCTCGACGGCGAATTCGGCTCGGGCGTGGTGGTCGACGGCGCGGGTTTCCTGCTCAATGACGCGATGGACGACTTCGTAACGAAGGCCGGCGCCGCGGGCCAGTCTGGCTCGACCAGTGCGACGGCTGCGACCGGTGCCACGCCTGCCGCGGGTGCGGAACTCAACACGGTGCTGGCGGGCCGCCGCCCGCTCTCGTCGATGACGCCGACCATCCTGCTAAAGGACAACAAGGTGTCGCTCGTGATCGGGACGCCCGGAGGATCGCGCATTCTCACGTCGATCTTCCAGGTCATGACCGATCTCTACGACTTCAATATGCCGCCCGGCGACGCACTCGCCGCGATGCGCTTTCATCATCAGTTACTGCCGCCCAAGACGATTTACTTCGAGCCGTACCATCCCATTACGGGCGAACTCGCCACCGCGCTGCAGGACCTGGGCTACGCGCTGGAAGGGCAGTCGTTCAACGGCGACGTGCAGATGATCCGCATCGACGGCACGACGCCCGAGCCGGCCGCCGATCCACGTGGCATGGGAACAGGACGTGTGATACGTTGAGCGCTCGACGGGTTGCAGCCGGCCACCGCTAATAGCGGTCGGCCGCGATTGCACGCTAAAACAAAATCTACGGGGAACACAATGAACGCACGACAGCCGGGCGTACTCGTATTGCCGGGTTACCAGAACTCCGGCGCAGGGCATTGGCAGACGCGCTGGGAGGCTCTCGATCCTGCATTCGCGAGGGTGCAGATGCCTGACTGGGATTATCCCGTGCGCGATGCGTGGTGCCGCGCGCTCGACTCAGCGGTGGCAGCCGCTGATGGTCCGGTCGTCTTCGCGGCCCACAGCCTCGGTTGCCTGACGGCCGCGTTCTGGGCCACGCAGTACGCGAGCGTCGCGCAGCTCGGCAAAGTTGCAGGCGCGTTGCTGGTCGCCGTTCCCGATCCCGCTGGAGCGAACTTCCCGCAGGACGCGAGCGGATTCGCGCCCGTGCCGACTGGGCGTTTGCCGTTTGCGAGCATCGTGGTCGCGAGTAGCGACGATCCATACGGCGGCGTGCCGTTCTCGCAAGCCTGCGCAAACGCGTGGGGCAGCCGCTGGATCGACGTGGGTCCGCGCGGACATATCAATGCCGACAGCGGGCTCGGCGATTGGGACGAGGCGCGCGGCTGGCTCGCTGCGCTGCGCGCTTCCGCTTGAGCGCGGGACGAGAGGCAGCCCGGGCGGAAGCGGGCATTTCTCAAATCACGGATTGCCCGCGTAACGCCGCGATCCGTTCGTCGCCGTAACCGAGTACGTCGCGCAGAACGCTTTCCGTATGCTCTCCGAGCGTGGGCGGATGCGTGAGCGCTTGTGGCGGCGTGCCCGTCATATTGATCGGATTGCGCACCAGCTTGACGGTGCCGCCCGACGGATGCGGCAGATCGACCTGCATGCCGCGCGCCACCACCTGCTCGTTTTCGAACACTTCTGCGAGATCGTTGATCGGACCGCACGGCACGCCGGCTGCCTCGAGCGCCGCGATCCAGTCCTGCTTGCCCTTCAAGCGGACCATCTCTGCGAGGATCGGCACGAGCACCTCGCGATGCCGCACGCGCGCGGGATTGGTCGCGAAACGCTCGTCTTCGGCAAGTTCCGGGCGTTGCCCCACCTCGACGAACTTGCGGAACTGGCCGTCGTTGCCGACCGCGACGATGATCCAGCCGTCGCTCGTCTGGAACGTCTGGTACGGCACGATGTTCGGATGCGCGTTGCCCCAGCGGACTGGCGGCTGACCGCTCGCGAGGTAGTTCGAATTCATGTTGGCGAGCATTGCGACCTGAACGTCGAGCAATGCCATGTCGATATATTGGCCTTGCCCGGTGCGGTCGCGGTGCGTGAGAGCCGTGAGCACGGCGATGGTCGAATACATGCCGGTCATGAGATCGGCAATCGCCACGCCGGCCTTCTGCGGGCCGCCGCCAGGCTGGCCGTCGCGCTCGCCGGTGATACTCATGAATCCGCCGATCCCCTGTACGATGAAGTCGTAGCCCGCGCGCTGCGCATACGGTCCCGTCTGCCCGAATCCGGTTACGGAGCAGTAGATCAGATCTGGCTTCACTTCTTTCAGCGACGCGTAATCGAGGCCGTATTTCTTCAGTTGCCCGACCTTGTAGTTCTCCAGCACCACGTCGCTTTGCGCGGCCAGTTCGCGAATGATCCGCTGACCTTCTGGCGACGCGATGTCGATGGTCACCGAGCGCTTGTTGCGGTTCGCGGCGAGATAGTAAGCCGCCTCGCGCGTGTCCGCGCCCTCGGGCGTCTTGAGGTACGGAGGGCCCCAGTGGCGCGTGTCGTCACCCACGTCGGGGCGTTCGATCTTGATCACGTCTGCGCCGAAATCGGCAAGCGTCTGCGCGCACCAGGGGCCGGCGAGCACGCGGGTGAGATCCAGCACGCGGATATGACTGAGAGCGCCCATGTTTGTCGATGTCTCCTATGTAAGCGGCCGGCGCGCAAGGCACCGTGTATGTGGGCAATCTTAAGCGATTCGCGGGCGCCGGCGCAGTCGGCCAAACGTCATAAGACGAATGACGCGCAATTCTCGCAAGCGCTGCAAGAGCCACGCGAGGACCCATGCGCGGCTTGCCGCGTCCTGTGTCTCACACTACCCGGTGCGACCTGGCCGAACGGCTAACCACGCGGCAGCGCGCCGCGCAAGGCCGCCGATCCCGTATAATCAGTCGTTTAAGAAACAAACAGTTGGCGCATCTTCCGATGCCGCCGGTAAAAGTCTGGAAACAGTCAGGACCGTCCCCCGCACGCTATGAAAGCCGCCGAAATCCGCGAGAAATTCCTCAAGTTCTTCGAATCGAAGGGCCATACGATCGTTCGCTCGTCGAGCCTTGTGCCCGGCAACGACCCGACGCTGCTCTTCACCAATTCGGGAATGGTGCAGTTCAAAGATGTGTTCCTCGGCGCGGAGTCGCGTCCGTATTCGCGCGCCACTACCGCGCAGCGCAGCGTGCGCGCGGGCGGCAAGCACAACGATCTGGAAAACGTCGGCTATACCGCGCGCCACCATACGTTCTTCGAAATGCTGGGCAACTTCTCGTTCGGCGACTATTTCAAGCGTGACGCAATCCACTACGCGTGGGAACTGCTGACGGGCGTGTACCAGCTGCCGAAAGACAAGCTGTGGGTCACCGTCTATCACGAAGACGACGAAGCGCACGACATCTGGGCGAAAGAAGTCGGCGTGCCGGTAGAGCGCATCATCCGCATCGGCGACAACAAGGGCGCGCGTTACGCGTCGGACAACTTCTGGCAAATGGCAGACACCGGCCCGTGCGGCCCGTGCTCGGAAATTTTCTACGACCACGGCCCGGACGTGTGGGGCGGCCCGCCGGGATCGCCGGAAGAAGACGGCGACCGCTACATCGAGATCTGGAATCTCGTGTTCATGCAATTCAATCGCGACGCGCAAGGCAACATGACGCCGCTGCCCAAGCAGTGCGTCGACACAGGCATGGGTCTCGAGCGAATCGCCGCGGTGTTGCAGCACGTGCACAGCAACTATGAGATCGACCTGTTCCAGGCGCTCATTCAGGCTGCCGCGCGCGAAACCGGCGTGAGCGATCTCACCAACAACTCGCTGAAGGTGATAGCCGATCATATTCGCGCGTGCTCGTTCCTCATCGTCGACGGCGTGATTCCCGGCAATGAAGGTCGCGGCTACGTGCTGCGCCGTATCGTGCGTCGCGCTATCCGTCATGGCTACAAGCTCGGCAAGAAGGGTTCGTTCTTCCATCGCATGGTGGCCGATCTCGTCGCGCAAATGGGCGGCGCGTACCCTGAACTGAAGGACGCACAACAGCGCGTGACCGACGTGCTGCGTCAGGAAGAAGAACGCTTCTTCGAGACGATCGAGCACGGCATGTCGATTCTCGAAAACGCGCTGGCCGACCTCGAAAAGAAGGGCGGCAAGACACTCGACGGCGAACTTGCGTTCAAGCTGCACGATACGTATGGCTTCCCGCTCGACCTGACCGCCGACGTATGTCGTGAGCGCGAAGTGACGGTAGACGAAGCAGCGTTCGACGAAGCCATGGCGCGTCAGCGCGAACAGGCTCGCGCAGCGGGCAAGTTCAAGATGGCGCAAGGGCTCGAATATTCGGGCGCGAAAACCACGTTCCACGGCTACGAAGAAATAATCTTCGACGACGCGAAGGTGACCGCGCTTTATGTCGATGGTGCTTCGGTGCAGGAAGTCACACACGGGCAGCAGGCCGTTGTCGTGCTGGACCATACTCCGTTCTACGCAGAGTCGGGCGGCCAGGTTGGCGATCAGGGCCTGCTCGCCAACGCAAGCGTGCGCTTTGCGGTATCCGACACGCTGAAAGTGCAGGCCGACGTGGTCGGTCACCACGGTACGCTCGAACAGGGCACGCTGAAGGTGGGCGACGTCGTCAAGGCTGAAATCGACGCGGTGCGCCGCGCACGCACGGCCCGCAACCACTCGGCCACGCACCTTATGCACAAGGCGTTGCGCGAAGTGCTCGGCTCGCACGTGCAGCAGAAAGGCTCGCTCGTCGATCCGGACAAGACGCGTTTCGACTTCGCGCACAACGCGCCAATGACAGACGAGCAGATCCGCCGCGTCGAAGAGATAGTCAACGCCGAAGTGCTGGCGAACGCACCGGGCATCGTGCGCGTCATGCCGTTCGACGAAGCGGTGAAGGGCGGTGCCATGGCGCTGTTCGGCGAGAAATACGGCGACGAAGTGCGCGTGCTCGACCTGGGCTTTTCCCGCGAGTTGTGCGGCGGCACGCACGTGCAACGCACCGGCGACATCGGTCTCTTCAAGATCGTGATGGAAGGCGGTGTGGCGGCAGGGATCCGTCGCGTGGAAGCAATCACGGGCGACAACGCCGTGCGCTTCGTGCAGGATCTCGACGCGCGCATCAATGCCGCGGCGGCCGTGCTGAAAGCTCAACCGTCCGAACTGACACAGCGCATCACCCAGGTGCAGGATCAGGTGAAGCAGCTTGAGAAGGAACTGAGCGCGCTCAAGTCGAAGATGGCGTCAAGCCAGGGCGACGAACTCGCCGGTCAGGCGATCGAAGTGTCCGGCGTGCAGGTTCTGGCCGCCACGCTCGAAGGCGCAGATGTCAAGACGCTGCGCGAAACGGTGGACAAGCTCAAGGACAAGCTGAAGAGCGCGGCGATCGTGCTGGCTTCAGTCGAAGGCGGCAAGGTCAGCCTGATCGCCGGCGTCACCGCGGACGCGAGCAAGAAGGTCAAGGCGGGCGAGCTCGTCAACTTCGTCGCGCAGCAGGTGGGCGGCAAGGGCGGCGGTCGGCCGGATATGGCGCAGGCTGGCGGGACCGAGCCGGCAAATCTGCCCGCAGCGCTTGCTGGTGTGAAGGGGTGGGTCGAAGCGCAGCTTTGATCGGGTTTCGATCCGGCTGTTATGCGTTGGATCAAGCCGAACCTCGTTGAAAAGATCTGAAGTGGGTCACGCGGTGCGCCGGATTGTCGGCGTGGCGCGTGACCCAATTTTTTTGCTGGGTCGGCGGTCGGTTAGCGTCTCGGGCTTGCCGTTGGGGAGCGAGATACGGCGGCGTGACGCGTCTACCGGCCCATTTCAGATACTCGCCGTGTGTCCAGCGTTGTAGCGAAAATCAGGCGACGCCAGCGCTCACGCCAGCGCGAACGCCTGGATCAGCGTCTGAACCTCCACCCGCAACCACCTCCGCCGTCACAACCCCGGCGCCCTCCTGCGCGACCAGAGTCTGCTTAAGCGCGTTGAGGGCCGACGAAAAATGTCCACGTCGCCAAACGAGCAATGTCTCGATTACACCGATGTCGGGCAAGTCATGCACGGCGATGTTGCTCGCGTCCGCTTGCAGTCCCAGCACCGAGCGGGGCGCAACCGCCACCCCGGCGCCCGCGGCCACGCAAGCCACGATCGCATGATACGAGCCGAGTTCCAGCACCCGCGCCGGCCTCACGCCGTGCTCCAGATACCATTTCTCGATGTAGGCCCGGTAGGCGCAGCCGCGCTCGAACGCAACGAGCGTCGATAGCGCGATGTCGCGCACTCCGCGAATGGGCCGATGGCCGCGCGGCGTCAGCATCACCAGTTCCTCTCTGAACACCGGCACAGTCTCGAACAAGTCGCCAAGCGCCGCCGGGTCCAGTGGTGTTGCCACGAGAGCGGCGTCCACTTCGAATTCGCGCACCCGTTCGATCAGCTTGCCGGTCGTACCGGTTTCCAGTTCGAGGGCGACATCGGGCCATTGCTGGTGATAGCGGGCGAGCAACCCCGGAAGACGTGTTGCCGCGACACTTTCCATTGTGCCCAGACGCAGCCGCCCGCTCGGACGGTCGGCGCGCACCGCGTGGCGTGCTTCGTCGGCAAGAGCGAGCAGCCGTTCGGCGTACGGCAGCAGCGTCTCGCCGGCGGGCGTCAGCACGAGGCGTCGCCCGTCGCGGATAAAGAGATCCGCCCCGAGTTGCTCCTCAAGCTGTTTGATGCGCGTGGTGACATTCGATTGCACGCGATTGAGCTTCGCGGCGGCGCGGGTCACGCCGTTTTCGCGCACGACTGCCCGAAAAATCGTCAAGGCTGCCAAGTCCACGATTCTCTCCTAGCGATGGATGGTATCCAAATTATTCATTTTCCATGATCGAATCGTCAAGCTAATATGGATACAGCTTCGGCTCAGGCGCCGCCCGCATGCTGGTCGGCGCTGGGGCCGACCGCGCCGCAGCTCATGTGAGTTGCCGCGCGGCTTCCTGCATGTCGCGTGCGTTTCCTTCAACGGCCATCCATGAACGATTCTGCTTCCCAAGCCCAATTCATGTCCGCGGAACCCCATGCCGCCCGGCGCGCAGCGCTCGCCTGTATGGTGACGCTGGCCGTCGCGCTCGGAGTCGGGCGGTTTGCGTTCACGCCGCTATTGCCGCTGATGCTCCATGGCGGCGGCGTGTTCGGTCAGCCGCCGATCGACATCCAGCACGGCGGCTGGCTGGCGTCGTTCAATTACGCGGGCTATTTCGTCGGCGCTTTGACTTGCGCGGCGTTGCGCGTCGAGCCCGCCCGGATGGTGCGTTCCGGGCTGGTACTGACCGTTCTGTTGACACTGGCAATGGGCGTCACGAGTCAGTTCTGGGTGTGGGCCGCGGTTCGCTTCATCGCCGGAGCGGTGAGCGCCTGGACTTTCGTGTTCGCGTCGCAATGGGGTCTGCGGCGGCTCGCGGAACTCGGTCAGCCTGCATGGAGCGGCGTGATTTACACGGGGCCGGGCGTGGGCATCGTCGGAACCGGCTTGCTGGTCAGCGCGGCGGGCGGTTATGGCGCGACGGTGGGCTGGATCGGCTTTGGCTTGATCTCGGCGGTTCTGGCGATGGTGGTCTGGTCCGCGTTCGGCGGGTCGGCCGCTTCCGGTTCGGGTGCTAGGAGTGCGCGTCGCCGCTCTGCGCCTTTAGTCAATGAAAGGGCGATGGGCGAAAGGCCGACTAGCGGCTCGTTCACTGGAACGGTAGCGGGCGCCGGTCAACGCGCCGGCCAAGAACACACATCGAGTTTTGGCCCGGCGACGCGCGGCCCAACGGCGCCGGAGGGTCTGGCTGCCGCGAACTCCGGCGTAACTACGGCAAAGAGTTTTGCTACCGCCGCGCCTGACGCCATCGAAGCAAACGTCTCCGCCGCTGCAACCGCACATGCAACAGTAGCGCCCAGTCCTGCCCCGGCAACGCCCAACGCCGCCGCCCGAAGCGACTATGGCCACGCAACCCGACCGACCGTGGGCGACGAGCGTCGCAGCCACCCCGCGGACGCTTTCTGGCTCGTCGTCCTTTACGGTGTGCCCGGCTTCGGATACATCATTACCGCGACGTTTCTGCCGGTTATCGCCCGCCATGCGCTGCCCGGCTCGCCGTGGCCCGACCTGTTCTGGCCGATGTTCGGCGCTGCGTTGATTGTCGGTGCATTGCTGGCCGCGCGGCTCCCGCTGCACCTGGATAATCGCGTGTTGCTGGCCGGCAGTTACGTGTTGCAAGCCTGCGGTATCGCGCTCGGCATTGTCTGGCCGACGGCGGGCGGCTTCTCACTCGGAAGCATTCTGATCGGCGTGCCCTTTACTGCAATTACCTTGTTCGCGATGCGCGAGGCACGGCGTCTGCGCGGCGACGACGCGGCCGGCCTCATGGGCTATGCCACTGCCGCCTACGGCCTCGGCCAGATCATCGGACCGCTCGTCGCCGCGCCGATCGCCGCGCATACCGGTTCGTTTTCACCGGCTTTGTGGCTGGCGGCCGGCGTGTTGTTGCTGGGGGCGGGCGGTCTTGTCGCCGTCGCCAGAATGCCTCGCGGGCGAGGGCGCATGCCGGAGTGTGGCTGCGGTTAAAGCCGCGGTTGGACACCTGCGGTAAGTTCGCCGACCGTCGCGCAGCCCGGTGATGAGACGACGCGCCGTCGCGTCCTCCGGTTGCATACTTGTGCTTGGGCACCGGCGGCGGACACCTTGGTAAATCTGCCGACGTTCGCGCAGCCCCGTGACGAGACAACGCGCCGTCGCGCCCTTCGATTGCTTTCTCGCCAGCGAATATCCTCGAACAACCCTCTTCCGCAATCCCACGCAAAAACCTCACGCTTGCCCCCCAAGCTCGATCCACCCACGCTCAACCCCGAAACCGTCCCCATCAAAAACAAATCCCGCCCTCTAGCACTAAAATGACGGCTTTCCGTCATCCCCGCGCGTCTGTCGCCGGCCGCGCTGCTCACCATGCAACATTTCGCGTCCGACAACTACGCCGGCATCTGTCCCGAAGCGCTCCATGCGCTGATCGCCGCCAACAACAGCGGCCACGAACCGGCCTATGGCGACGACTCCTGGACCAATCAGGTATGCGACCGCCTGCGCGAACTGTTCCAGACCGATTGCGAAGTGTTCTTCGTGTTCAACGGCACGGCGGCCAATTCGCTTGCGCTTGCGTCGCTTTGCCAGTCATACCACTCAGTGATCTGCCATGAACTCGCGCACATCGAGACCGATGAATGCGGCGGCCCCGAGTTCTTCTCTGGCGGCTCGAAGCTGCTCACGGCGCCCGGCATCGGCGGCAAGCTCACGCCTGATGCGATCGAGGCGGTCGTCACGCGTCGCGCCGACATTCATTACCCGAAGCCCAAGGTCGTCACGCTCACGCAGTCGACCGAAGTCGGCACCGTCTACACCGTCGAGGAAGTGCGCGCGATCGCTGCAATCGCCAAGCGGCGTCATCTGAAGGTGCATATGGACGGCGCGCGTTTCGCGAATGCCGTCGCCGCACTCGACGTGCATCCGTCCGAGATCACCTGGCGCGCGGGCGTCGACGTGCTGTGTTTCGGTGGTACGAAGAACGGCCTGCCGGTGGGAGAAGCGGTGGTTTTCTTCGACCGCGCGCTCGCTGCCGACTTCGCCTACCGACTGAAGCAGGCGGGCCAGCTTGCTTCCAAGATGCGCTTCATTTCTGCGCCGTGGCTCGGCCTGCTCGATAACGACGTGTGGCTGCGCAACGCGCGTCACGCGAACGCGATGGCGCAACTGCTGCAAACGCGGTTGCAGGAAATTCCGGGCGTCAGCATCATGTTCCCGCGCGAGTCGAACGCGGTCTTCGCGCAGTTGCCCGCGCAAGCCGCGAAGGCCATGCGCGCGCGCGGCTGGAAGTTCTACGAGTTCATCGGCGCGGGCGGCTGCCGGCTGATGTGCGCGTGGGACACGCAGCCCGAAACGGTCGAGCGTTTCGCGACCGAAGTCCGCGAGTTGTGCGCGGCGTAAAGTTCGTCCGCTGTGCAAACCGGGAAGCCGGGAAGCCGGGAATCCGTGTAAGCCGCAACACCGCAACGCCGCCAGCGCGCCGCGCCGGCAAAGACCGAACCTCCAAGTCACCTCACCATGACCGAATACCGATTTTGTCCCCGCTGCGCGACGCCGTTGACGGAGCGCGCCGACGCCGAGCATGAAGGCGGCCGCATCCGCCAAACCTGTCCCGATGCCGGATGCGGCTACGTGCACTGGAACAATCCGCTGCCGGTGGTCGCGGCGATCGTCGAATACGAGGGCAAGATTCTGCTCGCGCGCAATGCTGCGTGGGCGGAGGGCGTCTTTGCGCTGATCACGGGCTTCCTTGAAAACGGCGAGACGCCGGAAGAGGGCATTGCGCGCGAGGTGCTTGAAGAGACGTCGTTGCATGCCGAGTCGGTCGAACTGATCGGCGTGTATGAATTCATTCGCAAGAACGAACTGATCATCGCGTATCACGTGAAGGCAAACGGCACGATCTCTCTGTCGCCGGAACTGCTCGAGTACCGGCTGGTCGAGCCGGCGAAGCTGCGGCCATGGCGCGCCGGCACCGGGCAGGCGCTCGGCGAATGGATGCGGCGGCGCGGCTTGCCGTTCGAATTCGTCGACAAGCCGGGGCAATAGTCGTGAGCGGCCCGATCGCCAGTAACGTCGGCGAGCCGGACAGCGGCGCCGCAAACCCAACCGCACCCCGACACCACCACTCAAGCGACCCAGCCACCTCAATGTCCAAACCCGCTGCCGCGTCACGAAGCTCGTACCCGCACTTTCTCGCCATCACCACGCGCTGGATGGACAACGACGTCTACGGTCACGTGAACAATGTCGTCTATTACAGCTACTTCGATACGGTGGTGAACGAGTATCTGATCCGCGCCGGCGTGCTCGATTTCGAGCGCGGCGAAACGATCGGTCTGGTGGTCGAGACGCATTGCAACTACTTCGCGCCGCTCGTGTTCCCCGAGCGCGTCGAAGCGGGCTTGCGAGTGACGCGGCTCGGCACGTCGAGTGTGCGTTACGAAGTGGGGCTCTTCAAGGAAGGCAGCGACGAGGCCGCCGCGCACGGCCACTTCGTGCACGTGTACGTGGATCGCGTCACTCGCCGTCCAGTGAGCCTGCCCGATGCACTGCGCGAGGCGCTCGAGCCGATCCGCGTTGTCACCGGCACAGCGGCGGATTAGGCACGTGCAGTCGTTAGCCATCAACCTGCTTAACGGGCTCAGCTTCGGACTGCTGCTCTTCATGCTGTCGGCCGGGCTGACGTTGATCTTCAGCATGCTCGGCGTGCTGAACTTCGCGCATGCGAGCTTCTACATGCTTGGCGCCTATGTCGGCTATTCGGTGGCCGCGCGGGCCGGATTCTGGAGCGCGCTCGTGATCGCGCCGCTCGTCGTCGGTTTGATCGGTGCTGCGTTGGAGCGCTGGCTGTTGCGCCGGGTGCGAAGCCATGGCCATCTGGCGGAATTGCTGCTGACGTTCGGCGCTGCCTATGTGCTCGGCGAACTCGTGAAGCTCGGCTGGGGTTTGAGTCCGCTCGACGCGAGCGTGCCGGCCGCGCTGGACGGTCCGCTTTTCACGCTCTACGGCGCGACCTTCGCGCGTTATCGAGCGTTCATGATGCTCGTCTCTCTTGTGATGCTCGTCTCGCTGTACGCGGTGCTGCGCGTGTCGAAGGCGGGCCTGATCGTGCGGGCCGCGCTGACGCACCCGAGCGCCGTCGAAGCGCTCGGCCACAATGTACCGCGCGTCTTCACCGGCGTCTTCGCGGCGGGCACGGCGCTCGCCGCGCTGGCCGGCGTGATCGGCGCGCCGCTTTCCGTGATCGAACCCGCCATGGCCGAATCGCTCGGCTCGATTGTGTTCGTCGTCGTGGTGATAGGCGGGCTGGGATCGCTGGGCGGCGCGCTGGCTGCGTCGCTGCTGATCGGCTGTGTGCAGACACTGGCGGTGGCGAGCGATGTTTCGCTCGGCGACGTGCTCGCCACGTTCGACGCTTCGCTGCCGCGCGAATGGGACGCGCTGACGCTCGCGCAGCTTGCGCCGCTGATTCCGTACCTGCTGCTCGTCGGCATGCTGGCGCTGCGCCCGCGCGGACTCGTCGGCCGGCGCGACGATCATGCGTGAACTGCTCAAGCCGGAGCCCGCGCAAGCGTCGCCCGTAGCCGGGACCCAGCGTTCTCACGCGATGTGGCGTCGTCTCGCACCGTGGCTCGCGCTCATTGTCCTTCTCACGGCACCGCCATTGATCTGGCGTCAAAGCTGGCTGCTCGTCTATCTCGCGCAGACCGCCACGATGATCGTCTTCGCGCTCTCGTACAACCTGTTGCTCGGAGAGACCGGACTGCTGTCGTTCGGCCATGCCGCCTATTCGGGCCTCGGGGCGCTGATTGCCGCGCAGGTTTTCAACCGTATCGGCGCACCGCTCGCGCTGCTGCCGCTGGTCGGCGGCGCGGGCGCCGCGTCGTGCGGGGCGTTGCTCGGTTTTATCTCGACGCGTCGCGCCGGGACCGCGTTTGCCATGATCACGCTAGGCATCGGCGAACTCGTCGCGGCCGCCGCGTGGACCTTGCCCGACTGGTTCGGCGGCGAAGCGGGTGTTGCCATAGACCGCGCAAGTGGGCCCATGCTCGGCGCCTTTACGTTCGGCCCCGCGCGCGAGGCTTACACGCTGATCGCGCTGTGGTGCCTGGTCGCGAGCGCCGCGATGTTCGCCCTGTCACGCACGTCGTTCATGCGGCTCGCCAACGCGGTGCGCGACAACCCGGCGCGCGCCGCGGCGATCGGCTGCTATCCGCGCCGCGTCCGCTATAGCGTCGTGGTCATGTCGGCGTTCTTTGCGGGCATCGCGGGCACACTTGCGCTGATCAACGTCGAGCTGGTGTCGACCGATAGTGTGAGCATGGTGCGCTCGGGCTCCGTGCTGATCGCCACGGTAATCGGCGGTACGGGTGTCTTTTTCGGACCGGTCGCGGGCGCGGTCGTGCTGACGTTTTTCAGCGTGGCCGTGGCCAGCATCACGCGGGCCTGGCTCTTTTATCTGGGCCTTTTCTTTATCGTGATCGTGGTCGCTGCGCCGGACGGACTCGCCGGCTTTATCCAGCGGCATACGTCGCGGCTCGCGCGTGACGGTTGGCGCACATGCCGCGCCGTCTACCTCTGCGGCACGGCTGCGATCCTGTTGTGGACGGTTGCCACCGTGCTCGCGGTGCAATGGGCTTACGCCGTCCAGTTCGGTGCCGAGGCGGGCGCTGCGCTGCGCGTCGGCGGTCAGTCTTCGTGGCTATCGTTCGTCACCGCGTCGCCGTTGCGGCTCGGGCTGACGATCTTCGTGCTCGCAGCACTGGGCGCCTTGGCGGCTTTGTCCGCGTCGCGCGCGCAAACCCGTCTCGCGGCCCATGTACGCACGATGAAGAACGCCGGAGGTCCGCAATGATCCCCGCGCTCGCGCTCTACGGCGTCGAGAAGCGCTTCGGCTCCACGCGCATTCTGCGCGGTGTGAATCTCGCGATCGAACCGGGCGAGCGGCACGCGTTGATCGGCCCCAACGGCGCGGGCAAATCCACGCTCTTCAATCTCATTGCCGGTGCCACGCGGCCAGACGCCGGGCGCATCGACCTCTTCGGTGCTCAGATCACGCGCCTTGCGCCGGCGGCGATTGCGCGCCGTGGTCTCGCGCGCAGTTTCCAGAACACGAGCGTGTTTGCACGGTTGAGCGTGTACGACAATTTGCGCTGCGCGGCGATGCTCGCCGAGCGCGACCGCATACGCTGGTGGCAGCGATTCTCTGGCGCACCGGAGGTCGATGCACGCGCGGCGCAGGTGCTCGAAGCAGTCGGCCTTGACGCGCGCGCGCATGTTCTGGCCGGCGCGCTGAGTTACGCCGAGCAGCGCGCGCTCGACCTCGGCATAGCACTCGCCGGTGGCGCGCATACGTTGTTGCTCGACGAGCCGACTGCCGGCATGAACCGCGCGGAGGCGGCGCGCGCAATCGAACTGATCCGCGAGACCACAGCGGGACGCACGCTGCTGATGGTCGAGCACGACATGGACGCGGTGTTCGCGATCGCCGATCGCATTTCAGTGCTCGTGCAAGGGCGCATTATTGCGACCGGCACGCCTGCGGCGATTCGCGCGGACGCCGCCGTGCGCGCGGCTTATCTCGGCGAAGGATTCGACGCATGACATCCTTGCTCGAGATTCGCGGACTGAATGCCTGGTACGGGCCGAGCCAGGCGTTGCACGGCGTGAATTTGCAGATCGGCGCGGGCGAAGTGGTCGCGCTCGTCGGGCGCAACGGTTCGGGACGTTCGACACTCGTTCGCTCGATCATGGGCCTCTTGCATGCCGAAGGCGAGTTGCGCTTCGCGGGCCACTCACTTGCCGGATTGCGCACCTTTGAAATCGCACGGCTCGGCATCGGCTATGTGCCCGAGCATCGCGATGTGTTTCCCACGCTGAGCGTCGGCGAAAACCTCGAACTCGGCGTAGCCCCGCGCAATCGCGCGCGCACGCCGCGCTTCAGCATAGACGACGCCTACTCGCTTTTCCCCGTGCTGCACGAGCGACGGCGCACGCGCGCGGGCGCGCTGTCCGGCGGCGAGCTGCAGATGCTAAGCCTCGCCCGCGCGCTGCTCGGCGATCCCGATCTGCTGCTGGTCGACGAGCCCGGCGAGGGCCTCGCGGGATTCGTGATGCAGCAGGTCGCCCAATGCCTGCGTGTGCTGCGTGAGCGCGGCATGGCGATGTTGCTGATCGAGCAGCGACTCGTGATCGCGCAGGACATCGCGAGCCGCGTCGCGGTAATGGGTCATGGCGAGATCGTGTTCGACGGCGAACTTAACGCGTTCTTGCAGCGTCCGGACGTCATGCGTGAATGGCTCGGTGTGGGTTGATCCCTGGGTGTGGATTAAACCCTTTCCCTGCGTGCGGTTCTCAACCTCGCGTGTGCTTTTGTCGAATGCCCATTCTTCCGCAAACTAAAAAGGGCGGCGGTATTAGCGTTTGAATCTCCGTTCCGACTGTGCCGCTTATCCCGAGCCCGCACGGCTTTGCGTCGACTCGTCAAAGCGATTCAAACGCTTGATCGTTTGGTGAGCGTCCTCCAGAAATCTTGTCGGCAGCGCGCGTACAAATGAAGACAATCACGTGAAAGACGAGCGACGTCGACGTCAGCGTTGAAGACGCGTCGCGGCTTCAGGAGGAGACATCATGAACGAGACAGGCGCGGTCGCCACAGTGCTCACCGTGGCTCTGCTGATGTGTGCTTGTGCCGACGCCAGTTCGTCGGCGAATCTGGCAACGTCGGCGACCATGCAGGCGTCGCAGGATAAAACGGGTTACGACTCACAAGCCGCATCCCCGTCGCTGCCTGCCATCGAGAGCGCGAAGGCCAACCAGCTCGCCATCGAGCAAAGCATCGCCGCGAGAGTGCCGGCGGCGAGCGGCCTCAGCACGAAGCGCAGCCGCGCGCTCACGCTGCGCGACTCGGGCATCGACGGTTCGCTGATGTTCGCGCGCAACGTCGACTTTCGCGTGACGGGCGACATTGGCTTCATGATTCACGACATGGCCGCGACGCTGATTCCGTCGCGGCCAGGAGAGCCGATCGTATTCGACGACCCGACTAGCCTGAGCATCGACGTTCATCGCGGCGAGGTGATGCTCGACAGTGCAAAGCTCACCGCGATCTTCAACCGTTATCTGTTCCAGTATCGAGGTTCGCCGCTGCGCAACATGCGCGTCGTGCCGCAAGACGATGGCAGCTTGCGCATTACCGGCGAGATGCGTCGCGATACGTGGGTGCCGATCGTTCTGTCTGGTTCACTGTCCATGCGCAGTGCCGACGAACTCGTGTTCCATGCCGATCACGTCGAAGTCGCAGGCGTGGCAGCCGACAGGTTGATGCAGGCCGCGCACGTCAGGATGGCCGATCTGTTGAAGGTCGATACGCCGATTGCGCGTCTCGACGGCGACGACGTCGTCATGCAGGTTGCGAAACTGACGCCGCCGCCCGCGCTACGCCTGACGATAACGAAGCTCGACACGAGCGCGGCGGGCGTGCGCTTCATGCTCGACGACGGCTCCGTGCCGAAGATCGACTGGCCTGCGAACATGCCCGCGCGCGGCATGCTGCTGGAAGGCGGGGACGTCAAATTCATGCGCTCGATGCCGATGAACATCGACATGGCGCTCACGCCTATCGACGCGGACGCGCCGTTCGTGCTCGATCTGTACCACTATCGCGACCAGATGGCCGCGGGATATTTCACCTTCGACGAAGCGGGCGCGCTTGCCGTCCACCTGCCTTCGTACACGACGCTTGCGGGTGCCGCGAAAGATTCGTCGCTGCTGATCGGCAGCGCTAGCGCGCGCTTCAACGACAGCTTGATTCGCGCGCAGCAGGCCTCGCTTGCTCAGGCGCGGCTCGAGTGGCGACGCGTGCCGCAGGAGTTGCAAAGCGCGTCGGCGGCGCGTGCTGTTCCTGTCAGCATGCGGCGGGCGTTTTCCGGTGCCAGGGAGGAGACTCGAACCCCTGCAACCGGCGACGAACGTCATTTATCCGGCCATGCGTCGTTGATACATGTCGAAAACGTCGACTTCTATGTGGCGGGTCGCATCGGCTTTCATGTGCGTTCGCTCGACGCGCAGATGATTCCGAAGACGCCGGGCGAGCCCGTCGACCTCGACGATCCGGGACAGTACGACATTCGCATCATCGGCGGGGAAGTGGTCGAGCCTTGGCCGGCAATGGCGGCGCTCTTCAACGACTACCTGCTCGATTACGAGCCGCGCTCGCTCAATGATCTGCAGTTGAAGCCGGTGGACGGCAAGCTCGAAGTCACGGGCGGCATCAAGTTGTGGAATCACTTTCCCGGCGTGTGGCTGCCCGCGACGATGAGCGGCACCATCGTCGCAAGAGACGAGCGGCATCTCGTGTATGAACCTTCGTCGGTGAAAGTGCTTGGCATACCGCAGGCCGGGCTGCTGCGCGCACTCGACATTCCGCTCGCTTCACTGACGCCATTTGCGCGCAAAGGCGTCGCGCTCGAAGGCAACGAACTCGTGTTCGATCAGTACACGGTGTTCCCGCCGCCCGTCTTGCAAGGGCGTCTTGCAAGCGCGACCGTGACCGACGAAGGTCTTCTACTGAAGTTCAGGCGCGAGACCGGGATTGCGCCCGCGCGGCCGCCGGCAAACATGGTCAACGTCGCAAAAAGTTATGTGTGGATCGAATCCGGCGACGTGAAAATGTTCAATTCGCTCGTCACGAATGCGCGGACGTTCATCAAGGACAGCTCGAACGCCGGCGCGATGAAGTTCAATTTATACGGCTATCGCAGGGACGTTTCGAAGGGCACGGTGAAAATGGACACCAACGGGGGGCTCGAAGTCGATCTCGCCGCGCGAGGCAAATGATCGCGCTTTGGCATTGCGCGAGTCGCTTGCGCGGGGTTGGGTGGTGTTACGCGAAGTTGCCTCGCTCCTCGCGCGAGGCAACTTCGTGCGAGGCAACTTCGCACGGCTCAATCTTCCTTGTTGATGATCCACTCGTGCGCCGGATCGTTGCGGAAATGCCAGACACGTTGGGCACCGGCCATGACATTCAGATAATACGAGTCATAGCCATACGGCACGACCACCGGATGATAGCCGCGCGGCACCATCACGACATCGTGGTCCTCGACGGCCATTGATTCGTCGATGTCGCGCATATCGGTGTACACGCGTTGAAACGCAAAGCCTTGCGGCGGATTCAACCGATGGTAGTACGTCTCTTCGAGCGAACTCTCGTGGGGCACGTTATCGGTGTCGTGCTTGTGCGGAGGATAGCTCGACGCGTGTCCGCCGGGCGTTCTCACTTCAACCACCAGCAACGATTCCGCCGGCTCTGTTTGCGGAAGAATGTCGCATACATATCGCGTATTAAGACCCTTCCCGCGCGTCGAGCGCTTCATTGAAGACGGCTCGATCAGGCGTGCGGGGAACTCGCCTTTCGCAGGCGCGCTCGCTACGCCGACCTCGGCATCGCGGCACGCGCGCACGGTGGCGCGCACGCCCGGCGGCAAATAGACTGCATAAGGCGCGGCATCTTCGAATACGCTGTCGCGCGAACCGAGCGAACTCCATCGCGTGTCCGCAGTTTCAATATCCACCGCGCCCGTGAGCACGACAATGCACACTTCGCGCGACGGCTCCATCACGTGCACGACTTCACTCGTGCCAAGACGGTAAGCGGCAAAACCGACATAGCGCCAGCACGCCGATGCCGGTGTAACTCGCGCGATTGTCTGGCCTTCGCGCTGCGCCTTCACTAATAAAGTCATGCTGCCTCCTGCGTGGTGCTATGGCTGTCGCCCCGAGTGCCGGCAGACGTCGTGTCGAGCGGGGCATCGACCAACGCACGCAATGTTTGATAGCCCTTCTGCGCATACTCGAAAGACGGCGCCACGACCGGGTCCTGTTCCGCCTCCACGACGAGCCAGCCCGAATAGCCATGCCGCTTCAGGCGCGCGATGATCGACGGGAAATCGACTGCGCCGTCGCCGGGCACCGTGAAAGCGCCGGCGATCACCGCGTCGAGAAAGCTCCAGTTGCGATTGCGCGCGAGTTTCATGACGGCAGGGCGCACGTCCTTGCAGTGCACATGACACACCCGTCCGATGTGTTTGTCGAGCACGACGAGCGGATCGCCGCCTGCGAAAGTGATGTGCCCCGCGTCGAACAGCAGGCCGACCGCGTCGCTCGTGCGTGACATCAGCTGATCGACCTCGGCCGGCGTTTCCACATAAGCCCCCATATGATGATGGTAAGCAAGCCGCACGCCGCGGCTTAGCGTATAGCGCGCGAATTCGTCGACGCGTGCGGCGTAGGCGGCCCACTGTGCGTCGCTGAAAAAACGCGGCCGTTGATATAAAGGTCTTGGCGCGCCCTGAATAGAATCCGCCACTTCGCCATAAACCATGACCGTCGCGCCGTTTCGCGCGAGCAGTTCGAGATGCGGGCCGACCTCGGCGATTTCCTCTTCGACGCTACGCCGCGCGAGACGTCCCGAGTACCAGCCGGACACGAGCGCGAGATCGTATTGCGCGAGCAGCGTCTTCAATGCCTGCGGTTCGCGCGGAAACTTGTTGCCGAGTTCGAAGCCCTGGTAACCGATCTCGCGGCCTTCGGTCAGCGCTAGTTCGAGCGGCGTCTCGCCGCCGAGCGAAGGCAGATCGTCGTTCATCCACGACAACGGGTTGATGCCGATGCGTACGTTGAAAGCTGTCATGCGAGCGTCCTCAATCGTTGGCCTGGTCGTTGCTGTTGCTGCCATTGCCGCTGTTCTCTGCCGAAGCGGGTGGTTTCCCGCGCGCCGAGATCTGCGCGTCGTAGTTTGCTCGCGCTTCGCGCACGCTCGCTCGCGGCGAGACTTCGGGCACCGCGACTTCCCACCACCAGCCGCCGTCGCTCGTCGTGCGGGCCGGATCGGTGTCGATGCTGATCACGTAGGTCCGGTCCGCCGAGCGCGCGCGTTGCAGCGCGGCTTCCAGTTCCGCCACATTCGCCGCGTGTTCCGCTCGCGCACCGAGTGCGCGGGCGTGCGCGGCGAAGTCGATCTGCGGCGCGCCGAGCGGTCCCTGCATGCTGTCTTCGAGCAGGTTGTTGAACGGCGCACCGCCGCATGCCTGTTGCAGGCGATTGATGCAACCGTACCCGCGATTGTCGAGCACCACGACAATGAGCTTCGCGCCGAGCATCACCGACGTGGCGATCTCGCTGTTCATCATCAGATAGCTGCCGTCGCCTACCATCACGATCACTTCACGCTCGGGCCGCGCAAGCTTCACGCCGAGTCCGCCGGCGATTTCGTAGCCCATGCACGAGTAGCCATATTCGACGTGATAGGCGCCTGGCGTTCCGGCGCGCCACAGCTTGTGCAATTCGCCGGGCAAGGTGCCGGCCGCGCACACGACAATGTCGTTCGCCGGTGAATTCGTGCTTGAACGTTGCACGGCGCCGATGACATCGCCTTCATAAGGCAGCACGGACTCTCGTTGCGGCGCGTGCGTGAGCGCATGCACCGTATCGCGCCAGCTTGCGGCTAGTTCGTGGGCGCGCGAGGTCCACGCTCGATCCGCCTGCCAGTCTTGCAGACGTTCGGCGAGTGCGTCGAGCGCGAGACGCGCGTCCGCCTCGACGACTTGCGCGCGATGCTTGAGGGCATCGAACGCGTTCGCATTGATGCCGATCACGTCGGCTTGCGTGAACAGCGTATTCGAGCCGGTTGTGAAGTCCTGCAAGCGCGTGCCGAGCGCGAGCACGCAGTCGGCATCGCGGGCAAGCGCGTTGGCCGCGGGCGAGCCGGTCACGCCCAGCGAGCCGGCGTTGAGTGGATCGTCCCATGCAAGCGAACTCTTGCCGGCTTGCGTCTCTGCAACCGGAATGCCGTGCGCGGCAGCAAAACGTTGCAACGCATCGGTCGCACGGCCGTACAGCACGCCGCCGCCCGCAACGATCAGCGGACGCTTCGCGCGCTGCAAACGTGCTACAGCAGCGTCGATTTCGTCGACACGCGGTGCCGGCGCATAGAAGGTGACAATGCGCGGCGCAAAGAACTCGGCAGGCAAGTCCCACGCCTGCGCCTGCACGTCTTGCGGCAATGCAAGCGTGACCGGCCCGCACGACGCGGCGTCGGTGAGCACGCGCAGTGCGCGGGGCAGTGCACTCAGCAGTTGCGCGGGATGCATGATGCGATCGAAGTAGCGCGACACGGGTTTGAACGCGTCGTTCGCGGAAACGCCGCCATCGTGGAAATCTTCAACCTGTTGCAGGACAGGATCGGGCGCCCGCGACACGAAGATGTCGCCCGGCAGCAGCAGCACCGGCAAACGGTTCACGTGCGCGAGCGCGGCGGCCGTCAGCAGATTGGTAGCGCCTGGTCCGATCGACGTGGTGACCGCCATCATGCGTCGGCGAAAGTGCGCCTTTGCATAAGCAATCGCGCTGTGCGCCATCGCCTGTTCGTTATGGGCGCGCAGCGTCGGCAACTCGTCGCGATGCTGATACAGCGCCTCGCCCATGCCGGCGACGTTGCCGTGTCCGAAGATCGCGAACACGCCGCCGAAAAGCGGTTCTGTTCCCAAGCCGTCTTCAGTGGCGACGCGTTGTGCGGCGAGGTAGCGCACGAGCGCTTGCGCCGTGGTCAGCCGGATGGTGGTCCCTGAGACTACTGGGTCCGCCGATGCCGCCTCGTCGTGTCCATGATGTAACTCGCGCTGATTCATGCCGCCTGCTCCTGATGAACACGGTTGCTAGCGCCTCGTTCGGCGGCGGCGGCGTCCCGCGCCGCGCGCCACGATGCGATTAGCGTTTCGAACGTGCGGCGCACGCGCGCGATTAATTCGTCGTCGCCGATATCGCCTGCGAGCCACGCATGACTCGGCTCGTGGAAGATCGTGCGGCCAACTGTGAAACCGCGACACGTCGACGAGCGCGCCGCCGCGCGAAAGCCCTCGTTCAACTGCTCGACGCCCGCCGACAAACCGAGCAGCACGACGCCCCGGCAATACGGATCGCGCTCGGCGATCAGCGCGTCGATGTTGCGCCATTGCGCGGCGTCCATCGGTTCGAGCTTCCACCACTCGGGATAGATGCCGATGTTATAGAGCCGCTTCAACGCGCGATACACAATATCCGGACCCTGCGGCAAGTTCGCGTGCTTCGGCGGAATCACTTCGAGCAGCAACTCGTGCCCGCTCGCTTGCGTCGCGTCGTATAGCGCGCGCAATTGGGCTTCCTGTTCGAGGCGCTGTTCGACGGGTTCGTCGGGGTGGAATTGCACGAGGCACTTCGCGACGTGTTCCTGCGGCCACGACACGAGCGTCGTGCCGACCGAGCGGCCATGGTCGAACACGAGCGGCACCGAGCCGGGCAGCTCGACCGGGCGGCCGATCCACCAGCCGCGGCCCGTTGCCGCGTTCAGCGCGTCCTGACCATAGCGGCTGTCGATCAGCACGCCGATGCGGCCTTGCAGGCCCAATGCGCTTTCGGTCTGCGCGACCGCGTCGACGAACAGCCCCTTGAGCTGGGCGATGCGCGCTTCGCTTGCGCCGCTCTGCTGCGCGAGTTCAAAGAACTGATTCCGATGATCGAACGCGAAGCCGAGCACCTCGTCCCACTGCTTGCGCGCAGGTGTCACGCGATGCAGGCGCGCCAATGTCGCGTCGCGGTCGGGGCGGCGCATACGCTCGGGATCGGCCTTCGCCTCGCGCAGAAAGTAGTCGAGTTCAGCGGGCGTCGGCATGGCCGGCGCGCACGCGTGGCGCGAGACGACGAGTGCGCCGCTCGCATTGGCGGCACGCGCGCAGGCGTCGAGCGGTTGATCGCGCAGCCATCCGGAGAGAAAACCGGACGCGAAGGCGTCGCCGGCACCGAGCACGTTCAGCACTTCGACTTCCACGCCGCCGTGCACCGGCGTGTCGTCGAGCGAGGCGGGCACTTCGCCGTCGATGATCTGGCAGCCCATCGGCCCGCGCTTGAGCACGAGCGTGGCCGGAGTGACCGCGCGCACCATTGCCAGGGCGTCGAGAAGATCGCTTTTGCCGCCCGCAATACGGAATTCCTCTTCGGTGCCGATCACGAGATCGAACAACGGCAGGATGCGCTGCAAATGCGCGGTGACGCCTTCGCTTGCAACAAAGCGCGTTTCGCCGTCCGCCTTACCCGTGAGGCCCCACAACACGGGGCGATAATCGATGTCGAGAACGGTGCGCACCTGGTTGCGCCGCGCGTAATCGAGCGCGCGGCGGCTCGTGCGGTTCACCTGTTCGGTCGAGAAGTGCGTGCCGGTAATCAGCAGCGCTTTTGACGACGCGATAAATGCCTCGTCGAAATCCGCTTCGTCAACGGCCATGTCCGCGCAATTCTCGCGATAGAAGATCAGTGGAAACGTATCGCGATCCTTCAGGCCGAGCAGCACGAGCGCGGTCAGACGTTCGGGATCCACGCGCACGTGGCTCACATCGCAGCCTTCCTTCGTCAACGTCTCGGTAAGAAAGCGGCCCATGTGATCGTTGCCCACGCGTGCGAGCATTGCCGACGCAAGTCCAAGCCGCGCGCAGCCAAATGCAATGTTCGCCGACGACCCGCCGAGATACTTCGCGAAGCTCGGCACGTCTTCGAGCCGCGCGCCGACCTGCTGCGCGTACAGATCGACCGCGAGCCGGCCAAGACACACGATGTCGCGGCTGCGGCCCGGCGCGAAGCGGCTGCCGGCGGTTGCGCCCGGTTGCTGCGCCGGCGTGCCGCTGAATGTACTGGATTGAGCCATGAATGTCCCTGAATGACAGAGCGCGGCGAGCGGTGCCACGGCAGCAGCCGCCGCGCGAATGAATCAGATCGTTGCGCCTTCGAGTTCGCCTATCATCTTCTGCATCTCGGCACCGCCCGCCATCATGTCGAGCACTTCGTCCTTGCTGATCGTTTCTTTTGTGAACGTACCGAGCGATTTGCCGCGATTGAGCAACGTGAACGAATCGCCGATCGGATAGGCGTGATGCACGTTGTGCGTGATGAAGATCACCGAGATGCCTTTCGCGCGCGCCTTGTGGATCAGCTTCAGCACATTGAAGCTCTGCTTGACGCCGAGCGCAGCGGTCGGCTCGTCGAGGATCAGCACACGCGCGCCGAAATGGATGGCGCGCGCAATCGCAAGGCACTGTTTTTCGCCGCCCGACATCGTGCCGATCGGCTGATGCGGATCGCGCACGTTGATGCCCATTTCTGCGAGCTTGTCGCGGGCTGTCGTCGCGCTCGTTTCGAGGTCCATCACGTTCAGGAACCCGAACAGTTTCCTTTGCGGCTCGCGTCCCATGAAGAAATTACGCGCGACGGAGAGCAGCGGCACCAGCGCGAGATCCTGATAGACGGTCGCAATGCCGAGGTCCAGCGCGTCTTTGGGCGACTCGAACAGCACCGGCTTGCCGTCGACGAGATACTGGCCCGACGACGGTTGATGTACGCCCGCCAGAGTCTTGATCAGCGTCGACTTGCCCGCGCCGTTGTCGCCGAGCAGGCAATGAACTTCGCCGCGTTTCAGGCGCAAGGTCACGCCGCTTAGCGCGATTACTTTTCCAAAGTACTTGTTGACGTTCTCGAGAGCGAGGATCACGTCGTCCTGCGGCGCGGCACTCGACAGGTTCATTTCGTTCGTCACATGGTTCGTATCGGACATGTGCGTCTCCTCGTTACGATTGCGCGACGCGACGGCGCACATAGTGATTGAACAGCACGGCGATGAGCAGCATCACGCCGAGGAATACGCGGAACCAGTCGGAACTGACATTCGTATAGGTGATGCCGATTTGCACCACGCCGAAAATCAGCGCGCCGAAACATGCGCCGATCACCGAGCCATAACCGCCCGTCAACAATGTCCCGCCGATCACGGCCGCGATGATTGCCTCGAACTCCTTCTGCAAACCGCGGTCGGCCGCAGCGGAGCCGATATCGCACACTTGCAGCACCGCGAACAGGCACGAGCAGAACGCGGTCAGCACGAAGAGCAGGATTTTTACGCGACGCACCGGAATGCCGACGTTTTTTGCCGCGTTGGCGTCGCCGCCCACTGCGAGGATCCAGTTGCCCGCGCGCGTTTTCGCGAGGACGAATGCGCAGATCGCGGCGAGACCGAACCACCACAGAATCACTTTGGGAATGCCCGGCACGAGCGCGTGACCGTTATCGAGCAGGGTGCCGATGCCGTGATGCGCGAGCATCGTGAAGAGGCCCTGCAGCGCAACGCCGTGAAAGAGCGTGTTGGCGAGCCAGTCCTGCTGTGCGAGATCGCCCACGCCGGAAACGATGGTGCGGTCCGCGAACATGATCGACAGCGCAAGAGTGAGGCCGCGCAGAATGAAGAGGAACGCGAGCGTGACGATGAACGACGGCAGGCGCGTGCGCATCACGAGATAGCCGTTCAGCGCCCCCAGCAGCATCGAGCCGACGAATGCAAAGAGAATCGCGAGCGAGATCGGCCAGTGAAAGTACACAGTGGGGATCGCGACCATCATGCCGGCAAAGCCGATCATCGAGCCGATCGACAGATCGAACTCACCGGCGATCATCAGGAGACACGCGCCCACGGAAAGAATCCCGAGATAAGCGGACACCTGCGACCAGTTCATCACGCCGTCGAGATTGAACATGCCGGAGCCGCCGGCCGTCAACGCGAAGACTAGAAACACCAGCACCGCGCCGGAGATCGCGGCGAACTCGGGGCGGTTCAGCAAATGACCGAACCGTGATTCCTTGCGCACGCGCTCGTCGCGCCCGTCCGTTTCGGGGCGCGACGCAGCGCTATGCGAAGCGGCGCTATTCGAGTCGACGCGCGGTGGAAAGTGCTTGCCGGCTACACCCATGATGTCTCCTTGGAGCCGGCTGTGTGTCCGGGCAAGCGGGAATGCGTTGCGGGAACGACAGCCGGTGAAATGCGCGCTGGCAGCGAAGCCGCCCGGCGGGAGCGTTGCCCGCCGCGCGCGTGACTAGCTAGAGAAAAGAATCAGCGGTACTGCCCTGCGTATTTGATGACCTTGTCGAGGTTTTCCTTCGTGATGAAGCCCGGACCGGAGCGAATATTCTTCGGGCCATACGAGGGCGCCAGGCCGTAAGTGGCAAGCCGTGCCTTGAACTTGGGATTCGCTTCGAGAATCTGGCGAATCTTCGCGGGGTCGGTGGTGTGCTCTTTCTTCACGATGGCCAGCACGGCGACCGGAATGTAGCCCTGCAGATAAGGCTGCTGATCGATCGCGAACTGGATCGTGCCGTTCTGGATCGCCTTCGCGATGTCGTCGGAGAAGTCAAAGGTGCAGAAGTAGATCTTGCCGTTCAGGCCCATTTGCTGCACTGCTTTGAGCGTGGCCGAAGCGGGCGTCGGTCCGAGCGTGAGAATGGCGCCGGTGTTCGGATGATTGCGCAAATAGGCGCTGACTTTCGATTGAATTTCGGTCGGGTCCTGGCCGGAATCGATCGTGGACGACTTGTAGTCGACGCCAAGCGCCTCGGCGAAACCGCGGCAACGGTCGAACGAAACGGTGTTGGTCGCGAGGTGATTCACGCACAGGAACGACTTCACGCCGGCTGCTTTCGCCTTTTCGCCTGCCGCCTTGCCGGCGACGTATTCCGGCTGGCCGATGTGCATGATCGCGCCGAGTTGCGCGCTTTGTTCCTCGGTGCCCGAGTTGATCGTGACGAGCGGGATCTTCTTCGCGGTGACTTTGTTGATAGAGCTTTTCAGCACGTCGAAATCGGCGATGGTGACGATCACACCGTCGTAATTGCGCGCTGCGGCCTGTTCGACGAGACGCGCCATATCGGCGATGTCACCGTTCGGCGGATTGCGATAGTCGGTCTCGACGTTGAAGTCTTCGTCGGCCTGCTTGATGGCGTTTTTGATCGTGTTCCACCACGAATCGGAGTCCGGCGCGTGGCTGATCAGCACGAAATGAGCGTCAGCCGCGCGGGCGGCCGAGGCCGCTCCGAATCCCGTCGCCAACGTCAAAGCCGTCACCAGAATCCTGAGCGTAGCCTTGCCCTTGCAAAGTCTCATGTCTCCACCTTTCTCGGTCTGTCGTTATTGAAGGAGCGTGTGGCGCACGGTACGCAACGCGGCACCGGAGGTGTCGCACGATCGCCGAAGCACCATCGCTCACGACCAAGATTAGGTCATCTTCGAATGGCTTGCAATGGAAATTTCACCGTAGATAAAAATGGAAAATACGTTCCATTTATGCGGTGTGCTGCCTATAATCGGCAACGTCAGCAGCCTCTGCGGCGCACGTCCGAAAGCGTCTGCCGCAGTGCAGTAAAGCCCCGAAGAGAGAACCATGGCGGAAGAGAGCACAGAAGAATTGCCGAGCGTCGAAGAATTGATGCAGCGCATCGCCGATAACTACGAGGCGCTGCCGCGTCAGTTGAAGAACGTCGCGACGTATATCGAGCAACATCGTTCGAGCGTGATGGTGGACCGCACGAGCGACATCGCCGCGAGTTGCGGCGTGCATCCGTCGGCGGTCGTGCGATTTGCGCAGCGCTTTGGTTTCTCCGGCTTCTCCGATTTGCAGGCGGTGTTTCGTCAGGCGTATACAGGCCAGGGTGCGTCGTCGCCCAGTTATCAGCAACGCATTCGCAAGCTCATTGACGAGAAGCCCGGTGCGTTGTCCGGCGGCGCGGTCGCGCGCGAGTTCATCGCGGCTTCGCGTGGCGGTCTCGAAGAACTCGAAGCGGGGCTCGACGACAAACAGTTCGACGCCGCCGTGAAGATGCTGCAACAGGCGGACAACATCTATGTGATCGGCGTGCGGCGCTCGTTTCCGGTGGCGAGCTACATCGTCTATGCGTTGCAGCACACGCCCAAGCGCGTGCACCTCGTATCGGGTTTCGGCGGCATGTACCGCGAGCAGATTCGCAGCGTGAAAAAGGGCGACGTGGTGATCGCGATCAGTTTCGCGCCTTATGCGAAGGAAACGCAGTATTGCCTGCGGGTCGCGCATCATCATCAGGCGAAGACGCTGGTCATTACGGACAGCCAACTATCTCCGCTCGCGCGTTACGCGAGTACCCAGCTGTATGTGAAAGAGGGCAGCGCGTTCGCGTTCCGCTCGCTGACCAGCACGATCTGCCTGTGCCAGGCGCTCTTCATCGCGCTTGCGTACAAGCTCGAATTAAACGTAGAAGAATCGAAAGACACTGGAGGATACGATGACTGACGCAGCAAAACCGATCGACGTCGCAGTGTTCGGCGCGGGCCGTATCGGCAAGATTCACGCGGCCAATCTCGCGCGGCAACCGGGTGTGCGGCTGAAATATGTGGTCGATGTGAATAGCGAGGCGGCCGCGGCGCTGGCTGCCGTGCATGGCGCCAAGGTGGCCGATATTGACGGCGCAATGGGCGACGCGTCCGTCGGCGCCACGGTGATCTGTTCGAGCACGGACACGCATGCGGATCTGATCTTGAAGTCGGCCGCTCAGAAAAAACACGTGTTCTGCGAGAAGCCGGTCGACCTGACGCTGGAGCGTGCGCGGGCTTGTGCTGATGCCGTTGAGCGCGCGGGCGTGGTGTGCATGATCGGCTTTCAGCGCCGCTTCGATCCGACGTTCTCCGCGTTGAAGGCGCGCCTCGATGCGGGCGAGATCGGCACGCCGGAAATGCTGGTGGTGACGAGCCGCGATCCCGGCGCGCCGCCGGTGGACTACATCCGCCATTCGGGCGGCATCTTCAAGGACATGCTGATTCACGACTTCGACATTTTCCGCTGGATTCTCGGTGACGAAGCGGACACGTTGCACGCTACCGGCAGTTGTCTGAGCGACCCGGCAATCGCGGAGGCGGGCGACATTGATTCGACCGCGGTGACCATCCGCACGAAGCGCGGCCGCCTGTGCCAGATCAACACCGCGCGCCGCGCCGCCTACGGCTACGACCAGCGCTTCGAAGTGCTCGGCAGCGCGGGCATGCTGCAGGCGGGCAACGTGCGGCCTACGGAAGTCACCGCTTACTCCAGGACGCAGGTGTCGAGCGACGTGCCCGAAGCATTTTTCCTCGAACGTTATCGCGCCGCTTATGCGCTCGAAATTGCGCATTTCTTCGAGGCGGTCACGCAGGGCAAGCCGGTGCGCACCACGGTGGCCGACGGTTTGAAAGCGCTGGAACTCGCTGAGGCCGCCACGCGCTCATGGCGTGAGGGGCGTGCGGTGAAGCTCGGCGAGGCCGCGCAATGAGTGCGGCGGCGTCAATGCGGCGGCTGCGTCTCGGCGTGGTCGGCCTCGGGCGGCTCGGCAAACGTCACGCTGAGAACCTCGCGTATCGCGTGCCGGGCGCGGAACTGGTTGCTGCTTGCAGCCCGCTCGAAGAAGAGCGGAGGTGGGCGCGCGACGCTTTGCCGTCGCCGCGCCTTTACGATGACTACGCGCGGCTGCTGGACGACAAAGACGTGGACGCCGTGTGGCTCGTCACGCCGTCGTCGTTGCACGCGCAGCAGATCGTCGACGCTTTGCGCGCCGGTAAGCACGTGTTCTGCGAGAAGCCTTTGTCGCTCGATCTGGCCGAGTGCGAACGCGTGCTGCACGAGGCCGCGCAGTTCCCGCATCTGCAGGCGACGATTGGCTTCATGCGGCGTTTCGATCCGAGCTACAAGGACGCCTTCGACAAAATCGAAGCGGGCGCGATCGGGCGGCCGTTTCTCGTGCGCTCGCAAACCACCGACAAGAACGATACCGACGGCTTCTTCGTGCGCTTCGCGGCAACTTCCGGCGGCATTTTCCTTGACTGCACGGTGCATGACATCGACGTCGCGCGCTGGCTGCTCGGAAAGCCGCGCGCAAAGCGCGTGTTCGCGGCGGGCGCTGTCGCGCTGCACGAAGGCCTGCGTGAATTCGGCGATGTGGATAACGGCGTGGCGATCTGCGAATTCGAGGACGGCAAGCTCGCCATGTTCTACGCGTCGCGGACCCAGGCACACGGCAACGACACCCACAGCGAGGTGATCGGCACGACGGGCGGACTGACCATTGGCCGTAATCCGCGCGCGAATCGCGTCGAGATTTACGACGCGACGGGCATTCGCAACGAGTGCACGCCGAGCTTTTTCGATCGCTTCGAAGAAGCGTTTCTGCACGAGGCGCGCGCGTTTGTCGCGTCGGTGCAGGGCGGGGCGGGATCGACCGTGCAAGCGGGCGCGACGCTCGCCGACGCGCTGGAAGCGACGCGCATCGGCAATGCGTTGCGGCAGTCGCTGCAAAGCGGGCAGGCTGTGACGCTGTAGCGTCGATATGGATGGTTGGACGGCGTGGTGCGCGGTGCCTGCGCCGGCAAGGCGGCGAAGGCTGCGGTAGAATTTGACCCTCTGTCCGGCGTCGCGAACGACGCCTTGTCCCGAAGGTCATCGTCGATGCAAATTCAGATTCATAAGGAAGTCGATGCGCGCGGGCTGATGTGCCCGCTGCCCATTTTGCGCGCCAAGAAGGCGCTCGCCGATATGGAAAGCGGTCAGATTCTCAAGGTGCTCGCCACCGACCCCGGCTCGCAGCGCGATTTCGCCGCGTTCGCGAAGCAGACGGGCAATGAGATCGTCGAGAGTTCGGCGCACGACAAGGTCTTTACGTTCCTGATGAAGCGCCGCTGAAGCGCATACATTCAGACGCACGCCTCCAAACAAAAGGCGCTGTGCCCGCGAAAGCGGGGCACAGCGCCTTTTTGACTTTCGGGAGATGCCTCGCGATTCAAGGCATCTCGCAGAGGCTTTAGCCTTCCAGAACCGGCGAACGGGTACGCAGATATTCGTCGAAATCCGCGGCCACTTCGGGGTGGCGCAGCGCGAACTCGACCGTTGCCTTCAGATAGCCAAGCTTGCTGCCGCAGTCGAAACGCGTGCCGTGGTACTTGTACGCGAGAACCTGTTCGTCGGCGAGCAACGACTGGATTGCGTCCGTAAGCTGCAGTTCGCCGCCGGCGCCCGGCTTGATCGAGCGGATGTGATCGAAAATACGCGGTTTGAGCACGTAGCGGCCCACTACGCCGAGATTCGACGGTGCGACGCTCGGCTCCGGCTTTTCGACGATGCCCGACATCTTGATGATCGAGTCTTCCCATTCCTTGCCGTCGACAATACCGTACGACTTGGTTTCCTGCGCCGGGATCTCTTCGACGCCGATCACCGAGCTGTGATAGTGGTCGAACACCTCGATCATTTGCGTCATGACGGGCGGCGTGCCGTACAGCAAGTCGTCAGCCAGAATCACCGCGAACGGGTTGTCGCCCACCAGCTTTTCCGCGCACAGCACGGCGTGGCCGAGGCCGAGCGCTTCGGGCTGACGCACGTAGAAGCAGTCCACATGGCTCGGCTTGATGCTGCGCACGAGTTCGAGGAGCTTGTCCTTGCCGCGCGCTTCCAGTTCGGCTTCGATTTCATACGACTTATCGAAGTGATCTTCAATCGCCCGTTTGCTGCGGCCCGTGACGAAGATCATTTCGGTGATGCCGGCCGCCATCGCTTCTTCCACCGCGTACTGAATCAGCGGCTTGTCGACGATGGGCAGCATTTCCTTCGGGCTTGCCTTCGTGGCAGGGAGGAACCGGGTGCCAAGACCTGCTACCGGAAATACTGCCTTTGTAACTTTTAGCATGTGATTACCCTGAGTCCTCTGGTTTAGCTATCTGTCCGTGCCCACCGCGCGGGCGGGCGTAGAGCGTCGATCAGGCCGGCAAGCGCGCGAGCTGCGCTTTCAGCTTGCCGACAGTCGCTTCGAATTCCGCCAGCCTTTTCTGCTCCTGCTCGACGACTGCGGGCGGCGCCTTGGCGACAAAACTTTCGTTCTGCAGTTTAGCGTTGCACTTGACGACTTCTGTGCTCAACCGCGCAATCTCTTTCGACAACCGCTCGCGCTCGACCGCGACGTCGATTTCCACCTTCAGCACGAGCTTGTCACTGCCTACGATAGCAATTGGCGCGCCATCTGCTTGCGCGTCGAGCGCGGCTTCGTCGGCAATGATCTGCACTTCCGACAAACGGGCCAATGCCTGGGCGTACGGAGCAAAGGTGCGCAGACGCTCCGCGTTGCCGGTAGCGAGCAACGGCACCTTGACCGCCGGCGACAGATTCATTTCGCCGCGCAGATTCCGGCACGCATCGATCACTGCTTTCAGGTCGGCCGCCCATTGCTCCGCGTCTTCGTCGAGCTTCGACATCTCGGCAACGGGGTACGGCTGCACCATGATGGACGCTTCGCCCTCGGCCTTGCCCGCGGGATAACGCCCGGCCAACGGCGCAACTTTTTGCCACAACGCCTCGGTGATGAACGGAATCACCGGGTGCGCGAGGCGCAACACCGTCTCGAGCACGCGCAGCAGGGTGCGCCGCGTGGCGCGCTGCTGGTTCGGCTGACCCGTCTGGATCTGAACCTTGGCGAGTTCGAGATACCAGTCACAGTATTCGTCCCAAACGAACTTGTATAGGGCGTTGGCCACATTGTCGAAGCGATAGTCGGCGAAACCCCTGGCGATCTCGGTTTCCACGCGCTGCAGGCGGGACACGATCCAGCGATCCGCCGACGAGAAGTTCAGGTGGCCGTCCGGGCCGCACTCGCCGCACTGTTCCGGCTTGCCGAAACCGCAATCGTGGCCTTCGCAGTTCATCAGCACGAAGCGGGTGGCGTTCCACAGCTTGTTGCAGAAATTGCGGTAGCCCTCGCAGCGTGCGAGATCGAAGTTGACGTTGCGCCCGAGCGTGGCCATTGACGCCATCGTGAAGCGCAGCGCGTCGGTGCCGAATGCGGGAATGCCGTCGGGAAATTCCTTGCGGGTTTTCTTTTCGATCGACGCGGCCTGCTTCGGGTTCATGAGGCCGGTGGTCCGTTTGGCGACGAGGGCGTCAAGGCCGATGCCGTCGACGATATCGATCGGATCGAGCGTATTGCCCTTGCTCTTCGACATTTTCTGACCTTCGGCGTCGCGCACGAGACCGTGCACGTAGACCGTGTCGAACGGCACCTTGCCCGTGAAGTGCGTGGTCATCATGACCATGCGCGCGACCCAGAAGAAGATGATGTCGAAGCCCGTAACCAGCACCGACGACGGCAGGAAGTGCTTCAGTTCCTGCGTTTCGTTCGGCCAGCCGAGCGACGAGAACGGCACGAGCGCGGACGAAAACCACGTGTCGAGCACGTCTTCGTCGCGTTTGAGCGGGCCCGTGTAGCCGGCTTCTGCCGCTTTTGCATGCGCGCCTTCCTCGGTCTTCGCGACGAAAATCTCGCCATTTTCGCCGTACCACGCAGGAATCTGATGACCCCACCAGAGCTGGCGCGAGATGCACCAGTCCTGAATGTTCTCGAGCCACTGGTAGTAGGTGGTGGTCCAGTTTTCCGGCACGAACCGGATTTCGCCGTTGCGAACCACGTCGAGCGCGGTTTCGGCGATCGATTTGCCCGGATTGAACGTGCCTTCAGGCGCCGGTTTGCTCATCGCGACGAACCACTGGTCGGTCAGCATCGGCTCGATCACGACGCCGGTGCGGTCGCCGCGCGGCACCATCAGCTTGTGCGGCTTGACCGATTCCAGCGCGCCGAGCGCTTCGAGGTCGGCGACGACCTGCTTGCGGGCTTCGAAACGGTCGAGGCCACGGTATTTTTCCGGCGCGTTGTCGTTGATCTTCGCGTCGAGCGTGAGGATCTCGATTTGCGGCAGCTTGTGGCGCAGGCCGACCTGATAGTCGTTGAAGTCGTGCGCGGGCGTGACCTTGACGACGCCCGTGCCGAACTCGCGGTCGACGTAGTCGTCGGCGATGATCGGCACTTCGCGGCCCGACAGCGGCAGCGTGACGGTCTTGCCGATCAGATGCGCGTAGCGCTCGTCTTCCGGATGGACCATCACGGCGGTGTCGCCGAGCATGGTTTCGGGCCGCGTGGTCGCGACCGTCAGATGGCCGGAGCCGTCGGTGAGCGGATACTGAATGTGCCACAGGTGGCCGTTTTCTTCTTCGCTGACCACTTCGAGATCGGAAACGGCGGTGAGCAGCACCGGGTCCCAGTTGACGAGGCGTTTGCCGCGATAGATCAGGCCCTGTTCATAAAGGCGCACGAACACGTCGCGCACGGCGGCCGACATCTTGTCGTCCATCGTGAAGTATTCGCGCGACCAGTCGATCGACGCGCCGAGGCGGCGCACCTGGTTCGTGATGGTCGAGCCGGATTCCTGCTTCCATTCCCAGACGCGTTCGACGAATTTTTCGCGGCCGAGGTCGTGGCGCGACACGCCTTTCGCGTCCAGTTGCCGTTCGACGACGATCTGCGTGGCGATGCCCGCGTGGTCGGTGCCCGGCACCCACAGCGTGTTGTCACCGAGCATGCGGTGATAGCGGGCGAGGCCGTCCATGATGGTCTGGTTGAACGCGTGGCCCATGTGAAGGGTGCCCGTGACGTTCGGCGGCGGCAACTGGATCGAGAAGTCTTTCCTGTTCCCGTCGAAAGAGGGCGCCGCGTAGGCGCGCTTTTCCCATTCGGGGCCCCAGTGCGCTTCGATGGTGTGCGGCTCGAAGCTTTTGGCAAGGGTAGAGGAGGTGTCGCTCGGGGTGTCGCTCATGGGTCGATCGGCTGGTAAATGCGGAGAATGTTCGATTATAAAGGGCGCCGGGGCGCGGCTCTGGTTTTGGTGTTTCTCTGCTGCCGGAGGCTCGAAGGCGAGCGCCTGGCGACGCTGGCCCGAGGTGAGGTGCCGACGCTGCGCGACGTGTGCGACAACACGCTGACTGGCTTCGGGCCGCGCTTGCGGCCTAACGGCTCCGTGTCGTTCGTGTACCGCTGGAGCGTACCTGAAGGCCAGCAGAAAAGAAGCATCGGACGCCGCCCGGGGATAACCGTCGAGGAAGCATGGGCGGCCGCAAAGGCGTTCATGGGCGTGCCGATCACCGCTTGCTCCGCAGGCAGAAGAGGCCGATTCCCACCGCGACAATCAACTGTGGCGCAATCAGACGAATCCAATTTTGTGAATTTCATTGCGCGCGCACAAACCGTGACAGTTCTTGACGATCCCAAGGGCCGGATCGTGGGACCATCGCGCGGCTGTATTCCGCAGACAAAATGGTCTCCTGCACCGGGCTGGAGTTGGTCACGCGGATGTAACCCCGCATCGACGGGATTCAGGACCGGACCGCCAGAGGAAACGAATGCCGTGACGAAGCCGCATCAACCGCTCGCAGACCCCGAACTGCTCGATTACTACACCGGTGAACTGCTCTATGCAGGCAGCCGTGCGCAGGAATTCGCCGCAGGGCACCTGAAGATCGCGGCGCGGCTGGGCATGCAGGCGGGCGGGATCGACGACCCCTCTGTCGAGCGCCTGGTCCAGGCCTCCGCGTTCGTGAACGCCCGCGCGCAGATGCGCATCGACCGTGCGCCGGATCCGTTCACGCAGCGCCTGCTCGAGGGCGTGCATCCCAACTACGTCACGCCGTTGCCGTCGATGGCGCTCGTGCAGTTCTACCCTGGCGAAGGTGCCGGACAGGGCGGCGAGGCACAGACGCTGCCGCGTGGCACGCCCCTTTTCTCGCGTGCGCATGAAGGTCAGACGCCGGTGGAATTGTGCACCGCCTTCGATGTGACCGTCCAGCCACTGACGATTGCCGCCGTCACTGCGGGCGGTATTCCGCCCGATATTCCCAACCTTTACCGCCATGTGTCCGGAGGTGCCCAGGTGCGCGGCTCGCTGCGCCTGCGCATCCGGACAACCCACGGCGGCCCCATTCGCGCGCTGTCCGCTCTGGACCGCCTGCCTGTTTATCTGTGTGGCGCGGAGCGGATTGCCTCGCAGCTCTTCGATCTGATCCACACGGCGACTGTGGCGAGCATTACGGGCGTGCCGGGGAAGTTTGCGACGGGCGAGCTGCACAGCGTGTTCCAGGACGGCATGCGCAATGGCCGTATCGAGCATGCGGTTGAGTATGAGGGGCTGGAGCCGCAGCGGAGTCTCCTGCCGCCCGTCCATGAGGGCATGCACGGCCATAACCTGCTGCACGAGTACATGGTTTTTCCGCAACGGTTCTGGTTCTTCACACTCGCGGGCCTGGCCGGTGGGCTGTCGCGCATCGACGAACCCGAAGCCGAGCTCGTGCTGCTGCTATCCCGCGAGCCGGGAGAACTGGCGCAGCATGTCGATGCCTCGCAGTTTGCGCTGCACTGTGTGCCTGTCGTGAACCTGTATCCGGCAGCGTCCGAGCGGCTGAAGGTGGCCCCCCAGGACAGCGAACACCGGCTCGTGCCCGAGGTGACCGCGCCCGACGATCATCTGCTTCACTCGGTCAATCACATCATCGGCCAGGTGGACGATGACGCGACATCTGAGGCAATTCCCTTTGTGCCTCAGGACGTGGCACTCCCAAACGACGAGCGTCGCGATGCGCGCCGCTTTACCGTGCGGCGTGAACTGGAACTGCCGGCGGACAACGTGCGCCGCTACGCCACCCACCAGCCGTTTGTGCGCACCCATACATGGCTGTCGCTCCTGCGGCACGACCAGCAGCCAGACGATTCGGGGGTGCGCTACCTGTCACTCGATGCATGGCTGACCAATGGCGACCTGCCTTGCACACTGCCGCGCAATGGCCGCGATGACCTGATCGTGCACGGTGCGAAATCAGTCGCCAGTGTGGGCTTCGTGCGGCCACCCACCATGCCCGGGCCACCGCTGGCGCGTGGCGAGGCGGCATGGAAGCTTCTGCGGCAGTTGAACCTCGAATACGGCGTGTTCGATGACGAATACGACGAGCCGTGGCCCGGCGAGGGGCTGCGCATGATGCTGGAGCCGTACCTCGCTGCAGGTGCACCGCAAATGCGCCACCAACTCGATGGCCTCATCGCTGCGCAGGCTGTTCCGGTGAACGACTGGCACCGGATCGCGGGCGACATGCAGTTCATGCGCGGCATCGGTATCACGCTGGAGTTTGACGAGGCGGCGTTCGAAGGCTGGTCGGCCTTCACGTTCGCCCTCGTGCTGGAGCGCTACGTGGCCCGCCACGTTTCCAGACATTCCTTCACGCGCACTACGTTCAGGACGAAGCAGCGTGGCGCGGTTTTCACCTGGCCCGCGCGTGACGGTACGCGCGAGGTTTTCTAGGAGGTGCATTCATGTCATGGAATACCCAGGCCCGCACGCTTGAGGTGAGCTGCGAGGCGTTTCCGACCTACCGGGGCGAGCCGGTGTTCGTGGCCACGCGCCTGGCGGGCACGGAAAAACTCGGCCGTCTCTACGACTATGAGGTCGATGTCTCGACCATCGAGGCGGACGGCCTGTACATCAGCGAATTACACAAGCTGGTTGATGTCAACAAGCTGGTGGGCAAGCGCATGACGGTGCGCATCGCCATCGGAGGCAACGGCACCTGGCAGAACGGCCTGACACTGGACAGCGGCGTGAACTTCGGGGCCGACATCCGCGAGATCACGGGCGTGATCACCGAGGCAAGCTGCCTTGGAGCGGAAGCGCCGCGCCGCATGTTCTATCGCTTTCGCCTGCGGCCCGCGCTCTGGCTCACCAGCCTGAACCGCGAAAACCGCGCGTTCATGGACAAGGATGTCGTCGAGATTACGCGCGAGGTCCTGAAGAAGTATCCCATCGAGGTGCGCTACCGTCTCAGCGGCCCCGGTGGCCAGAAAAGCTACTACCCGAAAAGGGACTACACCCGACAGTGGTTTGAATCTGACTGGAATTTTCTGGACAGACTATGGCAAGAATTCGGGGTGACATTTTTCCAGCAAGGCGACACCCTGGTGCTGTTCGACAACGCGAGCTGGAAGAAGCATGGCCCCGCGTACCGGACCATCCGGTATCTCGACCGGGGCGGCCAGCGCATTGACGAGGAGCATGTTCATACTTTGAAGCTCGCGCGGGCGCTGACCACCGGCCAGACGACGGTCACCGACTACGACTATATGCAGGGCGAGTCGCACCGCACGTACACGGTCAAGATGCATCGGGACGCCTCGCACGACAACGCCGAGGAGTACATCCAGGCCGACTATGCGCAGCCGCTGCAGGGGGCGATGGGTGTCAATGGCCAGCGCAACGACGAGCAGTATGAGGCTCGATTCCTGGCACGGGTGCGCGTCGATGCGCACCGCTGCAAATCAATGCGCATCAAGGGGGAAGGCAACCTGCGGGGCCTGATGACGGGTTACTCGTTCTTCCTTGAAGGCTATCCGTACCAGCCGGCGAACGCCGAGTACGTGGTGACTGGCACGACAATCGAAATCGTGAACAACGACACGGTCACCCAGGGTGGCGGCCTGAAACGCCAGTACACGTGCAAGACGAAGTTCACGGCGCAGGACGCCAACGAGGTATACCGCACGCCGCTGAAGGCGAAGAAGCCACGCGCGTTTGCCGAGACCGCCATCGTGTGCGGCTACGACAACCCGGTTGTGACCACGGACCCGCTCGCGCGGCTGCGCCTGTGGTTCACCTGGGACCGCAAGGGCCAGCGCGACGGGCAGGCCACGTGCTGGGTGCCGCTCGCGCAGCCGTGGCAGGGTACGCGCCGTGGTGCCATCTGGATTCCGCGTGTGGACGACCACGTCCATGTGGGCTATTACAACTCGGACCCGGACCGCCCATTCATCCTGGCAAGCCACACGACGAACGATAACAAGACGCCGTGGGACCTGCCCGCGAACGAGGCGCTGTCGGGCTGGCGCAGCCAGGACATTGGCAGGAAAAGCGGGTCTGCCTCGAACAGCGTGGTGACCGACGACACGCCCGGCAGGCTTCAGGTGCAGGTGACGAGTGACCATGCCAACTCGCGCTTCGTGGCGGGCTTCAACACACGCATTGATGGCAATAAGGGGCGCACGGAGGCGCGTGGGGAAGGCATCGAGGTGGCCACCGAAGCACACGCGGTAATGCGGGCGAACAAGGGCACGCTGATCACGACAGAGCCGCGCTCCGGTGCAACGGCGCCCGCGCTGGATCGGGGGGAAACAGTCCAGCGCCTGGCCCAGGCAGCGGAGCAGCATGACGTGCTGGCCGCCGCAGCCGTTCAGGCGGGAGCGCAACAGTCGCAGGACCGGCACGAACTTGGCCAGCCGCTGAAGCAGCAGGCAACGGAAATTGGTCGCACGGGAGACGACGGTCTCGGCGGGCCATCGAAGCCGCACCTCGTTCTGGCCTCCGCTGCCGATGTTGCAGCAACCGCGACCGGCAGTACCCATCTGCATAGCGGCAGACATACCGCCCTGACGAGCGGCGACCATACGAGCGTCAGCACGGGCGGCAACCTGTTCGCTTCGGCACGCAAGGCGATAAGGCTGTTTGCCTATCAACTCGGCATCCGCATCATCGCCTATGCCGAGGACATTAATATTTCCTCGCTGAAGAAGAACCTCAATCTGCTGGCGAAACTCGACATCACCCAGAGTGCCAACCGCATCACGATCAAGGCAACCGAAGAGGTGATGCTGCACGGTGGCGACAGCTATATCAGCCTGAGGAGCGGCAAGATTACCGTCGGCGGCGGTGTCTATGAGGTCAACGCCCAGGCGAAAAACCTGCCCCCGAAACCGATGGGGGTGAATGCGAATGGACTGCCCGATGTCCAGGCGAACGACCAGCTTTTCCGCGTGCTCTCGCCGACGGGCCAGCCGCTTCCTGGTGTGGACTACCAGATGATCGCCCAGTCAGCCGGTCATATCTTCAGGACAGACGAACTGGGACGCTCACCGGCACTGAATACCGTAGAGCAGGAAGGCGCAGCGTTCCAGTTGCACTGGGATGAATTTGCCGCCGCTCGCGGCGAGGTCAATGCGTAATTACGACATGGATCAGGGAACGAGAAAATTTTGGCAGAAAATCTGAAAGCGACCGGCACGACGAATCCCCGGCCCAATACGTGCGTTGACGCGAAGTGTAGTTGTGATGTTATCTGGTCGCTCGCGCAGCAGTTTGCGATGCGGCACCTCGTGACGCATGCGCCGGTTCACCAGCACATGCCCGACTACCGCGAGGGCGATCCGCATGTTTCGGGCATACAGGTTGAAAAGGGAGCGCCGGCGTTCGTCAGTGATCCTGAGGTACGGGCGAGACGCATCGCCGCAGCCTATGCGCGAGTGTTCCTTGAAGACTTCCATCTGGGTGACAAGAGCAAGATCGGCCGCTTCTATTGGCTCGGCCTGGGCGCGTTCGCGTCCAAGCAGGTTGCGGCCACGCTCGCGCTCTGGCGGGTGAAGTATGGCGCACGGTGGTCCGATTTACGCGCAGGCTTGGGCCGTGGCAATCTCTGGCTCTTCAACGATGTTCTGCCGTGGTTCTATGGCTATGCCGCTGGAGCCGGCACCTTCGATATGTGTGCGCAGTCCCGCGATAGCAGGAATTTTGTCGATCAGGTTGCAACCAACTTCTCCCGGCAGAAGAGCCACGCAGAATCAATCGGCAAAGTTCCGTACGAGATTGATGGCGACACGGGGAACAAGAAGGCAAAGCTCGGTTATCTCAAGTGTACGCCGCTGGTTAGTGATGGATTTGCTGCTGTGAGCCAATGGGAGACGGCGGGGGATAAAGCTCGGCCAGATATTGCATTTACTCATTTGCTGGCGATTGCCAGGCACGAACAAGGCGAGGTGCTGCAGGGTCTGATCTACGACGATCCGTCTTTCCAGTGGTGGCTCAACGGCCAGAGAGCTGCACTGGCGACCTCCGACGATACAGCAATCAATGCTTCGGTAAGCAAAATGCAATACGGCTTGTCGGACGGTTCTGATATTGCGCTGTCGCCGGTTGTTCGTGCCTTGGTGCCAAGTCTTCAACTGGTACTTACTGACGAGGACACCACAAACAACCTGGTATTCCGATCCGATGCGCCCGACCGGCTGGTGCTGCAGGATTACCAGAAGCGGATGGGCTGGATTAAAGATGCTGCAACGAAGTATCACCGACTGATGCAAGGCGACTACCGGCAGACGATGCTCGACTACCTCTCAAACATCCGCAACTGGGGCGATATGCCGGACAACTCATGAGGACGTTCCTTGCTGCAGTGCTTGCTATCGGGGCATTTTTGTTTGCCGTTCTGATGTTTTCACTTTACTGGAGTCCCGCTCCATCATTTTCTAACGGTCACGACATGTCCCAATTACCTACGCTTATCAGGCTTGGCAACCCACGAAGCTCCGATCTCAATGGTCCCGGCTCATCCGTCGACAATCATCCCACAGGCGCGAAGTTTTACCAGCGTGACTGGCAAAGAGGCGACCTTGGCACGGTGCAATTCGTGAATGGGAATCACAGTTTCGTGATCGATAACGTCCTGTCGATGATCGGCTTCGCGGCCGAAAACGTACCGGAGGGGATCTACAGGTGGAACATCAGTTTTGGTGTGAGTCCCGGGCAAGCTGATACGCATGAAGCCGCGCGGGACCGGGTTATGAAGTTGCTCGCACAGTTGCGTGCTTCGGGATGGAAGCGCTATGTAGATGTCGGTGATCCTCGCCTTCAGGGCCGAGCGGCATGGCACTACGGTGCCTCATTCCCCGTTGCTGTCTATTCTTTAGATTCGGAATACCCCCCAACGCAAGACGAATGGAATGCGATGTTACGACACACCCCAAGATGGATTTTCTATGGAGATGGTGCTTATCTAACCCTCTCGGTAATGGAAAGCAACATGGGCGGATTCGTCGGAAAGAGCACCTACCTGCTAACGGTCGATGTGAAGAGTGAATACGCTTTTTATGGTCTAGGGTATTTCCCGGGAAAAGCAGAAAAAATCCACAACTGGAAGGCACTATTGCCCGCAGAACTGGAGAAGTACCACGCCATGAGGCTCAAGACGGAAGCTGCACTGAGGGCACAAGGCTCCGTCATCGACACGACTTACCAGGACCCGCCCATCAAGGCGCTGCCGTCGTCCAGTGCATCCGGAAACTGAGCGGGAGGTCGTGGCGATGGAACGAGCGGACACGAATGGCAAGAAGCAGATCGTAGTGGGCGACACGACAAGCCGCGGAGGTACCAGAAGCGGATGGGCTGGATTAAAGATGCTGCAACGAAGTATCACCGACTGATGCAAGGCGACTACCGGCAGACGATGCTCGACTACCTCTCAAACATCCGCAACTGGGGCGATATGCCGGACAACTCATGAGGACAATCCTTGCTGCAGTGCTTGCTATCGGGGCATTTTTGTTTGCCGTTCTGATGGTTTCACATTACTGGAGTCCTCCTCCATCCTTTTCTAACGGTCACGAGATGTCCCGATTACCTACGCTTATCCGGCTTGGCAACCCACAAAGCTCTGACCTTAATGGTCCCGGCTCATCCGTCGACAATCATCCCACAGGCGCGAAGTTTTACCAGCGTGACTGGCAAAGAGGCGACCTTGGCACGGTGCAGTTCGTGAATGGGAATCACAGTTTCGTGATCGATAACGTTCTGTCGATGATCGGCTTCGCGGCCGAAAACGTACCGGAGGGGATCTACGAGTGGAACATCAGTTTTGGTGTGAGTCCCGAGCAAGCTGATACGCATGAAGCCGCGCGTGACCGGGTTATGAAGTTGCTCACACAGTTGCGTGCTTCGGGATGGAAGCGCTATGTAGATGTCGGTGATCCTCGCCTTCAGGGCCGAGCGGCATGGCACTACGGTGCCTCATTCCCCGTTGCTGTCTATTCTTTAGATTCGGAATACCCCCCAACGCAAGACGAATGGAATGCGATGTTACGACACACCCCAAGATGGATTTTCTATGGAGATGGTGCTTATCTAACCCTCTCTGTAATGGAAAGCAACATGGGCGGATTCGTCGGAAAGAGCACCTACCTGCTAACGGTCGATGTGAAGAGTGAATACGCTTTTTATGGTCTAGGGTATTTCCCGGGAAAAGCAGAAAAAATCCACAACTGGAAGGCACTATTGCCCGCAGAACTGGAGAAGTACCAAGCCATGAGGCTCAAGACGGAAGCGGCACTGAGGGCACAAGGCTACGCCATCGACACGACTTACCAGGACCCGCCCATCAAGGCGCTGCAGTCGTTCAGTGCATCGGGAAATTGAGGAGGAAATCATGCTCATGGAACGCGCGGACATGAATGGCAAGAAGCAGATCGTAGTGGGCGATACGACAAGCCACGGCGGTAAGGTTGTTTCGGGCAGCCCGTCTTCGACCTGGGGGCCTTCGGAAATGCTTATCGCGCGTAAGGGTGACAAGGTGACCTGCCCGAAGTGCGCACCTCATATGTTCGAGATTGCCGAGGGCTACGATGGAAGCCTTGATTTCGGCTCGCCCATCGCAGTAGAGGGGCACAAGACCACATGCGGCGCAACGTTGATCGCTAGCGAGCAATGACGCAGCGGGAAGCAAAATTGCATCCTGTACCTCGGCGTGCCCGCGCGGCAAGACAATCACGCCACGTGCTGGCGCGGACGAAGGGTCTGCGCCTGAGCATCGGGGACATGCGCGCGATGCCGCTATGCGACGGACCGGATATCCTGGTCAATCCGTTCGCCAGCACCTCCGGGCTGCGGTGCCCGGCTGGCGGCCCGGCGCCTGCCAGTCATCTGCTGCATTAGCCGTGCGCTTCACTCTCATGAGATGACCTGATGAAGTCTGAACAACCTGATACGGCTTCGGCTGTGCCGCCGCTCTCGCAGGCGCTGATCGCGCACGTGGAAGCCGAGCCGTGGCGTTACGGGTTTATTGCGCTCATGCGCCGGATCAATGCGAACCCGGCCATCGATCCGGTCGGCACGGCTGCACTGACTACCACCGAGACATTCAGGCTCGGCCAGAAGCCGAGCCTGGTCTTCGCTCCACGCGAAATTGCGGATGCCACGCTCAAGGACGGCAGGCTCCGCATCCGGCTCTTTAGTCTCGGCATGCTCGGCCCCAACGGTCCGCTACCTATCCACGTCACGGAGATTGCACGCGAGCGTGAGGAAAGCCGTCGCGATCCAACACTCTGCAATTTCCTCGACATCTTCCATCACCGCTCTCTCTCGCTGATGTTTCGCGCATGGAAGTGGTCGCAGTCGGCGGCGAGCCTCGACCGGGCCGACGACGATCACTTTTCTTTTTACGTGGCCTCGCTGCTGGGGGATGGGGGGCGGCGCGAGCGGCGCTTTCCGCTGGCCTCCCATGCACGCCTGTCGGCCGCGCCACACCTGATACGCCAGTCGCGCAATCCTGACGGCCTGCGTGCCACGCTGGCGCACTACTTTGGCGTGCCGGTGGAGATAAAGGAGTTTGGACTGCACTGGATGGCCATTGAGCCGGGTCGCGAGAGCCGTCTGGGTGGAGAGCGGATGTCGTCCTGCATGGCGATGGGCGCGACCCTCGGGCAGGTGGTCCCTGACCGCAGGCACCGATTCTGTCTCGTGCTTGGGCCGCTCGATTCGGAACAGTATCAGCGCTTTACACCGCGGGGCGCCGACTTGCTCAAGCTCATCGAGTTCGTTTGGACCTTTGTCGGCCGCGAGTATTCCTGGGAGCTTGAGCTGTTGCTCAAGCCGGAAAGCGCGACACCCTCGGTCATGGGCGGCTCTCAGCAGCTCGGCTGGTCGAGCTGGCTGGGCCAGTCACCCCAGTGGAAGCCCATCGCCGGGATGCGCTTCGAGCCGGAAAACTACGTGCGCCAGCTGCGGCAGAAAGTGAAAGCCCGCGCCTCAGGCGACATGCCCGCGTAACGCTCGACCGTTCTTTGAGTTCAACATCGCTGACCTCCTGGCGGGTACCCCGATAAGTCAGCCGGACTGGTGCGTGTCATCGCTCTTCGGCTCGACTCGCGGGATGCCAGTATCCAGGACGGACATCTGGTGCCCGAACTGGATGTCGAAGACGAAGAAGGGGAAGCGCGAACGCTGTGATGTGGCAGGCCGAAAAGGGACCAAAAGAAAGAGCTGCTGCAAGCAAAGGAAACCGCCGCCGCCGCAGCATGAACCCACCGAGGGCGCAAAAAATCCCTTCCCCCTCGCGGGCATATAATGACGAACACCCCGCCGTCCCTCCGAAAAAATGCCCGATCTGCTAGCCAATCTCAACCCCGAACAACACGCCGCCGTCACACTCCCCAACGAGCCCGCGCTCATTCTCGCCGGCGCGGGCAGCGGCAAAACCCGCGTGCTCATCACGCGCATTGCGTGGCTCATCCAGCACGGGCTCGCGTCGCCCGCCACCATTCTGGCCGTGACCTTCACCAACAAGGCCGCGCGCGAAATGATGTCGCGCCTGTCGGCGCTTTTGCCCATCGACACGCGCGGCATGTGGATCGGCACCTTTCACGGCCTGTGCAACCGCATGCTGCGCGCGCATCATCGCGATGCCGGCTTGCCCGCCACCTTCCAGATTCTCGACACCGCCGACCAGCTGTCCGCGATCAAGCGTCTGATGAAGGGCCTGAACATCGACGACGAAAAATATCCGGCCAAGAACCTCCAGTACTTCATCAACAACGCGAAGGAACAAGGACTGCGCCCGAAAGACGTCGACGCCACCGACAATTTCAACCGCAAATTCGTCGAACTGTACGAAGCGTATGACCAGCAGTGTCAGCGTGAAGGCGTCGTCGACTTCCCGGAACTGCTGCTGCGCTGCTATGAACTGCTCGCGCACAATCCGCCGCTGCGCGCGCATTATCAGGCGCGCTTCAGGCACATTCTCGTCGACGAGTTTCAGGACACGAACAAGCTGCAGTACGCGTGGCTGAAGCTGCTCGCGGGTCAGACCAATTCGATCTTTGCGGTCGGCGACGACGACCAGTCGATCTACGCGTTCCGCGGCGCCAACGTCGGCAACATGCGTGATTTCGAACACGAGTTCAATGTCCGGCATCTGATCAAGCTCGAGCAGAATTACCGCTCGCACGGCCATATTCTCGACGCGGCCAATCAGTTGATCGCGAACAATTCGCGGCGTCTCGGCAAGAATCTGCGCACCGACGCCGGTCATGGTGAACCGGTCCGTGTTTATGAATCGGCGACGGATTCGCAGGAAGCCGGCTGGATCGTCGAGGAAATCAAGGCGCTGATCAGCACCGGCACGTCGCGCAGCGAAATCGCGATTCTCTACCGCAGCAATGCGCAGTCGCGCACGATCGAGCACACGCTCGTCAATGCGGGCATCGCGTATCGCGTGTATGGCGGCTTGCGCTTTTTCGAGCGCCAGGAAGTCAAGCACGCGCTCGCGTATCTGCGTCTGATCGACAATCCGAACGACGACACAGCGTTCGCGCGGGTCGTCAATTTCCCCACGCGCGGCATCGGCGCGCGCTCGATCGAACAGCTCGCGGACGCGGCGCGACTGTATAACTGCTCGATGGCCGCGGCGATCCCGTATGTCGCCGGCAAGGCGGGCTCCAGTCTTGCGAGCTTCGCGAACCTGATCGGCAAGATGCGCGCGGAAACGCAGCAGATGAGCCTGCCGGAAACCGTCGAGTATGTGGTCCGTGCAAGCGGTCTCGCGGACTTCTACCAGAACGAGCGGGAAGGTCAGGACCGGCTCGAGAACTTGCAGGAACTCGTCAACGCGGCCGCCGCGTTCGTCAGCGAAGAGGGCTACGGCATGGACACGCCCGCGCGCTCCATTCCGCTGCGTCCGGGCGCCACCGCGGCGCCGGAACTGGCAGTCGCGACCGACGACCCGAACACCGTAGTGCTCGACGCGCCCGGCATCGCCGATCCCGCGCAAAACCCGGACACCATGACGCCGCTCGCCGGCTTCCTGTCGCACGCGGCGCTCGAAGCGGGCGACAACCAGGCGCAAGCCGGCCAGGAAGCCGTGCAACTCATGACGGTGCACGCGGCCAAGGGCCTCGAATTCACGGCCGTGTTCATCACGGGTCTCGAAGAGGGGCTGTTTCCGCACGAGAACAGCGCAATGGAGTCGGACGGACTGGAAGAAGAGCGCCGTCTGATGTATGTCGCCATCACGCGCGCGAAGGAGCGCCTGTATTTGTCGTTCGCGCAAAGCCGGATGCTGCACGGACAGACCCGCTACAACATTCGCTCGCGTTTCTTCGACGAATTGCCCCAGGAAACGCTCAAGTGGCTCACGCCGAAAGTCGAGGCGGGCGCGCGCTGGGGCGGCCGCTCGGACAATGCCGGTTATGGACGAGACTGGTTCGCCCGGCCCGACCGACAGCAACGGTACGGCGGCGGGGCGTCCACGACAGCCGCGCCGTTGCCGGCCTTCGCTAACGAGCAGCGGGCGGCGGAGGCGGGCTTCCGCGTCGGCCAACAGGTGTTCCACACCAAGTTCGGCGAAGGCACGATCACCGCGCTGGAAGGCGGCGGGGCCGACGCGAAGGCGCAAGTCAAGTTCAAGCGCCACGGCGAGAAGTGGCTCGCGCTTGCGGTCGCCAAACTGCAGGCGGTCGAATGAGCGCCGCAAGTCAGGGCCATGACGCAGCGCTGGCCGCGTCGTCGTCGAAGAGACCGCTCGGCATACTCGCGGCCTTGCCGCAAGAACTCGGCGACCTGATCGAGGCGATGCGCGCGGAATCCGGCGTGCGCACCGTCACGCACGGCCGGCGCGACTATCACGTCGGTACCGTCCATGGCGCGCCGTGCGTCGTAACGCTCGCGCGCGTCGGCAAGGTCGCGGCGGCGGCAACGGTCAGCGCATTGATCCATGCATTCGAAGTCGAAGCTGTCGTGTTCACCGGCGTCGCCGGCGGTGTGGGCGCCGAGGTGCGCGTTGGCGACATCGTCGTTGCCAATGCGTTGTTGCAACACGATCTGGACGCGTCGCCGCTCTTTCCGCGTTTCGAAGTGCCGTTGCTCGGCATGTCGCGCTTTAGCGCCGACGCCACATTGGCCGCGCAGCTCGCCGCCGCGTGTGAGCGTTTTGTCGCGGAGGAAGGCGCTGCGTCGGCGGCGCGTTTCGGCACGATGCGGCCGCGCGTGCATCGCGGGCTGATTATCAGCGGCGATCAGTTCGTGGCGAGCGCGGCGGGCGTCAAGGCTTTGCGCGAGGCCTTGCCGGACGCGCTTGCCGTCGAGATGGAAGGCGCCGCGATCGCGCAGGTCTGTCACGAATACGGCGTGCCGTGCGCAGTTGTGCGCACTATCTCCGATACCGCCGACGATCACGCGCCGGCGTCGTTCGTCTCGTTTCTCACCGAGATCGCGGGCGCTTATTCAAACGCGATCCTCACGCGCTTTCTGGTCGCGCGCAGCGCGGGTTGAGTCGAAGCGGGCCGACGGAAACCCGGCCCTCACTCGTTGCGCGCCGACTCGCTGAGCCCCTCGCGCACCTGCTGCAACGCGGCCGGATCTTCGATAGTCGGCAGTTCGCCCGGCTCGCGCCCTTCTGCGAGTGCGGCGATAGCCCGGCGCAGCAACTTGCCTGAGCGCGTCTTCGGCAGCATGGAAACGATGACCACGCGCGACGGCCGCGCAATCGCGCCGAGTTGCCGGTCGACCGTCGCCGTGAGTTCCGCCTCCAGCTTCGTGCGTGCGTTGGCATCCGCGTAAGCCTGCGCGTCGCGCAGGACGACGAAAGCCATCGCCGCCTGACCCTTCAACGGGTCGGCGACGCCGACCACCGCGACTTCCGCAACGGCCGCGTGACTCGACAACGCTTCCTCGATCTCGCGGGTACCGAGCCGGTGCCCCGCGACGTTGATGACGTCGTCGGTGCGGCCGAGGATCGTCACGTAACCGTCTTCGTCCTGAATGCCCCAGTCGAAGGTCGAATACACCTGCTGGTCCGGAAAGCTCGACCAGTACGTACTGACGAAGCGCTTGTCGTCCCCCCAGACCGTCGACATGCAGCCCGGCGGCAACGGGTAATTCAGCGTCAGCACGCCTTTTTCGCCGGGCGGGCACGGCTCGCCCGTCAGCTCATTGCGCAGGGTCAGATTGAATCCGGCCGACGGTACACCGGGCGAGCCGAGCTTCGTCGGCAGCGCTTCGACGCCGCGCGGAATCGCGAGCATCGGCCAGCCGGTTTCCGTTTGCCAGTAGTTGTCGATCACCGGCTTGCCGAGCGCGCCGGTAATCCATGAGGCGGTCGGTTCGTCGAGCGGCTCGCCGGCAAGGAACAGCGTTCGCAGGCTCGACAGGTCGGCGCTTTCGAGCAGCGCCGGGTCCTGTTTCTTCAGCACGCGCAGCGCGGTCGGCGCGGTGAACATCAGATTGATCTTGTGCTGTTCGACGAGGCGCCACCAGATGCCGCCGTCGGGGCGGATCGGCGTGCCTTCGTACATCACCGTGGTCAGCCCCGCGATCAGCGGCGCGTAGACGATATAGCTATGGCCGACCACCCAGCCGACATCCGACGCGGTGAACATCGTGTCGCCGGCCTTGCCTTCGAAAATGTATTCCATCGACGCCGCCAGCGCCACCGCGTAGCCGCCCACATCGCGTTGCACGCCTTTGGGCTTGCCGGTCGTACCCGACGTGTACAGCACGTACGAAGGCTCGCTCGACTCGAGCCATTCGCAGGACACGTGCGCGTCGAAGAACTGTTCGCGCAGCGGTTCGTAATCGACCAGGTAAGTTGCGTTGAGCCGCTCCGGCGCGAGCTGGCGGTCGATCAGCAGCACGCGCGCCGTCTTGTGGGTTGCGCGCGCGATTGCTTCGTCCACGAGCGGCGTGTAGTCGATCACCTTGCCGCCGCGCGCGCCGGCGTCGGCGGTTACGATCAGCACCGGCTTGGCGTCGTCGATGCGCGCGGCCAGGTTCGGCGCCGCGAACCCGCCGAATACGACCGAGTGGATCGCGCCGAGCCGCGCGCAGGCGAGCATGGCGAAGAGCGCTTCGGGGATCATCGGCAGATAGAGCAGCACGACGTCGCCGCGCTTCACGCCAAGCGAGCGCATCACTGCGGCCATCCGGTTGATTTCGGCATACAACTCGGCGTACGTGTAGCGCCGCTCGATGCCGGTTTCCGTCGACACATATACCAGTGCATTTTGCTGCGCGCGGTCGACAAGATGCCGGTCTACCGCGTTATGACACAGGTTCGTGCGCCCGCCGACGAACCACCGCGCGAACGGTGGGTTCGAGCGGTCGAGCACGGTGTCGAACGGTGTTTCCCAATGAATGCGCCGCGCCTCGTCGCGCCAGAATGCCTCGGGGTTCTCGATCGAACGGCGGTGGAAGTCGCGGTAGCGGGTCATCTGCGGCGATCCTTCGGATGCTGGGTGACGAACAGGTGGAGAGGCCGTGCGCTGCGGCCATGTTGGGCGGCGCCGGAGCGAGGCGTGTGGCACAAGCATAGAGTACGCGCGGCTCGCCGGACAACGGGGGTTCACCATGAGCGGCGCGCGCAAAAGAAAAAGGCGCCGCAGCGCCTTTTTTCATCCGTCAGCAGCAGGCTTTTACGCCTTCGCGCGCTTGCCTTCCACGTCCGGCAGAAACACCGTCAGCACGCCGATCAACGGCAGGAACGAGCAGACCTTGTACACGTACCCAATGCTGGTGGCATCGGCCAGTTCGCCCAGCACCGCCGCGCCGATACCGCCCATGCCGAACGCGAAGCCGAAGAAGAGCCCGGCGACCATGCCGACCTTGCCCGGAATGAGCTCCTGCGCGTACACGAGAATCGCGGAGAACGCCGAGGCCAGCACGACGCCGATGATCACCGTCAGCACGCCGGTCCAGAACAGATTTGCGTAGGGCAGCAGCAGCGTGAACGGCGCGACGCCGAGAATCGACACCCAGATCACGTATTTGCGGCCGATCCGGTCGCCGATCGGACCGCCGATCACCGTGCCCGCGGCGACCGCGGCGAGGAACACGAACAGATGAATCTGCGCGGCCTGCACCGGCAAATAAAAGCGGTCGATCAGATAGAACGTGAAATAGCTGTTGATGCTCGCAAGGTAGAAATACTTCGCGAACACCAGCAGGATCAGCACGCCCATCGCGAACATGACCTGGTTGCGCGACAGCGTCGCATGACCGGTCTGGCTGCGCGCCTTCTTGACCGACGGATGCTGCTTGTACCAGCGCCCGATCTGCGTCAGCACGACGATCGCGACGAGCGCCGCCACCGAAAACCACGCGATGCTGCGCTGGCCGTGCGGAATCACGATCAGCGCGGCAAGCAGCGGTCCGAGCGACGAGCCCGCATTGCCGCCCACCTGGAAGAGCGATTGCGCAAGTCCGTGACGCCCGCCCGACGCCATGCGTGCGACCCGCGACGACTCGGGATGAAACACCGACGAGCCGCAGCCGACGAGCGCCGCCGCCACCAGCAACACGCCGAAATTAGGCGCCATCGACATGAGCAGCAGGCCGGCCAGCGTGAAGCCCATGCCGACGGGCAGCGAGTACGGCTTTGGATGCTTGTCGGTATAGATGCCGACGAGCGGCTGCAGCAGCGACGCGGTGATCTGATAGGTCAGCGTGATCAGACCGATCTGGCCGAACGACAGCGAGAAGTTGTCCTTCAGCATTGGGTAGATGGCGAGAATCAACGACTGGATCATGTCGTTGAGCAGATGCGAAAAACTGATCGCGCCGAGCACCGAATAAACCGTGCGCTGGACGGTCGCGGCCGGCTGCGCGGACGAGCCCGTCGGGTTGGGAGTGGCAGTGGCGGTGGTGCCGGTTACGGCTGACGCGCCGGCAAGTGCGCGTTTATCGAGGCTGGTTTCCATACGCTTGGACAAAGGAAGAGAAAGGGGCAATTCCCGGCTGGCAATAGATCGCGATCGGCGTACTCCGTCGCGCTTTGTCGTTTCGGCATTTCGACGGGGCGTCGCGGGGCGGCCAGCTATTTGTCGCAGTTTAATGTGGCTCGACGGAACTGTAAGGACAAGTTTTGTCGCGAATGAGACATCACGCTGGGCGGTCCACGCCCTCCTGCGCGCAGCGATGGGGCGTTTGACGCACCGTCGCAGTGCCCGGTCGCGAGCGGCCGGCACGCCAGTAAGCGTCTGGCAAGCCTGCCGATAAAAGCGCTATGGGGATTTTTGGCCATGTATAAACGGGCGCGGACGCGCGCTCACAAAGCTGCGCGTCGAGGACCGGGCGATCACGATCGGCTTTTTACGAACCGCACTAAAGATCGCGGACGTCGATGCCGTAGACCCGGAGAGATAAGAAGCAATGCCGGAACAGACCTTTGCGGCAGTTCTAAACGTGGGGACGGGGAATATGAAAGCAGTTTCGTTGGGCAGCCGGACAGGCGCAGGCTTTGTTCCGGATGGAAAAGCGGCGGCGTCGCCGTCGCGCGGAAAGGGTGGAAACGGCGGCCGCTCGCGGGCGGTGAGCTTGAAGGGCTTGTCGGTCAAGACAATGTTGCGCCTCGCGTTCGCCGTGCTGCTGATCGGCACGCTGGCGATCGGCGTGTTCTCCCTCACCCAGATCAGCCGCCTGAATGCGTCGGCCCAATCCATCTACGATCAAGGCCACGTTGCGAGCCGCGCTGCGGAAGAAGCCCGCGGTCACATGTTGCGCGCAAGCCGCGCGCAAAAAATGCTGTTGACGGCGACGACTGCTAAAGAACGCGACGAACTGGGCACCGACATCGACAAGGGCTTGAACGGCCTTTCCACCGAACTGGGCACGCTGCAACAGTACGTCGACAAATCCGACGCGAAGGCCGTCGAGCATCAGAAGAAATTTTCCGCCGCTGTGACGGTGTGGAGCGCGCATCTGCGCGACTTCGTGACGCTCGTGAAGGCGCAACCGCTCGACCTGTCGCAGATGAACTGGCAGGTCGGCACGCAAGACGTGTCGCTGCTGGTCGAAACCGGCAAGCTCGAAAAACTCGTCGACGAAATGGTCACGGAGCGCGGCACGGCCGCGAAGGCGACAATCGACGCCTCCCGTTTCATTTACCAGTCGTCGTTCGTCATGCTCGCCGTTATGACGATTGGGCTGATCGTGCTGGCCGCCGGCATCAGCGAGTGGGTCGTGCGGCGTCTCGCGCGCCAGCTCGGCGGCGAGCCGGCATACGCGAAGGAGATCGCGAGCCGGATCGCGGCGGGCGATCTGTCGAACCACATCACGCTGGGACGCAAGGACAAGTCGAGCGTGCTGTACGCGCTCTCCGACATGCAAAGCGGTCTTGCGACGACTGTGTCCGACATTGCATCGAGCGCCGACGCGATTGCGACCGCTTCGGGCGAAATTTCGATGGGCAACCTCGACTTGTCGCAGCGCACCGAGCAGCAGGCGATGGCGCTGGAGCGCACCGCGACCAGCATGGAGCAGCTGACGTCGACGGTCCGGCAAAACGCCGACAACGCGAAGCAGGCGAGCACGCTCGCGAATAACGCGTCGGAAATCGCGGAGAAGGGAGGCGAAGTGGTGAGCCGCGTCGTCGCGACGATGAACGAGATCAACGACAGCGCGCGCAGCATCGGCGACATCATCGGCGTGATCGAGGGAATCGCGTTCCAGACGAATATTCTGGCGCTGAATGCGGCAGTCGAGGCAGCGCGCGCCGGCGAGGAAGGCCGCGGATTTTCAGTAGTCGCAGCCGAAGTGCGCAACCTCGCACAGAGAAGCGCCGCCGCGGCGAAGGAGATCAAAGGGCTGATCAGCACGTCCGTCGAGCGCGTGAGCAACGGTTCGACGCTCGCTCAGGACGCGGGGCAAACCATGGACGAAGTCGTCAAGGCGGTGAAGCGCGTGACGGACATCATGGGCGAGATTTCGGCGGCTTCTTCCGAGCAGAGCGCAGGTATCGAGGAGATCAATCTTGCCGTCGCGCAGATGGATTCGGGCACCCAGCAAAACGCGGCGCTCGTCGAACAGGCGACTGCCGCAGCACGATCGCTCGACGATCAGGCTCACGGCCTGAAGCAGATGGTGGGTAAGTTCAGGTTGTGAGGTTTAGGACGGGTTAGGCCGATTGATATGGCAGCGCGCCCGGCACGAACCGGGCGCGCACTGCGCCGCTCAACTCTGCTTGACCACCACCGTGCAGGTAATGCCCGCCGCGAGCACCACACCGTCGGGCACCGAATCGATCCTCACGCGCACCGGCACGCGCTGCGCGAGCCTGACCCAGTTGAATGTCGGGTTCACATCGGCGAGCAATTCGCGGCTTTGCGGATTGTCTCGATCGTAAATACCGCGCGAAATGCTCTCCACATGGCCTTCGAGTGTGCCGCCGCTCATCAGCCGGACTTCGGCCTTGTCGCCGATATGCACGTGCGGCAGCTTGGTTTCCTCGAAGTAGCCATAGACCCAGAACGAGTGACTGTCGACAATGGCGAGCTTCGCCGCGCCGGCTGTCGCATAGTCGCCGCGAAACACATTCAGATTCGTCACGTAACCGTCGACCGGCGACACAACCCGCGTGCGCGCCAGATTGAGCTTAGCGGCATCTAGCGCGGCGAGCGCCTGCTGATACGCAGCCTCGGCGGCCGACGCCGTATGCGTCGCATTCTCCTGGTTTTCTTTCGACACCACGAGCGAATCCATATCCGCGCGGCGCTTTGCGTCGTCGCGCCTCATCTGCAATTCGGCCTTGCGCGCGGCCACGGCGGCCTGTGCCTGTTCGACGGCGATCTCGTAGTGCGACGGATCGATCTGCATGAGCAGATCGCCTTTTCTCACCATTTGATTGTCCTTCACCGGCAGATCGACGACCGCGCCTGAAACGTCCGGCGCGACGTTGACGATCTCGGCGCGCACGCGTCCGTCGCGCGTCCACGGTTCGTCCATGTAGTGAACCCACAGCACGCGTCCGAGCAGGATCGCGACGATAAAAATTATGGCTGTCGCGACGAAGCCAACAAGATTTCGAATGGTCATGTTTCGACTCTGATCAACGGTAAACGGCGAGGCCCAGCACGCCGCAAACACACACGAGCAGGCTGGCCCGGAATAGGGACGGGTGCCACACGACGCGATACACGCCCGTGTAGGCGATGACGCGATCCAGCACCCAGGTGAGCACGGCGCCCGCAATGAACAGCAGAACGATCGTCGGCACGTAGGCGTCGAAAACGGCAATGTCACGCGGCATGCGGAACTCCTTCTGACGCGTCGGCTCGTGCGCTCATCAACGGTTCGAGCGGCGATTGCGGATCGAGCAACGCGGTACGAATGAAATGCAACTGACTGAGAATGCGCTGCAACTGATGACGCTCTTCGCGCGGCGGCGCGAACTCGGCGAGCAGCAACTGGACGGCGCCGATCGCGTTTGCGGTAGCGGCGAGTGCGCGCTCGAAGCGCTCGGCGCGCGGCCGCTCGAACAGAGCACTCAGCGCATCGCACACTGCGTGCAGCGAGACCCGCCACGGCATCGTCTTCGCATAGCGCGGGTCGGCGGGCAGCATCGCCACTTCGCGTCGCAGATCGATGACTGCGTTGCCCACTTCGAGCACCGAGAAGAGCCAGCGCAACGTGTCGCGTCTCGCCGACGCGTCGTCCTGTGCGAGCGCGTTGATCTGGAACATCAGATCTCGTGCGCCGCTCTCGAAGCGCGAGCGCACGCGACCGAGGCGTGCGCGGCTCGCCACCGCGACCTGGCGCCGCAAGTCCACGAGCAGCCGGTTGCGCAGCCACGGCGTGGACGGCGGCAGCAGCACGGCGAACGCGACCGACGACACCAGCATCGACAGCACGAGCGCGATCGCATCGTTGATAAAGGCGCTCGGGTCGTAGTGCATCACGTTGTCCGGACCGGCAAGAAAGCAGAAGAAGATGCAGTAGCCGACGCCGTAGCCGGCTAGCGCGGGCCGCGTGGTCATGAAAACGCCGAACAGCAGGAACGGCGCGAGCGCCGCGCACAGCAGCGGAAATCCGTCGATGCGCGGAAACACGCCGTACACCGCAAGCATGCCCATCACCGAGGCGACGAGCGTGCCCCCCGCCATCTGGAACACGGTGCGTTTCGGATTCGGTGACGACGACGCCAGCGCGCAAACGGTCGCTGCATTCAGCGTCAACGTCAAGCCGCTCGGCCACGCGGTGGCGATCCAGAACGCGCCGAGCACTATCATCACGAGAGCCGCGCGCAGGCCCGCGACGCCCGCGGCGATCGCGTTCGTCTTGGGCTGGTAACGCTCGACCCAGCGCTCGCGCTCGTGCGTGTCGACGGCAAGCGACGCGTAAGTGGCGGCATATGCATGCAGATCGTCGATAAAGCGGTACAGCAGTTCCGCGCCCGTGTCGAAGTCGAGCAGCGGCGCATTGGGATGCGCTTCGAGCGCGGCGCGCGTCGCGCGCACGCGGCGCGGCAACTCGGCCTTGTACGCGTCGAGTTGCGCGGCGGCGTGAGCGGCATCGGCCGCGCTCAACACGGGTTCGCCGGACTTCGCGAGCAACGGTGCGATTTCCTTGAAATACGGCTCGAGCGCGTCGATGGCGATGGCCGCGCCGTGCGTGCCGGCGTCGCGCAGTCGGTTCATCAACTGATGCAGCGCGTGAAAACGCGTCGATGCGGTCATGAACTCGCTGTTCAGCCGCGCGAGGCGGCCGCCGCGCATCCGCGAATCCGGTCCTTCGAACACGGCGACACTGCGCGCCGCCTCGAACCCGACGATGTCCGCGACGAAGCGCGCATTGGTCGCTTCGATCTGCGCGCGGTCATTGCGGCCGGCGAGCGACGTCGACACGTATTCGACGAACGCGGAGAACCGCGCTCGCACCGTGCCGCGCATCTGCAAGCCGGTGAACTGCGGGAACACGAGGCCGCTTACGGCGCCCGCGCAGACAATGCCCAATACGACTTCGGCGACGCGCGTGAGCGCGCTCAGAAATGCGCCGTCCGGATGTTGCGAAGCGGGGATGCCGATCAGCGCGGCCGTGTATCCGGCAAGCACAAATCCGTAGGACCTGAAGTTGCGGTTACGCGCGGCGCCCGCTGTGCAGATGCCGACCCAGATCGCCGTCGCGACGATGAACATTTCCGGCTGTTGCGCGAATAGTCCGAGCAACGCAAGCGTCACGACGAGGCCAACGAGCGTGCCGCAAATCCGGTAGAAGCTTTTCGCGAACACCATGCCGCTTTGAGGCTGCATCACGATGAAGACGGTCGTCATCGCGGTGCGCGGTTGGGGCAGGTCGAGCTTCATTGCGATACCGAGCGCGAGGAAGCACGCGGCGAGCGCCTTGAACAGATAGATCCACGCGAGGCCGTCGGTGCGCGCCCATTCGGCGGCGGCCGAGTACCACACGGCGAACGACGAAGGGCGCGGAGCGCATGAAGAGGGGGCTGACATGGCGGGCTTCCTTATTCGGCAGCCGGTGCGGCGTTGCCGGTGTCCGCATGGCTGGCCGCCGCCGCGCGCTTCGGCGTCATGTTCGCCGCAGGCTCTGCGTCGTGCTCGCCTGCCGTGCCTATCGCGGCTGGTGCAACCGCCGCTTTCGCGGCAGTCGCGTTCGACGGCTGTACGGCAGCTTTGCCCTTGCCCTTACCGTGCGCCGGCAGGGTCTGGTCCGCTTGCGGACCGTTGGCTGGATCGTCGAGCCCGCCGCCCAGAGCCGTGACCAGCGACGCATGCACGCCGAGCCGCTCGGCCTGAATCCTGGCCACGCCTTCCTGGGCCCGAAGCAACTGATTCTGCGCGATCAGCACGTTGAGATAGTCGGTCAAACCGCGTCGATAACCCTCACGGGAGAGGTCGTAGTTTTTGCGCGCGGCGGCGACCGAACGGTCGGCGTCTTGCGCCTGGGTCGCGAGCGAACGCATGCGGATGACCTGATCCGAGATGTCCTTCAGCGCGCCGACGATCGACTGGTTGTAGCGCTCCACCGCCTCGTCGTAACCGGCCGACGCTGCGCCAAGCTGCGAGCGCAGCCGGCCGCCGTCGAAAATCGGCAGCGACAGCGCCGGTCCGGCGCTCCAGCTATGCGAAGGATTTTTCAGGAACTGGAACAGCGGCCCCATTGCCGCATAACCGCCGATCGACGCGAGCAGGTCGATATCCGGATAAAACTCGGCTTTCGCGACGTCGATGCCGCGTGCCTGTGCCGCGACTGTCCAGCGCGCGGCAACCACGTCCGGCCGATGCCCGATCAATTCCGCAGGCAGGGCACTCGGCAAGCCGGCAGGCGCGCTGAGCGACAGCACCGGCCGCTGGATCGAGTCGCCCGCGCCGGGACCCTTGCCGGCCAGCGCAGCGAGTTGATTGCGGCTCAACGCGATGTTTTCTTCGATCGAGTCGATCTGGCGTTCGTATTCCGGCAGCGGCGTTTCGGCCTGGCTTACTTCGAGCTGCGTGCCGATGCCGCCTTTCATGCGCCGGCGGGCCAGGTCGGCGATTTGCTGCTGTTGTTGCAAGGTGGCGCGAGCGATGTCGAGGAGCGCGTAATTCAGCGACATCTCGATGTAAGTGCGCACCACGTTGGCCTGGAGTTCGAGTTGGGCGGCGCGGGCATCGGCGGCGCTGGCATGCGCGGCGTCGAGAGCGCGCTCGGCGGCGTTCTTGTCCTTGCCCCACAGATCGAGGTGATAGGACAGCGCGAGCGTGCCGGTGTTGTTCCACGACTGCTCGCCCGCGAGCGGCCCGGGACCGTAGTAGAGGTTGTCGGCCCACTTCTGACGCTGGATCGACAGATGGCCGTTCACTTGCGGCGACAGTGCCGAGCGCGCGACGCCCGCCATCGACATGGCCTGGCGCACGCGCGCCTGAGCGGCGGCGAGGCTCGGGTTGTTCTCCTGTGCGGCCTCGATCCATGCGTCGAGTTGGGGGTCGTTGTACGCGCGCCACCAGTCAGCGGCAGGCCATTGCGCGTCGGCGTTCGCCGCGCGAATGGCGTTGCCGGCGTCGAGCGACGCCGCGTCTGTAGCGCTCGCCTGGGGGGCGATGCCTCCGGTATTTGCGCAGCCGGCGATTGTTAATAGGATCGTAAGAACCGCGGCTGCGGTGATCCTTGTTGGTACCGGAGACTGCACGATTTCCTCCAAAAGTCGCTATAGAAGCAAGTTGCCAATTATATTTTTGGATCGATTGGGGAATAACCGGTAAAAATGCAAGGCATTCTTACGGACGTTGAGATAATCCTCTTGCAAACCGTGTAACAATCGCTGCGGATTCTCAAGGAAAGGTATGGATACGCTTCAAAACATGCGCGTATTTGTCCGCGTCGTCGAAGCGGGCAGTTTCACGGGTGCCGCGCAGCACCTGAATACGACGACTGCATATGCGTCGCGCGCGGTGTCCGATCTGGAAGCGCATCTGCGCACGCGCCTGCTGAACCGCACCACGCGCCGCATTGCGCTGACCGAGGCCGGCGAGCGTTATCTGCAGCGCTGCGAGCAGATTCTTGCGTATGTCGATCAGGCTGAAGCCGAGGCGAGCGACGCGCACGCGCGTCCGTCCGGCAAGCTGAAAGTCCACGCAATGACGAGCTTCGGCCAGCACTACGTCGTGCCAGCCGTGGGCCGCTATCAGGAGCGGTATCCGGAAGTGAATATCGAGCTGACGCTCGCGCAGCGCATGCCGGATCTGCTCGACGAAGGCTTCGACGTGTCGCTGACGCTCGCCACCGGCTTGCCTGATTCGGGACTGGTGTCACAGCGGCTCGGCAGCGCGTTCAGCATTGCTTGTGCGTCGCCGGCCTATCTGGAGAAGCACGGGGTGCCGCAAACTCCCGGCGACCTCGCGCGCCACACGTGCCTGCAGATGGTCACGCCGGTGTTTCCGCCCGACAAGTGGGCGTTCGACGGCCCGAACGGCGAGGAAACCGTTACGCTCGGCCCGGCCACTTTCCAGGTGAACGTGGCGGAGGCAATGGCTGTCGCGGTGGCGAGCGGCATGGGCGTTGGGCTGATTCCGATCTACTCCGCAATCAGCGGTTTGCGGAACGGCTCGCTGGTGTGGCTGCTGCCGGAGTACACATCGCAGGAAATGAATCTCTATGCGTTGTATCCGTCGCGCCAATATCTGGACGCCAAGATCCGGACATGGATCGAGCATCTGCGCGAGGAGCTTCCAGCGACGCTTGCGGCCGATCAGGAGGAGTTGCGGCAGTTTGCGCGGACGTGACGTCGGCGCCGGCAGCGCGCTTGAACCGCGTTTCACGACAGCGGCGCTCGCTGCGCCCGCGGCACTCAGATAACGCCCTGTTACATGAGCGCCGCGTCGCAACATTTCCTTACTTCTGGGCGGAAATCGATTTGATACCGTGTCGATGACGCTGCTGCTCGAGCCGGCACGTTCATTTCGCCGCCACGATTCGGCAATCGCAATCACTGAAGGACGAGGGTTTCATGGATACGCACCTGATGATCGGCGTGGCCGTCATGTTTGGACTAATCGGCATTGCCGCATCTCGCGACCTGCTGCGCCGCCTGCGCGAACAGCAGCCGCAACTTGTACCCATCAAGGTCGAGCGTCCGGAGACGGGCAAACAGCGAGGCGGGCGGTAATCGTTTCAGCGTGCGTTCGGGCGTGCGTTCGAGGGTTCGGCCATGGCCGCGCGAGCTGAACCGCGACCTCTGCCGCCGGGCTATATCTCGACGACCTTGTCCCACGCGAATTGCGGATTTTCCCACTGCCCGCTGCGCCGGTCGAAATAGCCCCGCGGATTGCACACCACGCGTGTGCCGTTGACCGTGTAGTCGAACGGCGTATGCGTGTGCCCGTGAATCCATAGTGCGACCGGGGTGCGGACGAGTTCCGGCAAGTGGTTGACGAATCCGGCGGACACGCGGTCTTGCGCGTAGCGCTCGGCAAGACTCAACCGATGCGGCGCATGATGCGTGACCACGATCGTCTGGCCGGCAAATGGTTTTGCGAGTTCGTGTTCGAGCCATGCGCGCGCATGGCGGTGCAGCGCGAGCGAGTCGCCGGGCGTGAAATCGCGCGATGAGTCCTCGGCATATTTCTGCGAATCTTGCGGCCAGTTCATCTGGATCAGTCCGCGGAAGTCGAGCATGGCGCGCCGCGACGCCTCTATCGATTCTTCAAGCGCTGCGCTATCTGCGCCGAACAGCGCGAAATCTGTCCACAACGTCGTGCCCAGCACGCGCCAGCGGCCCTGCGGATCGACGAGCGCGGCATTGTTCAGCACGTGCACGTTGTCAACCTGCGCGGCGGCATCGTGAAGTGCGCTTTCCAACGCTCCGAACTCGCCGTCGTAGTACTCGTGATTGCCTGGCACGTAGACCACGGGCACCGCGCCGTCGAATGCCTGTGCGGCCCAGCGCGGCCCAGCCGCATGATTGTGGATGTCTCCGGCCAGCACGACGAGGTCCGCCTGCGCGTGCGGAATCAGTTCAGGCTCGTCGTTTTCCAGATGCAGGTCGGACAGCACGCGAATTTTCACGGATAGGGCTCCTGCGAGTGACCCGCGTCGACATGCGCGGGCCAGGCTTCGGCGTGAAGTTTCAGCTTTAGTTCGAGCGTAGCACCTTGCCCGGGTTCATCAGGTTCAGCGGATCGAGCGCGCGTTTGACAGCTTGCATCAATTGGACCTCGACGTCCGGCTTGTAGTGCATCGCCTCGTCGATCTTCAGTTGACCGAGCCCGTGTTCCGCGCTGATGCTGCCGCGATGCCGATGCACGCTGTCATACACCACGCGATTGATCGGGCTCTGGTACTGCTCGAGGAACGCCTTCGCGTCGACACCCTCCGGCGCCTGCACGTTGTAGTGCAGATTGCCGTCGCCGAGATGGCCGAACGTCACCATGCGCGCGCCCGGCGCCGCCTGCTCGATCGCCGCGTCGGTTTCTTCGATGAAGTGACCGATGCGCGAAATCGGCACGGCAATGTCGTGCTTGATGTTCAGACCTTCCTCGGCCTGCGCGAGCGGAATATGTTCGCGCAAATTCCAGAACGCGCGCGATTGCGCGAGACTCTCGGCGACCACCGCGTCTTGCACCATGCCGTCTTCGAGCGCCTGTTCCATCAGACGCTCGAACAGTGCGCGCGCGTGCTCCTCGCTTTCGCTATCCGACAGTTCCAGCAGCACGATTTGCGCGTGCGGTTCCGCGAACGGATAGCGCATCTGTTCGAAGTGCCGGCCAACGAGCCGCAGGCAGAAATCCGACATGAGTTCGAAACCGGTCAGAAGCGGCCCGGCGACGCTTTGTGTGAGCGACAGAAAGTCGAGTGCGGCATGCGGCGATGCAAGCGCGGCGAGTGCCGTTACGCGTGCAGCCGGCTGTGGATGCAGCTTCAGCACGGCTGCGGTGATGATGCCGAGCGTGCCCTCCGCGCCGATGAACAGATCGCGCAAATCGTAGCCGGTATTGTCCTTGCGCAGTCCGCGCAGACCGTCCCACAACTCGCCTTGCGGTGTGACTACTTCCAGGCCGAGGCATAGCTCGCGCGTGTTGCCGTAGCGTAGAACGCCGGTGCCGCCCGCGTTGGTTGCAAGATTGCCGCCGATCGTGCAACTGCCCTCGGCGGCGAGGCTCAGCGGGAAGAGACGTCCAGCTTCTTCCGCGCGCTTTTGCACTTCCGCGAGGATCACGCCCGCTTCGACGGTAATCGTGTTGTTGTGCGGATCGATGTCGCGGACGCGATTCAGACGCCGCAAGCTGACGACCGCCTGCGCACCGCTCGAATCGGGCGTGGCGCCGCCAGCGAGACCCGTGTTGCCCCCTTGCGGCACTACTGCGATGCCGTGTTCGACGGCCAGCTTGACGAGCGCGGCGACTTCATCGGGGGTGGCCGGGCAGAGCACTGCGCAGGCCGCGCCGGTGTAGCGGCGGCGCCAGTCGGTGAGGTAGGGCGCCGTGTCGTGTGCGTCGGTCAACACATGAGCGGCGCCGATGGCGTCGCGGCAGGCAGTGAGAAAAGCGGTTTGGGTCATGTCGGTCGATCAGCGGGGTTGGACTGCGTGATGTGGCGCGTGACGTTCATATGTCCGTGGAGGCGCGTGAAATTCAGGTGTCCGCGCCTGCAGGACGTTCGCGGCGCAGCTTCGCGGCGCGCTTTGCCGCCCGTTTGAATGGCGCAATATAGGCCAGCGTGCAGACAAAAAAGACCAGGGTTAGCACGGCTTCCAGCCAGCCGAGCCGCGCGCTCAAGCCACGGTCGCTCCAGCCGCGCACCACGCCTTCGGCAAAGTACAGCAGGATCAACATCGACGTCCATTGCAGCGTGTAGAGCCGCTGGCGCCACACGCCTGGCAGCGCCAACAGCAGCGGCAACGCCTTGAGCACCAGCGCCGATCCGCCCGGACGCAGCGGCGCCAGCCACCATTCCCATGCGATCGACAACGCGATCAGTGCAATGAGGGCGGCGGTCGCGCCTGACGCGGCGCCGCGTCTTTGCGGCGTTGGATCATTCACGGCCGTTCGCTCATGGATGCCGCCGTGCGCGCAACGCGTGCGCCGAGCGCAACGGCGAGAGTTTTCTCGTCCGCGGAAATGCCCTGTGCGGCACTGCCCGCGCGTGCGAAGTGCGATGCGCCGTATGGTGTGCCGCCGGTTTGCGTCGTGCTCAGTGCGCTCTCCGTGTACGGGATGCCGACGATCAGCATGCCGTGGTGGAGCAGCGGCAGCATCATGGATAGCAGCGTGGACTCCTGGCCGCCGTGCAGACTGCCGGTTGACGTGAACACGCAGGCCGGCTTGCCGGAAAGTGCGCCGGAAAGCCACTGCGGCGTCGTGCCGTCGAGAAAGTACTTGAGCGAAGCGGCCATATTGCCGAAGCGTGTCGGCGAGCCGAGCGCGAGACCCGCACATTCCTCCAGGTCGCGCAGTTCGACGTACGGTGGTCCTTCAGCGGGAATGTCGGGTTGGGTCGCTTCGCAGACGGTCGAAACTGCCGGCACCGTCCGAACGCGCGCCTGCATGCCGGGGACGCTGTCGACGCCGTGCGCGATCGCCAGCGCGAGTTCGCGCGTGGCGCCGTGACGGCTGTAATAGAGCACGAGAATGTCTTTCATAGGCCTCATCGGTGAACGGGTATTATAGGGCTTGGGTCCGCTCTACAGGCCGTTCCCAGCGATTCACAGCCATTGGTGGCCATTCGGCCAGGCTCGCGCCAGGAACTCCGCACAGTTCTGTAATGCGGTCCTGAAACACGGTTCGACGAAGCAAGGAGGCAGGTTTGTTGTCCAGGGTGCGTTTCGATCTCGACACGCTCAAGCGGCTCGCGCAGTTCGCCGCGAAGCGCAGCAGCGAGGACCGTATTCCGCAGGTGGCCGGCAGTCTCACCTTCACGACGATGCTCGCGCTGGTGCCGCTCGCCACCGTCGCGTTTGCGCTCTTCACCGCGTTTCCGCTCTTCAGTTCGTTCCAGGAGTCGCTGCAGTTCTTCCTCGCGGATCACCTGATGCCCGCGCAGCTGAACAGCCAGATTTTCAGGTATCTGAACCAGTTCGCCGCGAAGGCGAAAGGCTTGACCACCATCGGCATGGTGCTGCTGTTTCTCACGGCGGTCATGACCATGATGACGATCGAATCCGCGTTCAATGTGATCTGGCGCGTGCGCAAGGCGCGGCCTATCGCGCAGCGCATCCTCGTGTACTGGGCGATCATCACGCTCGGTCCGATTCTGATTGGCGTGAGCCTCTCTATCTCGTCGTATCTGTTCACGCAGTCAATGACCTTCAGCGCCGCCCAGCGCATCACGCCGGTTATCGAGTGGGCGCTCACGGGTGCGGCATTGCCGTTGACGGCGCTCGCGTTCACGATTCTCTACGTGTATTTGCCGAATTGCCGCGTGGAATGGCGCGATGCAGTGATCGGCGGCGTGACCGCGGCAATCGCCTTCGAACTCGCCAAGCGCGGCTTTGGCTATTACGTGCGCCGCATTCCCACTTACACCGCGGTCTACGGCGCGTTCGCGGCAGTGCCGCTTTTCCTGCTGTGGATGTACCTGTGCTGGTTCATCACGCTGGCGGGTGCAATGATCGCGTCGGCGTTGCCTGCAATCCGGATCGGCCAATTTCATCGCCCGACTTTCGAGGGCAGCAATCTCTTTGATTCTCTCGAATTGCTTGCACGGCTTTGCGAAGCGCGCGACGCCGGCAAGCGCGGCTACACGGTGCCCGAGCTTTCACGAATGCTCCGCCGCGATATGGACACCACCATCAATCTGCTGCAACGGCTCGAACAGATTGGATGGATCGCGCAACTGGAGGAAGACGGCTCGCGCCCGCACTTCCTCTTGCTGGCGAACCCGGCGCAGATCACCGTTCAGCAGGTCTACGACCTCTTTGTGATCGATCGTGCAGAGCTGGAGTATCAGCTTCAGCTTGCTTCTACTCGCGTGGACGGCGCCACGCTGCTCGCCGCGCTCGACAACGACAAACTCAAAGTGACGCTCGCGACGCTGCTCGCGGCCCGTGCCGCAGCACGCGAGTCGGAGGCCGAAGAGAACGAGCGCGGCGCGTCCTCGATGCCGCATCAGGCGGCGTAGGCGTCGCGCGAGGCGGCGGAGCGATCTTGCGCCGGGTCTACAACGAGATCTTGCCTACGCAGATGTCCTTGAACATGACCCAGTCGCCCATCAGGCTATAAAGCGGATGACGAAACGTTGCCGGCCGGTTCTTCTCGAAGAAAAAATGTCCGACCCAGGCAAAACCGTATCCGCAGATCACGGCGGCCGGCAGCCATAGCCAGTCGCCGGTGGCAAGCGCCATGGCGAGACAGCCGATGACCCCGAGCGATCCCACGAAATGCAGCCGCCGCGAGACCTGGTTGCGATGCTCGCTCAGATAGTACGGGTAGAACTCCGCGAAGTTCGCGAAGTGGTCGGTGTGCGCGGTATGAGCCATAACGCCTCCGGATTGCTACGCGCTGCGAGTGCACGCCCGCCGCTGCGAACGCTCTTTTGCTGAGCGCGCCTGCATGCCCGCGGCGCCTCGACGAGGACACGCTCGAACCATTGTGCGGCTATCGTGCGACTCGCGCAACCTGGCCATTCGGACGATGGCGCCGGCGTCCCGCAGCCGCTATCTTGAGAACTGGCACGGCTTGCAAAACGGGAGCGACCGGCACGAAATTGCGCAGCGGCTAGCCCGCGTCGCGTGGCGGCGTACGAGCGAAGCTGAACAACGCGTCGAGCGTCGCATCTGGCTGTTCGGTCATCAGTGCGTGACCGGCGTCGAGCGTCACCGTATCTACCGGTGCGCCTGCTTGCAGAAGCGCATCGGCCAACGCCTTGGCGGCTCGCGGCGGCGTCATCGCATCGCGCCGGCCGACAACGAGCCGTGTGGCGCAGCGAATCTGCGCGGCTCGCGCGAGGCCGTCGGCGTACGTGTTGCACGCGGTGAAGTCGGTATGAAAGAGATTCGCTTCACCCTTTGCTGAAACGCGCTCCATCAACCGCTGGTTCATGCCGTGCAGCCAGAAGCCGGGTCCGGGGCACGAAGGCTTCGCGGCGAGCGTCGAGTGCGACCACTGGTTGACCATGTCGATCGCTTCGGGCTCGCGGTGCAGGGCGGCCTCCAGCAAGGTGTCGGATACCGCCATTGGCAAAGCGGTGGCGAGCAGAGCGAGGTGAGTGGTTCGTTCGGGGTAGCGGCCCGCGAAGTCGAGCGCGACGAGCGAGCCCATGCTGTGGCCGGCTACGAATGCGCGCTGCACGCTGGCGGCGTCCAGCAATGCGGCGAGCCAGTCAGCCATCGCGGTGACCGTGCGTAGCGCCGGGCCGGCGCTACGGCAGTGCCCAGGCAGATCCACGGCGAGCACGCCGAAGCCGTGATGCGCGAAGTAACGCGTCTGCAGCGCCCATACGCTATGGTCGTGCTCCGCGCCGTGGATGAAGACGGCGGTCGGCAGACTGGCGTCGAACGGTTTGCCGCCGGTGTAGGCGTAGGCGGCTTTGCCTTGAACGTCGACGATCATGCGGACTCCTTGCCGGGACGTGTAGCCGCGGAACCCGAGCCACCGGGTTCGGTGGAACCAGATTGCGCGCTTCGCGGCGCTGTCGAGCCAGACGCTTTCTGCGCCGCTTTCAGACCGCGTTTCAGATCGTCGATGAGGTCGTCGGGGTCTTCGAGGCCGATCGACAACCGGATCGTGCCTTCAGCGATGCCGGCTGCGGCCAGCGCGGCGGCGTCCATGCGAAAGTGAGTCGTGGACGCAGGATGGATCACCAGCGAGCGCGCGTCGCCCACGTTCGCGAGGTGCGAGAACAGCGAGAGTGCTTCGATAAAGCTGCGGCCTGCGGCGCGGTCGCCGCGCAGATTGAAGCTGAATACGGCGCCCGCGCCACGCGGCAGCAGCCGCTTCGCAAGCGCGTGGTCGGGATGCGTCGGCAACTCCGGATACGCGACGGCTTCGACCGCCGCATGACCGGCCAGGAACTCGACCACGCGGCGTGTGTTGGCCACGTGCCGCTCCATCCGCAAGGGCAGCGTTTCGATGCCTTGCAGAAGCTGCCACGCGGCTTGCGGATGCAGGCACGCGCCGAAGTCGCGCAAGCCTTCGCGGCGAGCGCGCAGCAGGAAGGGGGCGGCGGTGCTTTCCTCGCTGAATATCATGCCGTGAAAACCTTCGTAAGGCTCGGTAAATTCCGGGAAGCGCCCGGAAGCGTCGAAGTCGAACGTGGCGCCGTCTACCAGCACGCCGCCGATTGTCGTGCCGTGGCCGCCCAGGAACTTGGTGGCCGAGTGATAGACGAAGTCGGCGCCGTGCTCGAAAGGCTTCAGCAGGTATGGCGTGGTGAACGTGGAGTCGACGAGAAGCGGCACGCGGTGCTCATGGGCGATCTGCGCGACGGTTGCGACGTCAAGCACGTCAAGGCCCGGATTGCCGAGCGTTTCGCCGAACAGCAGGCGCGTGTTGGGACGCAGAGCCGCGCGCCACGCGTCGATATCGCCGGGTTTGACGAAGGTGGTCTCGATGCCGAAGCGGCGCAACGTGTAATGCAGCAGATTATGCGAGCCGCCGTATAGCGCGCTCGAGGCCACGATGTGCGACCCTGTGCCCATTAGCGTGACGATCGCCAGATGCAAGGCAGCCTGGCCGCTTGCCGTGCCGATTGCGCCCGCGCCGTTTTCAAGCGCGGCAACGCGCTCTTCGAATACGGCCACGGTAGGATTCGAAATGCGCGAGTAGACGTGGCCCGCGCGCTCCATGTTGAAGAGCGCGGCTGCGTGGTCCGAATCGCGAAACGAGAACGACGTGGTCTGATAGATCGGTGTGGCGCGCGCACCGGTGGCGGGGTCGGGAGCGGCGCCGGCGTGCAGCGCAAGCGTATCGAAACGGTTGGCGGACATGCTGGTCGGCGAGGCCACGGACAGCCTCGCGAAAGGTGAAAGTGGCGGCCATCGTATCACCGGCATGAACTGCTTCAAGCGCGGTTTTCCCGATGCGTCTGCGCGCCGCAAGGCCTTTGCAGGGCGGCGTAAGCCCGCCGTGCCTTGATGGGCGGGCCGCTTTCCTTTTATGGGCCTTTCCGCTAGGATCGAAAGTCATTGATGCATCACCATGCCTAGCGGGTATTTCGGGAGACAGATCATGCGAGTCAGCGACATTCTTAAAGTCAAAGGCAACACCCTTTTCACGGTCACGCCAGACGCCACGCTGCACGACGCAGTCAACACCATGGCCGAGCACGACATCGGCTCGCTCGTCGTCATGGAGTACGGCGACCTGGTCGGCATGCTGACATTCCGCGAGATTATTCTTACGCTGAGCGAGAACGGCGGAAGCGTGGGCACGTCCACAATCCGCAAGGTCATGGACGATCATCCGCTCACCTGCACGCCTGAAACGGACGTCAACGAAGTGCGCCGCATGATGCTCGAACATCACGTGCGCTACCTGCCGGTCATGGAGAGCCGCACGCTGATGGGCGTTATTTCTTTCTATGACGTCGCGAAGGCGGTGGTCGAGGAACAGGGCTTCGAAAACCGCATGCTGAAGGCGTACATCCGCGACTGGCCGGAAGAGCAGGGGCAGCAGCCGGCGCGTTGATGCGCGGCCGCCCGCTGGCGGAGCCGCTGGTATTGCCGCGTGGGTGGCCCGTAGGGCGCCCGGTGCTTGGGAGGGCCGGCGGTGGGGAACGTCCAGTAAAGGCGTAACATCCAGGAAAGGCGTGCGCGAGAGCGCGCGCTTTTTTTGTGCGCGCCGTCATGGTTCTTCATGTGGCCTTTAGCCGCTTTTCCTGGCGCCTGCTACTGAATCTGTTTCAACGAACTTCATGAGTCAAAGCCCGCTGCCCCCAACGCCTCCCACGCCGCCTGCGCCGCCCGCGTCTGCGCCGGCCGCCGTCCACCGTGCCGCGCGCCAGCATGGCCAGCACGAATCGCAGTTCAAGCTGCTGGGCGAGCGCCGCTTTGCGCCGTTTTTCTGGACGCAGTTCCTCGGCGCGATGAACGACAACGTCTTCAAGATAGGTTTCACGTCGCTCGTCACGTTTCAGGCGGCGCGGTTCTCAGGCGTCGATCCGAAGACCGCCGCGTTCATGATCTCGGCGATCTTCATCTTGCCTTTCGTGTTGCTGTCGGCCACGTCCGGACAGATCGCCGACAAGTACGACAAGGCGATGCTCACGCGTTTCGTGAAGAGCTTCGAGATCGTCGTCATGTTGGTCGGCGGCGCGGGCTTCCTGCTGCATAGCGCGCCGCTGCTGTATCTGTGCACGTTCATGATGGGCGTCCATTCGACTCTGTTCGGGCCGGTCAAGTATTCATATCTGCCGCAACATCTGTCGAGCGAGGAACTGGTCGGCGGCAACGGCATGGTCGAGATGGGCACTTTCGTCGCGATCCTGGTCGGCACGATTGTCGGCGGCGCGGGCGCGGGTTTCGTCGAACACGGCGCGCTGGTTCTGGCTTGTGCCTGCGTCGCCATTGCGCTCGCGGGGCGCGTCGTATCGAGCTTCGTGCCGGTAACAGCGGCGCCGCAGCCGGATTTGCGCATCAACTGGAACCCGGTCAGCGAGACCTGGCGCAACCTCAAGCTCGCGCGCCAAAACCGCACGGTGTTTCTGAGCCTGCTCGGCATATCGTGGCTGTGGTTCGTGGGCGCGACGTTTCTGTCGTCGTTCTTCAGCTTTGCAAAAGATGTGCTGTCGGCCAACCCGGACGTCGTGACTGTGCTGCTCGGTACCTTCTCCGTTGGTATCGGCCTTGGCTCACTGCTGTGCGAGAAGCTATCCAAGCGGCGTATCGAGATCGGCCTCGTGCCGCTTGGCTCGATCGGCATGAGCGTGTTCGCCATCGACCTGTTTTTCGCAAGCCACGCGCTGCCGGCCGCCGGTCATCTGTTGAGCGTCGGCGAGTTCCTCGTGCACGCCGCGCATTGGCGCGTGCTTGCCGATCTGTTTCTACTTGCCATGTTCGGCGGTTTCTACAGCGTGCCGCTTTATGCACTGATCCAGAGCCGCAGCCAGCCGAGCCACCGGGCGCGCATCATCGCCGCGAACAATATTCTCAATTCGCTGTTCATGATCGTCTCGGCGTTGATGGCGGTCGGCCTCACCTCGGCGGGTTTCAGCATTCCGGCCATTTTTCTCGTGACCGCGCTGCTCAATATCGTGGTGGCGACCTACATCTATTCGCTCGTGCCCGAGTTCCTGTTGCGATTCATCGCATGGTTGCTCGTGCACACGTTCTACCGGATTCGCCTCGTGCACGCGGAGCGGATTCCGGAAGAGGGCGCGGCCGTGCTCGTGTGCAATCACGTGAGCTTTGTTGATGCGGTCGTGATCATGGCCGAGAGTCCACGGCCGATCCGCTTCGTAATGGACTATCAGATCTTCAAAAACCCGTTCGCCGGCTGGGTCTTCCGTCATGCGAAGGCAATTCCCATAGCGCCCGCGCATCAGGACCCGCAGGTGTTGGCGCGCGCGTACGAGCGCTGCGCACAGGCGCTTGCCGACGGCGAACTCGTGTGCATCTTTCCCGAAGGCAAACTCACCCGGACGGGCGACATGAACGAGTTCCGTCGCGGTGTCATGGAAATCATCGCGCGCACGCCCGCGCCGGTCGTTCCAATGGCGTTGCGTGGCCTGTGGGGCAGCGTGTTTTCCCGCGCCGACGACGCACGCTGGCCACGCCCCGTGCAAAAGGGCGTGATGAGCCGGCTGACTTTGGCGGTAGGCGAGCCTATCGACCCGGCGCTGGCCACTCCCGAGTTGCTTCAGAGAATCGTCACGGACTTGCGCGGCGCGCGGAAGTAGGCGCGCGGCCTTGTCCGGAAGTCATAAGCCGGTGCGCGGCGTCGTCCCGGGCGGCAAGGGGCTGGCATAATAGCGTCTTCCCCGCATTCCTTTGGACGACGCCCATGTCCGGCAACACGCTCGGTACGCTTTTTACTGTCACGACCTTCGGCGAATCGCACGGCCCGGCTATCGGCTGTGTGATCGACGGTTGCCCGCCGGGCATGGCGCTGACCGAAGCCGACATCCAGCTCGAACTCGACCGCCGCAAGCCGGGCACGTCGCGCCACGTCACGCAGCGTCAGGAAGAGGACAAGGTCGAGATTCTGTCGGGCGTGTTCGAGGGAACCACCACGGGTGCACCCATCGCGCTGCTAATTCGCAATACGGACCAGCGCAGTAAAGACTACGGCAACATCGTGGACACGTTTCGTCCCGGCCACGCCGACTACACGTATTGGCAGAAGTACGGTATTCGCGACTATCGCGGCGGCGGCCGTTCGTCGGCGCGTTTAACAGCGCCTACGGTCGCGGCCGGTGCCGTTGCGAAGAAATGGTTGCGCGAAAAATTCGGCACTGAAATTCGTGGCTACATGGCCGCGCTTGGCGAGATCGACGTGCCGTTTGTCGACTGGGCGCATGTGCGCGAGAACCCGTTCTTCGTGCCGAACGCGGACATCGTGCCGCAACTCGAAGCGTATATGGACGCGTTGCGCAAAGAGGGCGACTCGATTGGCGCCCGTATCAACGTGGTGGCTTGTGGTGTGCCCGTCGGTCTCGGCGAGCCGTTGTTCGATCGCCTTGACGCGGACATCGCTCACGCCATGATGGGTATCAACGCGGTGAAGGGCGTTGAGATCGGCGCAGGGTTCGCGAGCGTCGCGCAGCGCGGCTCCGTGCATGGCGACGAACTCACGCCCGAAGGCTTTGTCGGGAATAACGCGGGCGGTGTGCTGGGCGGTATTTCCACCGGCCAGGACATTACCGTGTCGATTGCCATCAAGCCGACGTCGAGCATTCGTACTCCGCGCCGCTCGATCGACAAAGCGGGGCAACCGGCAATGGTCGAGACGTTCGGGCGGCATGACCCGTGCGTCGGCATTCGCGCCACGCCTATCGCGGAATCCATGCTTGCGCTGGTGCTGATCGACCATGCGTTGCGCCATCGCGCGCAATGTGGCGACGTTTCGGTGAGTACGCCGAAGATCGCAGCAAGCGCGCCGTAAAGGGCGCGGTTCGCGCGTTTCAATCGCATTGCGCGAACTGCGCTTTTCGCATGAATCATCTCTCCAGTCAGCCGGCGGACAACATTCTCCCGGCGTTGCGGGCACGCGCCGCGGCGCCGCACGCGGTCGCGCACGACTGTCTCGCGTTCGGCCAGACACTGCTGCAACACGCGGGCGGCGACAAAGCGCTGCAACGCGAAGCCCTCGGGGCGCTCGTACGCGCGTATCAGGCCGACCCAGTCTGTGAGCCGACGCTCCTCCACACTATCGCGCAGGCGGCCTTCGTCGTGCGCGATTGGGCGCTCGTCGAGTCTGCCACGGCACTGCTGCTCTCACAAAACCCCGCCGATGCCAACGCATTGATCTGGCGGTCCGCCGCCGTCCAACATCGGAACGACTTCGCGACTGCCGAGAATTTGCTGCGCGAAGCGGTGCGGCTCGTGCCGGGCAATCCGATCGCGCTTCATAAGCTGGCGTTGTGCATCAAGGAGCAGGCGCGTTTTGCGGAAGCCGAAGCGCTCCTTCGTGAGGTGCTCGCGTTGTCCGCGGATAACGCGCATGCGTTGTTCGATTTGTCCGAACTCCAGATCCGCAGCGGGCGTTTCGCCGAGGGCTGGGCGCTCTACGAGTCGCGCCTTGCGTTTGCCGGCGATCTGAACAACGCGCAGCACGCGCTCGCCGCGATCAGCGCACCGTGGCAAGGAGAGTCGCTGGCGGGCAAGACGCTCGTCGTGTACGGCGAGCAAGGCAACGGCGACTGCCTGTGGGCGTTGCGCTTTCTGCCGCTGCTCGCCGAGCGTGCGCGGCGTGAAGGCGGCCGGGTGATCTTCGGTCACGACGGGCCGTTGCGGCATCTGTTCGAACGGACGCTGCCTGCCGATCTACGGCTTGAAACAAGCCTCGAAACGCAGCCCGATTTTCATTGCGGGCTGATGAGCTTGCCGTTGCGTCTAGGCATTGTCGAGGCGACCGGTTGGGGCGCGCCTTATCTGAGCGCGGACCCGCAACGTCTGCAACCGTGGCAGCAATGGGTGCATGCCCGTGTCGACGGCAAGCCCGGTAATCGCAAAGTGGGACTCGTGTGGAATGGAAATCCGGACCATATCCGCGATGCGCGGCGCTCGGTGCCGATCGAGCAGCTGGAGCCATTGTTGAACGTGGCCGGTGTCACCTATTTCGCGCTGTCGCCAGGACGTGGCGAGACGGTCGCGCAATGGCGCGCAATGGGCTTCGACGTCGTCGATCCTACTCAGTACTTTGAAGCCGGCTTCGACGACGTCGCCGCACTGCTGGCGAATCTCGATCTGGTGGTAACGATCGACAGTGGACCCGCCCATCTGGCCGGCGCGCTCGGCGTACCGACGTGCTTGATGATCGATCACGTATCGGCCTGGTTCTGGGGAGTGGGGGCGCCGGTTACGCCCTGGTACGACTCGATCGAACTGTTCCGGCAACCGGCGGTGGGCGCCTGGGCGCCGGTGGTGGCACAAGTGTGTGCGCGTATCGAAGGAATGGTGCGCGGCTAAGCGGTGGCCTTGGCGGGTTGCCTTGGCGGGTTGCCCTGGTGGGTGGCCTTGGGGTGGCCTTCGCGGCTTGCCTTCGCAACGCAGAGGTCGTCTGCCTATGTTGCGAAGGCGAAGCGCCGCTCACATGTTCGGGTAGTTCGGCCCGCCGCCGCCTTCAGGTGTCACCCACACGATGTTCTGCGTCGGGTCCTTGATATCGCAGGTCTTGCAGTGCACGCAGTTCTGCGCGTTGATTACCAGCCGCTCGCTGCCGTCGTCGTTCTTCACGAATTCATAAACGGCCGCCGGGCAGTAACGCGACTCAGGACCCGCATACGTCTGCCAGTTTACGTTCACCGGGACCGTGGGGTCTTTGAGCGTCAAGTGAGGCGGCTGGTTCTCTTCGTGATTCGTGTTCGATATGAACACCGAAGACAACCTGTCGAACGTCAGCTTGCCGTCCGGCTTCGGGTATGTGATCGGCGTGCATTGCGACGCGGGCTTTAGCATCTCATGATCGGAATGCTGATGGTGCAGCGTCCACGGCACATTCCCGCCGAGCAGCTTCTGCTCGATGCCGACCATCAACGTGCCGAGGTACAGGCCCTTGCTCATCCACTGCTTGAAGTTGCGGGCCCTGTAGAGCTCCGTGTGCAGCCACGAAGTCTTGAACGACTCGGGATAAGCCGTGAGCTCGTCGCTCGTGCGGCCTGCCTGCACGGCTTCAAATGCCGCATCGGCGGCGAGCATGCCGGTCTTGATCGCGGCATGCGAACCCTTGATCCGCGATGCGTTCAGGAAGCCCGCGTCGTCGCCGACCAGTGCGCCGCCGGGGAACACGAGCTTCGGCAGCGACATCAGGCCGCCCGCAGTGATTGCCCGCGCGCCATACGACACGCGCTTGCCGCCTTCCAGAAAATGACGGATTGCCGGATGCGTCTTGTAGCGCTGGAATTCCTCGAACGGCGACAGATACGGATTCGTATAACCGAGCCCGACCACGAAGCCCACCACCACCTGGTTGTTGTCCATGTGATAGAGGAACGAGCCGCCGTACGTGTCCGTCTGCAAGGGCCAGCCGGCCGTGTGCATGACGAGCCCCGGCTTGTGTTTCGACGGATCGATCTCCCACAATTCCTTGATGCCGATGCCGTAGACCTGCGGATCGACGCCGTCGCGCAACCTGAACTTCTCGTTTAGCTGACGCCCGAGATGCCCGCGCGCGCCTTCGCAGAAAAGGGTGTATTTCGCGTGCAGTTCCATGCCGAGCTGGAAGTTTTCAGTCGGCAGACCGTCCTTGCCGATGCCGAGATTGCCCGTGGCGACGCCTTTCACCGAACCGTCGTCGTTGTAGAGCACCTCCGCAGCCGGGAAGCCGGGGAAAATCTCTACGCCGAGCGCTTCGGCCTGCTGGCCCAGCCAACGCGTGACGTTGGCGAGGCTGATCACGTAGTTGCCGTGGTTCTTGAAGTTATCGGGCAGCGCCCAGTTCGGCACGCTCTTCGCGCCGGTTTCCGAGAGGAACAGGAATCGGTCTTCGGTGACTTCGACATCCAGCGGCGCGCCTTTTTCCTTCCAGTCGGGAATCAGTTCATTCAACGCGCGCGGGTCCATGACGGCGCCCGAGAGGATGTGCGCCCCGATCTCCGAGCCTTTTTCCAGCACGCAGACGCCAAGCTCGACGCCCTTGTCGGCCGCCAGCTGCTTCAGGCGGATCGCCGCGGACAAGCCAGCCGGGCCGCCGCCGACGATCACGACGTCGTATTCCATCGACTCGCGCGGGCCGTACTGCTCAATGAGACTTGCGGGGGTCATTGATGCTCCTCTTACCGTTAGAATGCTTTTTTCGGGATCGTATTGTGGGCGATGGTCTCTTGCACCGCAACCCGATCAGCAGAGATTAGCACGAGCGTTCTATTTATATGCTACGGTATTGACCCGAGCATGGGTCGGACCGCGACCGACAACCGTATTCGTAACTACAACCGAACAAGGAACGACAATGGGCCGTTCGATCAATCTGGAAGGCAAGGTCGCGCTCATCACGGGCGCCTCGAGCGGGTTGGGAAAGCGCTTTGCTCAGGTGTTGTCGCAGGCGGGCGCCAAAGTCGTGCTGGCGAGCCGGCGAACCGAGCGCCTGAAGGAGCTGCGCGCCGAAATCGAGGCGTCAGGCGGCGCGGCGCACGTCGTTTCGCTGGATGTGACCGATTATCAGAGCATCAAGTCGGCGGTCGCCCATGCGGAGACCGAGGCGGGCACCATCGACATTCTGGTGAACAACTCGGGCGTGTCGACCACGCAGAAGCTGTCCGAAGTTACGCCGGCCGACTTCGAATATGTGTTCGACACCAACACCCGCGGCGCGTTCTTCGTCGCGCAGGAAGTGGCCAAGCGCATGATCATGCGCGGCAACAACGCGCAGAAACCGTCGTACCGGATTATCAATATCGCGTCGATGGCCGGCTTGCGCGTACTGCCCCAAATCGGCCTTTATTCGATGAGCAAGGCAGCCGTCGTCCACATGACGAAAGCCATGGCGCTCGAATGGGGCAAGCACGGCATCAATGTGAACGCGATCTGCCCGGGCTATATCGACACGGAGATCAATCATCATCACTGGTCGACCGAGCAGGGGCAAAAGCTCGTGTCGATGCTGCCGCGCCATCGCGTCGGCAAGCCTGAGGACCTGGACGGATTGCTGCTATTGCTGGCCGCGGACGAATCGCAGTTCATCAACGGTTCGGTAATCGCCGCCGACGACGGCTTCGGTCTGGCCTGATCGCCGGCTTATGAGTTGACGCGCGATCACCGGGATCCGGCGAGGTGCGACTGGCACTCGTCCCGGCGCGCCAGGCGATTAACGCAGTTTGGAAGAAGCTCTTTTACGCGCGCGGGCCTTCTGCCGACGAAACGTCTGCGCTATGGTGCAGGCATTGGCCTGAATGGCCACGGTTTTACCCGATTCGATCCTTGAGCAATCTTTTGAGAAGTAAGAAGAGCAGAAGCACGATGAGCGATTTTCACGCAGTTTTCGAGATGTCGATGCCGATCCGCTGGGGCGACATGGACGCATTCGGCCATGTGAACAACACGGTCTATTTCCGCTACATGGAGCAGGTGCGTATCTCCTGGTTCGAGCAACTCGGCCTCGCCGGCAGCAATGCGGATGGCCAGGGGCCGGTGATCGTGAACGCGTCGATGGAGTTTCTCAAGCAACTGCATTATCCCGGCGACGTGATCGGCCGCATGACCGTCGCGACGCCCGGCCGCAGCAGTTTCGACACGGGCTTCGAACTCGTGCGTGCAGACGATCCCAGCACCGTCTATGCACGCGGCGCCGCCCGCTGCGTATGGATCGACTACGCGGCCGGCAAGTCGGTGCCGGTTCCTGATTTGTTGCGCGAGACCATCGAGCGCGCCGCGCTCGTGAAAGCGGCCGAGCCGGCCGCATAAGTTCGTCGTTTATTTCTGCATGACCGCGCAGCGCGGGGCCCCAACTCTAAGGCCTCGCTTCATCGTTCCAGTTCTTGCCTCGACTTCGCACAAAGCGGTGTCGCGCGCCGCGGCTGCGGCCGTCAATGCCCGAGCAGACGCTGCAACAGTTCGGTAGCGTTACCCGTATCGTATTTGCGCATCAAGCGGGCGCGATAAACGTCGACGGTGCGCGGGCTGATTTCCAACGCCCGTCCAATCTGTTTGCTGGTTTTCCCGGTCACCAGTTGGGCGGCGATTTCCCGCTCGCGAGGCGTCAACTCGACCGCCACGCGCCGCGTCGCGCTCAGATCCTCGAAAGTCCAGACGCCCGCCGCGTGCGGGTCGGTGCGTCGCTGCGCGCGGCCCGTCACATGGCACCAGAACAGTTCGCCGTTGGCGCGCTTCATGATGCGGTCGTCGGCATAGCTGCCTTGAGCGGTCATGATGGGCGGGATCCGTGCGCCGATCCGCTCGAATTCGTCCGCCGACGGATACAGAATCTGGAACGACTGCCCGAGCAGCGCCTCGCGCGGACAGCCGAAGATGGACGCCAGTTCGTCATTGCAGTCTTCGATAATGCGCTCACGCGACAGCACGAGCCCGATCGGCGCGAGATGAAAAGCGGTTTGGTAATCCAGTGCGGGCATGGGCTGGCGGCAAGTACTTATGTATTTTTGCGTATTGTGCCGTATGGCGCACGCAGCGTACTCTTTCGGGCACATGAGAACGCGGTGAGGCGTCCGTGGCGGCGTTTGCGCGAAGCGTGACACAGGCTTCGCGCACGGCACCCGCCGGATGACTAGAATGACGTGTCGGGCCGCGCCTGAGCGCGTCACACGAGCCGCAAGAAAACGGTTTCAGGTTTCCATAAAGGAAGGGACATACTGATGAACAAAGTCTATCCAGGCGCCGCCGAGGCGCTGAAAGACATCGTCAAGGACGGTCAGACGTTCGCCGTCGGCGGCTTCGGGTTGTGCGGCATTCCCGAAGCGCTGATCGCTGCGCTGCGCGACACCAAGGTGCAAAACATTACCTGCATCAGCAACAACGCGGGTGTCGACGGATTTGGCCTCGGTCTGCTGCTCGAAACGCGCCAGATCAAGAAGATGATCTCGTCGTATGTCGGGGAAAACAAGGAGTTCGAGCGCCAGTATCTGGCCGGCGAACTCGAACTCGAATTCACGCCGCAGGGCACGCTTGCCGAGAAACTGCGCGCGGGCGGCTCGGGCATCCCGGCGTTTTTCACGAATACCGGCTACGGCACGCTGATCGCCGAAGGCAAGGAAACTCGCCAGTTCGGCGAAAACCACTATGTGCTCGAACATTCGCTGACGGCGGATATCGCGCTCGTGAAGGCATGGAAAGCCGACAAGTCGGGCAACCTGATCTATCGCCGCACGGCTCGCAACTTCAATCCGATGTGCGCGATGGCCGGCAAGATCACCGTCGCGGAAGTCGAGGAAATCGTCGAGGTGGGCGAACTCGATCCGGACGCGATTCATACGCCTGGCATCTTCGTTCAGCGCATCGTGCTCAATGCGCATCCGGAAAAACGCATCGAACAACGCGTCGTCCGCGCGAAAGGAGACTGATCATGGCATGGACTCGTGACGAAATGGCCGCGCGCGCGGCGAAGGAATTGCAGGACGGTTTTTATGTGAACCTCGGCATCGGCTTGCCGACGCTGGTGGCGAACCACGTGCCGCCGGGTGTCGAAGTGTGGCTGCAGTCGGAAAACGGCCTGCTCGGCATTGGCCCGTCGCCGACCGAAGACGAAGTGGACGCCGACCTCATCAACGCGGGCAAGCAAACGGTGACCACGTTGCCGGGCTCGTCGATTTTTTCGTCAGCGGATTCGTTCGCGATGATTCGCGGCGGCCACATCAACCTGGCCATTCTGGGCGCCATGCAGATCAGCAAGAAGGGCGACCTCGCGAACTGGATGATCCCCGGCAAGATGATCAAGGGCATGGGCGGCGCAATGGATCTGGTGGCCGGCGTCAAGCGCGTGGTCGTGCTGATGGAGCACGTCGCGAAGGGCGATCAGCACAAGATTCTCGAAGAATGCACGCTGCCGTTGACGGGCGTGGGCGTGGTGGATCAGATCATCACCGACCTCGGCGTGATCGAAGTCACCGACGACGGCCTGAAGGTGACAGAACTGGCGCCTGGCGTGAGCGTCGACGAGATCAAGGCGAAGACGGGCGCGCCGCTCGATGTGAGCGCGGTGAGCTGATCGCGGTTGTCGGGTTTGCTGCCGGGCCGACGCATGTGCGTTGGCCAGGGCGGCGGGAATGGTGGGCGGGGCGGGCGAGGCGGAAGTCTCGCCCGCTTTTCTTTTTGCGGCTCGCGGTTTTACCGCGCCCGTCTTATGCCTTCTGGCCGATCCTTGTCACGCGGCAAAGCGGTTTACAATCGTTCGAAGCAATCACTTGACGATTCGTCGCCTGTTTCTTCGCGCCGTGTTACGGTGCCACGGGCCACATGCACAGCGCTTTTGCAAGGACCACAGATGACCGCAACGACAGCTTTCGCCGGCGAGCGGCTCGCGCCGCGCCAACGTTATGTGCAGTGCGCGAGCGCCGCGGGCCTGCATCGCATTGCCTACACCGAGTGGGGCCATCCGGACAATCCGCGGGTGCTGCTGTGCGTGCATGGCCTGACGCGCTCGGGGCGCGACTTCGACCGGTTAGCGGCGCAGTTCGCCGATACCTACCGTGTGGTCTGTCCTGATGTGGCGGGCCGGGGCTTGTCTTCGTGGCTCGCCAACCCAAACTTATACAGCGTGCCGCAATATGTCGCCGACATGGTGACGCTCATTGCGCGGCTGAATGTGGAAACGGTCGACTGGTTCGGCACGTCAATGGGCGGCCTGATCGGGCTCGGCCTCGCGGGACTCGCGGACACGCCTATCCGTAAGCTGTTGCTAAACGACGTCGGTCCGCATCTGGAGCCGGAGGCCGTCAAGCGTATCGGCGATTATCTCGGCAAGCCCGTGCGCTTCGACTCGCTGCGGCAAGGCATCGATCACGCGGCGTTCCTTGCGCGCAGCTTCGGTCCGCTCACCGCGGAAGAATGGCGCGAGATCAATACGCCGCTGATTCGCGAAGAGAACGGCACATGGCTGTTCCGCTACGATCCGCGCATTGCGCAGCCCTTTGCCGCGACTACAGAAGAAACCGCGAAGCTAGGGGAAGCCGCACTATGGCATTCGCTCGCGTCGTTCCAAGGGCCGGTGCTGGTGGTGAGAGGCGAGCTTTCCGATCTGCTATCGCGTGAAACAGTCGCCAGGATGGTCGAGACGGGGCATGCGGTGTCGAGCGTCGAGATCAGCGGTGTGGGGCACGCGCCGGCGTTTCTTTCGGCGGATCAGATCGACATTGCGAAGCGGTTCTTTATCGGCAATGGCGGCGACGCGTCATAATATGCAGTTGCGCGTGACGCGCTAACGCGTCATGCATAGCGCATCCAGTCAATCTTCTTCTACCTACTTCAGGATTCTTCATGGCAGTCATTCGTCACCATGTCGGCAAGCGTCTTTCTGAAATTGCCGTGCACAACGGCACGATCTACCTTGCCGGCCAGATCGCCGAAGACGCGGACCAGGACATCACGGGGCAAACGCGCGAAGTGCTCGGCCATATCGACCGTCTGCTAGCCGAGGCAAACAGCGATAAATCGCATTTGCTGTCCGTGCAGATCTACATTTCGGACATGGAGCATTTCGCCGGCATGAACGCGGTGTGGGACGAGTGGGTAGCGCAAGGCGCGACGCCGCCGCGCGCGACCGTCGAGGCGAAGCTCGCCAACCCGAAGTGCCTGGTTGAGATCGTCGTGGTCGCGGCGCAGCGGAGCTGAGCGAAGCAAAACCAGGCAGTTGCTGTTGAAATTCCGTTGATTTGCCAGGGCCCGGTGGGCCGCCGCACCATGAATACCGAAACCGCTACGAGCACGCCAAATCCTCTTCCGTCTTTCGACGAAGCGATGGCATTCGTGCGTCGTCACGCGGGCGAGGTGCGGCTGTCGTCGGGCGAGTCTCTCGCGGATCATGCGGCGGGCACCGCGTCGATCATGCGCACGCTCAACGTCGATCCGCCGGCCGTGCTGGCGGCGGCGTTGTTTGCATTGACGCCGCATTTGCAAGATCCCGAGCGCGTGATCGCCGACAACTTCGGCGAGGAAGTCGCGCAACTCGTCGGCGACGTGCGCAAGTTGCTGCGCCTCGGCACAGTGAGCTTGCGCGCTGCACAGAACGCCATGCCCGAAGCGGGGCGTGATGCGCAGGCCGCGCGGCGCGCGCAGGTCGAGGCGCTGCGCAAGATGCTGCTCGCGTTCGCGCAAGATATTCGCGTGGTGCTGATACGGCTCGCGTCGCGGCTGCAGTCGCTGCGCTATTACGCGGCGGCGAAGCTCACGCCGTCGCCGGATGTGGCGCGCGAAACGCTCGATATTTATGCGCCGCTCGCGAACCGCCTCGGCATCTGGCAATTGAAGTGGGAACTCGAAGACCTTGCGTTCCGCTTCGAAGAGCCGGTGACTTATAAGCGCATCGCGAAGTTGCTGGACGAGAAACGCGTTGAACGCGAAAGCTATGTTGCGCAGGCCATTGAACGGCTGCAGCAGGAACTTGCCGCCGCGAACATTCGCGCGGAAGTAAGCGGCAGGCCAAAGCATATCTATAGCATCTGGCGCAAGATGCGCGGCAAGGAACTCGACTTCGCCGAACTGTACGACGTGCGCGCGTTTCGCGTGATCGTGCCGGACATCAAGGATTGCTACACGGTGCTCGGCATCGTGCACAACCTGTGGCAACCGGTGCCGAGAGAGTTCGACGATTACATCTCGCGGCCAAAGCCGAATGGCTATAAGTCGCTGCATACGGTGGTGATCGGCGACGACGGCCGCGCGTTCGAAGTGCAGATTCGCACGCACGACATGCATCAGTTCGCCGAGTACGGCGTGGCCGCGCATTGGCGCTACAAGGAAGCCGGCACGCGTGGGTACGGCGGCCAGTTTGCCGCCAATGAGAAGTACGACGAGAAGATCGCATGGTTGCGTCAATTGCTCGCGTGGAAAGACGACGTGTCCGAAGGCGAGCACGGCGAGAAGCGCGCGGCGCAGCCGTGGGAGCAATTGCGCCAGGCCACACTCGACGACGACCACATCTACGTGCTCACGCCGCAGGCGCGCGTGATCGCGTTGCCGCATGGTGCGACGCCGGTGGATTTCGCGTATCACCTGCATAGCGAGTTGGGGCATCGGTGTCGCGGGGCGCGCGTCGACGGGGCGATGGTGCCGCTGAACACCCAGTTGCAGAACGGCCAGACGGTGGAAATTGTCGCGGTAAAAGAAGGTGGGCCGTCGCGCGACTGGCTCAATCCACAGCTCGGTTATCTGCATAGTCCGCGTGCGCGCCAGAAAGTGCGCGCCTGGTTCAATGCCGTCGAGTTGCAGGAGCACATTGCGAGCGGCCGCGCAATGGTCGAAAAGACCTTGCAGCGCGAGGGCAAGACCTCGGTGAACCTGGACCAGCTCGCGGCCAAGCTCGGCTTCAAGACTACCGACGACCTGTTCTCGGTCGTCGGCAAGGAAGAGTTCAGTCTGCGGCTCGTCGAGCAGGCGCTGCACGATGCGCCGCCGCCGGAACCGGTGGTCGAAGTACCCGAGCAATTCGAGAAGCGCAGTAGTGGCGCGAGCGTGGCGCGAGGTGCGTCGACGGGCGTGCTGGTGGTCGGTGTCGACGCATTGCTCACGCAGCTTGCTCGATGCTGCCGTCCGGCGCCGCCTGACGACATCTGCGGATTCGTGACGCGCGGCAAGGGCATGTCGATTCACCGCAGCGACTGCCCGACGTTTTTGCGCATGGCCGAACGCTCGCCGGAGCGTGTGTTGCAAACGGCGTGGTCAGCGGACGTGATGAGCGGCCGCGGGCAATCGGTGTATCCGGTCGACCTCTCGATTGAGGCGACGGACCGCCAGGGTTTGCTGCGCGATATCTCCGAAGTGTTCGCGCGAGAAAAAATGAATGTGATCGGTGTGAAGACGCAAACCCGCCGCAATGCCGCGTTCATGCAATTCACCGTCGAGGTGTCGAGTGCCGCGCAAATTCAGCGCGCCTGCACGCTGCTCGGCGAAGTGACGGGTGTCGTGCGGGCGTCGCGCAAAGGCTGACGCAGTGACGCGATATTGAGTCGATGTGCTCACTTGCTCATGCGCAAGCGAGTGAATGATGTGGGTAAGCGCAATTTAAAGTCGATGCATAAAATTACTTGCCAAGCAGTGTGGGGCTCCATATAATCTCGTTTCTTCAGGCTCGTAGCTCAGCTGGTTAGAGCACCACCTTGACATGGTGGGGGTCGTTGGTTCGAGTCCAATCGAGCCTACCAACGAAAGAGAAATTCCGGTTCTGCCGGGGTTTCGCAAACTGCAGTAAGCGCCTGTGGCGCAAAAGGCGAATACGGTTATGACACCGCGAACGTTGACCGAAACCACTTCGGAGCGACGCTAGTCGAGGACCACTTTCGCCAGTGTAATTTGCAGGAAATGTGAATGCGGCCCCTCGAAAGCGGGGCCGCATTTTTTTTGGCTTGTTTGATTGATGTATATGCCGCCGCCGGTCGGCACCACGGAGAACGCAATGGTTTCGATACGTCTGCCTGACGGTTCTGTTCGACAGTACGAGCATCCGGTCACCGTCGCCGAAGTGGCCGCGTCGATCGGCCCCGGCCTCGCGAAGGCCGCGCTCGGCGGCAAGATCGACGGTGAACTGGTCGATACGTCCGCGCTGATCGACCACGACGCGGCGCTTGCCATCGTCACCGAAAAAGACGCAGACGGTCTGGATATCATTCGTCATTCTGCGGCGCACCTGCTCGCGTACGCAGTGAAGGATCTATATCCCGAGGCACAAGTCACGATCGGTCCGGTCATCGACAACGGCTTCTATTACGACTTTGCGTATAGCCGTCCCTTCACGCCGGAAGATCTCGAGAAGATCGAAAAGCGCATGCAGGAACTCGCGAAGAAAGACGAGCCTGTTTCGCGCCGCGTCGTGTCGCGCGACGAAGCGGTGGACTACTTCAAGAGCATCGGCGAGAAGTACAAGGCTGAGATCATCGAATCGATTCCGGCTACGGACGAAATCAAGCTGTACTCGCACGGCGGCTTCACCGACCTGTGCCGCGGTCCGCACGTGCCGTCCACCGGCAAGCTGAAGGTCTTCAAGCTGATGAAGGTGGCCGGCGCCTACTGGCGCGGCGATTCGAAGAACGAGCAATTGCAGCGTATCTACGGCACGGCCTGGACGAAGAAGGAAGATCAGGACGCGTATCTGCACATGCTCGAAGAGGCGGAGAAGCGCGATCACCGTAAGCTCGGCAAGCAACTCGACCTGTTTCACATGCAGGACGAGTCGCCGGGCATGGTGTTCTGGCATCCGCGCGGCTGGACGCTGTGGCAGCAGGTCGAGCAGTACATGCGCCGCCGTGTGAACGACGCGGGCTACCTCGAGATCAAGACGCCGATGATCATGGACCGGTCGTTGTGGGAAGCGTCGGGTCACTGGCAGAACTATCGTGAAAACATGTTCACGACCGAATCGGAAAAGCGCGATTACGCGATCAAGCCGATGAACTGCCCGGGTCACGTGCAGGTGTTCAACCACGGTCTGCGCTCGTATCGCGATCTGCCGCTGCGTTACGCGGAATTCGGCTCGTGCCACCGCAATGAATCCTCGGGCGCGCTGCATGGATTGATGCGCGTGCGTGGTTTTGTGCAGGACGACGCGCACATTTTCTGTACTGAAGACCAGTTCATCAGCGAGTCGATTGCCTTCAACACGCTGGCCATGAGCGTGTACAAGGACTTCGGCTTCGATAACGTCGAGATCAAGCTTTCGTTGCGCCCCGACGCACGTGCCGGCACCGACGAGACCTGGGACCGCGCGGAGCAGGGCTTGCGCGAAGCATTGACGGCTTGCGGCGTGACGTGGGAAGAACTGCCGGGCGAAGGGGCGTTCTACGGTCCCAAAGTGGAATATCACATCAAGGACGCTCTCGGCCGCTCGTGGCAGTGCGGCACGTTACAGCTCGATATGGTGTTGCCGGAGCGGCTGGGCGCGGAGTACGTCGCGGAAGACAACAGCCGTCGCCGTCCGATCATGCTGCACCGGGCAATCGTCGGATCAATGGAGCGTTTTCTCGGTATTCTGATCGAGCACCATGCTGGTGCAATGCCCGCGTGGCTCGCCCCGATGCAGGTAGTGGTGATGAATATCGCCGAAAGTCAGGCCGAATACGCCCACTCTCTGGCCCAATCGTTGCAAAAACAAGGGGTTAGAGTAGAGGCCGATTTGCGCAACGAGAAGATTAGCTATAAAATACGTGAGCACACGCTTGAGAAGGTGCCGTACCTGCTTGTGGTCGGCGACAAGGAGCGTGAAGCCCAAACGGTAGCCGTGCGTGCCCGTGGTGGTGTCGACCTAGGCGTGATGCCTGTCGATTCTTTCATTGAACGTCTGCGCCAGAACGTGCAGTCGTTCAACTGAGCCACTTGGCAGCGCGGCTCGTTTTTTTAATTTTTAGAGGAAACGTAACATCGCTACTGATAAGTCTGCGCACCGCATCAACGGTGAAATTACGGCACCCGAGGTGCGTCTGGTCGGAGTCGAGAACGAACCGCTCGGCATCGTGAAACTTGCTGATGCGTTCCGCATGTCGGAACAGCAAGACGTAGATCTGGTGGAAATCGCGCCGCAAGCGGTTCCGCCGGTCTGCCGATTGATGGACTACGGCAAGTTCAAGTACTCGGAAGCGAAGAAGCAGCACGAGGCCAAGCTCAAGCAGAAGATCGTTCAGGTCAAGGAAGTCAAATTCCGTCCGGGCACTGACGACGGTGACTACAACGTCAAACTGCGCAACCTCATTCGCTTTCTCGACGACGGCGACAAGACGAAAATCACGCTGCGTTTCCGTGGCCGCGAAATGGCTCACCAGGAAATCGGTATGCGCATGCTGGAACGCCTGCGCACGGACCTCGACGAAGTCGGTCAGGTCGAGCAAATGCCGAAAATGGAAGGGCGCCAGATGATCATGGTGCTCGCTCCGAAGAAAAAGAAGTAAGCGGTCAGAGCGGCGACGCGCCATGTGGCGCGTGTTCTGGTTGTGAAAAGTCGAACGATGCCGCACCGGGTGTCCGGTGCGACATCAGCAGGTTTCGAGACGGCGCTTATGCAAATGCGCGCTGTCTCCGAAAAGCGGCTGCCGGCAGTATTGGCGGTCTGCATACCAAGTGGAATGGGTTTCGAAGGGCGGGTAATGGCCATCTGGCCGACCGCACACCCATATCCATCTAATAATGGAGTTGTCATGCCGAAGATGAAGACCAAGAAGAGTGCTGCGAAGCGCTTCGTGGTGCGTCCGGGCGGTACCGTCAAGCGCGGTCAAGCCTTCAAGCGCCACATTCTTACCAAGAAGACCACCAAGAACAAACGCCATCTGCGCGGTTCGACGGCAGTTCATGATTCCGATCTGAACTCCGTGCGCGCAATGCTGCCGTTCGCTTAACCCTTAACCGAAACTCATAGGAGCGAAACATGCCTCGAGTAAAACGTGGGGTTACCGCACGGGCCCGTCACAAGAAGATCATCAAGCTGGCCAAGGGTTACCGCGGCCGTCGCAATAACGTCTATCGCATCGCCAAGCAGGCGGTCATGCGCGCAGGCCAGTACGCCTATCGCGATCGCCGCAACAAGAAGCGTGTGTTCCGTGCATTGTGGATTACGCGTATCAACGCGGCGGTGCGTCAGCACGACATGACGTACAGCGTGTTCATCAACGGCCTGAAGAAGGCTTCGATCGAACTCGACCGCAAGGTGCTGGCCGACATGGCTGTGTTCGACAAGGCTGCTTTTGCTGCGATCGTTCAGCAGGTGAAAGCCGCCGTTGCAGCCTGATTGCGCTTCTGGCAATTAACACTGCGTGGTTCGTTGCAGCGAACATCCGGTAGTCTCGGTGACGCTGCAACAAAAACGGGGCTCCTCACCGAGCCCCGTTTTTGTTGGTAGAACCAGTTTTGCATCGATTGAACACTGACGTTGAAATGATGGGATCAATGGACCTGGACCAGATTGTCGCGGACGCGCAAAAAGCCTTCGCAGAAGCCTCCGACGTCACCACCCTCGAAAACGAGAAAGCACGCTTTCTCGGCAAGTCGGGCGTGCTGACTGAACTGTTGAAGGGCCTTGGCAAACTCGATCCCGAAACGCGCAAGACCGAAGGCGCACGGATCAACCTCGTCAAGCAACAGGTTGAAGCCGCGCTGACGGCTCGGCGCCAGGCGCTGGCCGACGCGTTGCTGAATCAGCGCCTCGCCGCCGAAGCCATCGATGTCACCCTGCCTGGCCGCGGCGCCAATACGGGCAGCCTGCACCCGGTCATGCGGACCTGGGAGCGCGTCGAACAGATTTTCGGCAGCATCGGATTCGACGTGGCCGATGGCCCCGAAATCGAAACCGATTGGTACAACTTCACCTCGTTGAACAGCCCGGAAAATCATCCGGCGCGCTCAATGCAGGACACTTTTTACGTCGACGGGAAAGATGCCGACGGCCGCCAACTGCTGCTGCGCACGCATACGAGCCCGATGCAGGTGCGTTACGCGCGTACCAACAAGCCGCCCATCAAGGTGATCGTGCCGGGTCGGACCTACCGTGTGGACAGCGACGCGACTCACTCGCCGATGTTCAATCAGGTCGAAGGCCTGTGGATCGACGAGAACATCAGCTTTGCCGATTTGAAGGGCGTCTATACAGACTTCCTCAAGAAATTCTTCGAACGCGACGATATTCTGGTGCGTTTCCGTCCGTCGTATTTCCCGTTCACCGAACCGTCGGCCGAGATCGACATGCTGTTCGAAACGGGCAAGAACGCGGGCAAGTGGCTCGAGATTTCGGGCTCAGGCCAGGTGCATCCCACCGTGATCCGCAACATGGGCCTCGACCCGGAGCGCTACATCGGCTTCGCTTTCGGCAGCGGCCTCGAACGGCTCACCATGTTGCGCTACGGCGTGCAAGACCTGCGTCTGTTCTTCGAAAACGACCTGCGTTTCCTGCGTCAATTCGCTTGAACGAACGCATTGCGCGACAAGCATAGAGCGCGGCCACGCACAGAGTGCATGCCGCCACAGCGTCCCGGCGGTGACAGGCAGTAACTCGCTGTAACTCATGGCAACTGGCGAATGCGCCGCACGCCGAGTTGCGCGATGTATCTGCCTCACGCGGACCTAACCTGATCAGAACGTACAGAGAACCATGCAATTCCCGGAATCCTGGCTGAGAACCTTTGTCGATCCGCAACTGACGACGGACGAGCTGTCGCACGCATTGACGATGGCGGGTCTCGAAGTTGAAGACCTGCGACCGGCTGCGCCACCGACCTCGAAGATCGTGGTCGGTCAGGTGCTGGAAGTCGTCAAGCACCCGGATGCGGACAAGCTGAACGTCTGCCAGGTCAACGCCGGCACAGGCGCCACGCTCAATATCGTCTGCGGTGCGCCAAACGTAGCGCCAGGCATCAAGGTGCCGGTTGCGCTGGTTGGCGCGCAACTGCCGCCGGCCGAAGAGGGCGGCGCGCCGTTCGAGATCAAACTCTCGAAGCTGCGTGGCGTGGAAAGTCAGGGCATGCTGTGCTCGGCGCGCGAACTGAAGCTCTCGGAAGATCATAGCGGCCTCCTGATCCTGCCGGAAGATACGCCGATTGGCCAGGACATCCGCGAAACGCTCAATCTCGACGACACCATTTTCGAAATCAAGCTGACCCCGAACAAGGCAGATTGCTTGTCGGTGTTCGGCGTGGCGCGCGAAACCTCCGCGATTACCGGTGCACCGTTGCGTCCGCTCGAGATCAAGCCGGTCCAGGTCAAGCTCGACGAGACGCTGCCCGTCAAGATCTCGGCGCCCGATCTTTGCGGCCGTTTCTCGGGCCGTGTCATCCGCGGTGTAAATGCGCGTGCGAAATCGCCGCAATGGATGGTCGAACGTCTTGAGCGTTCAGGTCAGCGCAGCATCTCCGCGCTCGTGGATATTTCCAATTATGTGATGCTCGAGCTGGGCCGTCCGTCGCACGTGTTCGATCTGGACAAGATCCACGGCGGTATGGACGTGCGTTGGGGCCGCAAGGGCGAAACGCTCAAGCTGCTGAACGGCAACACCGTCGAAGTTGACGAAACGGTTGGCGTGATCGCCGACGAGCAACACATTGAAAGCCTCGCGGGCATCATGGGCGGCGATAGCACGGCCGTCACGCTCGACACGACCAACATCTACCTTGAAGCCGCGTTCTGGTGGCCGGATAGCATTCGTGGCCGCTCGCGCAGGTACAACTTTTCGACCGATGCGGGCCATCGCTTCGAGCGCGGCGTCGATTACGCGACCACCGTTGAGCACATCGAGCGGATCACGCAACTGATCCTCGACATTTGCGGCGGCGAAGCGGGTCCCGTGGACGACCAGGTCGTCAATGTGCCTCAGCGCGAGCCCGTGAAGATGCGCGTGTCCCGCGCGAACCGCATCATCGGCATCGCGATCGGCGCCGAGGAAATCGCGCAGATCTTCACGCGTTTGGGCCTTACGTTCGAACACGAAGGCGACACGTTCTCGGTCATGCCACCGTCGTACCGTTTCGATATCGAGATCGAAGAAGACCTGATCGAAGAAGTCGCGCGTATTTACGGCTTCGAGAAGATTCCGGCGCGCCCGCCGGTCGCTAAGAGCGAAATGCGCGCGACCAACGAAACGCGCCGCTCGATCCACGCAATCCGGCACGCGCTTGCCGCTCGCGATTACGCTGAGACGGTCAACTTCAGTTTCGTGGATGCCGAGTGGGAGCAGGACTTCGCCGGCAATGACAAGCCTGTGCGTCTGCTGAATCCGATTGCGAGCCAGTTGTCGGTCATGCGGACCACGCTGATCGGCAGCCTGATTCACGTGCTGCGCACGAACCTGAACCGCCGTGCTGCCGACCGCGTACGCGTGTTCGAAGCCGGCCGCGTGTTCCTGCACGATCCGTCGATCAAGGCCGGAGAGCTCACGGTCGAAGGTTTCGCCCAGCCGAAGATGATCGGCGGGCTCGCGTACGGTCCCGCGCTGGAGGAGCAGTGGGGCGCGCCGTCGCGTACCGTCGACTACTTCGACGTGAAGGCCGACGTCGAGGCGTTGCTCTCGCCGGCAGTCGCGCGTTTCGTGAAAGCGGAGCATCCCGCGCTGCATCCGGGGCGCAGCGCGCGCATTGAACTGAATGGCCGCGCGATTGGCTGGATCGGCGAACTGCATCCGCGCTGGATGCAAAAATATGATTTACCGAATGCGCCGATTCTGTTTGAAGTCGAAGCGGACGCATTAATGCAACGCGTATTGCCCACACCGTCGGAAGTGTCTAAATTCCCGCCGGTGCGTCGCGATATCGCGGTAGTTGTCGATCAAAAAATCGAGGCGCAGGCGCTGCTGGACGAGCTCCAGAAGGCTCAGTCGGAGCCCGCCTGCAAGACCGTCCAGAAGGTTGTGCTTTTTGACGAATTCCGTCCAAAATCAAACACTTCCGGTGGCTTGGGGGCTCACGAGAAAAGCCTTGCGTTCCGTGTTACCTTGCAAGATACTGGCGGGACCCTTCAGGACGAAACGGTCGATCTGGCCATTCAGACTCTGGTGGAACGTCTGGCTCGAGTATATGGCGCACGGTTGCGCGGATAACCCGCATTTAACAATTGCGCGGCTGTTTCCGCATCCTTTGTTTTCTGCATGGCGCGCCATTTGATAGATATGAATGAAATGAACTCGAGTGATTTCGAAGCCCTTCTTACGGCGCAACGCAGCGCCATGATTCGAGAAATTCCGACATCACCCGCCGTCGTTTCAACTGAAACGCCGACGCTCACCAAAGCGGAACTTGCCGAGTTGCTGTTCGACAATGTCGGGCTCAACAAGCGGGAAGCGAAAGACATGGTGGAGGCGTTTTTCGAGGTGATCCGGGATGCGTTGGAGAGCGGCGACAGTGTGAAGCTGTCGGGCTTCGGCAACTTCCAGTTGCGCGACAAACCGCAGCGTCCCGGCAGAAACCCCAAAACCGGCGAGGCAATTCCCATTGCCGCGCGCCGCGTTGTGACGTTCCATGCAAGTCAAAAGCTGAAGGCTCTGGTCGAGAACGGCGCCGAAGCGAGCTTCACGCGCTGATCGACTGGCGCGTTCCTGCGCAACCCACCACGACGGCTAACTGACGATGACAGCGACGATGGAAAAAGTCGTCTTGCCTCCGATTCCGGCGAAACGCTACTTCACGATTGGTGAGGTCAGCGAACTATGCGGCGTCAAACCGCATGTGTTGCGCTATTGGGAGCAAGAGTTTACGCAGTTGCGGCCTGTCAAGCGACGCGGCAATCGCCGGTACTATCAGCATCACGAGGTGCTGTTGATCCGGCGGATTCGTGAGTTGCTGTACGAGCAGGGCTTCACGATCAACGGTGCACGCAACCGCCTGGATTCACATGGCGGCGGCGCGCACAATGCGCCGGCTGAAATGGGCGAGCAGGTCGAGGGCTTCGTTCCGCCGGAGGCACCAGCAACCGCGAGCGCCGTCGACGTCGAGCAGTTGCGCAAAGAACTGCTGAACGTGATCGATCTGCTGAATCGCTAGTCGCTTTATTGGTGCGAACGGTTCTATTCGAATGAAGTGTCTGTTATAATTTTGTGCTGTTCGGGGCGTAGCGCAGCCTGGTAGCGTACCTGCATGGGGTGCAGGTGGTCGGAGGTTCAAATCCTCTCGCCCCGACCAAGAAATCAAGGCCTTATGGATATGTGTCCATAAGGCCTTTTTCGTTTTGGGCCCATCTTAACCACACGTTTGCTCCACAGTACGGACTGCTCCAGCGGCAACAGAACAGGTTCTTATACATCACAGAACACGCCGCAAGAAACAGCGGCACTGCCCACACCTCCGCCCAAAACCACGCCGACCCAACACTCACTCGCGGCTCGGATGCTGATGTACGAAAGCGAGCAGCGTCTTGCGAAAGTGGGAAGCCGCCGGGCTTTGCGAGTCATCACGCGTAACGAGATGCAGTGGTGCGCGAAAAGCATGGTCGCCCGCCACGCGGCAGTAGCGCACGCTTTCCTGGTGGTAGCGATGCATCGACGCAGGAACGAGCGAGATGCCGCCGCCCGCTGCCACGAGGTTGATGGCCGTTACCATGCGCGGCACTTCCTCGACCACGTTTGGCTCAAAACCCTTTGACTGACAGGCGCTAATAAAATCCGCGTACATACCGGGGGCACCAGGCCGACGGACGAAAATGAACGACTCGTTGGCAAGCTTCTGGAGCGCGATTGCGCGGCTGCTTATGAGTCGATGTCCGACGGGCAGCACCAGTGTCAACGGCACTCAGGAATTGATACAGTTTCTGTCGGCATCGGCACTTCAGATTTGATACACCGGGTTGTAGTGTT
>NZ_JAWRXU010000037.1:0-1507 GCF_046534895.1 Paraburkholderia sp. SIMBA_053 | reverse complement strand
ATTCTGGCCCTAAACCACCCCCAAGTTAAGTACGCATTATGGTCACGTTATGTTAAACAAGTTTAAGCGTACTTTTTTAGTAAACACTAATATGCGCGCGCGTTACTATGCAACCGCTCACAAAGAGAGTATTGCAGTCAGTGACACCATGACTAGAAAAATTACAGATAACTACATTTTTAGAAAATTTAAGTGCGGATTAAGCAGGGCTGAGACAGCAAAATTATGTTTTAAATCTGTGAGAACCATCACACGATGGGATGCTGGACAGGAGATACCGCCAGAGTGCAGGCGACTCATGAAAATTTACAGTGGATGTGATCTTGAAACGATAGATGAAGCATGGCGAGGTTGGCGATTCATTCGCGATAAGCTCGTCACTCCTGGAGGGTGGAGCATGACTCCCGAACGAATCATTACCGGAAGTGCTTTAATGGAGATAGACGCAGAGAGTGACCGTCGAACAAAGGCTAAGATTATCAAGGCAGCACGACAACTTAGAAAGATTCCACAATATAGATAAAATTAAGCCCCAAATATTTGGGGCTATTTTATCCAATTGCTTACCATCATACCCTGATTAAATATCTTCAACAGGATTCGGAATATCTCCTAGAATCTCGTCCCTGTCACAGTGTTTAAGAAAAAAATAGAGAGAAGAGTCAATGATTTTAAGAATTTTCCCACCTCTATCATAATCGACAAATGGAGGTTGAATTCCTTTTGAAACCTGATGTTGAGTGAGATTATGAAGAAACTGCCCTAAATCACTTGACCTGACATCATCTGGACGATGGTGAATGGAACGTATGGCATCAAGAAGGTATCCTCTTGCCATACCTTTTTGGATGTCATCAAAATCTTCTGTTAGCAGAAGTTTAATAAAATAGTATGGATAAGCTAATGATGGTTTCCCACTTTGAGCACTAACACGAACACGAATATCAACAAAAGACTCGAAGTTTCGAATGTGACGAACCCCATACTCCCGAGCCTTTGTGGCCATCGCCTCAGCCAAGTGTTCTCTCGTAATAGGAACCTTTGTAGGGCTTGTGGCGCTGACACCTGCTAACTGGCAACAGAGCTTACAAATTTCTTGAACAACGCCAATACTATCAAATGATTCATCGACTAATTTGTCTGCTACATCAGAAAAATCGACATTGAGCAATTCTTCTCCTTTTGAAATGACTTGTAAAAAATCATCTCTATCCCAAGGTTCTACAGCAACTTCTGTTACTCGATCCAAAAGGTCGCCGTTAAATTGAACCAATCTATTAGCTTCGCGCCAAATACCTAGAACAATAAAGACTAAATGATGGTCTTGAAATATTCGAAGGTCATAAGACAATGATTTTTGAACATCGTGGCTCAGGTAATGAAAATTTTCGAGCACAACATATTTATTAAAGTCCTTTGAATGAAGAACTTCTGATACATCCTGTGCAAGTGCTAAGTTGTACTCAACGTGAGATTCCTTAACGCTGCTTTTTTCTGACGCTTTATC
>NZ_JAWRXU010001771.1:0-234 GCF_046534895.1 Paraburkholderia sp. SIMBA_053 | reverse complement strand
GGCCTTGATGCGCGACACGAGTCCCTTGATGTCCTGCACATGCGAGCGGTCGGCCACCAGAACCGCGTCGTCCGTTTCGACGACGATCAGGTCGTTGGTGCCGACACATGCGACGAGCCGGCCGCCTTGCGAACGCGCATACGTTGCCGTCGCGCCTTCGAAAAGAACGCGTCCATTCGACGCGTTGCCGCACTCGTCCTTTTCCATTGCCTGCCACACGGCGTCCCATGAACC
>NZ_JAWRXU010001770.1:0-234 GCF_046534895.1 Paraburkholderia sp. SIMBA_053 | reverse complement strand
CGAGCAGGCGAACGTGCTGCTCAAGGAATTGAACGAGCAGTGCTATGGCCTGCTGCATGCGTACGAGCCGGTGCTGCGTGCTATCGCCGACGAACTTCTCGAGCACGAAACCGTGCCTGGCGAGACGGTGTATCGGCTGATCAGGGAGCATAAAAGCACGCTAAAGATCGTGCACGAGCAGGAGCCTGAGCCCGAAGCCGCGTGATAGCGGGCGAGCCGAGGCCACGCTAGGCG
>NZ_JAWRXU010001769.1:0-234 GCF_046534895.1 Paraburkholderia sp. SIMBA_053 | reverse complement strand
CTTGCTGCGCGGTTTCCTTCGTGAACTTTTCGTTCGCGATGTACGGGCCGCCGAATTCCTTCTTCAACTGCGGGCCAAGGCGATCTTCGCCCAACGCTTCGCGTGCGGCGATGAACGCGATCTTGCGCTTGCCGAGTTCGCGGGCCACATAGCCGAAGGTTGCCGCGGCATTCGAATCGCCCATGTCGTGCGAGTCGCGGCGCGGCGCGAGATGCACGCCCACGCGCTGTGCGC
>NZ_JAWRXU010001768.1:0-234 GCF_046534895.1 Paraburkholderia sp. SIMBA_053 | reverse complement strand
CACGCGCCGCACGAAGAACCCCGGCAAACCGAATTGCAGCGCGTACGTTTGATCGGCTTCGGCGAGCATGCGTCTCACCGTTCGATGTTCGAGCGCGCCGCGCGGCGGCCATAGTTGCAACGCGTGCTCGCGCAGCGCGGAGCCGGGCACCGACACGCTATTCCAGAAGGTTTTGAGCCGCTCTATCCTGCGCGACGGCTCGTTGCCGAAATACAGCGCCGCATTGATGGCGCC
>NZ_JAWRXU010001767.1:0-234 GCF_046534895.1 Paraburkholderia sp. SIMBA_053 | reverse complement strand
ATCATCGATGAACACCATCGAGCCGACACCGCACGATACTGCGTCAAACGCTGCCTCGCCCGCCTGCATTTCAACGAGCGCTAGCTCACCGAAGCGAGGGTCATGGCCAAGCGCTACGACGACAGCTCCAGGGAGCAGGCAGTGCGTGCCGACATCGTGCGCCTTTCCGACGCGCGCCCAGTCCTGCCGTCCCGCATAGATCGCGCCGCTGTACGTGGTCGACAGGACATCGCC
>NZ_JAWRXU010001766.1:0-234 GCF_046534895.1 Paraburkholderia sp. SIMBA_053 | reverse complement strand
CAGCCGAGGCCTTCAGCCACCGCGACGTGATCGACGCCATAGCCTTCGAGTTCCGGCGCGTTGATGTTGTCGAACGCGAGCTGCACGCAGAAGTCCATGTCGAACGCGCGCTGCGCCTGGCGGATCAGGCCCAGATACGAGTTGTTCACGACCACATGCACGTACGGCAGCTTGAACTGCGCGCCCACGGCCAGTTCTTCGATCATGAACTGGAAGTCGTAGTCGCCCGACAGC
>NZ_JAWRXU010001765.1:0-234 GCF_046534895.1 Paraburkholderia sp. SIMBA_053 | reverse complement strand
AGCGCATTGTGATTGGCGTGGGCATCAGTGCTCTGATTGGCTTAGTGGTAGGCATCATCAACGGCGGTATCCCCCTCGTTCGTGCCAAACTCTCGCCACTGGTGACGGTCGCTTCACTGATTCCGCCCATGGCGATACTGCCGATCCTGTTTATTGCTTTTGGCACCGGCGAGGCCGCCAAAATTGCGTTGATTGTGATTGGCGTAACGCCCTTTCTGATTCGCGACCTGCAAG
>NZ_JAWRXU010001764.1:0-234 GCF_046534895.1 Paraburkholderia sp. SIMBA_053 | reverse complement strand
CGCCTTGTACGGATTGAGCGAGCCGGCGCTGACGAAACCGAGTGCATCGTCGGCGGCTGCGCCGTTGCGCATCACATGCCCCGAACCCACGCGCGACGAACGCACGACGGCGACGCCCTGCGACGCTGCATCGGCGAGTGCCTGCGCAAGCGACGCGTGAATCGAACCGTTGCCCGTGCCCGCCACCACGATGCCGCGCGCCGCCAGCTGGTCCCCGATCTCCATCACGCTGAG
>NZ_JAWRXU010000209.1:0-368 GCF_046534895.1 Paraburkholderia sp. SIMBA_053 | reverse complement strand
CCATCGTCTCGCACCCGAAGTCGAAGCGGAACTCGGACTGATCCATCATGAAACGCCCGAAGATCTCGTCAAGGTCTGCGACATCATCAATCTGCAGATGCCGCTTTATCCTTCCACCGAAGGCTTTTTCAACGAGCGCATGTTGAGCCTCGCCAAGCGCGGCGCCTACCTCATCAATACTGCGCGCGGCGCGTTGTGCGACCGTGACGCGATTGTGAAGGCGCTGGAATCCGGCCCGTTGGCGGGCTACGCGGGTGACGTCTGGTTCCCACAACCGGCACCCGTCGATCATCCGTGGCGCACGATGCCGTACAACGGCATGACGCCGCACATCTCGGGCAGTTCGCTGTCGGGCCAGGCGCGCTACG
>NZ_JAWRXU010001763.1:0-234 GCF_046534895.1 Paraburkholderia sp. SIMBA_053 | reverse complement strand
CTGTTACGTGTCGTTGCATTTCAGGATGGATTCCTCGCGGAGCCGCGTCCCGCCTACGTGCAGCGCATTTGCGCGGTGCGCGAGCCGGATGGGTCGGTCGAAACGAAAGATACGGGTGTTCCCCCGCGTTACGATCTGACCGGTTAATCCGCTACAATCGCAGTTTATTGAACAAATTCATGGCGTTTCATGGCTAACGGCACTCAGCAAGACGGCGTCGCGATTCGCGGCAGC
>NZ_JAWRXU010001762.1:0-234 GCF_046534895.1 Paraburkholderia sp. SIMBA_053 | reverse complement strand
CGTTCGGTGACGGCGAGGACACTGTCGCGGTCTTCGTCGACTTCCAGTGCCCGATCTGCGCCAGCTTCGAGGAGCAGTACGGCGAGCAGCTGGAAGCCGCTGCCGCCGACGGTCGCATCACCCTCGAGTACCACCCCATCGCGATTCTGGACCGCTACTCGCAGGGCACCGAGTACTCGTCTCGCTCCGCCGGCGCGGCCTTCTGCGTTGCGGAGTCGAACCCGGATCTCTACC
>NZ_JAWRXU010001761.1:0-234 GCF_046534895.1 Paraburkholderia sp. SIMBA_053 | reverse complement strand
CAACTGGTAATCGAAGGCCGGGCGAAACTGAACGACTACATCGCCTTCGTCGCGGAACAGCCGCACCTCGCCTGCGATAACGACCTGACGCTCGTTGCGGCCCCCTTGCCCTACCACTACCGGTGCGGGCGCTGCCGCCTCTGATACTGGCTCCCGAAGGCCAAAGAGTCCGCTCAGGACTTTGCCGAATGTCGTTGCTGTCATCTCCGGCTCTCCTACAGCAAGGAGCCGAAG
>NZ_JAWRXU010001760.1:0-234 GCF_046534895.1 Paraburkholderia sp. SIMBA_053 | reverse complement strand
GCCGCTCGTCGCAGAAGATCGCCGAAATCACGAGCGTGATCGAAGGCATCGCTTTCCAGACCAACATTCTGGCGCTTAACGCGGCCGTCGAGGCGGCGCGCGCCGGCGAACACGGCAAGGGCTTCGCGGTCGTCGCCTCGGAAGTGCGGGCGCTCGCGCAGCGCAGCGCGGCTTCGGTGAAGGAGATCGAAGGTCTGATCGCCGAATCGACCGCGACCGTGCAAAGCGGCTTCC
>NZ_JAWRXU010001759.1:0-234 GCF_046534895.1 Paraburkholderia sp. SIMBA_053 | reverse complement strand
CCTATTTTTTTTATCATCTTAATAAGTAAGTGATGACTTAAACCGGAGACTAACATGGCATTTAAAACGAAAGACACTAGCGGTAAGAAGAGCTACACGAACATTGGCGAGATGCGAAACGCCATCGAAGTGGTGGTGAAAATGCTCGCAAACAAGGGCATTAAAGTCACCCAGTCGGGCATTCAAGCGTATGTCGAATACGATGAAAAAACGCTTGAGGCAACTCGCGTCAAC
>NZ_JAWRXU010001758.1:0-234 GCF_046534895.1 Paraburkholderia sp. SIMBA_053 | reverse complement strand
GACGTCGTCGCGTACGACATCGACCAGGCGGCGCTCGACCGCGCGGCCGAACGATTCGAGGGCCTCGCGGCGCGCTACGTCGCCGATGGCGTGGAGAACGCCGCAGACGGCGGCGCGCAGTCGGCGATCAGCCGCATCCGGCTCACCTCCGACCTCGCGGACTCCGCCCTCTCGGCTGATCTCATCATCGAGGCGGTGCCGGAGAACCTCGAGCTCAAGCAGGGAATCTACCGC
>NZ_JAWRXU010001757.1:0-234 GCF_046534895.1 Paraburkholderia sp. SIMBA_053 | reverse complement strand
CGGTGTTCACCGATGCGCTTGCCAGATACTTCGGCGGCAAGCCGGACGAGCGGACCCTGGAGCTCCTCTGAGCGCCGCACGCAAAGCGCGCCGAAGCGCACCAGGACGCGCGCTGCGCGCGCTTCACAAGCCCCGATAAGCGATTCTTAAGGATCGCACGGCCAGAATGGCCCGTTGCGAAGCCCGACAGAGGCTTTGCGTTACCGGACGGGGCTCCACATGATTGCGATCTAC
>NZ_JAWRXU010001756.1:0-234 GCF_046534895.1 Paraburkholderia sp. SIMBA_053 | reverse complement strand
AGGTGTCGTTGAAGTCGAGCCAGCGGATCATCGCGCCGATGTTGAACGCGGCCTGAACCGGGTCGAGCTGGAACGACGTGCCCGGCACCTTGGCGCCGTTGGGGACGATCGTGCCCGGCACGATGGGTCCCAACAGCTTGGTGCAGGCAGGGTAGGTGAGCGCCTCGAGTCCGCAGCCGAGCGTATCGATCAGGCAATGACGCGCGGTTTCCAGCGCGAGCGCGCTGTCGATCG
>NZ_JAWRXU010001755.1:0-234 GCF_046534895.1 Paraburkholderia sp. SIMBA_053 | reverse complement strand
GCCGAGCACGCGCTGCAATGCGGCTACTGCACGCCGGGCATGCTGATGACCGCCCGCGACATCGTCACGCGCCTGCCCAATGCCGACGACGCGCGCGTGCGCCTCGAACTCTCCGGCAATCTGTGCCGCTGCACCGGCTACGTCGGCATCGTCCGCGCGATCCGTCGCGTGCTCGATGCACGCCGTGCGCGCGCGGCCGTGCCGCTAGCGGCGGACGCGGCAACAGCCTGAACC
>NZ_JAWRXU010001754.1:0-234 GCF_046534895.1 Paraburkholderia sp. SIMBA_053 | reverse complement strand
CATCACAGAGACAACCTGAGTCGCCGGTACGTATGCCGGTAGAACCTGCGCCGGCTCCAGCATTACCGGTTGAACTTCCCGATTCAGAAGCGAATATTGAACATACTGCTATAGATAGCACAATTAACCCTGACACAGAGCAAGCTGAAGCTGAAGTTTCTGCTGAAACTACCACTGAGCATGGCTCTGATTTAGAAACGCCAGCGTTGCAGGAGCCTGTGGTTGATACTATAC
>NZ_JAWRXU010001753.1:0-234 GCF_046534895.1 Paraburkholderia sp. SIMBA_053 | reverse complement strand
AGATCGGCGAGCCGGCCGTGTAGGTGCCGGTCGTCGAGGTGCCGAGCGTCGTGTCGGTCACCGTGTAGGCCGTCGCGCTGGTGAACGTGACGGTGTAGTTGTCCTTGTTCGTGCCCGACGCCGTGTTGGTGATCGTCGCGCCAGGCGTGGTCAGCGTGCCCGCGTTCGTCGTGGCCGCTGTGACGCTCGGCGTGCCGAGCATCAGCGGGTCTTGCGCGTTCAGGTTCAGGCCGG
>NZ_JAWRXU010001752.1:0-234 GCF_046534895.1 Paraburkholderia sp. SIMBA_053 | reverse complement strand
ACTTGCAGGTGAAGCTGATGGCCGCGATCGAAGCGAATCCGGTGCTGCGCCAGTTCAAGCAGCAGATTCGCATCGACTCGACGCTGACCGGCTTGCGCATCGAGATCGTCGACTCGCAGAAGCGGCCGATGTTCGCGACCGCGAGAGATCAGGTGGAGCCGTACATGCGCCACATTCTGCGCGAGATCGGCCACACGCTGAACGACGTGCCGAACCGGATCATCGTGCAGGGTC
>NZ_JAWRXU010001751.1:0-234 GCF_046534895.1 Paraburkholderia sp. SIMBA_053 | reverse complement strand
GATCTGGAAGGACGCGTTGTCGCCATCACGGGCGGCGCGCGCGGCATCGGCTATGCAGTGGCGCAACGGGCGCTGAACTCGGGTGCATCGGTCGCGCTATGGGACATCGACGGCGAGCGGCTCGCGCGCAGTCAGCGCGAACTCAGCGCACTCGGCAAGGTGACCGCGGTCACCGTCGAACTCACCCAGGAAGCCGCCGTCCAGCATGCGGTTGCGCAGACCGTTCTCGATCAC
>NZ_JAWRXU010000208.1:0-368 GCF_046534895.1 Paraburkholderia sp. SIMBA_053 | reverse complement strand
CGAAAAATAAAGAAATTTTTGCCATGATAGATAGTATATCACACACAATTACTACGATTATTGCGTCCGTAGGTTAATTGGAGGGATTGTAGTGTCAAGAAGACGTTCATTAGAGGATATTCTACAATCTGAATATGTATCTATCGGAGAACTATCTCGAATAACAGATTCGAGATACAGTACGTTAAAATACTACACAGAAGCTGGTTTAATTCCATTTGAACAATCAGATGAAAATTTAACACGACGATATCCACGAGAAGCGTCGGTTCAAAGAATTGAGACAATTAAACACTTAAAGAAATCTGGTTTGTCTATCTCGGAAATTAGTGATTGGGTAGTTAATAACGATTAAAAAATATGTATCC
>NZ_JAWRXU010001750.1:0-234 GCF_046534895.1 Paraburkholderia sp. SIMBA_053 | reverse complement strand
GACGTAAGGAACGCGAACCACTTTGTTCACCACTTTCCAGTGGGTGCCTTCCGTTGCCGAACGGCCGTTGGCAAGGTTACGTGCCAGTTCAAACGTCGCTTTGGCCTGGTTCTGGGCATCATTGAGTACCGTACCGGCCAGTTCACCTTTTTTGATCATACTCAGTGCTACATCCAGTGCGTCGACACCAAATACAGGGAGCTGGCTTTTACCTACGGCTTTAAGCGATTCCAC
>NZ_JAWRXU010001749.1:0-234 GCF_046534895.1 Paraburkholderia sp. SIMBA_053 | reverse complement strand
AATGCGACACAGGTGCTAACGTCATATACTGATATACCGTATTTTCCAGGTGTGAACATCTGTGCCGTTTGCAGGATATTTTTACCAGCAATTAAACACATTACGGAGACGCATACACCATGCTGAGATTACCGCTCTTGCCAGCTTGCTTCATTGCAGCACTGCCGCTGTATGCCAGCCCGCAGCTGAAATGGTGCGCCTGGGAGTTTCCCGGCAGCGTCAGCTTTGATAACC
>NZ_JAWRXU010001748.1:0-234 GCF_046534895.1 Paraburkholderia sp. SIMBA_053 | reverse complement strand
ATCTTCATCAAACTCAGGCAAGCTCGCCGGATCGATCACCGCATATTCGTACTGAGGTTTGCCATGCATAGGCACGGCTTGCCCGGCAGTCTCATGCCCGGAAGAAGCCTGTTGCGAAGAAGAAACATCTTGCAATGAAGGCGCATCTTGTCCCGCTACTGCCTGCGCCGGTTCTGCTTCTGTCTCAGTCAGCTCACCGTGACGCTCAGCAGCCTGCGCAGCCAGCTGTAGCTG
>NZ_JAWRXU010001747.1:0-235 GCF_046534895.1 Paraburkholderia sp. SIMBA_053 | reverse complement strand
CGCAGGCGCCCGCGAGATCGAGAATGTCATAGCCGCGGTAGTGCAGGTCGTTACCCGTCTTGCCGACCGTGCACAGCGCGGTGTTGCCCGCCGTCACGCCCGACAGGGCCACGGATTTCTTCGGCTTGAAGCCGCTTGTTGTTCCCGGTGCAGCCGCTTGCGTCGTATCGCTCATTCCAGGGGTCTCCTTGATGTGCCGCTCACTTGTCCTGCTCGTTGTTCCGCGTGCCTTGGC
>NZ_JAWRXU010001746.1:0-235 GCF_046534895.1 Paraburkholderia sp. SIMBA_053 | reverse complement strand
CACCTGGCGATCATTGAGTTGTTGGGCATTCCCCTGGCACTGGTAGCAATAAGCAAGTGCGACCGGGTTGCGCCGGTGCGCGTGGCCGAAGTGCAGGTGCAGATTGCACAGTTGCTGGCGCCCGGGCCTTATGCCGGGGCAGCGCAGTTCCCGCTGTCGAGTGTTACCGGCGAGGGGGTCGAGGCGCTGCGTCATGCTTTGCTCGCGGCGGGCGAGGGCTTGAAGCAGCGCAGCG
>NZ_JAWRXU010001745.1:0-235 GCF_046534895.1 Paraburkholderia sp. SIMBA_053 | reverse complement strand
CAGCGTGCCGGAGTTGTGCGAGCGTCTGCATGTGAGCCGACGCACATTGCAATACTGCTTTCAGGACGTGCTCGGCATGGCGCCCGCTACTTATGTGCGGGCAATCCGATTGAACGGCGCGCGGCGCGATCTGTGCAACGCATCGCGCGATTCGCGCTCGGTGCAGGACGTGGCGGCCGCGTGGGGCTTCTGGCACATGAGCCAGTTCGCAACCGATTATCGCAAGCTCTTCGGC
>NZ_JAWRXU010001744.1:0-235 GCF_046534895.1 Paraburkholderia sp. SIMBA_053 | reverse complement strand
CGGCCAATCTGGCAGCGATGATTTCAGCTGGCGTGTTTACCGGCATCCAACAGGGGGAGTAATCAAGATGTCGACTCGACAAGACACACGACTGTCCTTCCCGCGCATCGTCGCGAATGCAATCGTGCGCGCGCAACGCCTCGTCGAACGGCTCGCGCAACCGTGGTTCGTGCAACTTGTGCTGCGCATTGCGCTGGCCGTGCCGTTCTGGAAATCGGGCATCCTCAAATGGCAC
>NZ_JAWRXU010001743.1:0-235 GCF_046534895.1 Paraburkholderia sp. SIMBA_053 | reverse complement strand
CCCCGCGGGGCGGCGGCACCGGCACCAACGGCCAGTCGCTGACCGATGGCATCGTGGTGGATGTCTCCCGCCACATGAACCAAATTTTTGAGATCGATGTGGCTGCCCGCCGGGTGCGGGTACAGGCAGGCGTGGTCAAAGACCAGCTAAACGCCGCGCTAAAGCCCCATGGGCTGTTTTTCGCCCCTGAGCTATCGACATCCAATCGCGCCACCATTGGCGGCATGATCTCCAC
>NZ_JAWRXU010001742.1:0-235 GCF_046534895.1 Paraburkholderia sp. SIMBA_053 | reverse complement strand
ATCAATACCAAGCTACAGAGCACAGGGAGCGACCACGCGTGAATATCAGAAAGGATGTGACACTGCCAATCCGCACCATCATCGCCGACGACCATCCGCTGGTCCTACTCGCGATGGAGAATCTGATGTCGGGGTTTCCAAATATCGAGATCGTTGGGAAGGCAACGGACTCATCGGAGTTGTTCGCCGAGGCGCAGCGTGTCAAATGCGAGCTTGTCGTCATGGATCTGTACAT
>NZ_JAWRXU010001741.1:0-235 GCF_046534895.1 Paraburkholderia sp. SIMBA_053 | reverse complement strand
CAGGATCGGATGCGCCAGGCCCTCGTCGATCACGCTCTGCACCGCGCGCAGCACCACTTCCTCCTCGCCCTCGGCGTAGGCCACGCGCTGCTTGTCGGCGCGCGCGGCGTCGTACACCGGCTTCATCATCAGGCTGGTGCGGTAGACGAACTGGCTGAGCTGGTCGCGGTAGGCGTCCATGTCGGCGATCGGCCGCGTCGCCACGCCCGAGTCCATCGCCGCTTGCGCCACCGCC
>NZ_JAWRXU010001740.1:0-235 GCF_046534895.1 Paraburkholderia sp. SIMBA_053 | reverse complement strand
ATCGCCGCCCTCGGAACGAGCACGCGTTCGCGCCACGGGTGCGGGGCACGCACGAGCGCCCGGTGCGACCCGGTGACCGTGACGTGGTCGGTGCGGAGGAAGTCGCAGTCCAGCTCGCGCAACCGCGACACCAGCACCTCGAGCCGGCGCGGCTGCATCCAGTCGTCACCGTCGAGGAAGCAGAAGGCGTCGCCCTCGACCCGTTCGAGCCCTTGATTCCGGGCGGTCGCCAGAC
>NZ_JAWRXU010001739.1:0-235 GCF_046534895.1 Paraburkholderia sp. SIMBA_053 | reverse complement strand
GGGCTAAATCCGCAGCAAACTGCCGTGCTGGCGGGCGATAACGAACAACAGCAGCGTCTGGAACAGGCACTGATGACCCCGGACACTGACGAATATTACAACGCGGCAGCACTATGAGCTGGCAGGATAAAATCAACGCGGCCCTCGATGCGCGGCGTGCTGCCGATGCCCTGCGTCGCCGTTATCCAGTGGCGCAAGGAGCAGGACGCTGGCTGGTGGCGATCGTCCGCCACCA
>NZ_JAWRXU010001738.1:0-235 GCF_046534895.1 Paraburkholderia sp. SIMBA_053 | reverse complement strand
GCGGCGGCGCCTTGAGGTCGCTCACGTCAAACTCAATGCCAGCCGCGCGTTCTGGCTCGTCGCCTATCCCACCCAGAGTCACGAGATGCTGTTCGACGCGCATGCCCGCGCATTCGCCGCATTCGGCGGTGTGCCCCGGCGCGGCATCTATGACAACATGAAGACCGCCGTGGACAAGGTCGGCCGCGGCAAGGAGCGTGCAGTCAACGCGCGCTTCGAAGCGATGTGCAGTCAC
>NZ_JAWRXU010001737.1:0-235 GCF_046534895.1 Paraburkholderia sp. SIMBA_053 | reverse complement strand
CGGCAGCGTCAACTTTGTTGCCACAGCACAGGCTACCGGTTTTCTGGATTCATCACTTTATACCGCAGCACTGACCGCTGATGCCTTGGGCGCCATATTCTTTTTGCTGCTACTGATGTCGATGCCGGCCGTCAAACTGATCAAAAACCGCTTTGCCAGCGCGGAAACTCTGCAACGCGATCAGGACGAAATCCAGCTGAATCAACAAGATGAACAGGTAACCGAAAGCGGCGTC
>NZ_JAWRXU010001736.1:0-235 GCF_046534895.1 Paraburkholderia sp. SIMBA_053 | reverse complement strand
CAGCAATCTCGCGCGTGCGCAGGCGGGGCGAGGCAACGCGGACGAGTCGATTGCCGCGTTCCGTCGTGCGATCGCGCTCGATCCGAACCGCGTCGACAGTCACGACAGTCTCGCGACGCTGCTGCATGCGAGCGGCGATGTGGACGCGGCGATCGCCGTACTGCAACGCGCAGCGCGGCTCGATCCTGCCGATGCCGCGCGTCATCGCAAGCTCGCGCAATGGCTGCGGGGCCGC
>NZ_JAWRXU010001735.1:0-235 GCF_046534895.1 Paraburkholderia sp. SIMBA_053 | reverse complement strand
CATCTCAACCTTGACGTTGCAGAGGTAACCACCGTCCAGCCCGAGCGCACCTTCTGGGACAAGATAGTTATCGTACATGGTCTGTGCCAATGGTATGAACGCCGTGGCGAGCTGCGTCACGGCGGCCAGCGCATATCGCGACACTTCTACGACGTTCATCAGCTTGCGCTCAGCACACACGCAACCGACTGGCTACGCAACCAACCGTTGGCTGAGGACTGCGCCCGGCACGCGC
>NZ_JAWRXU010001734.1:0-235 GCF_046534895.1 Paraburkholderia sp. SIMBA_053 | reverse complement strand
GATCGACTTCATCGGCTATGCCGGCATCGTCCGCCACCTGGAGAAGGGCTTCCAGCCCGACTTCTGGCAGATCGACGCCTACATGAAGGGCTATTTCTACGGCTTCCCCTGGTCGCGCCGGGTGATGACCCGCATCGGCATGGGCTTCGGCCTGTCCTATGCCGAGCGCGTGCCCTACGCCGAGGCCAAGGCGCAGGCCCAGCGCGAGCGCAACACCTCCAAGCTGCTCAACTAC
>NZ_JAWRXU010000207.1:0-369 GCF_046534895.1 Paraburkholderia sp. SIMBA_053 | reverse complement strand
CTTCGACTTCAGGAACGCGCGCAGGATCTTGTTCGTCGTGCGCGGATACACATAGTCGGTGCCGAGCAGGAAGAAGCGCTTCGCGCCGCCGCCTTCCGCGCTCATCAGATATTCGGTTGCGGGAATCGCCTGCTGGTTCGGCGCGGCGCCCGTGTAGAACACGTTGCGCGACATCTCTTCGCCTTCGTACTGCACGGGGTAGAACAGCAGGCCGTTGAGTTCCTCGAAGACCGGCAGCACCGACTTGCGCGACACGGAAGTCCAGCAGCCGAACACCACCGCGCATTTTTCCTGCGTGATCAGTTGACGCGCTTTTTCTGCGAAGAGCGGCCAGTTCGATGCCGGGTCGACGACCACCGGCTGAAGCTG
>NZ_JAWRXU010001733.1:0-235 GCF_046534895.1 Paraburkholderia sp. SIMBA_053 | reverse complement strand
GCAGGCCGAGGTCGAGGGTTCGCGGGTGACCCTGCGCAACGTGCGCGATTTCCACTGGCGTGCCGACGGCAGCGCGCAGCCGCGCTGGGAAACGCGCAGCTATGACCTGGACCACCTGGTTGGCGCGGACCTGGCGCTGTCGTACTGGATGGGTCCGGCGATCGCCCACACCCTGGTCTCGTTCGAGTTCGACGACGGCCGGCGCGTGGTGTTCTCGCTGGAGATCCGCAAGGAA
>NZ_JAWRXU010001732.1:0-235 GCF_046534895.1 Paraburkholderia sp. SIMBA_053 | reverse complement strand
CCTCCGCCACCGTGAGCAGTCCGCCGTGGGCGGAGAGGATCTCGCGTAGCTCCCGCGTGCGCACGTCCCGCACTGCTCGCGTGTCACCGACGAGCCTCTCGAGTGTCGAGTCGTGGAACAGCACCACATCGCCATCCGCCGTGACCTGGCAGTCGGTCTCGACATACTCGGCGCCCGCCGCGTGTGCGGCGGCGAAGGCAGCAGCGGAGTTCTCCCAGATGCCCGAATCCTCGCC
>NZ_JAWRXU010001731.1:0-235 GCF_046534895.1 Paraburkholderia sp. SIMBA_053 | reverse complement strand
ACGGCGTGCGGCTTTCGAAGGCCAAGCGCTTTCGCTACAAGAACAACGATCTCGCGGACCTCGAAGCCAGACTGAAAGAGGCGGACGCGGCCGGCGCACGCTTTAAGCTCATCGCGACAGACGGCGTATTTTCGATGGACGGCATCATCGCCGACCTCGCCGGCATCTGCGATCTGGCCGACCGCTACGGCGCGCTCGTGATGGTCGACGACTCGCACGCCGTCGGCTTTATCGG
>NZ_JAWRXU010001730.1:0-235 GCF_046534895.1 Paraburkholderia sp. SIMBA_053 | reverse complement strand
ATGCATAATATTGCGGTTAAGCGTCTGGGTCAGCGGATCACACTGACCGTCGTGCACCGATCTCTGCAGCTCGGCACTGGTGCTGGCATTTACAACCCCGGCATAAAACAATGCCAGCAGTAATAATTTATTGTCGTGCAATGTTTGTTGCTGCTGTTCACGCCATATATTTCGCTGAAGCATAACGTCGCAGCGCATTCTGACCAATTCGGCCTGTAACTCGTTGGTTCGTAAC
>NZ_JAWRXU010001729.1:0-235 GCF_046534895.1 Paraburkholderia sp. SIMBA_053 | reverse complement strand
CGCACCGGCAGCTGTTGCGTGTCTTCTAACAGCATGCCCGCAGGCTGACCGGTTAGCGCCGCCCCTACCTGCTCTGCCAAATTCTGCGCGGAAAGCCCCACATCGCTCAGCGCGGTGTGGTCGATGTCCAGCATCAGCCTGGGCAAATCACGCTGCATACCCGCCCGCACATGCGTCACCTGAGGAAGCTGGTGCATCAATCCCGCTAGCTCCAGGCCAAGCGAAGAGAGCACCG
>NZ_JAWRXU010000036.1:0-1524 GCF_046534895.1 Paraburkholderia sp. SIMBA_053 | reverse complement strand
ACGGCGGTCTTCATGTTGTCTACAAGGACTTTCCCACTTTTAGCAAGCAACAATCCACCGCACCTGATCGACGTCGACAGGTGCGACATTATTATTTGCGATGTACGGCGCCACCACTTACGCGACGAGCTCGAGGTATATGGACGGCGTGTCTACAAACGGACATTTGTACTGCCACAAACGGGCAGTGGTCCCTGATGAAAGGCGCGCGCCGAAGACTCCAGTCGTAGATCGGGGATCAGGCTACAACAGTGCCAGTTACACCCAACAACATGAGCGAGCATTCCTCAGCGCAGGTCCAACCTCTTTACACATCGACAACTGCACGTCACATCGTGCTGGCCTTACTACACAACAAACAACGTCATAGCTACCCGGATATTCAGCGAATGAGTAACTAGACCGGAACCTTGAAGGCGTCGCCCAGGCGAAGTGCCGCCCAGCACATCCGCGCGTTCTTTGCCGCAATGGCGACTACGGCACGACCGAACCCTCTTCGCTGTTTCAGTTGCAGAGCCCAGCGGCTAACGGGATCTGAATGAGCTGCCGCCTTCATGAGAAGTGATCTCGCACCCATGACGAGTAACGTTCGAAGGTAGCTGTCGCCGGTCTTTGTGATACTTCCGAGTCTGGCTTTGCCCCCGGAACTGTGCTGCCCTGGCGTGAGCCCCAACCACGCACAGAATTGCCGCGAATTCTTGAAGTCGTGCCCATTCCCGATGCTGGCCACTATGGCTGTCGCGGTTGTGGGCCCCACACCGGCGAGCTTCATCAACTGGCGCGCTCGGTCATTCTGTTTCGCTATATACACAAGGTGTTTGTCGTACTCGCTGATGCGTTCGTCCAGGCGACCGAGATGGCTCAACATGTCTCCGATTGCAGTGTTGCACCAGCCTGGCAAATCCTCCAGTACAGCGAGAGCTTCCTGGCGCATAGCACTTATCTTGAGCGGCAGCGCGATCCCGAGTTCGCTGAGGAGCCCGCGGATCCTGTTGATCAGGGCGGTGCGTTCTTCAATGTATCCTTGACGCGCCCGGTGAACAAACAGGTCTGCTTGCTGATCGATCGTCTTGATCGGAACAAAGCGCATATTGGGCCGTGTTACGGCCTCGCAGATCGCCGCAGCGTCATTAGCATCGTTCTTCCCACGTTTGCCCGACATCCTGTACGGCGCCACGAACTTGGGCGCCATCAGCTGAACCGTATGACCCAGCTTCTGAAACTCTCTCGCCCAATGATGCGCACCGGAGCAGGCTTCCATGCCGATGAGGCAGGGCGGCAAGGACGCCACAACCTCAAGCAACCGGCTACGGCGGACTTCCGGGCGAACCAGTTCGGGCTTGCCGGTCGGTCCGACTCCGTGCAAGGCAAAGACGTTCTTGGCCAGATCAATTCCGAGAGTTACGATTGCCATGGACTTCCCCTTTCGAGTGAGCTGATGGAGCGTGAGAACCCCATCGTGGCACTTTGATGCCGTTACCCGCAACGGGCGCTTGATTCGGGACGGGGAAGTCCCTTTCATTC
>NZ_JAWRXU010001728.1:0-235 GCF_046534895.1 Paraburkholderia sp. SIMBA_053 | reverse complement strand
CAATGGAGAGAACACCGGCTAGTGCTTGGCTCTCAAGCTCAGCGGCTAACTCATCTGCTAGGCTGCCCTCTAGCCGGAAGGTAATATCGCTCAGGCTGAGTGCGTTGATGATGCTACCTTCCGCTTCGAAGGTTTCTAACATGGGAACGGCAGCGCCAGGCTCTCGTATTACCAGCTCGCCCACGGTCAACACCGGCGAGTCGAAACCCAATTCAGTCATACTGATGCCATCTAG
>NZ_JAWRXU010001727.1:0-235 GCF_046534895.1 Paraburkholderia sp. SIMBA_053 | reverse complement strand
CCTCGTCGCCGCTGTTCATCTGACGCTGACGGGCAGCGACATCCGGGAACTGGACGACGCGAGCGCGTGAACTGCCGCGGCGGCCTGGCGTAATCCCTAAACCCCTGGTACGATGGACAGTTTCCTGATATCATCGGGAGTGAATTGAGATCTTTGCCTGTTTCGTCATCGTCTTTTCGTTGATGGAAGGTTTGGCGAAACGGCAGCAGGCGCGGCTTTGCAATACGTCTGTCCG
>NZ_JAWRXU010001726.1:0-235 GCF_046534895.1 Paraburkholderia sp. SIMBA_053 | reverse complement strand
GAAGGCGAGATCGTCGAATTCGGTTCGCTCGGACCCGACGCGCCCGGCCTCGATCTGCTCGCCGTGCTGATCGGCAGCGAAGGCATGTTCGCGATCGTCACCGAAGTCACCGTCAAGCTGATTCCGAAACCGCAAACGGCGCAGGTCATCATGGCCAGTTTCGACGACGTGGTGAAAGGCGGCGACGCGGTCGCCGGCATCATCGCCGCGGGCATCATTCCGGCGGGCCTCGAGA
>NZ_JAWRXU010001725.1:0-235 GCF_046534895.1 Paraburkholderia sp. SIMBA_053 | reverse complement strand
CGCGCTTCGCGGTGTTGTATCGCGGCACGATTACGTTCAGCTATGCGCGCACGCAGCAAGCGGCGATGCGCGGTTCGCAGCTCGCGCGCAAGCTCGCGGCGCTCAACGCGCGCAGGCGCAATGCCGCGCGTCGCACGGGCATGCGACGGCCCATCGTCGTGACGGGTAACGATGCGAGCGAGCATGCGCCGGATGCCGCCGACTCCGCTCGTATAACGCGCGACGGCGGCGGTGG
>NZ_JAWRXU010001724.1:0-235 GCF_046534895.1 Paraburkholderia sp. SIMBA_053 | reverse complement strand
CGGAAAGCTTGGCGTCGAATTCGACCATGCGGTAACCGTAACGCACGCAGGCGTCGAAGCCCGCTAACGTGTTCTCCGGCGCAAGCGTGCCGCCGCAGCGATGCGCGACGAGCGGCGGATACGGCCAGTCTGCAGGTGATGCACGATCGATCCCGTTTGCCACGTCCCGTCACCTTTCACTCAGAATAAGCGCGTTTCGCCGCGCGCCGGCGCCAACGGTCTTGTCAAAAAACGC
>NZ_JAWRXU010000206.1:0-371 GCF_046534895.1 Paraburkholderia sp. SIMBA_053 | reverse complement strand
ACACACCGATCCGGCTTGGCCAGGCTGTTCGTTTCCGTGCTCGCGGGACCGAGGGAAGGTCCATGGCTGGTCCCGTTAGGGTCGTGGCTAACTATTCATTCTAGTCGGCTCAGCTGACCGCAGTCCCGCCGAGCTTTTAAACGAGCGTCCGAGGAAGCGCCTCGACTATGAAACGCCTCTCGAACGATTTCGTCAGTTTGCAGCATCGACCGGTTGCATCGACCGGTTGGATCCGCAAGCCTTTGCCGAGATAGCGAAGTGTCCCGCTATTCGACGGGAGCCGGCTGAACACTATATTCTGGTGGAGGTTCAACGGGTATTTGCGGCGCTGGCTCGCCGTCTTCTTCCGGAACCGGCTCGACGCTTTGGAC
>NZ_JAWRXU010001723.1:0-235 GCF_046534895.1 Paraburkholderia sp. SIMBA_053 | reverse complement strand
ATCCGCCTTGGGTGCCGGCGCGGCCTGCTTCGCCTATCGAATATGCGGTCTACGATCCGGACAGCCGCATGCTGCTCGGTTTCCTCAAGGGCTTGTCGGAACATCTGTCGCCGGGCGGCGAGGGCTGGCTGATTCTGTCGGATTTTGCCGAGCATCTCGGATTGCGCACGCGCGAATGGTTGCTTGCCGCGATCGCGGATGCGGGGCTGACGGTGGTGGCGCGCGAGGATATTCG
>NZ_JAWRXU010001722.1:0-236 GCF_046534895.1 Paraburkholderia sp. SIMBA_053 | reverse complement strand
GAAGGCTTCCGGACGTCGTTATCACGGACGGGAAGATGTTAGATGGTCCCGGCCTCTCTAAATTGCTCCGGCACGCCCACCCGGGTAAAGGCCTTCCTGTCATCCTTCTCTGCGACGGCCCACCGCCGACAGACCCGCACGGGCCCCGTTTTGACGCTTACGTTCAGAAGCCGGTGGCCGTTGAACAGTTGCTAACGGTAGTTTCTCAACTGACTTAATAGTCGCAGAATTCGGCT
>NZ_JAWRXU010001721.1:0-236 GCF_046534895.1 Paraburkholderia sp. SIMBA_053 | reverse complement strand
GCCTCGCATGACGGCCGCGATGCCGTCGAGGAGGTCGACTCGGTCGGCGGGATGGGTCGCGGGTGCATTGCTGGCCCTCGGCGCGCTCGTCGCACCCGTGGGCGTCAGCGCCGCAACGGCCGCGGAGATCGCCCCGGGGGACTCGGTCTACATCGGCAGCAAGGAAGGCTACAGCGGTCCGGGGATCTTCCCGATCTGGTCCGAAGGGGTCCAGGCCGGGGACCCGGACCTCTGGG
>NZ_JAWRXU010001720.1:0-236 GCF_046534895.1 Paraburkholderia sp. SIMBA_053 | reverse complement strand
CTATTTACCTACCTGGGGCTGATTGCCAGCAAGTGGCCGGTGATTGTGCCGCCTAACTATACGATTTGGGATGCCTCGTCCGCACCGGAGTCCCAGCTGTTTCTGTTAATCGGCTTCCTATTCGTGATTCCTATCGTGCTGGCCTACACCGCTTGGACCTACTGGGTGTTCCGCGGCAAGGTGAAAGTGGGCGAAGGCTATCACTAAAGCAGTCTTTAAAAGCAGCCCTTAAAAAC
>NZ_JAWRXU010001719.1:0-236 GCF_046534895.1 Paraburkholderia sp. SIMBA_053 | reverse complement strand
GCGGCACCTCGATCCCAGGTGCCGCTTTGCGTCTACCGGCGCCATGCCGCACAAACCACTGGCTCGCGTGCGGTACGCCGACCCTTCTCCCGTAGCCGGCGCCCGTGCCCATTTGCCGCAGCCCGGGAACGGCGCATAAAAAAAGCCCTGCCGTCTTGCGAGGCAGGGCTTTGGACTTGAGCGTTTCTTTTTAGGCTAACCGGCTTACACCACGCCGCTCGGTCCGTTGACGAGCG
>NZ_JAWRXU010001718.1:0-236 GCF_046534895.1 Paraburkholderia sp. SIMBA_053 | reverse complement strand
GCGCCAATCATCCAGGGCACGAATTCCTCGTTGCCAACGCCAAGCGCTTCGCTCTTGCTCTTGTGGCCCGACGCAACGTCGAGGATCATCCGGAAAATTTCTTCGCCCTTCTGCTCCACGCTTACGGTGCCGTCCATGATGTCGCCGCAGTTGATGTCCATGTCATCGGCCATCCGCTTGTACATGGTCGAGTTCGTAGCGAGCTTGATTGACGGCGCAGGTTTGGCGCCGAAACA
>NZ_JAWRXU010001717.1:0-236 GCF_046534895.1 Paraburkholderia sp. SIMBA_053 | reverse complement strand
CTTGCAGGCGTCTAAAGTGGGTGACTACTTCGTCAATTTCGCCTTTGCTGCTGCAGGCCGCGCCCGGGGTGGCCCGGCGAAAGTCGCCATCTTCGCTTCTGGCTTGATGGGGATGATTAACGGCACCTCGGCCGGTAACGTGGTATCGACAGGCTCTTTGACCATTCCGTTGATGAAGAAGGTGGGCTACCCCGCCCGTAGCGCAGGTGCCATTGAAGCTGCGGCCTCGACCGGTG
>NZ_JAWRXU010000205.1:0-371 GCF_046534895.1 Paraburkholderia sp. SIMBA_053 | reverse complement strand
GCCGCGCCGAACCAGCAGGAATACCAACATGACGCTATCCATTACGAGCAATTTCGACGCAGGCGCGATCGAAGTCCTGTCCTGTGCGCAGGCCGACAACATCCGCTTGCGCGTGCGTCCGGACAGCCACGCCGACTTTGCGCAGTGGTTCTATTTCCGCCTGTCGGGCGCGCGCGGCGAGCGCTGCGTGATGACGTTCGAGAACGCCGCCGACTGCGCCTTCGCCGACGGCTGGCGCAACTATCAGGCGTGCGCGAGCTATGACCGCGTGAACTGGTTTCGCGTGCCGACCTCGTACGACGGCCGCGTGCTCACCATCGATCACACGCCCGATTTCGACCGCATCTATTACGCCTACTTCGAGCCGTATA
>NZ_JAWRXU010001716.1:0-236 GCF_046534895.1 Paraburkholderia sp. SIMBA_053 | reverse complement strand
CGTATAACCGTTGAAGACACGATGAGAAGGAAGCCGTCACCGGACATAAGGCATGCGCAAACCGAATCGTCGGTCGATGCGGCGATGCTTCGACGGGCGCTCGCTCTGGGGAACGTCCCGACAGTCCTCATGAGGCCGCAGTCGCCCCTTCCGGTCGGCCAGCCGCGGACTTCGAGCGGCGGCTATTCGAGGATGAGCTGCCGCACACGGCCACAGGCACTCCCCATTCAACCGCC
>NZ_JAWRXU010001715.1:0-236 GCF_046534895.1 Paraburkholderia sp. SIMBA_053 | reverse complement strand
AGCCTGGCGGCACCTGCTCCGGCTTCATGATCGCGCAGTACACGGCGGCCTCGCTGGTCGCGCAGAACCGGCGCCTTGCGTTGCCCGCGAGTCTCGACGGCGGCATCACATCGGGCTTGCAGGAAGACCACCTGTGCCACGCAACGCCCGCTGCGCTGAAGGCGCTGGAGATCGTCGATAACGCGGGCCGCATCGTCGCCATCGAATTGCTGGCCGCCGCGCAAGCCTACGATCTG
>NZ_JAWRXU010000204.1:0-371 GCF_046534895.1 Paraburkholderia sp. SIMBA_053 | reverse complement strand
AAACTGCCTTCCGGCTGCTCGATCTCGCCACCGTCAGCAAACGGCCGCATTGCTGACGTAGAACCCAGCATGGCCGAATGTCGGCAATGGCCGAGAACTCGCTAGGGCATTCGCCCCCGCGAATGGCCACTGTAGTCCGACATCGTTGAGCAACGCGGGCGTTGGATCGGTCGAAAAGGCCTTGTCCCTGCCCCATTGCTTCCAGACGAGCAAGGAGTGCCCGCGAGGCGGCCAGCGTGTGGCTTACTGTGTTCGATTTGGTTCGACGTGCCACGATACGAGTTAGCCATGGCTATCAATCCACGCGCGACACCATGAAAGACCTGCCGATTGAGCTTCTTCGTCAGTCTCGAACGCGCCCAGCACTCCAG
>NZ_JAWRXU010001714.1:0-236 GCF_046534895.1 Paraburkholderia sp. SIMBA_053 | reverse complement strand
GCGAGTTCATCTTCGACCTGCTGCTTGCATACGGCAAGCCTCGTGGAAACGTGACCCGCCTGCGCAACGGCACGTCGCTCAACGTCGCAGCAGATCCGACGCGCGAGGTAGCCCAGAAGAACGTGGTCTACTTCCGGGAGACGGACGGGGATCCGCTGGCTGAACTCCATGAGCTGAGCACCTCCCCGGTGGTGGTCAAGTACAACCCCCGATTCGTGATCGTGACCGACTACGAC
>NZ_JAWRXU010001713.1:0-236 GCF_046534895.1 Paraburkholderia sp. SIMBA_053 | reverse complement strand
CCGCCTTCCGGATCGATCCGGTGGACACGACGGGAGCCGGCGATGCCTTCTGCGGTGCGCTCGCCGCGGCGCTCGCCCAGGGAATGGCGATCGAGGACGCCCTGGTCAGAGCCTGCGCGGCAGGAGCCGTCGTGGCTCAGCACCGCGGGGCGACCACGCCGCAGTTGACGCCCGGATCGATCGCGGCGTTCGTCGACTCGCGCTGAGCCGCTACTGCGAAGGGGGCGTGGCGGGCG
>NZ_JAWRXU010001712.1:0-236 GCF_046534895.1 Paraburkholderia sp. SIMBA_053 | reverse complement strand
AGGGCCGCGTGTTCCGCCTGCAGTATCTGTTTCCGTTCGACGGCACGGGCAAGGCGCGCATCGCGTGCATGGCTCACGCCGAGCAACTGATCGACGGCCGCGTGGACGGCCAGTCGGTCGCCGATCTTTGAGCGGTCACGGCGGCGCATAAGCCGTTGCCGCACGGCGGGCCTGCCGCCCGCCCGCAACCGTATCTGATGCAGCGCCGCCCGCAAGGCGTCGCGCAAACCCTTATC
>NZ_JAWRXU010001711.1:0-236 GCF_046534895.1 Paraburkholderia sp. SIMBA_053 | reverse complement strand
CCACCATGCAGTTTCGCTGCCGTAACGATGAAATGCAGCGACGACGTGGGTGTGATCGAGACGGATCATCGTCGTAATGGCTGGCACGTAGGGCATGATGGGGACCTCTCGTGGTTCGGAGCCGCAATGGACCGGGTGCATAGCGCGCAGCATGCCTCGTTCCCGCAAGGACGTTGGCGATGCGTCGGGCACGCTCACTCGCTCGCGTCAATCAGACGATCCGCACCGGGATTGAC
>NZ_JAWRXU010001710.1:0-236 GCF_046534895.1 Paraburkholderia sp. SIMBA_053 | reverse complement strand
CGGGCCGCTGATTGCGGGCGCGTTGATGAAGAGCGTCGGCAATGACGCGATGATCGGCGTGGTACTCGCGAGCGCGCTGGCGTTTCTCGCGGCGGCGTTGTGGGAGAAGCGACGCGGCGTGGTGAACGCGGCGGCGTGAAGACTATGCCGCGGTCCGCGCGGGCGTGACGCCGCGCGCGGATTGCTGGTTCAATGCGCGTCGAGTGTGACGCGCCGCTACAGCGTTACTTGTGCGC
>NZ_JAWRXU010001709.1:0-236 GCF_046534895.1 Paraburkholderia sp. SIMBA_053 | reverse complement strand
CACGCCGGCATCGCGTTCTTGCCCTTCAGGACGACGCTCACATGCTCGGCGAGCGGGCCGTTTGCGACCTTGCTGCCGTCGAGCGCCGGGAACGCGCCCGCGCCCTTGCCCGTCGGCTGGTGACAGACGGCGCAGTTCGCCGCGTACACCTTGCCGCCGCGCTCCGTCAGCTCGGCGAGCGTGTAGTTCTTGTTCGGATCGTCCAGACCGGCGGCCATTTTCTTCTTCTGGTCGTC
>NZ_JAWRXU010000203.1:0-371 GCF_046534895.1 Paraburkholderia sp. SIMBA_053 | reverse complement strand
GCTTTGTCGTTGAAGAACACGGCGAGCGGTTCGTGCTGGAGCTTCCCGGCAGGCCCGTGTACGCATGCGGCCTCCAGCGCTTCCTTACATGGGCTCAACCGCTAAGAGGGCAGAGCATCACGCCGGGGTCACGTGGCTTCGCATCTGTGCTCGTTGATGGCGCGCCGGAAAGCCTGCAGGCGTTACTGGTGCGCAATGGGTGGCTGCAGCCAGCAGCGCTTGACGACGAAGCGCAGGCCGCGTTGACCGAGCGCCGTGGCGGCTGGGCCTGTGCGTCTGCGCAGACACCATTCGACGTCATGCATACAAGCGTCGACGCGAAGATCCTTGCGGGCGTCGCGCTCAATGAGTCGGCCTACAACGGTCGCGCC
>NZ_JAWRXU010001708.1:0-236 GCF_046534895.1 Paraburkholderia sp. SIMBA_053 | reverse complement strand
GCTTGCCGCACCGGCGCTCGAAGAGCGTGCCCAGGATAGGCCGAAGATGTTGCAACAGACCGAGCCATCACAACAGGCCGTAGAGGCCCGACAGTACGCGCACGTGCTGCTGCGCATAGTCGAGATCGGATGCGGACAGCGACTTCGCGTCGAAGCCTTCGTACACGTCGCCGTTGAACGCAAGCACGGCTTGCTTCGCATTGGACGTGTCGAATTTCGGCGACCAGTCGGCGTAA
>NZ_JAWRXU010001707.1:0-236 GCF_046534895.1 Paraburkholderia sp. SIMBA_053 | reverse complement strand
CCCTGTTTTCACGACCCAGTGGTGCATACACTGAATGGAAGGCACAGCTCATCGGTCGGCGACCGTAACGCGCTTCGCCCGATCGTAGCCAGGCCGATGAATCCGGTTTAGTACCGTCACGGTTTCTTACTCATTCACATACGATCATGAACACACTATCCCGACTCGCTTTTGCGCCAGGCCCTACCGTGAGCGCGCTGCTGATCGCGGCATGTATTGCGCTTCCCGTCTGCTCG
>NZ_JAWRXU010001706.1:0-236 GCF_046534895.1 Paraburkholderia sp. SIMBA_053 | reverse complement strand
ACTCGCGTGCCGTCGGGGGTCATGATCGTCACGAAGTCGAGATCTGCACCCGCGATCACGTCGAGGGCATACGGCTCGAGCGTCCGAGTGGCGGCGGCGATGTCACCGGCTTCCAGCGCGTCGACCACGAGCGGTGACGTGGCGAGCGCGACGGCGGTCGTCGCCGTGACGCGCTCGGCCTCGGTGTGAGTTGTGCGTTGCGCATCCATGACCAGGAAGACGGCGACCAGGCCGCC
>NZ_JAWRXU010001705.1:0-236 GCF_046534895.1 Paraburkholderia sp. SIMBA_053 | reverse complement strand
ATTGCTGATCGGCGCGGCGGCGGGGCTGTTATCGCTGCGTGAGAGCAATGCGTCGCTGCAACAGATGTACACCGTCGATACGCCCGCCGTGGCGGATCTCGAAGGCAGCGCTGGCCAGCTACTGCGTCTGCGTCTCGCATTGGCAACCTACTCCTCGCTGATCGAACTGAACGATCAGGAAGGCGCCGACGCCGTGCTGAAGCGTTTCGATACGTACCAGAAGGTGTCGAATGAAC
>NZ_JAWRXU010001704.1:0-236 GCF_046534895.1 Paraburkholderia sp. SIMBA_053 | reverse complement strand
ACTAGATGGTAATACATCGAGAACACTGAATGATTATTGCTATCTAATTTCATTGATTTATCAGTCCTTATTCTTTATAAGACTGATTATATTATATAAGATTAGGAAACAAAAGCTTTTGGGCTGTCGCCCAGCCGAAATTCATCCCCCCCCCCTTACGGTTGGGCTTCGCTCTTCACACGCTTGAAGAGGGAGAGTTCTTTCGGAAGTATGCTAAAGGTAAAAACAACAAAAAG
>NZ_JAWRXU010001703.1:0-236 GCF_046534895.1 Paraburkholderia sp. SIMBA_053 | reverse complement strand
CGAGGAGCCCCTCGTCACGCCGGCTCCGGCACCGAGGAGAGAGCGGGGTGTCAGCGACGCGGTGGCGCAGAGGCGACCGCAGCGATCACGGCAGTGAGGGCATCGAGTGAGCGCTCCGGGCTCCACGCCGCAGCGACCGTCGGGGCCTCGGCGCTCAGCGCCGCGAGCCGATCGGGTTCGGTCAACAGGGAACGGATCGCGTCGCCCAGCGCGTCGACGTCTCCGCTCGGCACCAG
>NZ_JAWRXU010001702.1:0-236 GCF_046534895.1 Paraburkholderia sp. SIMBA_053 | reverse complement strand
CATCGCAAACGCCCGCGAGCGCGCAGCCCACGCCGATCGCCTCGCCGCGCACGACCGACAGCACCGGCACACGCACCGCCTTCAGCGCATCGTAGAGCGCGAGCGGCGGCGCGGCGACGACGCGGCGCAGCGTTTCCGCCGACGGCTTCGCGCCTGCCGGCGGCATCGGCGACTGGCGTCCTTTGCAGAAGTCCTTGCCGCTCGTGACAATGCGCACGAGCTTGGTGTCGTCGTCG
>NZ_JAWRXU010000202.1:0-371 GCF_046534895.1 Paraburkholderia sp. SIMBA_053 | reverse complement strand
CGCGCATCGCGTGTGCATGTGAGCCTCGCGTGAGACCGCGGCGGCGACCCATTGAGGGAGCAGATGCGACCATGAATCAGTCTCAACCGACCGCCGCTACACCTGACACATTCGCGCCTTCGATGCCCTTCGCATCGATACCGGGCAATCTGTTCGCGCAAGGCTACGCCTACGCCGTCGACACATGGCAGCGCAGCGTGCTGTTCGCCGACGTGATGCGCGAACGCGGCAATCAGTATCAGGCGCACATGCAGGAGCGCGTACCCAACGTGCTCGACTTCGGCACCGAACTCATCGTCGATGGGCGTACGCTGCCGCGCCCCGTCAATTACGGGCTCGTGCGCATCGTCGCGCCGGATGATCTGAAGCCC
>NZ_JAWRXU010001701.1:0-236 GCF_046534895.1 Paraburkholderia sp. SIMBA_053 | reverse complement strand
CGATGCGCTCGATCGCGGCGGTGTCGCAGGGATTGCCATAGCAGTGCACCGGCATGATCGCGGTGGTCTGAGGGGTGATCGCCGCCTCGATGCGCGTCGGATCGAGGTTGAAGGTCACCGGATCGACGTCGACGAACACCGGCTTGATGCCGTTCCACAGCAGCGAATGCGCGGTGGCGACGAAGGAATAGGGGGTGGTGATGACTTCGCCGGTGATGCGCAGGGCCTGCAGCGCG
>NZ_JAWRXU010001700.1:0-236 GCF_046534895.1 Paraburkholderia sp. SIMBA_053 | reverse complement strand
AGGACAAGATCTGGTAAAGCCGGACGAGACATATCACAGCCAGGTCGCATTACTTCAAGCATATCTAAGATGTTTCCCTGAGATTTCTTTGCGCTTACATAAGGGGCCTCTTTGCTCTCAGAGAACCAGCGGGCGAAAGACGGATGCTCAGGTTCGATCATGAATGTTTATCCTGTGAGGGGCTACACCCCAGTTATTGGGAAGTAAATTTCATGAGTATAGTACCCGTTTATGAC
>NZ_JAWRXU010001699.1:0-236 GCF_046534895.1 Paraburkholderia sp. SIMBA_053 | reverse complement strand
AGTTGACGACGCGCGGCTACACGCTGCAGGGTCAGACGTTCAACGGCGACGTGCAGATGATCCGCATCGACGGCACGACCCCGCAACCGGCTGCCGATCCGCGCGGCGTTGGCGTGGGCCGTGTGATTCAATAGCGCTGGCGGCGCGATGCCGCACTTCGACCACTGAAAACAAACGGGGAAAAGTATGGCGTTGGAGCAGCAAAGCGTGATCGTATTGCCGGGTTACATGAACTC
>NZ_JAWRXU010001698.1:0-236 GCF_046534895.1 Paraburkholderia sp. SIMBA_053 | reverse complement strand
ATCATCGTCGAACCGGAAAGTTAAAAAAAAAGCAACTCGAACCCCGAGAAGGCCATTCGCGTGTGCGCTTTGTTGTGAAGCGCATTACAGAAGGTTCTAATGCAAGGTAGAGCGGCCGTGTAGCGCCTCAGTATCGTCGTCTACATTAACCAGTACTTCACGCGCGCGCATCCGGAGTAGCGGACTGTGACTGACCTGGTGCAATCGGCATTAACGTCGAGCGAAGCCATCTTTAC
>NZ_JAWRXU010001697.1:0-236 GCF_046534895.1 Paraburkholderia sp. SIMBA_053 | reverse complement strand
ATACGACCGAGCTAGTGCCCCAGTTGCGCGTTTCGCAGACGCCGAAGTTGCTGATATGGGGCGAAGACGATACGTTCCAGCAGGTTGAAAATGCGGAGTACTTTGTCTCGCAGATTCCGTACTCCAGGCTGGTGAGAATTCCAAAGGCCGGACATATTCCGATGGAAAACGATGCATCGGCGGTGGCGCAGGCAATGATCGAGTTCTTTGCTTGACGGTTGTAATGCAAGTGCAAG
>NZ_JAWRXU010000201.1:0-372 GCF_046534895.1 Paraburkholderia sp. SIMBA_053 | reverse complement strand
GGCCGCAAACGCGCGCCTACCGTCTGTCTCGTCTGCATAGCCGCTGAGCGCAACGAGGTAAATGTCGTCAAGAGATTCGTCCCGCCTGATGGCCCTTGCAATATCAAAGCCATCCGCATCAGGAAGACAGATGTCAACGATGGCGACATCCGGCTTGCTCGACTTGAGTCGCCGCATTGCCGCTGCGCCACTATCGGCCGTGTCAACTGAATGTCCGTCGAGCGCGAGCACCGTTGATAAAGACTGCAATGCATCCTCGCAATCATCAACCAGCAGGATGCTTACTGGATTGACGCTTGTGCTCGTTTCTGTTTCAGTGTGGCGGTCGGTCGACGGATTGGGCTCGCAGCATATCGGCAAACGGACGGTGAC
>NZ_JAWRXU010001696.1:0-236 GCF_046534895.1 Paraburkholderia sp. SIMBA_053 | reverse complement strand
GGAACGCGAACACGCGTGCGTCGGGCGAGCCCGTGTCGATGCTCGGACGCGCGCCCGTCTTGTCGCGCAGACGGTCGCAAATGGCGTCCTTCACGCGCAGCGTCGCGAATTCGAGGCTGCGCAGCGGCGACTTGATCGCGGTGACGTCTACGCGCAGCGTCTCGTTTGCCGAGAACCACTGCTCCCAGCTCTGCTCGAGCGCGAGGCCGTAAATGTCCTGCTCGTTGCGATACGGA
>NZ_JAWRXU010001695.1:0-236 GCF_046534895.1 Paraburkholderia sp. SIMBA_053 | reverse complement strand
CTAACGGAGAAGAGGCGGCGTAGCCACCACCGCTATCAGGCTGCCCAGCACGAGAGCCGTGCTCAGTCCCACGACGGTCCACACCGTGGCACGCCGTCCGCGTGTCTGGATACCGCCGCGCAGCCCCACAAGCACGGCGGACAGCGTCAGCACGAGCCAGAAGATAAGCGCGATGATGCCCATGCCGATACCGAACGCCCGCTCGGTGTCATCGAGTATTCCGACTCGGATGACAC
>NZ_JAWRXU010001694.1:0-236 GCF_046534895.1 Paraburkholderia sp. SIMBA_053 | reverse complement strand
ATGCTGCGTCGGCAGGGGTTGCCGGAAGATCGCGCATGGCGCTCGGCGCACAACGGCCAGGGGCCGTGGTGGAACGCTGGCGCGTCACACATGGGCACAGCCTTCCCGAAACGCTTCTTCGACCGACATGGGCTTGTTTCGATGCTGGACACCCAGCAACGCCTCCAGCGTTCTTGATGAACCGCCGTATGCGGAACCGCACGTACGGTGGTGTGGGAGGGCTGAGGGGGTGACCC
>NZ_JAWRXU010001693.1:0-236 GCF_046534895.1 Paraburkholderia sp. SIMBA_053 | reverse complement strand
GAGTTTCGGTGACTTTGTTGAGATGGCGCGGCGCATCGGGATTGCGCCCGCGTGCGGCCGCAAGGCCGGCGGCCATCACGTAAAAGGACAGGATTGCAGCGATCGGATCGAGCGCCGCATGAGCGGTGATGGCAAGCGGCAGCGTGGCTTCGGGCACGTCGGACGGCGCGGCCAGCAGCACGCGTGCGCCGCGCGCCTGCATGTCGCGCGCGAGTTGCAGCAGGCCCGCCTGCTCC
>NZ_JAWRXU010001692.1:0-236 GCF_046534895.1 Paraburkholderia sp. SIMBA_053 | reverse complement strand
GGAACTAGTGGGTATGGACTTAGTGGAAGTAAACCCCGCCTACGACCACGGCGACATTACCTCGCTGGCAGCAGCCACGCTGGGGTTAGAGTTTCTTTACACCCTGGCAGCCTCCAAAAAGGCGTAGGCGTTTCGCCGCTCACCTTGCGGAAGCGCTCAGCGCAGGGTCAGGTCAATGACCAACAATAGCGCCAGCGCGCCCACAGAAGGCCAGGGGCTTTTTAACACCACGCCAA
>NZ_JAWRXU010001691.1:0-236 GCF_046534895.1 Paraburkholderia sp. SIMBA_053 | reverse complement strand
ATCCGTAACAACGCTGATCGCATCCCCAAAATTCTGCGTGCGGACAGGGGTTCCGGTGGCACTGTCGCGACAAAGCGGTCGGACGACGAATATGCGGATGCCGTTGCGGCCGTCGAGTTTCTTCAACCGCTGATGACCGCGGGCAAGTCGTGCGCAATCCTCGCCCGCACCAACCGCATTCTTGATCCCATCGAGGCCGTTTGCCGGTCCCATGGCGTGCCTTATTTCCGCGCATC
>NZ_JAWRXU010001690.1:0-236 GCF_046534895.1 Paraburkholderia sp. SIMBA_053 | reverse complement strand
GCCGATGCAGTCCGCTGAGCCGCCGCTCGTCAGCGGGCCGGTCGAGTCATACGCCGATCCGATCGTGCCGCCGGACATCGCGCAAGGCGTATTCGGCGTGTACGGCGGCGCGCAAAGCCGCTTCTCCGGCAACTCGGGCGCGAACCGCGGGGCCAACGGCGGTGGCACTGGCGGCTGGCGTGCGCCGATCGTCGCGCAGCAATTGCCCGACCTTGGCAGCGGCGGCGCGGGGACGC
>NZ_JAWRXU010001689.1:0-236 GCF_046534895.1 Paraburkholderia sp. SIMBA_053 | reverse complement strand
CGCGAATATTACCGACGAGATCATTCAACACCAGTGTCATACCGTTCGGAGTACGTATGACAAGCGCCGCCTCATGTCCACGCGTTCCAGGAACGGTCACGAACTGCACATTCGGATCGCCGAAGCCGGGGTCCGTCGTGTCGACGTGCACCGTTTCTTCCACCTTCGCCCGGGACCCTTCTGGCGCAACAACCTGTATCGACGGGTAGCGCTCTTTCCAGACTCTCGCGTCTAGC
>NZ_JAWRXU010001688.1:0-236 GCF_046534895.1 Paraburkholderia sp. SIMBA_053 | reverse complement strand
AGCCTGGCAGCTGCGTACACGTTCACGGACGGCAAGGTTTCGGGTTCGAACGGCGACGGCTCGCCGAAGTGGCACACGGTTTCGCTGCAAGGCGACTACTCGCTGAGCAAGCGCACCGACGTGTACCTGGAAGGCGTGTACCAGCACGCTTCGGGCGAACTCGGCAACTTCGGCGCGAACGTCGCAGCGATCAACACGCTGACGCCGTCGTCGACGCAAAACCAGACGGCTGTGGC
>NZ_JAWRXU010001687.1:0-236 GCF_046534895.1 Paraburkholderia sp. SIMBA_053 | reverse complement strand
CCCCGGCATCCATGTCGAAACGGTCCAGCGAGTCGATGATGAAGCCGGTCGAGGAAGTCAGCACCGCCAGGGTCAGCAGCATCGCGGCCTGCCAGGGCAGTGCCAGCGCATGCATCGCAAGCGCCGCGAATGCCGCCACCGCCAGCAGGCGCGTCCCCAGGTAGCGCAGCAGGGGGCCGCGCTGCGCGGACAACGCGCGCAGGTCCACCTCCAGGCCGGCGTAGAGGAACAGCGCG
>NZ_JAWRXU010001686.1:0-237 GCF_046534895.1 Paraburkholderia sp. SIMBA_053 | reverse complement strand
CGATCGACTCTCGAGGAAACGCCTATGCACGCTGCACCCACGTCCACGAAGACCGCCTTCGACGGCATCCGCATCGCCATCGGCGTGGGGGGATCGCTCGCCCTCGTCGTCGGGGTGGTGATCCTCGTCTGGCCGGGCAAGACCGCGATGGCCGTCACCGCTCTCGTCGCCGCCTACGCGATCGTCGCCGGTGTCATCTACGCGGCCATCGGCGGGCTGAGCAGGACGAAGGGCGGA
>NZ_JAWRXU010001685.1:0-237 GCF_046534895.1 Paraburkholderia sp. SIMBA_053 | reverse complement strand
GCGCTCTCCGGCATCTCCGGATACTCGGCGTCGTCGGGAGTCTGGGCGAGCGTAATACCACCGCACTCCTTGATCCGGCCAATCCCAACTGTCCCGTCGCTACCCGTGCCTGACAGGATGATGCTCATGGCGCGCGCGCCGTGGGCGTCGGCAAGGCTACGGAAAAACCGGCCGATCGCCACTGGCGGACGACCCTGGCGTTCGGCCCGTGTCACCCGCAGGTGTCCGTCTGCCATC
>NZ_JAWRXU010001684.1:0-237 GCF_046534895.1 Paraburkholderia sp. SIMBA_053 | reverse complement strand
GCACCACGATCGCATCGTTCGGAAACGGGTCCGACGTCCAGACGATCTTCGTGCCGTCGGGCTTGATCACGCCTTTCGCGACCATCGCGTTCCGGTTGCGATCGAAGTCCGTAGCGAGATCGACCTGACCCGACTGCACCGCGACCTCGTTTGCCGCGTGCGTCGCGCCTTCTGTGTACTTCCAGAACGTTTTCGGATCGATCTTCCAGACCTCCTTTGCGTACCAGGTCGGCATCA
>NZ_JAWRXU010001683.1:0-237 GCF_046534895.1 Paraburkholderia sp. SIMBA_053 | reverse complement strand
GCCGTTGTCATCACGCGTTGCGCTGATCGTGATGTGACGCTGTGCGCGATCGAGCGATTGCAGCGCACCCTCCTCGAACTCGAAGCCGTGACGCCGCGCCTGCACCGCGAATTGCAGCTGATGCGTGGCGGGATCGATCTGACCTGACGCGGCTTCGTGCAGCAGCGGCTTCCAGAAGTGCGTCGGCGAGCGGTCGACGAGGACGACTTGCGCGTGCCCGCTCTTGCCGAGCGATTC
>NZ_JAWRXU010001682.1:0-237 GCF_046534895.1 Paraburkholderia sp. SIMBA_053 | reverse complement strand
CGACGCGCAGAAAGAAGCGCTGATCGCACAGCTTTGCGAAACGAGCGCCGCCGTGCTTGACGTGCCGTTGCAGTCCACGCGCGTGATGATCAAGGACATTCCGAATACGGATTTTGGTCTTGGCGGTAAAACCGCTCGCGCTTTGGGCCGATAGCGACGCGATGCACGCGCGCGCCCGACCAACCCGCTGTCACTTCAAAGAACATGATGACCGACACTCGAGAACTACCGTTGCGC
>NZ_JAWRXU010001681.1:0-237 GCF_046534895.1 Paraburkholderia sp. SIMBA_053 | reverse complement strand
CTGTGTGTAGGTTGTCGCGTCGTATAGGGCAGCGCTCTTACAGGGTGGAACGCATGCGCAATCGGTCCGAAGTGAGGCGTGTGAGGCACTACGGCCTACACACAGTTTGCCACCTGGGCGGCCGTGGAATATCTGGCACGGCATGGTGAAGCGCGGGTGCGTGAAGCGGGTGAGGCGCACCGCAAGAGCGCTGGCAACGAACGTGGGTCACGTGGTTGCCGTGCGAAGCGTAAGAAC
>NZ_JAWRXU010001680.1:0-237 GCF_046534895.1 Paraburkholderia sp. SIMBA_053 | reverse complement strand
GGCATCAATGGATTGCACCGTCATGAGTAACAGTATTGCAAAAGCGCAAAATGCCCAGAAGGAAATGCCCAGCTCAATTTGGGCGATGCCCGCCACTTTAATTAGGCTTACCAATGCGCCAATGATAAATACATCGGCCATCATCCATGGGGCGAGGTGTGCCAGTGAGCGAGCAATATCACGGCTAAAGGGCATGGGGCGAGATCGCAATAAGCCAAACTGGAGCCAGACAACGCC
>NZ_JAWRXU010001679.1:0-237 GCF_046534895.1 Paraburkholderia sp. SIMBA_053 | reverse complement strand
ATCCTGATGTTCAACGAGGCAATCAGGGTCTTCCCAACGCCCGCTGTCTGCAATACTAAGGTTTCCGCGCGATGATCTTTGGCCATTGTTCACCGACCGCAGGACAAGTTTCGAAAGCGCGTGCTCACGCTCGCGCGAGGCTCGATTTCGAAGCAATCTGGCCTGAATCGACAACAGAAAATGTTCAACCTCAACGTCGATTCGTGACCTAATCAGCGATACCGCGCGATATTCCAT
>NZ_JAWRXU010001678.1:0-237 GCF_046534895.1 Paraburkholderia sp. SIMBA_053 | reverse complement strand
AGGTCGTTTTCGGCGCGGCCGGGTCCGGCGCGTCAGGGTCGTCGACAATCAGCGCCAGGCTTTTTGCGTTCACGGGCACGCCGGACCAGGTGAGTGGCGGGGATACATCGGCGCCCTCGCAGGTATGCTGCACGGGAATCTCGCCGTTCTGTCGGAAGGCTTGCGACGTTAGCGCGAGGGTCATGGTGCGCTCCTCGGCGTCGCAACCGTTTGATACGGGCTATTCAATGTGCGATG
>NZ_JAWRXU010001677.1:0-237 GCF_046534895.1 Paraburkholderia sp. SIMBA_053 | reverse complement strand
CGAGTACGGCAACGGTGTCGCGATCTTCACCCGTGACGGCGATGCCGCCCGCGACTTCGCGGCACGCGTCGAGGTCGGGATGGTCGGCGTGAACGTCCCGATCCCCGTCCCGATCGCCTACTACACGTTCGGCGGCTGGAAGCGCAGCGGCTTCGGCGACCTCAACCAGCACGGCACCGACGCCTTCCGCTTCTACACGAAGACCAAGACGGTGACGAGTCGACCTCCGCTGCCGAC
>NZ_JAWRXU010001676.1:0-237 GCF_046534895.1 Paraburkholderia sp. SIMBA_053 | reverse complement strand
CGACACGCGCGAGGATCGCCCCCGCGGCGAGCAGTTTGAACGAGCTGCACATCGGAAAGCGCTCGTCCGCATGCAAGCCGGCGTGCAGTCCCGAGGTCGTGTCGACGATCGACACGCCGAGCCGTCCACCGCTTTGTGCTTCGATCTCTTGGAGCCGCGCGCGAATCGCATCGGCTTTCGCGAACTGTTGCCGCTGCCGCGCTCCATTGATTGCCTTGCCCGATTCCGCGTTCTTGC
>NZ_JAWRXU010001675.1:0-237 GCF_046534895.1 Paraburkholderia sp. SIMBA_053 | reverse complement strand
CGATCAGGACATCGGCGGTGAGGAAAGCGGTGGGCGTCATCAGTTAAGACTCGCGGGCGGCCAGAGGAATCACGATTTTGCGCGCTGCTGCATCGACCGCACAGATACAGTTGATGAAGCGCTGATCGGCACAATCGGGCATGAGCCGCGCGCGGTTGTTATCCCTGCGCCGCATTCCCGATGCAATCGGCGAGTGCATCCGCCACCGCTTGCCGGCTATGCCGCGGACGCTGCACG
>NZ_JAWRXU010001674.1:0-237 GCF_046534895.1 Paraburkholderia sp. SIMBA_053 | reverse complement strand
CAGGAATTCCGCGAGCGCGAGTTCGAGGGGGCGCAACTCGTCGAGCGTGAGCGTCTCCACGCTTTCAGCAATCGAGCGCAGAAAGCCGGAGAACACGTGACCGATGCCGGCCTCGCCTGGCAAACGCCCGGCACGCAGCGAGAACGGCGTAAGAAGGCGTGCATTGATGGCGGAGCGGGGCACGCGGATTGCGAACGCGCGGAAGTCGGATGTGAACGCCAGGTGCGCTTCCTCGCG
>NZ_JAWRXU010001673.1:0-237 GCF_046534895.1 Paraburkholderia sp. SIMBA_053 | reverse complement strand
CCTCATGCTCTCACGCGGCTTCGCGGCGGCGGATCACCCCTCCGGGTGAGTGGCGACCGGCGGCGCCGTCGGCGGGACGAGGGCTTCGGCGACGGCCTCCGCGACGATCGCGCTGGCGCGGGCATCGAGATGGATGCCGTCGGGGTGCCGTGTGACGGACCGGCTGGTGACGTCGAAGACATCGATCAGGTCGACCCCCAGCCTGCTCGCGACGGCGCGCACGATCGGGGCCACCTC
>NZ_JAWRXU010001672.1:0-237 GCF_046534895.1 Paraburkholderia sp. SIMBA_053 | reverse complement strand
CGGATCGAACGCTTCGCCGAGCCAGTGAAGAATGACCGGTTTGTCGCAAGCCGACAGCACTTCCCGATACACATGGACGTAGTCGCTCGCGTCTTTGGCTACCCGCGCGAGCGCGCGGCTCGCCATCAGAATGATCTGCCCGCCAGCACGCTGAACGCTTTCGATCTGCGTCAGATAGGCTTTGATCACCTCGTCGCACGAACGCACGTCATTAACGGGCAAATGATCCGTTCCGCA
>NZ_JAWRXU010001671.1:0-237 GCF_046534895.1 Paraburkholderia sp. SIMBA_053 | reverse complement strand
ATTTTAGTATTGTATTGTTCTTGCCAATTTATCAACAAACGCTCCGGCTCTAAGTGTTTCAGCAGTATTAACTCAGCATAATTCGGTGATTGCAGAGTATGAGTATGCCGTGCAGCGTGCACTACTGCAACTGCACGAATACATCAAAAAAATGAAATATGACATTTCAACGGTTTTTGCATGAATATTTAATGAAGTCTTTTTTTTGCAGGGTAGTTTATAGCGTTAAGTTTGTAG
>NZ_JAWRXU010001670.1:0-237 GCF_046534895.1 Paraburkholderia sp. SIMBA_053 | reverse complement strand
CCACGCTGACAGGCAGCGCACACAGCGAGCCCAGCCATGTGGCCATGCCATCAATAAACCCTGGGCTAATGTGTTGCGCAATGATCACCGGGGCAGGGAAACCTTTCGGCAGCTTGCTCAGTAGTCGCGCTAGTGCCTGTGGGCCACCGGTGGAGCAGGCAATGGCGACTATCTGCTGAAAGCCCCGAGACATCGCCGTTGGGCAGGGTGATGTGATGGGCAGCCTAACCGGTGCCG
>NZ_JAWRXU010001669.1:0-237 GCF_046534895.1 Paraburkholderia sp. SIMBA_053 | reverse complement strand
GCTTCTTGTCCGCGTTATCGAGCGAACGCAGCCGGCACCAGCGGCGGCTCAGTTCAGCGAGAAAACGCACGCGCTCGAGATCCGGCTGATAGCGGACCACGTCGACTTCCGTATGCGGACAACGATAGGCGAGTCCCTTGAAACTGATCGCGCGCGTGATGATGCGGCCGTCCACTTCCGGCAGCGCGATATGCATCGCGATGTCGCGCGAATTGAGACCCTGGTTGTCCTTCACCC
>NZ_JAWRXU010001668.1:0-237 GCF_046534895.1 Paraburkholderia sp. SIMBA_053 | reverse complement strand
CGGCACCTATGAAATAGACCTTGCCACCAAAAAAGTGACCACCTGCGGGAATTTCAATGCTATTGTGGGCATTGAGGGTGAGGTCTCAAATGAGCAGCTGCTTTCAAAACTGCATCCCGAGGATCTGCCTGCGCGCGAAAAAGCGCATCAGGACGCCTTTTTGACTGGCAGAATATGCTATGAGAGCAGGATTTTAAACCAGGTCGGATCCGCCCGGTGGGCTAAAATCAACGGCAG
>NZ_JAWRXU010001667.1:0-237 GCF_046534895.1 Paraburkholderia sp. SIMBA_053 | reverse complement strand
GCCTTTTGTGCTGGGGTTAGGCGGCTTTTTGCTGCTGATTACGGCTCTGTTCGGGTCCCATGAAGCAGAAGCAGCACTGTCAATTATGGGCGGTATGCTGTTAATCAGCGCTCACTTATATAACCGAAAACTTTTACTTAAACTGCAAGAGCCTCAACATGCTGCCAATTGATATCGCTTCTGACACCCGCTTACCGGTTACAGTGTTATCCGGTTTCTTAGGTGCCGGAAAAACCA
>NZ_JAWRXU010001666.1:0-237 GCF_046534895.1 Paraburkholderia sp. SIMBA_053 | reverse complement strand
CCTGTCGCGCGACGACTCGGTGACGATCTGCGCCTGCGTTTCGCAGCCCGCGTGAATCATATGGTTCGCGTGACCGGCGCGCGTGCCGACGCTTTGCACCGAGCAGCGCTGCGCGGTGGCCTCAACGCTGAACACGCGCGGGTCTCCGGCGCAACCGAGCGTGTGATGAAAGCCGCTCGCAGCCGGCGCAGTGCGCAGCGTGTGCAGCGCTTCGTCGAGCGAGCCGGCGTCGAGAAC
>NZ_JAWRXU010000200.1:0-374 GCF_046534895.1 Paraburkholderia sp. SIMBA_053 | reverse complement strand
CAACGCCGCGATATCGCTGGGTGGCGAAGTGTATGACCTGATTATGCTCGATCCTGACCTGTCAGGGACCGACGGTTTCGACCTGCTTCACGAGTATCGAAACAGGGGCGGCCGTGCCTCCGTGATTATCCTGACGGCGCGGGACGGGGTGGAAAGCCGTATTGGCGCACTGGACGCAGGCGTAGACGATTACCTGGTCAAACCGTTCGACCTCGATGAACTCACGGCGCGCGTACGCGCGCTGATGCGTCGCAAAACGGTGCAGACGGCGGAAGCTTACGCGTACGATGGTCTCGTGATGAAACCAGTTTCTTTTGGGACGACCCTGCATGGAGAGGCGATCGATCTGGCACCGTGCGAGTTCCGCCTGCTAC
>NZ_JAWRXU010001665.1:0-237 GCF_046534895.1 Paraburkholderia sp. SIMBA_053 | reverse complement strand
CAAGATTGCAGCTCCACCAATCTCGATACAGTTGAAATCTGACTGTGCCGCTAAGGTGTGTAATATGACTTTGTGTATGAAGAATATTCAAGATGAAGACGTAACAATAACATCTACATTTTTAAATGAGGGTCAGCTTGTTGTTAATGGTGTGTATCTTTACCCTCTCGATGACTATATTGAAATTGGAAGCGACATTTATTCTCCTCGCTTGAGAAGAGAAAAAGTTACAGAATC
>NZ_JAWRXU010001664.1:0-237 GCF_046534895.1 Paraburkholderia sp. SIMBA_053 | reverse complement strand
CGCGCAGCGTTGAGCGACACGTGTGCGTTCCATTCTCAGTCATGTCGACCTCGGCAGGCGTCGAACAACCCTCAACGACAAGGGAAGTTCGCAGAAGATGCGGAGCGCTCATACACTGAACTTCCGGGCTCGGCCATGAACGGTCCTTCGCGCAGGCTGGTGATCTCTCATGGTAACGTCGGATTGATATCCCGCTACGGACATTCTCTACCTGTTACAGACAGGTCAACATGGCCA
>NZ_JAWRXU010001663.1:0-238 GCF_046534895.1 Paraburkholderia sp. SIMBA_053 | reverse complement strand
TTTCCCGGGCGAGGGTACTGAATGGAATCGAAGCGCATCTCTCGCTTGAATCGGATCGCCCGCTCATGGACCAGCTGATGCAACCAGCGGTCCGATGCCATGGGCACCAGCACGAGCGCCTGCGCCTCTCCGAGTCTGCCAGCCAAACGGGGATTCGCGACCGCATGAAGGACACGCACTTCCTTGCGATGGAAAAGCCGGTGAAAATGCGTGCTCTCCGCGTCGCCGGGCGTGTGCC
>NZ_JAWRXU010001662.1:0-238 GCF_046534895.1 Paraburkholderia sp. SIMBA_053 | reverse complement strand
CTCCAGCGCGGGTCGCATCAACCGATGACGCGATTGCGTCGGACCTGCGCAAACGACACTGCAACCGCGCCTTTCGCCGACACGCGTTGCGCGTCGAAGTCCGTGGCGTTTAACGCAGAGCGGCTCAATGCGCCGTAAAGATCCGATCGGCGGGCACCGAGCCATTCGCGCCCAGGGCTAACCCCTATCAGCCTCGTGTCGAGTTCGGCATAGACGAGGCCGCCTGTCGTTTCGCCGC
>NZ_JAWRXU010001661.1:0-238 GCF_046534895.1 Paraburkholderia sp. SIMBA_053 | reverse complement strand
CACGAACTCGATGCTTACTTTCGACAAGGTCGGTCGCAGCATGCTCGTGAAGGAGTTCGCCGAGAACACCACGGCGTTCGCCTGGAAACCGCACGCAGGCATGGGCGGCGTCGAACTGTAGCACTGGGTTGCGGATCGCCGATGTGCTGGCTTTTGCGGAGCACACACGGCAAAAAGGCGGGAGGGCGCTCGAAAACGCCCGACCCGCTTTGTAGAGCAACACACGCGATGCTGATAT
>NZ_JAWRXU010001660.1:0-238 GCF_046534895.1 Paraburkholderia sp. SIMBA_053 | reverse complement strand
GGGTACCGCAGGGGGCCAGGCACCACGCGGAAAAGAACGGCGATTGTGCCATAGCTTTTTTAGCTTCGACCGAAAAGACACGAACATGCAGGCAAAACGGTAAGAAAGTACTTCATCTTCGCGAGATGTGGAAAAAGCGACCGTTTTGAAGCTCGCGACGCCTGGATTTGCTGGCTTGTTCCAGTGCTCGTCGATGGAGTCTGCACCATGTACGTGTGCTTTTCAGGACAGCCGTTAG
>NZ_JAWRXU010001659.1:0-238 GCF_046534895.1 Paraburkholderia sp. SIMBA_053 | reverse complement strand
GCGCCCGGCACCCTGCACGACGCCGCACGCGACGCGACGACGCTGCCGCTGTTGCGCGCCGCAATCGACGCAGGCATCCCCGTGCTCGCTATTTGCCGTGGCTTTCAGGAAATGAATGTCGTATTCGGCGGAACGCTGCATCAAAGCGTTCAAACGGTGGACGGCTATGACGACCACCGCGAGAACAAGGAAGACGACCTCGACGTGCAGTACGGGCCTTCGCATGCGCTGCATCTAC
>NZ_JAWRXU010001658.1:0-238 GCF_046534895.1 Paraburkholderia sp. SIMBA_053 | reverse complement strand
AGCGCAGTACTTTGTATTCCTCTTCAAGCTAAGGAATTGCCGGTCGAGGCCTTTACCAGTGCACCAGCAATAGACAAGCTTAAGCTGTCTCCCGATGGTACCAAATTGTCGATGATCCAAACGCTGGAAACCGAGAATGAGCAATTAGTGCTGGTAAAGTTATTTGATTTACAAAGTGGTGAGCAGAAGTTTCTGGTCAAAGCAGACAGCCGCGACCTGACCATTTACTCCGTAATAT
>NZ_JAWRXU010001657.1:0-238 GCF_046534895.1 Paraburkholderia sp. SIMBA_053 | reverse complement strand
GCGACAGCGGCGGCAGCAGCACGAACACGAGATTGCCCGTGATCTTCGACTGAATCAGCGACGACGAACTGTTCGCGAACGCATTCTGCAGCACGCTCATCATCACGAGGCCCGGTACGAGGAAGCTCGTGTACAGCACGCCCGGATAGACCTGCACGTGATCGCGCAGCGCGTGGCCGAAGATCGTCAGGTACAGCAATGCGGTGATAACCGGTGCGAGCACTGTCTGGAACGCGAC
>NZ_JAWRXU010001656.1:0-238 GCF_046534895.1 Paraburkholderia sp. SIMBA_053 | reverse complement strand
CTGTCGAAGCAGCACATTCGCTACATGGTCGGCGGACGCTCGCCGCTCGCGCACGACGAACGCCTGTTCCGCTTCGAGTTTCCCGAGCGGCCGGGCGCGCTGATGAAGTTCCTGTCCTCGATGGCGCCGAACTGGAACATCAGCCTCTTCCATTACCGGAACCAGGGCGCGGACTACAGTTCGATCCTCGTCGGCATTCAGGTGCCGTCGGCGGAAGATTCGGAATTCGCGCGCTTCC
>NZ_JAWRXU010001655.1:0-238 GCF_046534895.1 Paraburkholderia sp. SIMBA_053 | reverse complement strand
GCGATTATCCAGTCTATGTGGCAAGCACCTTTGACCTCGACGACCTGCGTGGCGCCTGGTGGCGCGACCTGATAGTGATCGCCATCACTGTCCTAATTCCCAGCGCAATGATTTGCGCCTGGATCTTGAGATCCGGATGAAGCCGAATGGCAGCGGCGAGTTCACAATACCGCTTAGATAATGGTTCACAAGCCGGCGCAGGTCAAACTGCTGGCCGGATTCACCCGGAAGGCAGAGC
>NZ_JAWRXU010001654.1:0-238 GCF_046534895.1 Paraburkholderia sp. SIMBA_053 | reverse complement strand
ATGGACGTACACGGTGCCCCCACAATCTCAAAAAAACCGCCAAGTTGCGTAGAATAAACCGACCAAGCGGTCGGGAAAATACTTCCGAGGGTTTGTCCTGGGCGTTTTCGTCGGCTGGACGCGACAGTCCGTGGATTTCCATGGACGCGGCGCTGATTTCCTTATTGTAGTCAGCGTCAAAAATCCGCCGAAGCCTTCCAGAACACCAGGCACGCTAAAGAAAATCCTTAATACCCGG
>NZ_JAWRXU010001653.1:0-238 GCF_046534895.1 Paraburkholderia sp. SIMBA_053 | reverse complement strand
CCGACCTTCGGCAGCATCAGGTTGCTCGGCAATTCGAACAGCACGTAGCCGATGAAGAAGATGCCCGCGCCCACGCCATACGCGGCGTCGGAGAAACCGAGGTCGGTCTGCATCTGCAACTTCGCGAAACCGACGTTCACGCGATCCAGATACGCAAACATGTAGCAGGTCACCAGAAACGGCAGAAGCCGCCAGTTGAGCTTGCTGTACAGCGCGGCGGCGGGATCGCCGGCGGCCG
>NZ_JAWRXU010001652.1:0-238 GCF_046534895.1 Paraburkholderia sp. SIMBA_053 | reverse complement strand
ATCCACGTGAGCATCGCACCCAGCATGAACAACGCGCCGTGCGCGAAGTTGATCACGTTGAGCAGACCGAAGATCACAGCCAGCCCCAGACTCAGGATCGCGTAGAACGAGCCGTTCACGAGACCGAGCAGCAACTGGCTGAGCATCGCCGGTAGCGGAATGCCAAAGATATCCATTGAATCCGCCGTCAGAATAATATCGACGCAGTTCACTCGCGAGACGCAGCGGGCGGCACCTG
>NZ_JAWRXU010001651.1:0-238 GCF_046534895.1 Paraburkholderia sp. SIMBA_053 | reverse complement strand
CAGAGTTTTCCCATTTCTGGAGCCGTCAATTTTCTATCAGGATTTGATTTTTTTAAGCCTATCTTAATTGGTTTAATTGTTCCCATTTATAGTCTCCTAAGTTTATTTTTCTCAGGTTTGCCTTTTATATTGTTTTTATTCTTCATACCCTGTAAACATTACAAGTCCCTTCAGACCTTTTTTAAGCTATACATGGATTGTTAGGAGCAGACACAAGAGCTCGTCGGAATGTGCGCAG
>NZ_JAWRXU010001650.1:0-238 GCF_046534895.1 Paraburkholderia sp. SIMBA_053 | reverse complement strand
AACCAGACCGCCTGGCCCTCGCCCGGCCGGCGCCACAGCACCGGTGCATACAGTCGCGAGCGCGGCAGGAACACCTGGCCCATGAAGAAGGCATGGCTCAGCAGCATGGCCGCCAGGCCAGCAGGCCAGCCCCAGCGCCACCACAACGCGACCACCAGCAGTTGCGAGGCGGCCAGCCACCAGGCCCAGGCATGGCGCGGCGCGGCGCCGCGATACAGTGTTTCCGACGCAGTCATGC
>NZ_JAWRXU010001649.1:0-238 GCF_046534895.1 Paraburkholderia sp. SIMBA_053 | reverse complement strand
CGCCCTTTATTTGACAAGCCTCCGGGCCTCGCGTACATTCGCCGCACGCGTCGGGAGAGCGCGCTGGCCGCTGAATTCGCAGGCCGCGCCGCCGAAGGGGCACACCCGGAAACTCTCAGGCAAAAGGACCGACCGCGTCGAAAAACTCGCGCCCACGTAACAGCCAGGCAATACGCTGGCAAAATCGAGGCGCGGTTTTTCGCACTCTGGAGAGCGGCAGTAGCCGTCTGCGTCGCAC
>NZ_JAWRXU010001648.1:0-238 GCF_046534895.1 Paraburkholderia sp. SIMBA_053 | reverse complement strand
CTGTAGGCTCCTACGCTGATCAAGTCACGGTTGCGTTGATAGCGAGAAAAAATCTGTTTAAAGGTGCGTGCTTTCTGCTGTTGTTCGGGCGTGACGATGGCGGTCATCGCGCGGCTGATCGAAGCCTCTATATCGATGGCGGGGTAGTGCCCGGCTTCTGCCAGCGTTCGTGACAGCACGATATGACCGTCCAAAATAGCCCTGGCGGAGTCAGCGATAGGGTCTTGCTGGTCATCGC
>NZ_JAWRXU010001647.1:0-238 GCF_046534895.1 Paraburkholderia sp. SIMBA_053 | reverse complement strand
AGCTGTACGCGACAGCCTCGTATAAAAGTTGCAGTTGCCCGGAATTATTTTCGGTAAAGATGGCTCTGATTTGGCTGTCGCTTAATCCGTTATCACTATCACCAGAGTGGCTTAATGAATTCAGCGATACCTGACCAACGCCGCGCGCGCTGGCCAGTGGCAAGGCTTTGAGCGTCTTACTGATGAAGGCTTCATTCAAATAAGCCAGTGCCGTTACCCGCTCAAGCGGGTCGCCATC
>NZ_JAWRXU010001646.1:0-238 GCF_046534895.1 Paraburkholderia sp. SIMBA_053 | reverse complement strand
CGTGCCGAATTCGGCGAACACGCGCGCGGGCGGCGTCAGGAAAATATCGCCTTCGCGGACGTCGGCGAAACCGAGGTGCTGAAGCACTTCCGCGACCGGGAACAGGTCGTCCACTTCGAGATGCAGCGAACGCGCGATTTCCGGCATGTCCGCGCGGCCGTGATACGGCGCGGCGGCGAGCGTCTCGATCAGACCGGCCATCAGGTTGGTCGACACGTGCGGCAACCAGCTATGCAGC
>NZ_JAWRXU010001645.1:0-238 GCF_046534895.1 Paraburkholderia sp. SIMBA_053 | reverse complement strand
ACGGCGTCGGCGGCGGTTTATCGCTGCGTGTCGCCGTGGCTCGGCGCGTGGCAGGCGGTTCCGTTGACGCTTGCCGTGTTCGCGCTTCTCGCGCTTTGCGCGCTGAGGCACGACCGGGCGCAACCTGTGGCTCTGCAGATCGGCCGCGAGAATCTCACTGCGTGGGGGCGGGCCGGTATCCTGCTCGCACAAGGCCGCATAGCGGGCTGCGCGCACTGGGGCGACCGTTTGCTGGTGC
>NZ_JAWRXU010001644.1:0-238 GCF_046534895.1 Paraburkholderia sp. SIMBA_053 | reverse complement strand
ACCGCAACCGCTGTGGCACGCGTGCCGGTTGCTGGATGCAGACGTGGAATGCAGCGTTCTGGTGGGCGATTCGCCCGTCGATGTCAGCGCGGCGCGCGCGGCGGGCGTGCCGGTGTTTATCGTGCGCTACGGCTATGGCGGCCCGGATGGCGCGACGGCCTTGCAGTGCGATGCGTTAATCGATTCGTTCGCGCAGTTGCCCGATCTGCTTGCGCTGCGCGATGAGCGCTTGAACGCC
>NZ_JAWRXU010001643.1:0-238 GCF_046534895.1 Paraburkholderia sp. SIMBA_053 | reverse complement strand
ATTGTTCAAACGCTGCGAGAAAAGATCCTCGCGGGCGAACTGGCGCCCGGCCAGCGTCTCGTCGAGGCGCAACTCGCGCAATGGCTCGGCGTATCCCGCACGCCGCTGCGCTATGCGTTGAGTGTATTGGCAAGCGAAGCGCTGCTCGAACGCTCGGGCGCACGTGGTTTCGTGGTGCGGCGCTTCAGCGTGCGCGACGTGCTGAATGCAATCGACGTGCGCGGCGTGCTCGAAGGTC
>NZ_JAWRXU010001642.1:0-238 GCF_046534895.1 Paraburkholderia sp. SIMBA_053 | reverse complement strand
CTCAGACGCGCGACGCGCAACCTTCCCATGGGGGAACCCGAGTGACCAGCGGCGGTCTCGAGGAGTGCCCTACCGAGCGTGACGGCGTCGCTGTTCGCCCTCGCACTCCTTCCCGGACTCGTCGACGCCCCTGCCAGGCGAAGGAACGCCTCCAGCGCTCCCTCCCTGACCGAAGTCGGCCGGAGGGTGACCGAATTGCAGGGATCGATGATGGCGTGACGCGGCCTCAGGGAGCGCC
>NZ_JAWRXU010001641.1:0-238 GCF_046534895.1 Paraburkholderia sp. SIMBA_053 | reverse complement strand
ATCTACGACGCCGAGGCGATCGCCGCGTCCGGGGCTACGGGCGCCGCCGCCGTCTATGTCGACGACGTGTACGTCCCGATGGAGTTCTCGCTCGAGACAGCACGCCTGCTACCCGGCGTGAAGCTGTGGGTGACCAGCGAGCACGAGCACAACGGGCTGCGCTCGGGTCCCGTGCTGTCGCGCCTCATCGACCTGGCGCAGGGCCGCCGCCTGCGCTGAGGATCTCCGCCTCGAGGAG
>NZ_JAWRXU010001640.1:0-238 GCF_046534895.1 Paraburkholderia sp. SIMBA_053 | reverse complement strand
CAATGCTTCGCTAAGCCCCTCGCCCGTGATCGTGTTGACGCCCGATGCAGGTGAAGCGGCAATGACCTCATGACCACGCCCGCGCAGATTCTTGACCACTTTGCTGCCGATCAGTCCCGTGCCGCCTATCACAACGATCTTCATGATTTTCTCCAAGGTCTTGCGCGGCGCACTCGCCGCTTCCGGGCTTTCGAAGCCGGCAGAACGCGTCATTGCCGGTTGCTTGCCGGACTCGCCG
>NZ_JAWRXU010001639.1:0-238 GCF_046534895.1 Paraburkholderia sp. SIMBA_053 | reverse complement strand
GACACGGACCGCACCACTCCGCCCAGAAGTCGAGCAGGACGATCCCCCCGCCGTCCAGGGTCTCATCGAAGTTCGTCGCGGTGATCGTTTGAGTAGCCATGTCCCGACAATATACCCCGTGGGGTATGGTACGCCGTTGGCTCATGAGCCAATATACGATGAGAACGGGTCACCCGAGAGGAACAAGATGAGGATCGCGATCTACGCTTTCACCGGCGTGACGATGTTCCATCTCTCC
>NZ_JAWRXU010001638.1:0-238 GCF_046534895.1 Paraburkholderia sp. SIMBA_053 | reverse complement strand
GACCTGGTGCGTATTCTGGCGCTGGGTAATGTCGAAGCCACCGCGGAACAGATCGCCGTCTGGCTACGTAAAGAAGACGAAGAGGGTTTTCAGCGTTGTCCGGACATTGTTTTGTCGTCATTCCTCAATGGCCTGATTTATGAAAAACGCGGCAAGGATGAGTCTGCTCCGGCACTGGAGCCGGAACGTCGCATTAATAACAACATCGTGCTGAAAAAATTACGCATCGCGTTTTCGC
>NZ_JAWRXU010001637.1:0-238 GCF_046534895.1 Paraburkholderia sp. SIMBA_053 | reverse complement strand
CGGCGGCGGCATGAAGAAGTTGCGCAGCCAGGCGGCGAGCCGCGTGAATACGTCATACGGCTCTTCGACGAAAATCTCCGGCTTCAGGAGCCGCAGATATTCCATGATCTGCTGCGCTTCCTGTTTCTGGAACGAGCCGTGCGAAATACCCAGACGCAGCAGGCCGCGCAATTCGCCGAGCTTTTCGCGCGCGGCGCTGCCCACGCTGGTTTCGCACGCGACCTTCGCCTCGTACACC
>NZ_JAWRXU010001636.1:0-238 GCF_046534895.1 Paraburkholderia sp. SIMBA_053 | reverse complement strand
GAAAATGCGCAGTGTAGCGAAACGGCGAGCGGCTCAGGAGGACATGTCAGTACCGTTTCCGATACCGACAGTTCCATCAGGTAATCAGGTATAGCCCAGACCGTGCAGCCCATGCCGGACAATGGTGTCAGGGCGCAATTTCGCAGGCGCCCCCGACGGGCCGCCGCCTATCGCGCCGTCACGAGATCAAAGGCACGTAATGGAGCGGTCCGATCGTCGAGGCGAACTTTTCGGGGAC
>NZ_JAWRXU010001635.1:0-238 GCF_046534895.1 Paraburkholderia sp. SIMBA_053 | reverse complement strand
AGCCTTGACTATTTCTCCTCATAGAAGGCAACTGCTGGTCGTACAGCAGGTCACGGCTTCAAACTCCGATATTCAGGTTGTTGAATGTGACAAGGCAGAGAAGAGCTTTGCCATCCACTACATTGCCGATTTACGTCCGGCGGACGGCGACACGCGTCGCACTTGTTAAAGCTTATTAGACCTGCGCCAAACCGCCGTCGACAAACACTTCACTGCCGGTCATAAAGCTACTCTCGTC
>NZ_JAWRXU010001634.1:0-238 GCF_046534895.1 Paraburkholderia sp. SIMBA_053 | reverse complement strand
CCGTTCGACAACGCGGGCAGTGCGCTCGACGATGCGCAGGCGGTGCATCTGATCAATACAAACCTGCTCGGTCCAGTGCGGATGAGTGCGGCGCTTGTCGAACATCTCAAGCAGCAGCCGGAGTCGACGATCATCAACAACAGTTCCGTGCTCGCCTATGTACCGCTGGCTGCTACTGCGCTGTATTCCGCAACCAAGGCAGCAGTCCACTCATACACCATGTCGCAGCGATTCATGC
>NZ_JAWRXU010001633.1:0-238 GCF_046534895.1 Paraburkholderia sp. SIMBA_053 | reverse complement strand
ACCGGCCCGGTGATTTCCACGCGGCGGCATTGCAGGTCGCGCGGCAGCGGCGCGATGGTCCAGTCGCCTTCGCGCACGCTCTTCGTCTCGGCGAGGAAGTCGGGGCGCTCGCCAGCGTCGAGGCGCTTGGTCCGTTCGGCGCGTGCCTGCAGCAACTGCTGACGGCGCGGCTCGAACGTGCGATGCAGCGCGGCGACGAGCTCGAGCGCCTCGCGCGTGAGAATCGCTTCATAGCCGG
>NZ_JAWRXU010001632.1:0-238 GCF_046534895.1 Paraburkholderia sp. SIMBA_053 | reverse complement strand
GCCGCAGACGCGCACGCCCGATGCGCATTTCATGACCGAGGTGCGCTACAAGGGTACGAAGATCGTGTCGATATTCCCGGACTACGCGGAAGGCGCGAAATTCGGCGACATCTGGCTTCACCCGAAGCAAGGCACCGATGCGGCGCTCGCACTCGCAATGGGCCATGTCATTCTCAAGGAGTTTCACCTCGCCGGCAAAAGCGACTATTTCATCGACTATTGCCGCCGCTTCACCGAC
>NZ_JAWRXU010001631.1:0-238 GCF_046534895.1 Paraburkholderia sp. SIMBA_053 | reverse complement strand
CTGGGCACGACCGTCGAAGGCCGGCCGGTTTCCCTGCTCACGCTCGGCACACCGCAAAGCGGCGATATGCTGAAGATGCCGAAGAAAAAGATCTGGCTGATCGCGCGTCAGCATCCGGGCGAGACGATGGCCGAATGGTTTATCGAAGGACTCGTGAAGCGGCTCGTCGGCTGGGGCGATTGGGCGGGCGATCCGGTTGCGCGCAAGCTCTACGATCACGCGGTGTTCCACATCGTGC
>NZ_JAWRXU010000199.1:0-376 GCF_046534895.1 Paraburkholderia sp. SIMBA_053 | reverse complement strand
GCGTTGACGGTCACGATTCCGCGTTCCGATCTGGGCGAGAGCGAGGAGCGCGAGCCGCTCATTAGCGCCGTGTGCCAAGCCGCGCTCGAATTGTCGGAGCGGCTGGGCTATCGTCCGCGCGCGGACGACCCTACCGCGTCGCAGGCTCGCCGCAAACCGGTCACGGCGAGCTAGTTCGGAGGCTTCGAGATTCCGATCTTCCGCTCAGAACGAGTGGTGGATGCCCGTCAGAATGATCGTCTGGTTGCGGCCACTCGACACGCCCGCAGTGAAGAACGCAGCGTCGGTATTCGAACCCGCACGCTCATAGAGCGCATTCACATACAGTTGCGTCGATTTCGACAACGCGTAGATGTCGCCGATCTCGAACTGCGTC
>NZ_JAWRXU010001630.1:0-238 GCF_046534895.1 Paraburkholderia sp. SIMBA_053 | reverse complement strand
CAGCATCCTGCGAGCGGTCGAGCTCTCCGCACGTGCCACCGGATACTCCGTCACGCCGATCGCTCTGCACGAGGGTGACCCGCTGTCTCCGCAGGAGGCGGTCGACAATCTCGTGACCCAGGGAGTCGATGCGCTCTGCGTCATCGCGCCCCGCTCGTCGTCCGTGGCGGCGCTGCGCCGCATCGCCATCACCGTGCCGATGCTGGTCGTCAAGGCAGACGCCGACCCGACGTTCCTC
>NZ_JAWRXU010001629.1:0-238 GCF_046534895.1 Paraburkholderia sp. SIMBA_053 | reverse complement strand
CTTGCGTGCCGCCGTGTCCGACAGGCGCGATCGACAACTGGCGCACCGTGCTGAAGGCCGACGCGTATCCGATCGAAGAGCAATTCACGTGGGACGTATTGCCCGAGCAGAACACGATGGCGGTGCCTGCCGCCGACGAATCGCCCACCGCGGGCACGGCTAACGATGCCGCGGCAGACGCAAGCGGCATCGAAGTGGATACCGTGCGCGGCTCGGTCGTGCCGCCGTGGTCCGCTGC
>NZ_JAWRXU010001628.1:0-238 GCF_046534895.1 Paraburkholderia sp. SIMBA_053 | reverse complement strand
CGGCAAACGCGTGCCGCAGGATGTCGCCGTGGTCGGCTTCGACGACATCTCGATCGCCGCGCAAGTCGATCCGCCGCTCACCACCATCGCCCAGCCGATGCGCGAACTCGGCGAGACCGCCGCGCGCCTCCTGTTGCAGCGGCTCGCGAATCCGTTGGCGAATGTGCCGGGCGTGCTGCTGCCGCATCGGCTCGTGATTCGCGGGAGCACCTGAGCCATGAGTCTCGCGATCCGCTTC
>NZ_JAWRXU010001627.1:0-238 GCF_046534895.1 Paraburkholderia sp. SIMBA_053 | reverse complement strand
ATCGCGCCCTGCGGCGTGAAGTCGTGCCGCGCCGCCTTGCGCACCAGTCGCTCGGGGTCGGCCACCAGCTGATCGATGACCAGCAGCGGCGCGCCCTCGTTGCCGATGCGCGAGGCACTGACGCGGACCTGCGGATGCAGGTTCAGCAGCATCGGCGAGGACTCAGGCCACGCCCGAGCGCGGCCTTGCGCCGCACCCTTCCGGGCCGGCCTTGCAGTAGCGTTCGATGAAGCCCTGC
>NZ_JAWRXU010001626.1:0-238 GCF_046534895.1 Paraburkholderia sp. SIMBA_053 | reverse complement strand
CTCAGAGCTTAAATTGCCCCAGCACAAAACTGACAAAGTACTGACGATGCCGAACGTTGTTCTGCCAGCGCTACACATGAAGCCTCAGCCGCAGAGAGAGGGGATTGCAGCTACTGACACATCGCCGGTTGCAGCTGTAGACCAGCAGACTCAGCCGGAGTGGAAGGTTGATAGCCCGGCCGACTTCGTTAAAAACCTGCTGCCAGCTGCAAGACAAACCGCTAAAGCATTGGGGCTC
>NZ_JAWRXU010001625.1:0-238 GCF_046534895.1 Paraburkholderia sp. SIMBA_053 | reverse complement strand
CCTGGTCAGGATCGAGGCTTGTGGCGTCTGCCACACCGACCTGCATGCCGCCGAGGGCGACTGGCCGGTCAAGCCCAACCCGCCCTTCATCCCGGGGCACGAAGGCGTCGGCCATGTGGTGGCGGTGGGCGCGGGCGTGGATTTCGTCAAGGAAGGCGACCGCGTCGGCATCCCCTGGCTGTACTCGGCCTGCGGCCACTGCGAGCACTGCCTGGGCGGATGGGAAACGCTGTGCGAG
>NZ_JAWRXU010001624.1:0-238 GCF_046534895.1 Paraburkholderia sp. SIMBA_053 | reverse complement strand
CGGCACGGTCGCGCGCACGTCGGGCGCCGTCGATCAACAGCAGCGCACGATGCTCGTCGAAGTCGATGTCGACAATCGCAACGGCGATCTGCTGCCGGGCGCTTATGCGCAGGTGCACTTCGCGCTGAAGTCGCAGGCCGCCGCGCCGTACACGCTGCCGGGTAACGCGTTCCTGTTTCGTCCGGACGGCGTGAAAGTCGCGACCGTCGATGCGCAGCAGCGTGTGAAGCTCGTCAAG
>NZ_JAWRXU010001623.1:0-238 GCF_046534895.1 Paraburkholderia sp. SIMBA_053 | reverse complement strand
GGAACAGGGGCGCGGATTTGCAGTCGTCGCCAGCGAGGTGCGCAATCTCGCGCGTCGTTCCGCGAACGCCGCCAAGGAAATCGCCACGCTCATCGGCGATTCTGTGGCCAGCGTCGAAACGGGTGGCAAGCTCGTCGACGATGCGAGCGGCACGATCACGGATATCGTCACATCGGTCGAACGCGTCATCGCGTTCATGGGCGATATCTCGATGGCAAGCCAGGAACAGAGCCTAGGA
>NZ_JAWRXU010001622.1:0-238 GCF_046534895.1 Paraburkholderia sp. SIMBA_053 | reverse complement strand
ACACGGTGCTGCGGCGCCGCGGGCCGTCGACCACGAGCGCGCCGGAAGCCCGCAAGCCGTACAGGTTCGGCCCGTTCGAACTGGACTTCGCCACACGCTCGCTGTCGCGCGCCGATACGAAGCTGCCGTTGCGCGACAGTGAGTTCGCGCTACTGAAGATCTTCGTCAACAACCCGTACAAGGTGTTGTCGCGTGTGCTGATTCACGACCTCGTGCATCGCGACAACCTCGCCTTCCG
>NZ_JAWRXU010001621.1:0-238 GCF_046534895.1 Paraburkholderia sp. SIMBA_053 | reverse complement strand
GTTTCGGCGAGCCCGAAAAGATAAGGTCCGACAAAGCCGCCCAACAAGCCGATCGTATTGATGAAAGCAAGTCCGGCCGCAGCCTGCACGCCTTGCAATCGCTTCATCGCCACGGCCCAATACGAAGGCAGAATGCCGCCCGCGAAAAAGCCGGTGATGCCAAGCAGCGTGATTTGTGCCGCCTGATTTTTCGTCGCGATAAACGCGCAAGCGGTGATAACCACGCCCGCAGTCAGCA
>NZ_JAWRXU010001620.1:0-238 GCF_046534895.1 Paraburkholderia sp. SIMBA_053 | reverse complement strand
AATGCATCATTGTCGAGGTTACAGAACATCCGTTCCGCTCCTCCTCTTTTCATTCCGAGAAAAAAGAAAAGAAAAAGGGACTAAAATTTCAATTTTGAATAAGAAAAATCGCTATCTCGATTCTGTAGTACCTGTTCTGATTTATAGAAAAAAAATTAAATATTACGGACCGTTTAATTTATATGACTGTCTAGATTGAATAATCTTATTAGAATCAATAAAACTGAAATTTAGTTAC
>NZ_JAWRXU010001619.1:0-238 GCF_046534895.1 Paraburkholderia sp. SIMBA_053 | reverse complement strand
CATGAAACTATACTAACTCCAATATCAAATTGAGAACTTTATTAAGACACCAAAAGATAAAATCGATACAGGTATGAGTGTAAAAATTTTCATCTGACTGTTGAATTATTAAAAGTGAACACCATAAATTGTCTATCGTAATACTTTACTTTTTGAAACAAGTAATGATAGTTCTGCTAGCTAATTGAAGAGATTGTATCAAGGTTTATTATTATAATCTAAAAAGGAGTTAACAATG
>NZ_JAWRXU010001618.1:0-239 GCF_046534895.1 Paraburkholderia sp. SIMBA_053 | reverse complement strand
CTTTAATACTTTCGCCAGGTTCATACGGCATCTTTCAGACCAACATTTTCCACATTCATTTTCCCGACCATCATTTTTTTTGCGGCGTTTCGGGAATGATTCGTATGTAAGCAGTTCGCGACAAGGACAAGAAGAACGTTTGAATTTTCGCTGAATTCCAACGAAAAATGTAGCAATATATCTTTCAATCTTGCTTTTGCTGATGCTGATCGGCTCTAGTTTAGTTATAACGAAGTCCT
>NZ_JAWRXU010001617.1:0-239 GCF_046534895.1 Paraburkholderia sp. SIMBA_053 | reverse complement strand
ACGGCTGCTGGCTGAGCGCGCCGCCCGCCAGCGCGGAACCGATGCCGAGGCCCCGACGCGCGTACCCGCCTCGCGATTCAAGGACTATGTCTCCGACTTCTCGGGAACACTGTCGTCGATCGTGCGCCCCATGCCGGAACGCCCCTATCGGCAGACGCGGCTCGGCACCCTGTTCCACGCCTGGGTGGAGCAGCGGTCCGAACTCGTCGGAGTCGGCAGTCGCGTCGACGAGGCGCTCT
>NZ_JAWRXU010001616.1:0-239 GCF_046534895.1 Paraburkholderia sp. SIMBA_053 | reverse complement strand
CCCGCACATGCTGCTGCTCGAGAAGGTGCGCAAGGTCGCGCACGAGTTCGACGTGGTGCACTTCCACCTCGACTATCTGCCGTTCCCGCTCTTTTCGACGCTGGACACGCCGTTCGTGACCACGCTGCACGGCCGTCTGGACCTGCCGGAGCTGCAACCGGTGTTCGACACGTTCACCGATGCGCCCGTGATCTCGATTTCGGATTCGCAGCGTCTGCCGCTGCAGCAGGCCAACTGGC
>NZ_JAWRXU010001615.1:0-239 GCF_046534895.1 Paraburkholderia sp. SIMBA_053 | reverse complement strand
CGACTCGCGGTTGGGGGAACGGGTCTCTATCGAGCCGCAGCATCCGTGCCGCGTGTGCGAGTTCTGCCGGAGCGGCCGCTATAACCTCTGCCCGCGTATCGAGTTCTACGCCACTCCGCCGATCGACGGTGCGTTCGCGGAGTACGTCGCGATCCAGCAGGACTTCGCCTACGCGGTGCCGGCCACGGTCAGCGATGACGCCGCAGCTCTGATGGAGCCGCTCTCGGTCGCCATCGCCG
>NZ_JAWRXU010001614.1:0-239 GCF_046534895.1 Paraburkholderia sp. SIMBA_053 | reverse complement strand
AAACGCAAGGAAAAGGCGTTAGCGGAGGCGGCCGCGTTGCTGGTACTTTCAAAAAAGTATCAGGCGCTGTTCGGGGACGAGGACGAATGACTTCTGCCGAACAGCGCGCGACATTGAAGGCTCTGATCGACGAGGCGATCGCAGCCGGGGCTCGCCAGGCACGTGCGTGCGCCATGCTGGGGCTGAGCGCGCGCACCGTGCAGCGCTGGCAAGGCGCCGGTCCTGAAGCGGTGGACGGG
>NZ_JAWRXU010001613.1:0-239 GCF_046534895.1 Paraburkholderia sp. SIMBA_053 | reverse complement strand
GCAGCAATTGCAGCACGCCTTTGCGTCCGCCAAGATGCAACGCGCCGATCGCCACGAATACAGGCTTGGTGGGCGCGGCGATCAGCAGCATCCGCGAGACGAAGCGCCGGTTGCGCGCGTAGACGATTCTTTCGTCGATCGAATTCGACACGCGTTTGTCGCGCGCGAGCTTTTCCGTTTTCGCGGCCTCCCATGCGGCGATTGCATCCGCATCGCCGACGCGCCACAGGCGGTGCAAC
>NZ_JAWRXU010001612.1:0-239 GCF_046534895.1 Paraburkholderia sp. SIMBA_053 | reverse complement strand
AGCCGTGACAGCCGACGCGCGAGGAATGTGCTCAGACCTTCACGAGATGAGCGTTTTCGATGGTCGAGCGCAGAAGATCGGGAAGCGGCACCGACGTGCCCGCCGCATAGTCGATCCACACGCACTTCGCATTGCCGCGCGCATACAACGTGTCAGGATCGTCCGCACGGTACAGCTCGAAGCCCGTATCGAAGCTGCTGCGCCCCGGCACGCCGACCGTCATGCGGCCGATCACGTCG
>NZ_JAWRXU010001611.1:0-239 GCF_046534895.1 Paraburkholderia sp. SIMBA_053 | reverse complement strand
CCGGCCAGACGCGCACTTGCGTATGCATCGGCGGCGCCTGCCAGCGCCTGGTGGATCCCGTAGGCTTCTTCGCGCCGTCCATACGCCTGGCTCTGGACATCGATGATCGCAACGATCGGGCGCTTCTCTTCGCGCGCCGCATCGGCGTCGATCACGTCGCGCACCGCGCGCGCGAGTTCCCATCCTTCGATCAGCCCGACCTCGCCGCCGCGAAGACGATGCGCCCGTGCTGATCATCG
>NZ_JAWRXU010001610.1:0-239 GCF_046534895.1 Paraburkholderia sp. SIMBA_053 | reverse complement strand
CTGGTTGGTGTTCAACTTGTGATGGCGGGTACTGCTTTGGCTTTAGGCTATGTAGTATATCTCGGTGATATTACACCCGCTTTGCTGCTACTGTTCACTTTTATACTGGGTATTGGCACCGCTTTGGCTGCGCCAGCCTGGCAGGCGATTGTACCTGGTTTAGTTCCGCGGGAAACTTTACAACAAGCTGTGGCGATAAACGGTATTGGCATCAATATCAGCAGAGCCATTGGTCCGGC
>NZ_JAWRXU010001609.1:0-239 GCF_046534895.1 Paraburkholderia sp. SIMBA_053 | reverse complement strand
CCCGTTTCGTTTTCGTCTGGGGCTTCCAGGTGGTGCGCTTGGGCGCGGTGTATCGCCAGTGCGAGCGCCTTGGCGTGATCTAACTCAGCAGCGTCTAACGCCACCGCCCGCGCTTGGGCGTTGGCGTGGTCGGTCAGCGCTTCGTCATCATCGTGGCAGTGCCACGGCCCGCACTTTAGCAGGCCATCGGCAAGGGCTTGGCGTTCAACGGCGGCGGCGTAGCTAGTCATGCCTGCAAC
>NZ_JAWRXU010001608.1:0-239 GCF_046534895.1 Paraburkholderia sp. SIMBA_053 | reverse complement strand
CATCGGGCCGCTCATTACCAACGTCTGGAGTTCACGATGATGAGAAAGAACCTGTTCGCCACTGCTAATGCCAAGGCCATTGCGGGCGCTATTGCCGCCCTCGCCTCGCTGGCCAGTCCCTGCGCGTTCGCGCAAAGCAGCGTGACACGCTGTACGGCGTGCTCGACGAAGGCCTCGACTACACCAACAACGCCGGACACGGTGCAGTGTGGGAAATGGCGAGCGGCTACGCGCAAGGC
>NZ_JAWRXU010001607.1:0-239 GCF_046534895.1 Paraburkholderia sp. SIMBA_053 | reverse complement strand
CCGGAAAGCAAGGCGCCGCCTGTTGCGCGAGCGCGCAGCCTGCTCACAGGCAAGCGGATGCAGAAGATCGAGTGGGGGCCGAACTGGGAGGAGATTCTCGGCGGCGAGTTCGAGAAGCGCAGCAAGGACAAGAACTTCGACGACGTGCAGAAGGACATCTACGGTCAGTTCGAGAACACCTTCATGATGTATTTGCCGCGCTTGTGTGAGCATTGCCTGAATCCGGCGTGCGTCGCGAG
>NZ_JAWRXU010001606.1:0-239 GCF_046534895.1 Paraburkholderia sp. SIMBA_053 | reverse complement strand
AGGTAGCTAAAAAAACTGTCTAGGCAAGCCAGTGCAAAAATGCGCAGGATTACCCAGCGCTCGACCGCCGGGGTCCATCCCGGCAAACCAACTGGTGCGACTAGAGAAAGCCAGACAAGAACACCAAGCAGCCCATGTTCGCATCGGCCGAAAAGATGCGCCGGTACACCAACGCCCTCCCATTTTGTCCGCCATCGCAGTACCGCCTGAGCAACCGGACAGAACGGTGTCGTTGTGCA
>NZ_JAWRXU010001605.1:0-239 GCF_046534895.1 Paraburkholderia sp. SIMBA_053 | reverse complement strand
ATCTGCACCTGTGGATCACGCTGCTCGAGACCGTGCTCGCGTTTGCGCTCGGCACGGCGCTCGGACTGGGCGTCGGTTTATGGCTCGCGCTGTCGCCGCTCGCGAGCGCGCTGTTCGATCCGTACATCAAGGCCGCGAACTCAATGCCGCGCGTGATTCTCGCGCCGATCTTCGGCGTGTGGTTCGGTCTTGGCATCTGGTCGAAGGTCGCGCTTGGCGTCACGCTCGTGTTCTTCATC
>NZ_JAWRXU010001604.1:0-239 GCF_046534895.1 Paraburkholderia sp. SIMBA_053 | reverse complement strand
GCCGCGATGATCGCCTTTCTGCTTTACGACTCTGCACAGCACATCACGGTCCAGGTGATTCACGTCGTCGGCGGGTTGACGCTCGGCTAGGCGTCGCGCGAGCCTTACGCGCTCCCAGTCGGCGCAACATCCTGAAAGACTCTCGAACAGTTCGAAAGCACTTCCGAAGCGCATGCGCTGTTCCGTGCTTTGCGCGCGGGCCTTTCCAGCGACGATTGCATCGTGGGACAAACGCTCCC
>NZ_JAWRXU010001603.1:0-239 GCF_046534895.1 Paraburkholderia sp. SIMBA_053 | reverse complement strand
ATTCCGCGCGCCAGCTAATGTCGTTTCCATCAATTGTCTCCTTCAATGTACGTCGCCAGAAACGTCAAGTTGCGGCCGGTAGCCGTTCTCCGCGGCGTCATGTTTGTTTGTTGTTGTGCTGCGGATGGCTGAGTGCTTCGGGCCTAGCTGCCGCGAAACACCGGTTTGCGCTTGCCGTGGAAAGCCTCCACTCCCTCGCGGAAATCGTCCGACGCGCGCAGCCGGCTATAGCAATGCCC
>NZ_JAWRXU010001602.1:0-239 GCF_046534895.1 Paraburkholderia sp. SIMBA_053 | reverse complement strand
CATGGGGCTACGACTCACTGCTCACGTTCAACGCTTAAATTCACTACGTCACGACGTGCGCGTTTGCCTTGCCTCATACGTCTTCAAATGGCTATACGCGATGCGCAGCAACGACAAACTCTGCTCGCTCTTTTGCGCTTCGCCGCCGCGCGCGATCAGATCGCCGAGAATATGATCGGCCTCGGTGTGCGAGTGGTTCTCTACATCGCGCAACATGGAAGCGGTAAGCGGCGACGGCG
>NZ_JAWRXU010001601.1:0-239 GCF_046534895.1 Paraburkholderia sp. SIMBA_053 | reverse complement strand
CGACGAACTGGAGTGCCGTGACCATGCTCGGGAACGCATGGGGCGCCGCGCCGTGGTCCGAAGACGGCACGACCTGCGAGTTCGCCTCTCCCGAGATGATCGAGTACCTCACGTGGTACCAGGACCAGATCGACAGGGGAGCGATCCCTGCCGTCTCCGGCAACGCGGCGCCCGCTGCATTCGCGAGCGGTGACGTCGCCTTCAGCGTCGCTCAGCTCAGCCAGTCGGGGAGCCTCGAC
>NZ_JAWRXU010001600.1:0-239 GCF_046534895.1 Paraburkholderia sp. SIMBA_053 | reverse complement strand
CGTCAGCGTGAAACGCGCGCGCCACGCGCGCCGCCGCGCGAACGCAACTGCGCGCGGTCGAAAGGTACTGCCTATGTGGTCGCCGGAAGCCTCGCCGCGACGCCTGTCTGCAATGCCTGCCTTCATTCGTCGGCGCGCCTGTCGAGGCACGCGGTAGTTCAATTCGCAAGGCAATTAAAACACATTCGATACGCATACGGAAAAAACCGCCGACTCTGAGCGGTGCGCCGGAGCGCTAC
>NZ_JAWRXU010001599.1:0-239 GCF_046534895.1 Paraburkholderia sp. SIMBA_053 | reverse complement strand
GAGCTCCTGAAACTGCGCGAGCTTGCCGATAATCTCAATGTCGTCGCGCCGCTGCAATTCCTGCGACAGCGAGCGATAAAGGAATGCACCCATGAGCGCAAATACGATAAGGGCCGCTACCGCGAATGCAGCGGTCAATCGCTTGAGAAGCGAATAGGGAACCTTCCTCGCGGTCACGAACGATCCTCGAGTACGTAGCCCATTCCACGGACCGTGTGCAACATCTTCGTCTCGAACGA
>NZ_JAWRXU010001598.1:0-239 GCF_046534895.1 Paraburkholderia sp. SIMBA_053 | reverse complement strand
CCGCATCCGAATACGCGCGATAGCACGCGCTCGCACGCTCGAGGCCGAGTTGCGCGGCGAGCGCGACGAAGTCTTGCGCGACGCCCGTGTTCACCTGGCCGCCGTTGCGGCCCGACGCGCCGCCGCCCACGCGTCCCGCGTCGACCACCACGACCGACGCGCCGCGTTTGCCGAGCGCCAGAGCCGCCGACAAACCCGTGAAGCCCGCGCCGATCACCACCACGTCGGCGTCACCGTCG
>NZ_JAWRXU010000198.1:0-377 GCF_046534895.1 Paraburkholderia sp. SIMBA_053 | reverse complement strand
GTCCCGAGCCAGGGCTTCTTCGGTTCGACGTTGTATCTCATGCGATCGGTGATGGCACTCGGTCTCTCGATCATGAGACGCCCCCAGATCCGACGACACGACGGAGAACGCGCATGATGGTCACCGGAGCGATCGGCCTCGCCATCGTCATCCTCGGCGTCGTGCTGGCGCTGCTCCTCAAGCGCCAGCTCCGCGAGAAGTATGCGATCATCTGGCTCGTCATCGGCCTCGCGGTGCTGCTGCTCGGCATCTTTCCGCAAGCGCTGCTGTTCATCACAGCCACTCTCGGCTTCCAGGTCCCGGCCAACCTGCTCTTCACCCTCGCGATCTTCCTGCTGCTCGCCGTCTCGTTGCACCTCTCCTGGGAGCTCTCGCAG
>NZ_JAWRXU010001597.1:0-239 GCF_046534895.1 Paraburkholderia sp. SIMBA_053 | reverse complement strand
AGTCCGGCACCGAGGCGCTCGTCAGGGTCATGGTCGAGGCTCCCGATGCCGAATCCGCCCAGTCGTATGCCGACCGGCTCGTCGCGGTCGTGCGGGAACGACTCTCTCTCTGAACCGTCGAGCGCGCCGTGAGGCACCGACCACAGGTCAGCCCCGCGGCGCGCTCCAGTTCAGCTGCTCGATGTATCGCAGCAGCACTCCCTCGCGCAGCGCCCACGGCGACACCTCGAGCTCGTCGA
>NZ_JAWRXU010001596.1:0-239 GCF_046534895.1 Paraburkholderia sp. SIMBA_053 | reverse complement strand
CTTGAACACCTTGTTAAAGGAAGCAAAATCCCGCGGATCATCGAGCCACACCCCACACCGCACGACGTGCTCAGGCCCATACCCGGCCTCGGTCAAAATTGCCAGCACGTTTTGAATGGTCTTGTGCGACTGCTCAACGATCCCGCCATTGATCACTTCGCCGTTTTCCATCGGCGTCTGCCCCGACACGAACAGCCAGCCATCCGCCTCGACCGCACGCGCAAACGGCATCACCTGAC
>NZ_JAWRXU010001595.1:0-239 GCF_046534895.1 Paraburkholderia sp. SIMBA_053 | reverse complement strand
CGTCGTAGATCTGGCCGAGCAGCACTTGGCCGTTGCGCACGTCGGCATGCGGATGATCGTCGTTCGACGTGCCCTGCGCTTCACCGCCAAAGCTCGGATCGACCATGCAGAACGAGGGCAAAGTACCTGCGGCTGCGTCGGAGAGAAAGTCGGAGAAGAGCTTTGAGCGGCCCACGTACCGCGTTCCGTAAAGCGCGGTGAACGGCACGTCGTGGAAGTAGTACGTCGACGAAATGTTC
>NZ_JAWRXU010000197.1:0-377 GCF_046534895.1 Paraburkholderia sp. SIMBA_053 | reverse complement strand
GGGCGTTCCTTGCGATGCATCGTATTGCGTGACAAAGGCAAGCTCGTATTGGTCTGGCCGCTGGTCGCTCATAAGCGATTTCTATGGACCTGTTTGTGTCCGCTGTGTCCGGAAGCTGCCGACTATTCAGATTTGCTTGTCGATCCTTGGGCACGGAGCGCCGAGTGTGTCGAGGGCGCCTGGCGCGTTGCAATGCGAGAGTGCGGCGCCGACTTTCTACACCTTCCGTTTCTGCACGAGCGCACGCACCTCTACCGCATAGCCTCGAAGGCCGGCCCGCTGGTTATCCAGAGACGCAGCGACGCTTACGTAGCTAAACTCAGTGAGGAATGCGCAGGTCGTGATTGGGCATCGTTCAGCGATTCACTAGGGCCACC
>NZ_JAWRXU010001594.1:0-240 GCF_046534895.1 Paraburkholderia sp. SIMBA_053 | reverse complement strand
GGGAAAAACTACCTTCAGTAAAACAAAATAATTCTTTCGCTCGGCACCGGAGGAGACCCATGCCGGCTACTCGTACGATGATTGCGCGTCGGGCTGGCGTCAGCGTGGCTACGGTCGATCGTGTCCTGCGCGACGATCAGGCCGTGCGTCCGGAAACGGCCGAACGCGTGCATCTTGCACTCGCGAATCTGCGTGACGAGCGGGCGAGCCGTGGCCGGCCGGCAAAGGTCAACTCGTTCC
>NZ_JAWRXU010001593.1:0-240 GCF_046534895.1 Paraburkholderia sp. SIMBA_053 | reverse complement strand
CTCACTTCCGATGCTCGTACCACGGGTGGGTCTACAAGAACTCCGGTGAGCTCATCGGGGTGCCGTACATGGCCGAGGGGTACGGGGGAGCGCTCAAGCGCAAGGACTGGGGCCTTAAGAAGGCCAGGGTCGAGTCCTACGCCGGACTCGTCTTCGGCACGTTCGACGAGGACGCACCGTCCTTGGAGGAGTACCTCGGAGGGTTCCAGTTCTACCTGGATCTGTATCTGAAGCAGGGCC
>NZ_JAWRXU010000035.1:0-1858 GCF_046534895.1 Paraburkholderia sp. SIMBA_053 | reverse complement strand
TGATCTCGTACCGACTGTCAACGCTTGTTCGCGGTCTTCGAATGACGTTTTACGCCGGTTCTGGCATGGGCTGATTCCTTCGAGACTGGCGAACTTCGAGCGGCACTGTGAATCGCTCAGCGACGATGCGCTTGCCTTGCTGGACGGTGATCGCGTTTCCCTCCTGATCCCGAAGTACATACGGCTCTCCAGTCTTCAGGACACGATAGATTCGGTTGACCAAACGCGTGGCAACAGCACATATGGCCTGCTTGTGGTGATGCCCCTTATTGACCATGAGGCGCCAGTACACGGCGGCGAGATCTGGATCGATCTTGCGTGCGACGTCTGCTGCGATGTACAGCGCCCGTTTGACGCGATCACTGCCGCTCTTTGTGAGCCTCTGCCCGGGCTTCTCAATGCCACCGGAAGAATTCCTGGTCGGGAACATACCGCAGAAACCACGGATGTGATCCTCGTTACGGAAGCGCTTGGCGTAGCCGAGTACGCCAATGAGCAGCGGAGCCAAAGTCGCCCCAATGCCAGGAATGGATCGAAGCGCATCGGAAGGATGCACCCGCTGATAGATCTGCTCTACCTCACGCTCTATCGCGCGGACGTGGCAGTCCCACAGGCGCAAGTGTTCGACTTCCTGTGCCACCTCGAATTGCAGCGCAACGAAATCGACACTATCACCATGAAGCTCAATGGTCTCCTCGGCAACTGACTTAAGTTTCTCGACCAGCGAATCGATGAATGGACCGCTCTTGGGATGATTCCCCGAGGCGTGCCGCGAGAGGAACCGGGCGAGCACATCGCGTCGCATGGCGACAACCTTGCGCGGATCGAATAGCTCGCCGAGGATTGCCAACGTGAGCTGCGTCACTGTATCGGGTAACGCAGGCTCAAGAGTCGGGCAGGCCCAGCGGATAAGGTCAAGAACGCGGCGCCGCGAGGAACATACCAGTTCCTGATATCGGTGACGTTGTTTGGTCAGTCGTTGTAGTGCATGTTGCTGGGGGCCGGGCACATGAACGGGGTCGAGGCCACGACCGCCAAAGCCGGGTATTGCGCCCAACACATGCGCGTCGGCCGCATCGGTCTTGGCATGCTCGCTGAGGTATTTGCGTAACGCCTTCACGCGCTGACCCTTCACGCGAATGACCTTGATTCCGGCACGCTGCAGCCAGTTCGCCACCGGAAACCATGCCATTCCGGTTGGTTCCATCACTGCAGTGATCGGCGTTTCCGCGCTGACGCCGCTCTTAATGGCTGACACGAAACGCCTGAGGTCGGTTGACGTCAAACGAAAGCGGATCGGTTTGCCAATCGCACGTCCATCATCGAAGATCTGCGCGACCTGTACCGCACTGATCGCCAGATCGATGCCGACGGTTCGGTGATGCACCGGTGCATTGCTGATAGAAGCCATGAGTTGTTATTCTCCTTATCGACGAATCAGAGGGCTCGATGCTGGGCAGCACTGCCAGGTGTTTCATTCGTGGCCGCTTGAACTTTGCAGATTCATGCGCCACCATCTCGTTACTCTTGCCTGCGCCAGCCCGAACCCGGCAACCATGGGCTTCACATCGTCGGGACGAACTTTGCGGGCTCTCCCACGTTCTTAAGGTCGCTGGGCTCGGTGCCCGCAGGCAAGGGTACCAGCGAGTGTGCGGGCGGAGTTGAACGGCGAGTCTGGATCGACGGAAGCCCGGCCTCATACTCTTGGCCCTCGGCGTTCGCCCTGCGCCCAGATTCAAATCAAATACAATTGAATTCGATGGTGCGAAGTCGACCCGCGATCACTTCGTCGAGGCGCCCAGCAGCTCCATCATCGACTTGCCCCTCGGCGTCAACCCCGCACCGCTATAGATACCTG
>NZ_JAWRXU010001592.1:0-240 GCF_046534895.1 Paraburkholderia sp. SIMBA_053 | reverse complement strand
CTCCCAGTACTTCCACCCGTACGTCGGAGAGACGGAACTTCTTGATCTGCTTCTGAGCAGCCTCTACCTCGTTCGCCGCATGTCGAGGCCGATGCACATCACGGCGCCGTCGATCTCGCGGTCGACAGCATCGGACGCTGGCTCGAGGCCAACGCCGAGTCGTTCGCCGGGCTCGTCTCGCGCCGCCTTCCCGGCTGGGTGCCGAAGCTCGCCCATCGCTTCGTCGACGACACGGTCTAC
>NZ_JAWRXU010001591.1:0-240 GCF_046534895.1 Paraburkholderia sp. SIMBA_053 | reverse complement strand
AGGGCGGCTACGAGCATGCGCGACCGTGCCGGCTGCGTCTGATGCAAAACGCAAACGCCGGATGACGCAAAACGCGGACAGAGGCAAGCGAGCGCAACTTCGCATTGTAACGAATCTGCGAACGTTTTTCGGACGATAGCGCCCGTAGGCGGGCTCATTTGCTTGAAAAACAGGCGGGGCGCCGCTAAATGCGAGACGGACTGTTCTCGCGCCGCTGCCGTCCTACGCGGATCCGGGCAG
>NZ_JAWRXU010001590.1:0-240 GCF_046534895.1 Paraburkholderia sp. SIMBA_053 | reverse complement strand
GACGCCGCGCACGATAGCGAGCGCGCCATAACCCAATCCGAAGTCCGTCTGCCAGACCGGCAGCAACGCGTAGATCATGTCGGTGTAGCCGTCGTGCAGCGCGTGCGCCGTGCATGAGAGCCAGAGCACGCGCGCGCGCGAAACGGAGGACGAGTTACCGGATGCGTTGGCCGCCGCCGTCGTTGGCAACGAAGAAGAGAAAGGTCTCATGGTTCAATCGAGTGGTGAAAGCGCGCGGCC
>NZ_JAWRXU010001589.1:0-240 GCF_046534895.1 Paraburkholderia sp. SIMBA_053 | reverse complement strand
GGAATGAAGAACGTGCCCCAGCGCTTGCCCGCCCAACTGTGCGATACGCGCACCCAGCAGCGCTTCATCCGTTCGCTGGCATCGGAGGGCGGCGCGAACTGCTCCCAGTGAAACTGCACCTTGATGCGGCCATATTTGTCGGTCAGGATCTCGTCGCCGTCGGGGCCGACCACCATCGCGGTTTGCGGGCCCGCGACAACGGGGCGCGGCGTGATGCGTTCGGCGCGGAACTGGTTCTCC
>NZ_JAWRXU010001588.1:0-240 GCF_046534895.1 Paraburkholderia sp. SIMBA_053 | reverse complement strand
TGCTCGTTCAGCACGGCCGCGCCGATGCCGGGCAACTGCTGCGCCGCTTCATGCCCTTGCGGCGTCAACTCCAGCTTGACCATCCGATGATCGGCGTCGCTACGCGTGCGCTGCAAAAAGCCTTTCTTTTCAAGGCGGTCCAGCAGACGAGTCATCGAGCCGCTGTCATAGGACATCACGCGCGACAACTCGAACGGCGTGTTCGCGCGCCCGGCAGCGAGCAACAGGATCACGCCGATC
>NZ_JAWRXU010000196.1:0-377 GCF_046534895.1 Paraburkholderia sp. SIMBA_053 | reverse complement strand
ATCCTTATAAGGAAGTAACATTTAGTTCTGTTGAAGAAGCGTTAAAGTTTGCTCAACCATATAGGGAAAAATTTATAGAGTTTTTAGGCCTCCTTCATGAAAAGCAGCTAACAGAGATAAAAATAGATCGATCGGAGATGGGATATATTCGAGAGTTAGGAGACATGTTGTTACGAGTTGCTTATCATGAATCAGTACATACAGGACAACTTTTAGATTATTTAAGAACTGCAAAAGTTAAACGTCCTATAATATGGGATTAAGTTTCTGATTAATCTCCCGTTGTTTTATTTTTCTCTGCTCTAAAGAACGCTCATACAAAGCCATAAAGTTGTTTACTTAAAGGGGGAAGAACCATTGTGAATAATGAAAAGCAT
>NZ_JAWRXU010001587.1:0-240 GCF_046534895.1 Paraburkholderia sp. SIMBA_053 | reverse complement strand
CCTGGTGGTAGACGACGCTTCGCACTTTTACGAGCAGACGAAAACGTCGTTCAAGACCCTTTTCCCATTGGTTCGCCCTGGCGGTCTCTACATCATTGAAGATTGGAACTGGTCGTTTCAGGATGCATTTCAGGCATCCGATAATGGCTGGTTCCCCGTTCCGTCTCCGGCGAATCTGATGGTCGATCTGCTGGAAGACATGACCCGCAACCGCATGATTGCCGGGGTCGAAGTTCATCG
>NZ_JAWRXU010001586.1:0-240 GCF_046534895.1 Paraburkholderia sp. SIMBA_053 | reverse complement strand
CTAAATGCCACTTCTAATGATGTATGGTTTCCTAGAATTATTAGTAGTTTGTGACCATTTAAGTGACCAGTAATTACATGGTAAAATGTCTAAGGGGATATTTTTCTATATTTAATAAAAGTTTAGAGGATGAGTGCTAATATGTGTAAATTAGATATAATAGAGAGGAAAGTATCAGTATTATTAATTTATAAAATAGATTAATTTTGTAAGGAGAAAAGAGTAAATATGATATTAAAA
>NZ_JAWRXU010001585.1:0-240 GCF_046534895.1 Paraburkholderia sp. SIMBA_053 | reverse complement strand
CTGCGGGCCGGGGCTTTCGCCTCGGCCCGCAGTGCGTTTGCGGCGAGGCGCCTGTCAGCGACTGGCTCAGCGATTGGCTCAGCGATTGGCTCAGCGATTCGGAGGAGATCTGCAATACGGAGGAGGATCCGGCGCGGATCACCCTCTTGTCCGCAGATCTCCTCCGGACGGGGAGACAAGAAGGGTCGACGGTGGCTTCCGACCGGGTGAGGGCGGATGCGACGCCGACGCCTCACACCC
>NZ_JAWRXU010001584.1:0-240 GCF_046534895.1 Paraburkholderia sp. SIMBA_053 | reverse complement strand
ATAGATTTGACCAATGCATCGCTGTTCAATCAACTCTTTCAACTTAATTACTGAAGGTAAATATCTTAAACAATAACCAATTGCTACCGGTGTACCATGCAATTGTGTAGCCTGGAAAATTGTATCAGCATCACCTTCTGTGACCGCTACAGGTTTCTCAATTAGAGCTGGTATACCTGCTTCAATTAAAGGTAATGAGTGTTTAGCGTGAAAAGGCGCAGGTGATGCAACGACCGCCAG
>NZ_JAWRXU010001583.1:0-240 GCF_046534895.1 Paraburkholderia sp. SIMBA_053 | reverse complement strand
CACTGATGGACCGACTGACGACGAACTTTGCCGGAACGCTTTTCGGGCTTCACGGCGAACCGGCCCACGAACGCATTGTCGTGGCCAGCGATGCCGAATCCGGCCTGCAAGCCGTGATCGCGCTGTACAGCACTGCGCGCGGCCCTGCGTTTGGTGGTTGCCGCTACTGGCAGTACGCCTCGGACTACGAGGCGTATCACGACGCGCTGCGTCTGTCACAGGGCATGGCGTTCAAGAATG
>NZ_JAWRXU010001582.1:0-240 GCF_046534895.1 Paraburkholderia sp. SIMBA_053 | reverse complement strand
CTGGGATTTTTCTCGGTAGCTTGAAGAATAGTGTATAGACCGAGGCGTTCAGCTAGGGTTTTCCTCATCGCGAAGTGCCGGGGTGCATGCAGTACCGCACGAAGTGTGCGACGGCCGTTCGTGTCTAACATTTCAGGTGAAGGGAGAACCAGTCTGTGCCCGCCGTCAGCGGGCGCTGGCCGACCCAACGCGGTAGTTTGGACCGGCGCCACCCGACAGGCCGCTTGCGACGCAACGGTC
>NZ_JAWRXU010001581.1:0-240 GCF_046534895.1 Paraburkholderia sp. SIMBA_053 | reverse complement strand
GCGGCACGTCGATATCGGGCGGACGCGGCTCGATTATCGGCACGCTGATCGGTGCGCTGCTGCTCGGCGTGCTGAACAACGGCCTCAACATGGTCGGCGTGAATCCGTACGTGCAGAACGTGATCAAGGGCGGAATCATCCTGCTCGCGATCTACATCAGCCGCGAACGCAAGAAGTGAAATCACATACTCCTTTGTTTACATTAATCGCAAGGCAATGCAATGACCACTCAGGACAACA
>NZ_JAWRXU010001580.1:0-240 GCF_046534895.1 Paraburkholderia sp. SIMBA_053 | reverse complement strand
ACTCGGCTTGCCCGTCGCGTTGCTGCGTCCGCTTGCGCTGACGGTTGCGACCATCGCGGCCTGCGCGGCCGTTGCGGCTGTCGGGCCGATCGGCTTTGTCGGATTGATGGCGCCGCATCTTGCGGCATTGTTGGGGGCGCGTGCGCATCGCGTGCGCTTGTGGCTGGCTGCGACCTGTGGCGCTGCGATTCTCGCCGCTGCCGATATCGGCGCGCGCACGCTGCTCGCGCCGCGTGAAAT
>NZ_JAWRXU010001579.1:0-240 GCF_046534895.1 Paraburkholderia sp. SIMBA_053 | reverse complement strand
ACGGCCAGGGCTACCATTACAGTAAACCCTTGCCGCCAGAACAGTTTATCGAGTATCTACAGGCAAGTAAGCAGTGACGCTGTTACAGCAGGCCCATTGCAGCTTTTAACATGCCTGCTAAGACTGTCAGGGCGCTAATACCGCCCAGATACAGCGCTACAAACCACAGCAATTGGCTGGCTTTTTTTGGTTCAGCCATTAGTAGCCCTCCTCATAATCTTCTATTTTGCCGCGGAAGAT
>NZ_JAWRXU010001578.1:0-240 GCF_046534895.1 Paraburkholderia sp. SIMBA_053 | reverse complement strand
ACATCCTTCGTACGTCGCTGGGAGAACTGCAGGCGTTCGTCGCGCGGTTCACGCAGCCGGGCGGACAGTCCATCACCAGCGCGGGTGATACGGTCAAGCAAACGCTGCACAAAGCGCTCGTCGATGTGCAGGACCTCGCGGACACGGCTTATCGCGCGCAGTCGGACAGCGTCGCTGTCGTGACCAAGCGTGTCGCCGAGCGTGTCGAAGAGCTGAAGACGCTGCTTCAACCGAAGAAGA
>NZ_JAWRXU010000195.1:0-377 GCF_046534895.1 Paraburkholderia sp. SIMBA_053 | reverse complement strand
GCGGCCTATCAACTGGCGCTGTACAGAACATTTGTGATCGATCGCTCCGGCCGGCTTTGGCCGGTGCATATCGCGACGCCCATCATTCGCGCCGTCGTCACTGATGCAATCGTCGCTACCTGGCGGTTGCACGGTGTATATCCGGATTTCTTACCCTGACGACCGCTGCCAAGGGCGTGAAACGGTGTCCGAGAACCAGCATCGCTGCTGCCACGCCCACCCTACGGCCGAACCGGTCGGTGCACCTTGGGGTGGCCGCGGGTGCCAGAAAGCCCAGTCGCCCCAGTGTCCGGATGACGGTGCGGGCGAACGACTCTTCATGGTCGAGAGCACCCGTTCAATGGGGGTGCCGTAGAGCTGCCGTTGAAATGTTCGAC
>NZ_JAWRXU010001577.1:0-240 GCF_046534895.1 Paraburkholderia sp. SIMBA_053 | reverse complement strand
AGGGCGAGGCTGAACCGGAGACGTAGCTGGCATAGCGTGTGTTAGCACCAACCGTCAGTGCAATGCGCGGCGTGCCGCCATTGGTATCGACAACTACATCGCTGGCAGCAGCGATATTTACAACGAAATCCAGGTTTTGCCCCACAACATAGGTGCCGTTGGCCGGTACGCTAACGCTGGCGACAACAGGTGCCGCATTGTCCACACCTGCATTGCTGGTATCGGCAGTTGTGGTGGTAT
>NZ_JAWRXU010001576.1:0-240 GCF_046534895.1 Paraburkholderia sp. SIMBA_053 | reverse complement strand
CTATGTCTCTTTATCTAATACCTTACCTTCTGTTTTCACAAAATCGGCATCTTGAAGTAAATCTATAACATGTCAAAAACCCATTTTGAAAAATACATTATAAAATTAAAATATAACACTATATTATTTTTCTATCAAGAATATTTTTCCAAACTATAAATCATTCATAGACTCCTCTTTTCACCATTAAACCTAATTTATACATAATAAATAAAAAAAGAGGATCGCCCCATAGTAGAG
>NZ_JAWRXU010001575.1:0-240 GCF_046534895.1 Paraburkholderia sp. SIMBA_053 | reverse complement strand
ATCGACGCCGTTGCGTACACCATCGAGCTATAGCCGAACAGCGGCTTGCGCGCGAACGCCGGGATCACCTGCGACACGATCCCGAACGCCGGCAAGATCATGATGTACACCTCGGGGTGGCCGAAGAACCAGAAGATGTGCTGATACATCACCGGGTCGCCGCCGCCTGCCGCGTTGAAGAACGACGTGCCGAAGTGGCGGTCGAACAGCACCATCGTGATCGCGCCAGCCAGCACCGGC
>NZ_JAWRXU010001574.1:0-240 GCF_046534895.1 Paraburkholderia sp. SIMBA_053 | reverse complement strand
ACCATCGTGAGCGCCATCACCCCGACGGTCGCGACCGAGAGCCCGGCGATCGTCAGGATCCCGGCCTTGATGCGTGGGACGAGCAGGGGGGCGCACACGGCGCCGACGAGCATCACCGCCCCGATCGATGCGCTCAGCGTGCCGATCAGGAGCTCGGAGTGGCCGTCCTGCTGCAGCGAGTAGATGACGGTGGTGATCGCGGCGTTGAACCCGAGATTCACGACCGTGGTGATGAGCAGG
>NZ_JAWRXU010001573.1:0-240 GCF_046534895.1 Paraburkholderia sp. SIMBA_053 | reverse complement strand
AACGCTCGCACCTTCAGCCACGCATCTGGCGTCCAGCCAGTCCTTCGCGAGAAGTTCGTCGCGGAAGTCGATCGATATCCGATGGCTTTCATCTGCGACACCCGTGCCAGAATGAAGGCGCTCTGATAACTATCGCAATTAAAATCTCACCTGAATGATTCGACATTGGAGTGGAATGCTCACATGTCCGTCTCGTAGGCGAGGCATGCAGAATAGTCGGGAATATCCCGAATCCAGCAG
>NZ_JAWRXU010001572.1:0-240 GCF_046534895.1 Paraburkholderia sp. SIMBA_053 | reverse complement strand
ACGCAAACCGGATTTGTCACAAATACCGCCCGGCACCCGCCGCACCGTCCATCGGTGCGTCCATCAGTTGCCGGACGACTGGCTCTTCTTCTGCAACAGGTCGCGCGCCGTCGCCAGCACGCCATCGGCGATCTTGCCGGAGTCGATCGTCAACGTGCCGTTTTTGATCGCCGACTTGATCGACTCGACATGCGCCGTGTCGATATCCGACGAACCGGCGCTCGCGAGGCTGTGCAAATG
>NZ_JAWRXU010001571.1:0-240 GCF_046534895.1 Paraburkholderia sp. SIMBA_053 | reverse complement strand
GGTCGCGTCGAGCTGATCGCAGCCGCGGTCGCCGCAGGAAAGCATGTGCTCGCCCAGAAGCCGCTCATCAGCGACCCCGCCGATCTGCCGCGCCTGCTCGAGGTGCTCGCCGACGCGCGCTCCCGCGGTGTCCGCGTGGCGGTGAATCAGAACGCCCGCTGGGCTCCGGCATGGCGCCTGGCGACTCTGCTGATCCGCGAGGGGCGGATCGGCGACGTGGTCGGGGTCACGCATCTGCAC
>NZ_JAWRXU010001570.1:0-240 GCF_046534895.1 Paraburkholderia sp. SIMBA_053 | reverse complement strand
CGGCAACCGGCGCGCTTGTTACCCGGCTGCTGCAGGAGCAACGCCATCCGGAACACGGCTATCGGGCGTGCCTCGGATTGCTCTCGCTCTCACGTCGCTATGGCCGCGAACGTCTCGAAGCCGCCTGTGCGCTAGCACTGGAGCTGGGCGTGCACCGTTACCGCCACGTGCGCGACATCCTGATCAACAACCGCGACCGCGCTGGAGTGGCAACGCCTGCCGACTGGATCAGCCCGAGCC
>NZ_JAWRXU010001569.1:0-240 GCF_046534895.1 Paraburkholderia sp. SIMBA_053 | reverse complement strand
CCGACTACGGCGTGATGCAGATCAACTCGATCCATCTGCCGGAACTCGAGCGATACGGCATCCGGCGCGACGCGCTGATGGTGCCGTGCAAGAACGTCTATATCGCCGCGTGGCATCTGCGCAAACAGGTGGTCCGCTACGGCAACACGTGGACAGCCGTGGGCGCCTATCATTCGTCGACGCCTGCGCTGCGCGACGATTACGCGCGCCGCATCGCCGCGATCATCGAACGCTGGCGGC
>NZ_JAWRXU010001568.1:0-240 GCF_046534895.1 Paraburkholderia sp. SIMBA_053 | reverse complement strand
AGTTCCTGCAGTACCGCCGCGGCCGCTACGTCGAGTTCAACCTGGTCTACGACCGCGGCACCCTGTTCGGCCTGCAGAGCGGCGGCCGCGCCGAAAGCATCCTGATGAGCCTGCCGCCACGCGTACGCTGGGAATATGGCTACGAACCGGCAGTTTGTTATTCGTGCTCGTGCATTCGGTACTGTGGCCGCTCGCGCTCAACACGTACTCAGGTTTCCAGTCGGTCCCGGCGACGCTGCG
>NZ_JAWRXU010000194.1:0-378 GCF_046534895.1 Paraburkholderia sp. SIMBA_053 | reverse complement strand
GACGGGCAAGGCGGTGACAGCATCCTGAACTATTTAGCCGTGGCTTGGTGGTTGAGCTTTATAGGTAATCAACATGACAACACTTAAACTGACTCATGCTAACGGTGCGCCGGTAGCTGACAATACGAATATTCGTACCGCCGGTGCCCGTGGCCCGGCTTTACTGGAAGATATCTGGCTAATTGAAAAACTGGCCCATTTTGACAGGGAAGTTATACCTGAGCGGCGCATGCACGCAAAGGGCGCGGGTGCCTATGGCACCTTTACTGTGACTGGCGATATCAGTGCTTACAGCCGGGCTGCGTTATTCAGCCAGGTTGGTAAGCAAACGCCGGTATTTCTGCGGTTTTCCACTGTGGCCGGCGAGCGTGGTGCGGC
>NZ_JAWRXU010001567.1:0-240 GCF_046534895.1 Paraburkholderia sp. SIMBA_053 | reverse complement strand
CCGCACCTGCGCCGGCGGTCATCGAGGAAGCGCCTGCGCCAGCACCCGCACCCGCACCTGCACTGATGCCGGCCCCGGCGCTGATCCCGCCACCGCCACCGGCGCCACAGGGCACAGGGACGATCAGCGGCACCGTCACGCGCGAAGACAACGGGGCTCCGATCTCGGGCGTGAGTGTGTCGGTGACCGGGAGCGCGTGGGGGACACCGACGGCCCTCACGGACGAGAACGGTGACTACA
>NZ_JAWRXU010001566.1:0-240 GCF_046534895.1 Paraburkholderia sp. SIMBA_053 | reverse complement strand
AGTTTCATGATGGAACCGTCAGCTCACGTCGATACTTTCGCGCGCGATCACTTGCCGCCGCAGAATCAATGGCCTTTGTTCCTGCTCGACAATCCGGACGTCGCGTATCCGGCGCGTTTCAACTGCGCGACTGAACTGCTCGATCGTGCCGTCGAAAATGGGCATCGCGATCGGCCTGCGATCTGGTCCGATGTCGACGGCAAGCCGCACGCGACCACTTACGGCGAACTGGTCGCAATG
>NZ_JAWRXU010001565.1:0-240 GCF_046534895.1 Paraburkholderia sp. SIMBA_053 | reverse complement strand
AGGCGGCCTTCAAATGTCCAAGGCTGAAGAAGTGTGGACTGTGCCGCCGAGCATCCAGTCCGCGCTCCCGCGCAGTCTGCATATCTTTGCTGTGAGTTGACGCTTTATCGGCAACCAGAAGTCCTGGTACGACAGCCATGACAAATCAGCTACAAGCACTGCGGGCATCGTCCTTATTCCTGCGCGCCGCAACGCCGTGGCCACGCAGCACTGGCGTTTCTGGTGCCGCAAGTAGATAGC
>NZ_JAWRXU010001564.1:0-240 GCF_046534895.1 Paraburkholderia sp. SIMBA_053 | reverse complement strand
GGTGGTATCGGAAGACCCGAGCTATTTCACGAGCGACTTCTACAACAACGCGGCTATCGGACGTGAAGGCGTAATCGCGGTGATCTCCGACAGCGGCGCGGTGCTCGCACGGCGCACGGGCAACGCCGACCATACGCAAGGCGTGTTCACGGCGACGGGCGTCTATCCGACTTCGGAGCATGTGTCGGGCACCTACATCGATTCGATCGACAACGTCACGCGCATCGTGTCGTACCGGCA
>NZ_JAWRXU010001563.1:0-240 GCF_046534895.1 Paraburkholderia sp. SIMBA_053 | reverse complement strand
CTGATACTCGGCGAGCGCCTCGTCACGCTCGGCGGCGAGCGCCTCCGCGTGGCCGCCCGCCAGCGCGAGCCGCTGATTGACGACCCGCTCGGCTTCCTCGCGCGCGCTCGCCCACAGATTGCCGGCAGCGCTCAGCATGGTTTGCGCGACGTCGTCCGGCAAGCCGGTCATGACCGACGCCGGCGCCTCCGCCGACGCAGGCTGGCGCGCTTGCCGCCAACGCTCGACGGCCGCCGACAC
>NZ_JAWRXU010001562.1:0-241 GCF_046534895.1 Paraburkholderia sp. SIMBA_053 | reverse complement strand
CCCAAGGAGACGATCGACATGCCACAAATCAACCGCCAGTTCCTGCTCGCTTCGCGTCCGCAAGGCGCTGTCACGCCCGACAACTTCCGTCTCGTGCAGACGCCGCTCGCGCCGCTTGCCGATGGCGAAATCCGCGTGCGCAATCACTACCTGGCGCTGGATCCGTACATGCGCGGCCGCATGGACGACAGCAAGTCGTACGCGGCGCGGCAGCCGCTCGATGAAGTGATGATCGGCGGCA
>NZ_JAWRXU010001561.1:0-241 GCF_046534895.1 Paraburkholderia sp. SIMBA_053 | reverse complement strand
CTTCGTCAGCCCGTCGCGTGCTTCGTGATGCGGAGCGCGCATGCTGAGGGTGATCTATAACGCGCTGTGGGGGATCATCGCGCCTGTCGCCGTGCTGCGTTTGCTGATCCGCTCGCGCAAGGAGCGCGGTTATCTTCAGCATATCGGCGAACGCTTTGGGCATGCGCGCGGACGTTTGCCTGAGGACAACGCGCCGTTGATCTGGGTGCATGCCGTGTCGGTCGGCGAGACGCGCGCCGCG
>NZ_JAWRXU010001560.1:0-241 GCF_046534895.1 Paraburkholderia sp. SIMBA_053 | reverse complement strand
CCTGAATGTTGTCACTGGATCAGGGCATGTTGAGCGCGGAATTGACCGTGCGCGAGGAACTGCTCGCGCCGAACGGCTTTCTGCACGCGGCCACGGTGATCGGTCTCGCGGACACCGCCTGCGGCTACGCGTGCCTCGCGCATCTGCCGGAGACGGCGCGCAATTTCACGACGGTCGAGCTGAAAAGCAACTTCCTCGGCACTGCCACAGAGGGCATCATCCGCGCGGTGGCGAAAGGCGC
>NZ_JAWRXU010001559.1:0-241 GCF_046534895.1 Paraburkholderia sp. SIMBA_053 | reverse complement strand
ACCTCGATCGGCGGTGGCACCACGGCATCGCAGAGCCCCTCGACCGCATGGGCGCAGCGCGGTGCGAAGCGGCATCCGCCGGGCCAGGCTGTCGCCACCGTCGGTTGCCCGGCGATCTGATAGAGCCGCTCGTCCCGAGACGAGCGGCGGTCGACCCGAGGCAGCGACGCGAGCAGCCCCGCCGTGTACGGATCCGCGGTCTCGTAGAACAGCGGGTCGACGTCGGCCGTCTCGACCAGCC
>NZ_JAWRXU010001558.1:0-241 GCF_046534895.1 Paraburkholderia sp. SIMBA_053 | reverse complement strand
CCCCGCACCGTCACGACATCCATGCGGGGCCAGTACCGCACCGCGCATGCCCATTTCCGGTGCAAAAGTGACCCCGCACCGAACTTCGGATGCAGAACTGACCCGGCACCGCGCGCGCCCGCCCACACCGACGCCGCTCAGCGCGGCGAGACCGACCGGCGCTGGCGGATCGACCCACGCTGCGCCTCGATGCTCGCCATCATCTCCCCGGCGAGCTTGCGCTTGAGTTCGAGCGACTCCC
>NZ_JAWRXU010001557.1:0-241 GCF_046534895.1 Paraburkholderia sp. SIMBA_053 | reverse complement strand
CTGATGAGTGTACTTGTTGATTAACCCGTGATGCTTGTCTTTGCATAGCAGTGAGCATCAGGGCCGGATTTTACTTTGTTAATTCCATTAACCAAAGAACAGCTCTGACCTAAAATCGTCGCTCCAGCCGGCCCGCTTTATCTTCAGTTTCTTACTCGATTTTGCCGGATGTTGCTGAGCCAGATTAAGTACGATACGTCTGAACAACGCCATGCGCTCTGCTGCTTCCCGGTCACCAATC
>NZ_JAWRXU010001556.1:0-241 GCF_046534895.1 Paraburkholderia sp. SIMBA_053 | reverse complement strand
AACACCCGCGGCCTGGCCGGCGACGCACCCGCCGGGGCCCTGCGCGCGTTCGACATCGTGGCAGTCGACCCCATCACCTCGAGCTTGCACCCGGTCCTGCTCACCTCGCAGCACGTGCGCGTGCGGGCCGAGGACGCGGCCGGCATCGCCGACGCGCTGGGCGACCTCCTCGGCGAGCCCGTCGGCGTCGCAGACGGTGCGGGCCCCGTGCGCGACCTGCAGGTGCGAGGGTCCGGGAGCG
>NZ_JAWRXU010001555.1:0-241 GCF_046534895.1 Paraburkholderia sp. SIMBA_053 | reverse complement strand
GCAGCCGCCACGCCCGTCGCGAGAAATGCGACGACGTTGAGTTTTTGCCACACAGCCAGATCGTCGCGCACGATCAGCGCCACTTTTGTTTCGAACATGAACGTCCCTCCTTGGAACGCTCATGGTCCACGATCCGCGGCGATCAGTCTGGAACGTTTGTGCACATGCGCCGATAGGCCGCCGGCGTCATCCGGTACGCGCGATGAAACCAGCGGCCAAGATGACTCTGATCCGAGAACCC
>NZ_JAWRXU010001554.1:0-241 GCF_046534895.1 Paraburkholderia sp. SIMBA_053 | reverse complement strand
AATCGAGCGGTTACTGCGATTTTTAGCAAGCGCCGGACCTGCCTGGCGCGTCCCCCCGACCACGTCGGCTACCAGAGATGCGCCGTCAGCCAGGCATGCCGCATGCTATTGCTTCGACAATTCCGCTCGGACTCGCATCGGGACGCATGAAACGCGCAAGATTGAACATCCTTGCACTGAACGCGGGTATCGCCGCAGGCGTTGGCATGGCCTGGTTCGCGACTGAATGGGCGCGCCTGCG
>NZ_JAWRXU010001553.1:0-241 GCF_046534895.1 Paraburkholderia sp. SIMBA_053 | reverse complement strand
CGACTCGCCACGCGACCGGGAGAGATCCGTGTGCGCGAGAACGGTGTAGCCGAACCGATCCTCGTGGAACAGGTTCGTCGTGTACGGAGAGTTGTAGTTCGTCCAGTTCTCAGCAAGCTTCTTGGGCGCCAAGACCAGCACGCTCTTATTGCGCAGTTCGTAGTACTTGATGACCGCCAGCGCTGTGAACGTCTTGCCGAGGCCGACACTGTCGGCGAGGATGCAGCCGTTGTAGGTCTCG
>NZ_JAWRXU010000193.1:0-378 GCF_046534895.1 Paraburkholderia sp. SIMBA_053 | reverse complement strand
CGGCAGGGGCAGCAGGGTGACGCTGCCGTCTTCGGGAAGCCGGTCCGCCGCGCGGGAGCGCTCGCCGTCGGTGCGCAGGTCGATCACGGTCCCGATGCGGAGGTCGACGAGTTCCTGCAGCCCCTCGTCGGTGAGCCCTGCGAGGGCGTCGGAGCGGAAGAGGAGACCGGAGGCGAGGGTTCCGCCGCCGGTGAGCGGGAGCCCGGTGAGCTCTCGAGCGTTGTGCGTCCCCTGCAGAATCGACGTCAGTTCCATGGTCGTCCGGGCCCTCTCCCTGATCTTGATCTCAGCGTATCGGGACCGCAGGACGACAGGACCGTCCACGCCGGATGCCGTGGAGCGGACGATCCTGTCACCCAGACTCAGCCGTTGACGGCC
>NZ_JAWRXU010001552.1:0-241 GCF_046534895.1 Paraburkholderia sp. SIMBA_053 | reverse complement strand
CCGCGCACCTTGCCCTTGGCGCGATAGCCGCTCAGCGCGGAGGCGACGTTGCTGTCGGCACGCCCGGCCGCGGCCATGCCGCCGAAGTGGAAGCGGCTGTTGCCGGCCGTCCAGGTGGCCAGCTCACCGCCCACCTGCAGCAGCGAGGTATCGCTGCCGACGTCGAGCTGGTCGAAACCGGCGTGGCCGTCGATCTGCCGGCGCACCACCCGCGTCCACACCGCCGGCGCGCGCTCCGGAC
>NZ_JAWRXU010001551.1:0-241 GCF_046534895.1 Paraburkholderia sp. SIMBA_053 | reverse complement strand
GCCATCGTCAAGGAAGCCGAAGGCGACGCCGTGCTGGTCGACCCGCTCGCCGCGCAGATCAAGGGCGCCGTGCAGGACATCCAGGCGCTCGAGGAAGTCATGCAGACGCCGGCATGGCGGCTCGTCGAATCGTTGCGTCAGCGCGTGTACGAGGCGAAGGTCGCGTGCGAAACGAACGTGGGCAGCACGGCGCGCGAAAAGCTCGGCGAACTGCGCGGGCTGTTGCGCCTCGGCATTTCGC
>NZ_JAWRXU010001550.1:0-241 GCF_046534895.1 Paraburkholderia sp. SIMBA_053 | reverse complement strand
AGTAGCCCTCTAATGCAGGAAAGGCGGTTAGATTTACTTTGTGTGCTTATCAGTGGTGTTGTTTCCCAGGAAGGAGGGGCAGCACGGTCTGAATCTGTGACACAAGGACATTTGCTTGCCTTTATCTGCCCCTCCTCTCCACGTCGAACAGACGTCTAACGTTGCCTCTTGCGCCAGCATGGTACCGCCTGAGCTTACCGTGACCTGCTCTCGATACAGTGTTTTTACGACGGATGAAGAG
>NZ_JAWRXU010001549.1:0-241 GCF_046534895.1 Paraburkholderia sp. SIMBA_053 | reverse complement strand
GTAGATAAATTTTAAGCAGGGCGTTCAAAACGCCCTCTTCCATAATGTGTAAACTTTCTATCGTTTCAGAAATTATATAGTGAAAGTTTCATCACCATCCCTATAGCTGTATCATTCAAAGGCAAGAAAATGATCATGAATCCAAAGTTCTGAACCATAAAAACCATGAGCGTTCTTTGGGCTAAATGATCCGACTTCAAGTAAAGTTGATATTTTAGTGTTTAATTCATTGTTTCCGTCA
>NZ_JAWRXU010001548.1:0-241 GCF_046534895.1 Paraburkholderia sp. SIMBA_053 | reverse complement strand
AGGCCGTGTCCGCTTCGGGCTCGCGCTATGCCGATGCGGCCGGCAACGAGTTCTGGGAACACCAGGGCGAGGCCACGCTGGCCCTGGCGGGCGGCAAGCCGCAGCACTGCGTGCGCAGCCCCGGCCGCTGAAGCCTCCCGGGGCGAGCGGACCGGCGGTTTCGACGGTCGTCACGATCCCGGCACCGGCGCCTCAAGATTCGCGGCGCCGGGCCGAAACTGTGATATCCGTCCCCCCCCCG
>NZ_JAWRXU010000034.1:0-1953 GCF_046534895.1 Paraburkholderia sp. SIMBA_053 | reverse complement strand
TGTTGATACGCGCATAAAACTGACCCATTTCCGATAGAAATTTGCATCGAAAATTGACCCACATGTTCAACTGCCTGCTTGGACGCCAAGCAGGAGAACGGAGTGATAACCGTGAGCATGTTGGCCAAGATTCGGCGGATGCATTTCCGCGATGGCGTCCCGCTTCGGGACATTGCGAGGCAGACGGGGCTTTCGAGAAACACGATTCGACGATGGTTGCGCGAGCCCTCGGCGAGCGAGCCGAAATTCGCGAAACGCGTCAGCAACAGCGTCGTCGACCCGTGGTCGGAGCAACTGCGACTTTGGCTGGTCGCCGATTTGCGACGTACGAGACGGGAACGGCGCTCAGCGACGCAGATGTACGAGGATTTACGAGCGGCTGGCTACGACGGCAGCTACGACCGAGTGTGCGCCTTTGTACGGAACTGGAAGAAGGAGCGCGATGCGGGGGCGCAACGTGGCGCCTTTGTGCCGCTCGCCTTCGAATATGGCGAAGCATTCCAGTTCGACTGGAGCTGCGAATATGTCTTCATTGGCGGACTCAGGCGACGCGTAGAAGTCGCCCACATGAAGCTCGCCGCGAGTCGTGCCTTCTGGCTTGTGGCCTATCCGACCCAAACCCATGAGATGCTGTTCGACGCCCACGCGCGAGCGTTCGTCGCGTTAGGCGGCGTTCCCCGGCGCGGGATATATGACAATATGAAGACCGCCGTCGATAAGGTTGGCCCGGGTAAGGAACGAGCTATCAATGCGCGATTCCATGCGATGTGCGGCCACTACCTGTTCGAGCCTGAGTTCTGCAACCGGGCCGCTGGCTGGGAGAAAGGCATCGTTGAAAAGAACGTCCAGGACCGGCGCCGACAGATTTGGCACGATGCAATCGGTATCCGGTGGGAATCGCTTGAGGTCCTGAACATATGGCTGGCCGAGCGATGCCAGCAGGCCTGGAAGCAATTGAGACATCCGCAATGGCCTGAGCTCAGTTTGGAAGACGCCCTCGCGGATGAGCGTCCACGGCTGATGCAGGTTCCGAAGCCGTTCGACGGCTACATCGAGAAGCCGGTGCGCGTCTCGCCAACGAGTCTGGTGCACCTCGACCGGAACCGCTATAGCGTGCCAACGGAGTACGCGCATCACATCGTAAGCCTGCGCTGCTATCCGACCTACATCAGCCTGGTGGCGGACGGCATCGAGATTGCCCGCCATCCTCGCAGCTTCGACCGCTATCAGACCTTTTACGACTGGCGGCACTACATCGATTTGGTGGAGCGTAAGCCCGGGGCTTTGAGAAACGGTGCGCCGTTCCTGACGATGCCAGAACCGATGCTTCGCCTACAGAGACATCTGCTGAAGCAGACTGGCGGCGACCGGGTAATGGTCCAGGTCCTCGCGGCCACTCCCGTTCACGGTCTGGAGGCCGTGCTGGTTGCCGTCGAGCTCGCACTGGAGTCCGGACGTCCGAGCGGAGACCATGTCCTGAACATCCTTGCGCGACTGAAGAGCCAATCGGCTCATTCCGGTGAGGTGGTGAGAACAGCAATCACGCTCAAGGTCGAACCGCTTGCGGATGTCTACCGGTATGAGCAGCTTCGCGTCACGCGTAATGAGGAGGATGGTCATGTCGAATGAAACAGCTGCACTTCTCAAGTCGTTGAAGCTCCACGGAATGGCGCAGGCGTGGCCCGAGCTGGTAGCTCAGGCAAGACACAGCGACTTTGAACCGGAGAAATTCATGCAGATGCTGCTGAAGGCGGAAACGGCTGAGCGGCAGGTCCGGTCAATCAACTACCAGATGGCTGCCGCACGTTTCCCTGCACACCGCGACCTTGCCGGCTTTGACTTCGAGCAGGCGAGCGTCGACGAAACTCTTGTGCGAGAACTCCACACGGTCCGATTCTGCGAGTCCGCGCAGAACGTGGTGTTCATCGGTGGACCCGGCACAGGGAAAACGCA
>NZ_JAWRXU010000192.1:0-378 GCF_046534895.1 Paraburkholderia sp. SIMBA_053 | reverse complement strand
GACGGGCGCGCTCTATTGGGAAGGCGCGGTCACCATCCGCCGTGATGGGCAGCCTGCGGGGCACGGCTACCTCGAACTCACCGGCTATGGAAAAAAGCTGAAGCTCGAACGGCGCTGATGCCCGTCCAGCGGGCGTCTAGGTGTAAACCCTTAAATTTGGAAAAGTCACTTCCACTGGATGGTCTTAATCTTAAACGGCTACTTACCTACACTTGCTTCAACTGATTGCGAACAGGGCTGTTCGCAAAGTCGAAAACAAAGTTGGAGGTTCATCATGAAGTCGCTGATCAAGGCTGTTGCCATCGCTGCTGTGCTCGCTATCCCCGCTGTGTCGTTCGCTCAGTCGAACCAGCCTGTTACTCGCGCTCAGGTCCGCGC
>NZ_JAWRXU010001547.1:0-241 GCF_046534895.1 Paraburkholderia sp. SIMBA_053 | reverse complement strand
GATCAGCTTTGCGAGCATCCTCACCGAAGCGATTGACGGCTTGCCTGACCAGCCGGAAGTGGGATTGGAGCCCGCGCCTCGCATCCTCGATGATGCGGGTCTTGTTACGATCGAACTCGTCCAGTACCTGCTGTGGGACGACCAGTTCGACCTCCCCGCTTTTGACTAGATCTTCAAGCGCGCCGATGACGGGCTGCTCACGAAAGTCTGTCGCGAGGTCCAGCCAAACGCAAGTATCAAC
>NZ_JAWRXU010001546.1:0-241 GCF_046534895.1 Paraburkholderia sp. SIMBA_053 | reverse complement strand
CAGCTCATCGCCGACGCTGCGGTACCGGTGCTGCTCATCAGCTACGGCATCTCCCTGCACGGCCAACGGGTGCTCGGTGCTCCCGGCCACCGCCGCGACATCATCTTCGCCACCTCGCTCAAGCTGATCGCCATGCCGCTCATCGCATGGGTGGTGGCCGAGTTCGTCTGCGGACTCTCGTCGGCCGAGGTGCTGATCGTCGTCATCCTCGCCGCGCTGCCGACCGCTCAGAACGTCTTCA
>NZ_JAWRXU010001545.1:0-241 GCF_046534895.1 Paraburkholderia sp. SIMBA_053 | reverse complement strand
CTCACCGTTTCGCTGTCGACGGCCGCGCTCGCCGTCTCCATCTTCACCGCGGGCTTTGTCTCCGAAGGCTGGAGCCGCCACAAGCTGATGACGATGTCGCTGACGGCTTCCGCGTTGCTGACCATCGGCGTGTCGATTGCGCCGCAGTGGCATCAGTTGCTCGTGTTGCGCGCGCTCGAAGGACTCGCGCTCGGCGGCGTGCCGGCCGTCGCGATGGCCTATCTCGCGGAGGAAGTTCACC
>NZ_JAWRXU010001544.1:0-241 GCF_046534895.1 Paraburkholderia sp. SIMBA_053 | reverse complement strand
GGGCTCCCCGAGATGAAAAGCGGCACTACGAAAGAGCCGGCGCAGGCTGTCGGAGCATGCAAGACCGACGGAAGCGTCGGTCGTGGTCGCGCTCTCTGTGGAGTGGGATGCCCCAGACGAGAAGAAGGGTTGGCCTTGGCCAAAGCCGGGGTCAGCCTCCTGACACGACCGTGTTCAGGATATCTAACTCTGATCAAAATGTGCTGGTACTGTCGTGTTAGGCTCCAGCTATCGTCGATAC
>NZ_JAWRXU010001543.1:0-241 GCF_046534895.1 Paraburkholderia sp. SIMBA_053 | reverse complement strand
AACGTCGTGCAACTGGGCGACACGCCGCACCTCGAGAAACTGATCGGCGCTGTGAAGGTTCAGCTCGACATGTACTCGGAAGGCAAGGTTTCCGCCGTGTACATCGCGTACACCCGCTTCGTCAACACGATGAAGCAGGAGCCGGTGATCGAGCAGTTGCTGCCGCTGTCGGCGGAACAGTTCGAGCGCAAGGACGACAAGGATGGTCCGACGCCGAAAACGTCGTGGGACTACATCTACG
>NZ_JAWRXU010001542.1:0-241 GCF_046534895.1 Paraburkholderia sp. SIMBA_053 | reverse complement strand
AGTGTAGAAGCGCGACCGCCGCCGATAAATACGTGAGGCTCGAATAGATCTTTCAAGGAATTGCTACAATCCGCGCGTCATGAATGGACCGCCGCGCCCCCCGACGCGACCGCCCGTCCATGCCGCGCCAAACCGTCAGCTGGCCAGCTTGCGGAACGTTTCGAGCACTGCGTCGCCCTTGAACGGCTTCACGATCCAGCCCTTCACGCCTGCCGCCTTGCCGCGTTCCTTCATTGCAGGG
>NZ_JAWRXU010001541.1:0-241 GCF_046534895.1 Paraburkholderia sp. SIMBA_053 | reverse complement strand
CGTGCGGGCGTGCCGGGCGACGAGGTCTCCCAGCGGGTCGGCCAGCGGTTCGAGGAACGCCACCGGGATGCCCGTGGGGAGCGCGACCCCGAGCGCATCGCGCAGTCGGCCCGCGTCTTCGATCGCGGCCACCCGGCTCGCGCCGCCGATCGTCACCGGAATCGCGCGCCGGGCGGTGATCAGGTCGCTGAGCAGTGCGGCGGCGGTCGCGCTGTCGACGGACTCGGCCTCCGCCTCGAGC
>NZ_JAWRXU010001540.1:0-241 GCF_046534895.1 Paraburkholderia sp. SIMBA_053 | reverse complement strand
CGCTGCTCACCGCCGACGTGGTCAAGGCCAACCTGGTCGGCGACCTGCTCAACACCGGCACCATCCACGGACGCCAGCTGGTCGACCTCAAGGCCCACAACCTCGACAACGTCGGCGGCAGCATCGACGGCGGCGTGGTGCTGCTGGACGCCAGGCACGACATCAACAACATCGGCGGCCGGATCCGGGGCAAGGACGGCCTGCTCGCCGTTGCCGGCAACAACATCAACCAGATCAGCAC
>NZ_JAWRXU010001539.1:0-241 GCF_046534895.1 Paraburkholderia sp. SIMBA_053 | reverse complement strand
CGCGTGAACCTGCGCTGGCAGCACAGTACCGACAACTGGCTCAACGAGCTGACCGTCGGCACCGAGGACTCCAGGAACAACCCGACGCCGCAGAACCTGGGCAACGGCATCATCTACACCTACCTCAACCGCGCAGATCCCAACATCCCGGAATGGACCTTCGTGCAGACCGGTGCGGCCGACGGTCGCAACGTGCAGATCAAGAGCCAGAAGGGCTGGTTCCTCCAGGATGACCTGACCC
>NZ_JAWRXU010001538.1:0-241 GCF_046534895.1 Paraburkholderia sp. SIMBA_053 | reverse complement strand
GTGTCGCACCGATCATCGTGCTCTATCGCCGAACCGAGTTACGTGAGGTCGAAGCCACGATTCGATCCGCAGTGCTTTGCAGCATCGGGGACGTGCAATCGAGGGGTGCAGACTCGTCTCTGAACGCGGCCCGAATTGGGATCCTGCTGGCCGATGACGAAACAGCTTGTGAGCGGCTTTCGGCCCCGAGCACTCTCCTACGCGATCAGCAAGTTCACCAGTATCGCGTAACAAGCACAGA
>NZ_JAWRXU010001537.1:0-241 GCF_046534895.1 Paraburkholderia sp. SIMBA_053 | reverse complement strand
CTTCATAAACCTCTAGAGAATCAGAAGTCGATATACATAGCGTAGCCCGGTTAACAGTCTTTAAGGGCTTGTGCTGAGGCTTCCCGTCGACACCTTGCCAGCCCAGCCAGCGTCGGCACCTAACGCAGTTTGAGCATGCGGTGCAGGGCGAAGCGTAATAAACCAGGATTAAGGAACTCCACCCAAGCAGCAGTATCTATGAAAAGCCCGTCATTGCGACGGGCTCTAGAAAGGTGCTTAC
>NZ_JAWRXU010001536.1:0-241 GCF_046534895.1 Paraburkholderia sp. SIMBA_053 | reverse complement strand
CCAGCAGCAATAACGCCTCGGCCGCGCGCCGGACCTGTTGCGGATCGGACTGCGGGTCTTCCTGCAGACCGCGCAGACGCGCGACCACTTTCGCCAGATAACCGCTCTGCGCGCCGAGTTCGGCGAGATCTTCGGTGGTGGGCAGCACTTGCAACGCGCTCATGTCGACGCGCAATGCGCGCACGCGCGCGCGGGTTTCCTCGACGGCGACGTGGAGCGCTTCTGCATCGGCGAGCGCGGC
>NZ_JAWRXU010000191.1:0-379 GCF_046534895.1 Paraburkholderia sp. SIMBA_053 | reverse complement strand
GCAACCAATACCAACATCGCGCTTGGCGCGTACCGGTACTCGGACAGCGGCTATCTCGGCCTCGCCGACGCCGCCCGGCTGCGCGACGCCGCGCTGCATGGCAGCGACGTCAACGCAGCCGACCGCGAACGCGGCCGTCTGCAACTGACCGTCAACCAGACGCTTAAGGATCGCGGCGCGGTGTTCGCCAACGTTTCGTCGCAGCACTACTGGAACCGGCCGGGACGCGACATGTTTTATCAGTTGGGCTACTCGAACGGCTTCAAATACGGGACCTATAGTGTTACGGCAGGCCGCACGCGCAGCGCGGACGGCACGCTGTCGAACGAAGTGATGCTGAGCACGTCGATTCCGCTCGGCCATACGCAACACTCGCCGA
>NZ_JAWRXU010001535.1:0-241 GCF_046534895.1 Paraburkholderia sp. SIMBA_053 | reverse complement strand
GGTACGGATGTGAGAGGTAGCGCGCATGCGCGTGGCATAGGTTGGCGTTTGGCTTGGCTTGATGAAGTTTTGCAAAGGGGCTCTGGTAATGCGCGATCCTGTTTCGATTCTCGCTTCGTAAAGCTCCACATGGACAACCTGAGTGCCTTCAACCATTTTCACGATTGGTACATGGACACAATCCATTTATCGATAGAGCGAGAGACGCTGACGCTCGGCCTGTACCTGCAAGATCAACGAG
>NZ_JAWRXU010001534.1:0-241 GCF_046534895.1 Paraburkholderia sp. SIMBA_053 | reverse complement strand
CTAGCAGGGCACAGGGAGCGCAAAAAAAATGCCAATAACCGAGTATGCGCAGGCCCGTGAAGAGATGACCGCGTCTGCCATGAGAAAGGAGACGCTCGCATCGTCCGAAAAAGTCGAGGCGCGCCCGCTGCTGCATGACCATGCTTTGGGAGATCCGATTCCATCGCAGTCAGCGACCCGGAGAATGAAAGAGAAGGCGAAGTCGATATTGCCCGATAGGCTATTCCTGTGCCTGTTGCAC
>NZ_JAWRXU010001533.1:0-242 GCF_046534895.1 Paraburkholderia sp. SIMBA_053 | reverse complement strand
CTTGATATTGATTTGAAAACATTAATGAATAACGACAAAAAAGAAGATGGAGATGAAAAACTACTGTAACCGCCGATTGTGGATTTTACAATTGACGCAGAACGGATTTTTTCATCTTTTTTATTTGACTACAACATTGATTTGATCGAGCAGCAGGGAAAAATGCAGTGGAACAAGTTTCTGGCTCTCTTCCGTAACCTTTCTGAAAAATCTCCAATGGGTCAAGCGCTGCATTATCGCAC
>NZ_JAWRXU010001532.1:0-242 GCF_046534895.1 Paraburkholderia sp. SIMBA_053 | reverse complement strand
CGGGGTCGGCCGCGATCAGCTCGACGCCCGGCATGTCCTTCAGCGCGTGCACGTAGCTCAGGGCGTGCGTGTGCGCGAACGACAGCACGGCGATCCGCAGCGGGGTGGGGGCAGTCATCGGACGGCCTCCTCGGCCTCGGTGCGGTCGGGGGTGGGGAGCGCGACGGGGGCGCCGGCGGCGATCGAGGCATAGGCGGCCTCGGCGACCGCGACGGCTTCGATGCCATCCGCCGGGGTCACCC
>NZ_JAWRXU010001531.1:0-242 GCF_046534895.1 Paraburkholderia sp. SIMBA_053 | reverse complement strand
CTGTTCACGCCACACTGCTGTTTTCGGGGCGTTGCAGCGTTGACGCGGTTATCGTGCTGCACGGTATGCTAGACCGAGTCGTCCACGCTCACCTTCGCCTGAAGTTTCCCGCAAACATTGCTTTGGCGCTGGACGGCGCCCTGCCTGCACCGTATTTTCGGTAGCCGCGTCGCGGAAAGCCGGGCATGGCGTCGACAGACGGAAGCCGTTTGCGGGCGTAACCGAATGCCCGGCTCATCCAC
>NZ_JAWRXU010000190.1:0-379 GCF_046534895.1 Paraburkholderia sp. SIMBA_053 | reverse complement strand
ATACCCAATTAAAAACGTGGATGACATGGTATAAAAATGGGGAAATGCATCGATTCGAACAGCCTGTAGGCAAGCAATATTCGTATGGGAAAGGTCCAGAATTTGATAGCGAGACGTCTAAATTGAAGGCAGAGAACCGGCAGTTAAAGCAACAGATTGAGATCTTAAAAAAGTACAAGGAATTGGAAAGGAAGTGGTACCAGAAATTGTAGTGAATGTGGTGGAAGAATTGAAAGATCAGTTACCTATTTATCAAATTTGTTTACATCTTGATATCCCTCGATCTACTTACTATCGTTGGAAGCACCATAAACAACGAGCTACATTAAAGAAATGGATGGAACAACAAGTGGGTGAACAATGTCATAAACACAAGTTT
>NZ_JAWRXU010001530.1:0-242 GCF_046534895.1 Paraburkholderia sp. SIMBA_053 | reverse complement strand
CAAGGTGCCGACGATCTTCTCCGGCGCAGGCGTCGTCACGCGCCGTGTGACGGAAGCGGCCGAACAGGCGGGCTATGTGTTCGCCGTCGATCCGACGTCTCTGGACGCATCGTGCATCGGCGGTAACGTCGCGATGAACGCGGGCGGCAAGAAGGCCGTGCTGTGGGGCACGGCGCTCGACAACCTCGCGTGGTGGCGCATGGTCGACCCGGAAGGGAACTGGCTCGAAGTCACGCGCCTCG
>NZ_JAWRXU010001529.1:0-242 GCF_046534895.1 Paraburkholderia sp. SIMBA_053 | reverse complement strand
ACCTGGAGGAAACATGAAGCAAAACAATCTGTTGCGCGCCGCGCGTGTTACGACGCTCGTCGCAGCTGCAGCGGCATCGCTGGTGGGCGCGAATAGCGCGCGCGCCGAGATTCCGAACAAGACACTCGTCTACTGCTCAGAAGGCAGCCCCGCGGGTTTCGATCCGGCCCAGTACACCACGGGCACCGATTTCACGGCCAATACGTTCACCGTCTATAACCGCCTCGTCGAATTCGAGCGCG
>NZ_JAWRXU010001528.1:0-242 GCF_046534895.1 Paraburkholderia sp. SIMBA_053 | reverse complement strand
GCACGCAATTCGGTCTCGCGACGACGCTCTTCTACGTCGCCTACATCGCGTTCGGCATTCCGGGCAACGTCGTGCTGGCGCGCATCGGCGCGCGCAGGTGGATCGGCACGATCATGATTGCGTGGGGGCTTGCGTCGACGGCGACGATGTTCGCGTCGAGCCCCGGCACGCTGTACGTGTTGCGCGTGCTGGTCGGCGTGACGGAAGCGGGCTTTCTGCCAGGCATTCTGCTGTATCTGACC
>NZ_JAWRXU010001527.1:0-242 GCF_046534895.1 Paraburkholderia sp. SIMBA_053 | reverse complement strand
CTGCCGCATCCACCGCCGTGCACTACTACCGTGCCGGGTCTGCGGGCTCCCGCCTGCATCCGGACGATCTGCCCGACGGATGGGTCGAGGGCGCGGCGTTGCTGCACATCACTGGCATCACTCCCCTGCTGTCCGAATCGGCCCGAGCGGCGCTGCACACATCGATCGATCGAGCTCGAGCAGCCGGAACGACCGTGAGCTTCGACATCAACTACCGATCGGCGTTGGCGTCGCCCGATGTC
>NZ_JAWRXU010001526.1:0-242 GCF_046534895.1 Paraburkholderia sp. SIMBA_053 | reverse complement strand
CAGCCCGGCGTGCGCTTGTGCAGTGTGAGCGCGGCGAGCGCCATGAACGGCTTGTAGGTGGAACCCGGCGGATACGTGCCGTGCAGCGGCCGGTTCAGCAGCGGATGGTCGGGCGAGTTGTTGAGCTCGTCCCAGGTCTGCTGGTCGATGCCGTCGACGAACGAATTCGGATCGAAGCTCGGCGCCGACACGAACGCGAGCACATCGCCGGTTGCCGGTTCGATCGCGACCAGCGCGCCGCG
>NZ_JAWRXU010001525.1:0-242 GCF_046534895.1 Paraburkholderia sp. SIMBA_053 | reverse complement strand
CGGTCGCGAGCGACACCACGACTCCTGCGCCCTCCCGCCGCCGAACCGCGCCGGCATCCGAGGTCTCGTCAGCCGCCCCCGCCATCGCCCGCCCGGTCGTGATCGAGCCGATGACACCGAGTCGCTCCTTCTGGACGCGCATCGACCGCCCCTTCGTGTTCGGCTTCCTCGTGACACTCGGCGGCCTCGGCGCGATCGTGATCGGCCTCGCTCTCACGAGCCTGTCCACCGTGCTCATCTAC
>NZ_JAWRXU010001524.1:0-242 GCF_046534895.1 Paraburkholderia sp. SIMBA_053 | reverse complement strand
CCCGGTGAAGTGGAGATGGTTTCCACGAAAGCCGCGGACACCTTCAAAAGCATGGCCGACGCAAAGGGCAAGACGCTGGGCGTAACGGGCCTGGGCTCATCGACGAGTTTCCTCACGCAGTACCTCGCACAACGCGCGGGCGTGCCGTCCACGCAATACACGCTGCTGCCGGTGGGCGCGGACAACAGCTTCATCGCGGCGATCAAGCAGAACCGGATCGACGCCGGCATGACCACAGAGCC
>NZ_JAWRXU010001523.1:0-242 GCF_046534895.1 Paraburkholderia sp. SIMBA_053 | reverse complement strand
CGATCGCGGTGAAGGTGGCCGCGGCCGCCGCCGGATCGCTGGCCGCCACCTGCGTGATGGCGAGCAGCGCGATTTGATGGGACGCTGCGTCAAGCTGGACGCCTTTCGCGAGCAGCAGACGCGGCTGGTTCGTCGCCTGCTCGAGGAGCAGCGGATCCGGGCGCGCCGCGCCCAGTGCATCGACCAGTCTGCGGCCGGTCGTCGTCGCGCCCTGTTCATAGGCCTGGCGAATCTGCTGCCAG
>NZ_JAWRXU010001522.1:0-242 GCF_046534895.1 Paraburkholderia sp. SIMBA_053 | reverse complement strand
AGCGCAGATCGGGGTCGACCACGAGCCCCGCGGGTACGTCGCCGTCGAGCAGGGCCCGCACCTGCTCGTGGTGCGCGTCGTCGAATGCGGATGCGGTCGCGAGCGCCCGTGCCCAGGACAGCTGCGCGTCGCTGCCGGCATCGGCGGCCTGCAGCGCACTCCACGCGGCATCCGTCCAACTGCGCTGGGCTGCAGCACGGTCGCCGTCCGCGACGAAGTGCCGGATGGCGTACGCGGCGTTC
>NZ_JAWRXU010001521.1:0-242 GCF_046534895.1 Paraburkholderia sp. SIMBA_053 | reverse complement strand
GCCCGCTGCATCGGTAATGGTGTCTACGATCATTTCCGAGAAGATGCCAGTGTCAAGAGCCCGCATCGGCTGATCGGGACGCTGCGTGAGACGCTTGCTCATCGTGGTCAGATGCCAGCGCATCCATGGGTCCGAGGATTGCGCCACCCGGTTAATAGCCGCCCGCAAAGTCAGATTGGAATCGAACAGCCCGGCCAGCGACACAATCAGCAGCGCTGCGCGCATGTCACGACGGTTGCGCC
>NZ_JAWRXU010001520.1:0-242 GCF_046534895.1 Paraburkholderia sp. SIMBA_053 | reverse complement strand
ATCTTTAGGAAATGGTTGCTGATCGACGTTCAGGGCAGAAGCCGGCTTAAGTGCTTCCGCCTCTACGTCGGGTCCGTCGTCCGTTTGAACGAAGTCGAGCGGTGACTTCAGGCGTGCAATGATCTCGGCCGCGAGCGCAGGATTGGGCTGGTCAAAAAAGCCATGCGGCAAGCCAAGCGTGGTTTCCATGTGAAAGGCGGTCTCGGGCGTGAACCTCTCGCCCTTCATCAGTTCGCCCACGC
>NZ_JAWRXU010001519.1:0-242 GCF_046534895.1 Paraburkholderia sp. SIMBA_053 | reverse complement strand
ATCGGAAAAAGGTGATGGCTTGCTGAGTGTGGACGTACGAAACGTCAGCATCCATGGAAGTGCAGACTTCATTCTGGTGGGAAAGCACACGCTTTAGAACCCTACTGTTCGAACTTAATAGATATAGGAACCCAGCACCCATGCCATCAATCCAATATCGATGCATATTATGAGAGTTGCGATCAAGTAAACACTCATTTTACGATCCACAGATTTTTGGGCTGACATTTTCTCCTCGCCAG
>NZ_JAWRXU010001518.1:0-242 GCF_046534895.1 Paraburkholderia sp. SIMBA_053 | reverse complement strand
CATGCCTAGTCCGTCTTGCCTGGGCATCACGTCGCAGTCTTCTGAGTGAACCTCCATGGGCGCCCTGACGATCTCCACCGGCGCGACTTGACTTTGCGATTTCGAGTGGAGACTGGTTTGGCGAACGTCCTCCGGAAAGAGGCGATCGCTGAACTCATTAACCAGGAGAGTTGAGATGACGAGTGATGAAGCACCCACGTGCCAGCGTGACCAGTGTCCCCTGTGTGCCGCATGCCAACGCA
>NZ_JAWRXU010001517.1:0-242 GCF_046534895.1 Paraburkholderia sp. SIMBA_053 | reverse complement strand
CTGCAGGCTTTTAACCAGCATTTTTATCAGCTGTATGCCAAAAGAAAGCAGTATTTTGAACAGCAGATCACTGCAGGTGAAGTGCTGCTGATTATCCGCAGTGGTAGCGATTTGATTAGCTGCTGCGGCAGTGAGATAAAACATTACCCGGTGAACGGTGATAACTATCATCAGTTAAAAGCACTGGCTCACAGCGCCCTGGCCGCGAGCTACAGTTTGCAGCATATGCCATTGCCGCAGGC
>NZ_JAWRXU010001516.1:0-242 GCF_046534895.1 Paraburkholderia sp. SIMBA_053 | reverse complement strand
GATCCAAAGGGCGGCGCGTCGGGAAAGCGCGTAGGATAGGGTGACGGTCCCGGACGTCGCCGTAGCACTACACAAGATCGACTCGCTGCAACTGACGGACAACTATCAGGTCGCGACGCCGGGCAACTGGAAGCATGGCGACGACGTCGTGATCGTGCCGTCGCTGAAGGACGAGGAAGAGATCAAGCGCAAGTTCCCGAAGGGCTACAAGGCGCTGCGTCCGTATCTGCGGATGACGCCGC
>NZ_JAWRXU010001515.1:0-242 GCF_046534895.1 Paraburkholderia sp. SIMBA_053 | reverse complement strand
TGTACCGGTAAGCCCTGCCATTTTAACATTTAAAGATTCCCAGACAAACACGGCCCTAAGCAATAATATTTCAGGATTAACAGTATCTAGGATTGTCTTCGATACAGATGCTTCCGATTATTCTATTGCCGGAAACAGCATCACCCTTAAAAGCGATCTTATCAACAATTCATCAGAGCCACAAAAATTGTCACTTCCAATTTCAGTAAATGGACAGCTTAATGTAAATGCAAAAACAAACA
>NZ_JAWRXU010001514.1:0-242 GCF_046534895.1 Paraburkholderia sp. SIMBA_053 | reverse complement strand
CCATTGACCAGGGCGGCGCGGGCGAACCGCTTGCGCGGAGATCGTCACGACGTCGCCGCCGTCGCCGATATAGATCGTGTCGTCCGAAAGAAACTCGTTGAGTTCGTAAGCGACGCGGTACGGATGAATCGGCGTGCTGTTCGACTTGAACAGCGGCATCAGTTTTTCGGTCGCAGTTGCTTCGGCGTCCTGAAGTTGCGCCATCCACTTGCGGCGTGCCTGGCGCTTGTCGTCCTTGAGGC
>NZ_JAWRXU010001513.1:0-242 GCF_046534895.1 Paraburkholderia sp. SIMBA_053 | reverse complement strand
CGGGCGGGACGCGCAGAATGTTCGCATCCTGTTCGTCAGCGTCGATCCCGCGCGCGACACACCCAGCGCGTTGCACGACTACGTCGGCGCATTCGATTCGCAGCACGCGTTCGGCCTGACGGGCACGGATACACAGATCGAGCAGATGGCAAGGCATTACCGCGTCGCGTATCAGATGGAAAAGCGCGACCCGAACGGCAATTACGAGGTGACGCACAGCTCGGCGGTCTACATCTTCGACG
>NZ_JAWRXU010001512.1:0-243 GCF_046534895.1 Paraburkholderia sp. SIMBA_053 | reverse complement strand
GTCTCCATGGTGCTGATCGTGCCGATGAGCTGGAGGTTCGTGTAGTCGTCGAGCAGGTCGCCGCGGAAGTAGAACGCCAGGGGCGCGACACTGCCGCGTGGCATGAAGTACAGGACCGAGAGACCCATCTTCCCGAAGTACGCGTCGGTCAGCGACGGGTCCTTCTGCTCGTATTCGACGCCGAGGATCGGGTGGTGGTTCTCGGTGCGACGGTATGCCTTGCTCGTCGAGACGCTGATGCAG
>NZ_JAWRXU010000033.1:0-2023 GCF_046534895.1 Paraburkholderia sp. SIMBA_053 | reverse complement strand
TGTCAACGGCACTCAGGAATTGATACAGTTTCTGTCGGCATCGGCACTTCAGATTTGATACACCGGGTTGTAGTGTTATTGCGGTGCCGACCGCATTCCGTTGGCGGCGTTCTCCTTTGTTGTAGTCGATCTCTTCATGACCAGTCCGGCGCGCCGCTTGTCGCGTAGTCGATAGCTCTCGCCCTGGATCGCCACGACGTGAGCGTGATGCAATAGCCGGTCGAGCATGGCAGCAGTGAGCGTTGCGTCATCGGCGAACGTCTGGTCCCACTGCCCGAACGGAAGGTTGCTGGTCACGATCAGACTGCCACGCTCGTATCGTTTGGCGATCACCTGGAAGAACAGGTTGGCCTGCTCACGGCTCATCGGCAGGTATCCGATCTCATCGATGATCAACAGCCTGTACGGGTTGACGAATCGTTTTAGCGCGTCTCCCAGCTGGTTCTGTCGATGTGCCGTGGTCAGTATCATCAGCAGGTCCGCTGCGGTGATGAAGCGCACCTTGATCCCCGCTTGCGTTGCTGCATAACCAAGTGCCATTGCAATGTGCGTTTTGCCTGTGCCACTCGGTCCGAGTAATACGACGTTCTCGTTTCGCTCCAGAAACGTCAGACTTGCCAGCTCCTGGACCTGAGATCTGGGCACACCGCTGGCTGCTGCGAAGTCGAAGCCGTCGAGGGTCTTGATCGTCGGGAAGCCTGCCAGGCGTGCAAACGTCGCGCGCTGTCTGACGAGCCGTGCTGTGTGCTCGGCCTTTAGTACCGATTCGAGAAACTCTGTCAGGTTCACCTCGTCGGCGATCGCCTTTTGCGCCAGGTGTGGCAACGCGTCCGCGATGGTCGTGAGCTTCAGTTGGGCGCATAGCTGCGCCACGCGTTCGTGTGCGATGTTCATGCGGCAACCTGAATCAGCTGGTCGTACACCGACAGCGGGTGCTGTAGCGGAGACAGCCAGTCGTGGAATCGCTCGCGCAACTCTTGTCCGCTTGCTGGTGTCGTTGCTGGCAACAGCGCCGGATACGGTGGCGGTACGCTCTGCAAGGCCTTCTGCTCAATAAGCAGTTGCTCGCCTGGCTTCAAGCGGGTCGTTCCATGTATGCGGACATGCGCAACTTCGCGTAGCCAACGCCAGACTTCAGTGTTGGCGGTCGCCACGTCCAGTTCGACGTTGGCCGCCTTGAACTGAGCGGCCAACGGAACGTAGAAACTGCGGCGCAAATATCCGTTCATCCGTTCGACCTTGCCTTTGGTCTTCGCACGATAGGGCCGACAAAGCTCAGGCCGAAACCCGTAGTGTCGCGCGAAGTCGAGAAACCCCGGCTGGAAGCGGTGCTGCTTCGGACCGTATGCATCCCGCTCAATGACCACGGTCTTCATATTGTCGTACAGCGCACGGCGTGGCACACCGCCGAACCAGTTGAAACAGTTGACGTGACACCTCAGCAAAGTATCGAGCCGCATGTCGGAAACGAATTCGACGTAGGTCGCACGGCTATAGCCAAGAGTGGCTACGAATGCGAACAGATTCGCTCCTTTGCGTCTGCGGAACTCGACCCAGTCGACCTGCATCTGATCGCCCGCAGCAGTCTCGAATCGCACCAAAGGATCGGGCGCCGGTACAGGCCTCAATGTGGCAACGAACTTGCGCACGATTCTCTCGCCGCCATCGAATCCCTTCGACTGAATCTCGCGCCACAGAACTGTCGCTGGAATCCAGTCCGGTGCCGCTGACGCGATCCGTTCCCGAAGATAGGCTTCGAACGGTTTCAGTATCGACTCGCGCGGAGTCGCCGCGGGCCGAAACGTCGGCGCATCCTGCGTCGCCAGATACTTCCGCACAGTGTTGACGGAGCAGCCAACCTCACAAGCAATGGCACGCAGGCTCTTGCCCTGCTTGTGCAATATCCTGATCTGCATGTATCCCTCGTACGAGATCATCGCCGCTCAAAGCGGCCATTATCCCTTCGTCGAGGTGTATCAATTCCTCAGTGCCGACGTGTATCAATTTACAGGTGCCGATGACA
>NZ_JAWRXU010001511.1:0-243 GCF_046534895.1 Paraburkholderia sp. SIMBA_053 | reverse complement strand
CTGCGCTGACCATCGGCTACGGCGACGTCGTGCCGACCACCACGCTTGGTCGGATCATCGCGGTTTTACGGGGTTTGCTCGGCGTGTTGATGACGGGAGTGACAACGGGCTCCACTGTCTACGCCATTCAGGTAGCGGCTCAACGAGCTGGCCTGCGGCCACGCTAATCCCTACGCGATCGCCTTCCGCTCCCTTGCTCTCCAGGCCCGGCTGATTCCAGATTCATGTAATAGCCGTCCTTCG
>NZ_JAWRXU010001510.1:0-243 GCF_046534895.1 Paraburkholderia sp. SIMBA_053 | reverse complement strand
GATGCCTTCCGACGTCACGTCGTAACGCGGCGACACAGGGCGCTGGCGTCCCGCTTCGCGCGATGCGCGCATTTTTTACGCCAACGCTTTACGCCAGCGATACGGCAACACCAGACACAGCCACTGCGCGAAATGGTTGCGCGCGAAGCCACGAAAGCGCTGATATTTGCGGTCCGACGTGCATTGCGCGTCGCCGTGCGTGAGCGCGATTTTTGACCCGAACGCGGTGATGACGAACGGATC
>NZ_JAWRXU010001509.1:0-243 GCF_046534895.1 Paraburkholderia sp. SIMBA_053 | reverse complement strand
GCAACCGTTGCATCGCATCCGACCTCCACTTACGTTCCAGCAGTTCCCCGCGACGGCGCTTCCCAACTTTTGATAGTGATTATAGGCGGGGGCCATTCTTGCCCGCTCCGAATCCGTAGCCGCGAAGTTCGCGCAAGTCTATGCATTCGGGTTGGCAGGACGCTGCATGGAAGTATGCGCACTCTAAAGCGAGACGTTGGCTTGCTGATACTCATAGCGGTGATGGAGGTCTTCCCGGAAGCC
>NZ_JAWRXU010001508.1:0-243 GCF_046534895.1 Paraburkholderia sp. SIMBA_053 | reverse complement strand
GCGCTTTAGCGCCTACACCGGCCCCACGGCGAGTCGACAGGCGTTAGCGCTTTAGTGCTTACGCATGTCCCATGCACGACAGTGCGGTCGACGGGCGTTAGCGCTTTAGCGCCTTACGCCAGTCTCATGCACGAAAGTGCAGTCGAGCAGAGTCCGCGCCTTGGCGCCTGACTCGGACCCACGCAAGTGAGTTGCTGAAAGCTTTGTATGGGGTGCGTTTCGAAATTAGTCGCGCTTCATGAC
>NZ_JAWRXU010001507.1:0-243 GCF_046534895.1 Paraburkholderia sp. SIMBA_053 | reverse complement strand
GAAGGCGGCGGCACCGACGCGAAGGCGCAGGTCAAGTTCAAGCGCCACGGCGAGAAATGGCTGGCGCTGGCGGTTGCCAAATTGCAGGCGGTTGAGTGAGCGGCGTCGACGGCGGCGAGCGCACCGCGCAGGCTGGCGGTCCGCTGGACGATCCGCAAGCAGCTAATGCACAGGTTACGCACGTTACGCAACGCCCGCTCGGCGTGCTCGCGGCCTTGCCGCAGGAACTCGGCGACCTGATCG
>NZ_JAWRXU010001506.1:0-243 GCF_046534895.1 Paraburkholderia sp. SIMBA_053 | reverse complement strand
GTTTGGTTCCGCGTTTCGGCATGCAACCGACAAGGCTAGGACGAGACTCTCAGTGGTGGACGGGGCAAGTATATGCGTCTAAACCAGTGGCGTGAGCCACACTATATAAAAGCGACTTCTTGTCGCACCATAAAACGTATTATCGGCAACCGAAAAATAAGGAGCCCTTAATAATAAGGACTTCTTATTTCTCTTTTCCATCTTGATATATGCATATCTTATATGATCTACGCTTATTCAAAT
>NZ_JAWRXU010001505.1:0-243 GCF_046534895.1 Paraburkholderia sp. SIMBA_053 | reverse complement strand
CACCGTGGCCATCGCAAACGATCCAGTGAACGGCGGGCGCGGCCTGTTGCTGCTGCAACGCGCGGGGCTGATCAAGCTGACGCCGGGCATCGACTATCGCGCGACGACGCTCGACATTATCGACAACCCGAAGCATCTGAAGATCGTTCAGCTCGAAGCCTCGCAACTCGCCCGTTCGCTCGACGACGTCGACCTCGCGCAAGGCTACCCGAGCTTCATCAAGCTCGCGGGAACGACGGACCC
>NZ_JAWRXU010001504.1:0-243 GCF_046534895.1 Paraburkholderia sp. SIMBA_053 | reverse complement strand
TCGGCGGGACTCAGCAGGTAACCGCGCTTCGTCAGTTCTTCAATGCGATCGGGAACGGCGTGTTCCATTCGTCGATACGGAATCTCTTCGTAGGCGTGGAGTACCGCGTCGCCCATCCCGGCGATTAACGAAAGACAGGCATCCGATACCAGTGTGTGATCGGAGTGAAAGAGGCCGAGCGGGACCATGACGTTTTCGGGTTGATACGCATGGAGCGTGTGGCGCAGTGCTTCGGCCAATTCA
>NZ_JAWRXU010001503.1:0-243 GCF_046534895.1 Paraburkholderia sp. SIMBA_053 | reverse complement strand
CATCGCGTACGACGGTTCCTTCCTCGAACCCGGCGATGAGATCACCCTCGGCGGGCGCCACAACTTCGAACTGCAGGACTACGTCGCTGTTCCCTTCACCACCTTCGCCGGTCCGACCGTCGTCCGGCAGTTCTCGGCAGTGGGGATCGCCGCCTTCCTGAGCGATGCCGACACGGCGCGGAACTCCGGCGTCTTCGTGGGTCAGCTACTGAACACGGAAGTGCTGTTGGATTCCTGGGCCTC
>NZ_JAWRXU010001502.1:0-243 GCF_046534895.1 Paraburkholderia sp. SIMBA_053 | reverse complement strand
TCTTTCTGGCGGTGTTTCTTGCGATCGTCGCGTGGATCTTCAAGAGGGGTTACCGGTTGAAGAGCTAGGCGCAAAGCCCGCGCATTAAAAAAACGGCGTGGCGGCGGGAAGCCGCCACGCCGTTTTCGTGGCCTGCCTGCACTACGTGCGTGCTCCGTGCGTACTCCGCGTACTACCCGCGTCTACGACACGTAGGCCTTCGCGACGTTGATCAGTTGCACGCGATTGCGCACATTGAACAAC
>NZ_JAWRXU010001501.1:0-243 GCF_046534895.1 Paraburkholderia sp. SIMBA_053 | reverse complement strand
GCGCTCCGGCCGAGCGCGATCCGGCTGCACGCGCCGAGTGGCTGCGCGCGGAACTCGAACGCGCCAACTACGCGTACTACGTGCTCGACCAGCCTGATCTGCCCGACGCCGAATACGACAAGCTGTTCAAGGAGCTCGAAAGCATCGAGGCGGAGCACCCGGATCTGATCGTGCCGGATTCGCCCACCCAGCGCGTGGGCGGCGAAGCGGCGAGCGGTTTCGAGCCGGTCGTCCACGATCAGC
>NZ_JAWRXU010001500.1:0-243 GCF_046534895.1 Paraburkholderia sp. SIMBA_053 | reverse complement strand
AGAATGGTATGGTGCTAAACAATCAGCAAAATCTTTAACAGCTAACGAGGTAAATCAATATGAGACTACCACACCTACTAAAGAAAATGAAACAACAAACACCAATCAAACTGAGACTATGACACCTGTACCACAGGAAGAACTTGTACAGATGCCTGCTTCAGAAGTAAACCATCAATTAGGTGATAAAGTTGCATATTTAATTGTCCCTAAAATACAAAAGAAATACTCAGTATATTGGGG
>NZ_JAWRXU010001499.1:0-243 GCF_046534895.1 Paraburkholderia sp. SIMBA_053 | reverse complement strand
CGTACAGACCCGCGTCGCTCACGACGCCGACGAGCAGGCGCGCAATCTTCACGGCTGGCATCAGACCTACGACCAGTTGACCGCAGGGAGCTTTGTCGGCGGTCTCACGGAGTTGTGCCTCGACCATATGCAGGTGTTCGTGGAAACGACGAGCCACACGTTGCGGCAGACCTGCGAGGTTCAGAAAGACGCGTACTGGTTCGGCATTCCGACATGCCGCGCCGGATCGGGCCGCATCGACGC
>NZ_JAWRXU010001498.1:0-243 GCF_046534895.1 Paraburkholderia sp. SIMBA_053 | reverse complement strand
GACCGACGGCCTCCCCGGCTGGCGCAGCCTGACTGCGCAGCTTTCATCAGGCATGCGGTGCTGCAGTGCAAAAGCGACCACTCGCGCGATTTGTCTGCACGAAGCAGCACGCAGAATGCACAACATCGGAGACATGCAGTGACCCAACGTTCCGTCACGCCGTCCGTCACGGGCCGCGCCGATGCGCTCGCGCAGGCGCATGCGCGCTCGCGCGACTTCGGCCTGCGCGCATCCGAGGCGCCC
>NZ_JAWRXU010001497.1:0-243 GCF_046534895.1 Paraburkholderia sp. SIMBA_053 | reverse complement strand
CGGCGACGCCGGGCCGGGCCCTCGAAGGGCCTCAACCGCGCTTAGCGGCCGCGCTGGTTCTTCTTGTCCTTGGCCAGGTTGCGGCCGAACTGCTTCGGCGCGGCCTTGGCCAGCTGCTCGTCCTGGTCCTGGAAGTAGTCACCTTCCCAGCGCACGACCTGGTCGTTCTCGAAGTAGACCGTGAAGTTGCGCTTCTCCACCTGGGCCAGGCGGTTGGTGCGCTCGGTCGAGGTGTAGTCCCAG
>NZ_JAWRXU010000189.1:0-381 GCF_046534895.1 Paraburkholderia sp. SIMBA_053 | reverse complement strand
ACGCCGGTGTCGTTTCGTTTCTCGCCGTGGCCAATGAAGGCAGCTTTGCCAAGGCGGGTGACCGCCTCGGCATTGGCCGCTCCGCCGTCAGCCGAAACGTGCAAAAGCTCGAAGCGCAGCTCGATGCGCGGCTTTTTCTGCGCACCACGCGCAGCACGTCGCTGACCCGCGAAGGCGAACTGTTTTATCAGAACTGTCATCCGGGCGTCGAACGCATCGTGCAGGCGCTCGAGGACATGCGCGAATTGCGTAATGGACCGCCGCGCGGCCATCTGCGTATCTGCTCGACACCCGGATTCGGGCGCAAGATCGTCGCGCCGCTGCTGCGCGGTTTTCGCTCCCGCTATCCGGACATAGCGCTCGAACTATTGCTGAACGATC
>NZ_JAWRXU010001496.1:0-243 GCF_046534895.1 Paraburkholderia sp. SIMBA_053 | reverse complement strand
ATCACATGCGCCTGGGTATGCAGGTCATTATCGAAGATTATGTGCATGGCGAAGGCATGAAGGTCGTGCTGGTGATGTTGAACACCTTCTTTACAGCGGTGGTCGGCTTTGCCTGCATTTTTGCGATTCTCAAGCTGAGCTTCGGAGGTTGATAGCCCGATGGCTAGTGCAGTAAACAACGCGGCCGATGCTGCCGTGGCAAGCAAATATACCTATGTCGATCACAAGTTCGACGTGGTGGTG
>NZ_JAWRXU010001495.1:0-243 GCF_046534895.1 Paraburkholderia sp. SIMBA_053 | reverse complement strand
CTTCTTGCCCTCGCGCAGCACGAAGCGCAACTGCTCGCCGTTTTGCCAGCTGACCTGCGCGGGCTTGAGCGGGACGTCGTCGAGCGAGAGGCCGTGGCGCAGCAATTCGAGGCTTTCCGCCGGGAAGTGACTTTCGACGTCGACGGTATGCTCGCCGTAGGCGACGCGCACCAGATATTCCTTGTCGATCTCCGAATGCCCGCCGATCAGTTGCTTGGCGATGCGGCCGTCCTGCGTCAGCAC
>NZ_JAWRXU010001494.1:0-243 GCF_046534895.1 Paraburkholderia sp. SIMBA_053 | reverse complement strand
CGTAAGTGAAACATCAAAAAACAGCAGCAGCACTCCCGCCAATACCGCAATACTCGCTGCATACTGCGGGGTATAACCCCCTACAAAGATACGCTCCAGCAAAATGGCAAAAGGGACCGCGAAGAACAGCGACGTAATCAGCACTTCTTTGCGGGCAGGCTGCTCACTGGCGGAGATAGGGCGAAGATCGTGACGCGTGGCATAGGCATTGATGCCTACCCAGACCGTAAAAAAATACAGTAG
>NZ_JAWRXU010001493.1:0-243 GCF_046534895.1 Paraburkholderia sp. SIMBA_053 | reverse complement strand
ATCAGCGACTCGAAATTGTGCGCGAAGCCGCAAGCCGCGGACGCGATGGTAAAGAGCAGCACCGACAGCGTGAACAGCCGGACTTCGCCGACCCTCCGCGCGAGCGGCAAACCACCGCCGATCCGCGCGTCTAAGCGACTCGCACATCGCTTCGGGATAAAGGCCGTCGTAGGGCGGCCTTTGCTTTTCCACCCTGCAGCATGGCACTCGCACAAATAGCGCCGTAACAGCGCGTAACCGTCG
>NZ_JAWRXU010001492.1:0-243 GCF_046534895.1 Paraburkholderia sp. SIMBA_053 | reverse complement strand
CGGCTACGTCTTCTACCAGGAGACCGACGACGGGCTGTGCGTCGTCGACGTCACCTGGTGGACCGTCGAATCCGAGGGCTGACGAGCCCGACACGCGTGCGCTGCGGCGGCGGCTCAGCGCCGCTGCTCGAAGAACGTCCGCAGCAGTGCCGTCGCCGCCTCCGCCTCGATTCCGCCGATCACCTCTGCCCGATAGGGCAGCCGCCGATCACGCAGCACGTCGTACATCGAACCGGCCGCACC
>NZ_JAWRXU010001491.1:0-243 GCF_046534895.1 Paraburkholderia sp. SIMBA_053 | reverse complement strand
GCATACCACGCGACGGCCACGAGCGAAGTAACGGAGAGCAGCATCAGGATGATGCCGACGAGGATTAGTGCGTCGTAGAACTTCTCTACGCTCGCCATCTCATCAGTGACGGGAATGTTGATATTCATGAGCGCGTCGGAGGGTATCGCAAAGCCCTAATGATGCGTCCGCCAGTACCGGCTTGCTTTCTGATCGAAGTCGGATCTTCGGGTTTTCTGCAATTGGGAGATCGGCGTGAAATCC
>NZ_JAWRXU010000188.1:0-382 GCF_046534895.1 Paraburkholderia sp. SIMBA_053 | reverse complement strand
AGGTCTGAGCCGCAGCCTGCTGCTTTGCCTTGTATTCACGCACATCAGACTCTTTAAGCATTCCATCCGTCGCGGCCAGGATTCCATCCTGAACCAGCTGTGCGACATGCGCGTGGGCTAGGGAAGCCGCTCTCAGACATATAAACTCAGGTCACGATGCGTGATGCCAATTAGAGCGCACACCTCGTGCAGCAAACGCCGCCATCCCAAACGCCTCGGCGACGTCTGCCCACGCTCAGCGCAGCAGCGGCCAAGCGAGGTATTCGGCAACGCCGACTGTCAACGCGAGGCAAGCGATTGACCCACTCATCGAAACAACTGTGGTCCTGTCTCCGGAATGCGCTTTGTAGAGCAGCACCAAGCTTTCGAAGCTTTTTGCACC
>NZ_JAWRXU010001490.1:0-243 GCF_046534895.1 Paraburkholderia sp. SIMBA_053 | reverse complement strand
TCACAGAACGCTTTCAGCAATTTGCCGACTATCGGCTGTTTCTCGCGAGCCTTGCGCGCGTCGGGCAACGCACGCCGCTCGTCACGGGGATTCATCACGGCGTGTGGTGGCTCGCGATGGCGGGGCAATTGTCCGGCTATCGCGTGAGCGTGAACTGGGAAACCTATCAGCAGTTCGCCGAGCAGTTCGAGCGCTCCATCGTCACGCAGCAGATTTTCGAAATCGACCGCGATCGCGCGACTT
>NZ_JAWRXU010001489.1:0-243 GCF_046534895.1 Paraburkholderia sp. SIMBA_053 | reverse complement strand
CCCGTCGTCGCCGTCAGGTTGCCCGCCTTCTGCGTGTTGATGTGCTGCGTGACCGAGCCATACACGTCGACGTCCGTCTTCGAGACCGACGAGCTGAATCCCCACTGCGCAGCGACGCTGTCGTGCGTCTTCGATTTCTCGACTTCGTAGCCGCTCGACTGCTCGCCGTAGGCCCTATAGCCGGAGCCCTGGTTGGCCTTGTAACCCCACACCTTGCCCTGGCCCGAGGCTTCGACTGCGCCG
>NZ_JAWRXU010001488.1:0-243 GCF_046534895.1 Paraburkholderia sp. SIMBA_053 | reverse complement strand
CCGCCCGTCGGGGTTGTCGTGCGCCGACCGTTAACCCAATGAATTCGCCAGAGCGCGCAGGATTTGATTCGGATTATCTTCGATGGGCGAACCGTGGGACACGAGAATGCGCTTCAGCGACTCAAGTGATGCCCATTGCAGAAGCTGGACGCGCAGTGCCTCTTTATCCTCGATGAGGACCAGCCTCACTGGCTTCGGGCTGTGCGGCTCGTCTCCGGCAAAACCCATCATCCGCAGCAGCCA
>NZ_JAWRXU010001487.1:0-243 GCF_046534895.1 Paraburkholderia sp. SIMBA_053 | reverse complement strand
CACACGCCGTCCGGCGTTTTCACCACGTAACCGGTTGCCGTCTTCATCGTGACGGTGCCTTCGTTTTCGCCGACCATCTCCGTTTTTGGCAGATCGGCTGCGTACTGCGACAGCGTCACGCCCGGCTTGAACGGACTGTTCGATACCAGATTCGACAGCAGTTGCGACACCGCCAGAAAGCTCGTGGGCTGGTCGATGACCGTGGTCGGCCCGTGGCTGCCAGGAAGATTGACGAGCCGCACG
>NZ_JAWRXU010001486.1:0-244 GCF_046534895.1 Paraburkholderia sp. SIMBA_053 | reverse complement strand
ATCCAGGCGGTGTAACCACCCGCTGGATGCGGGTGGCTACACCTTAACTGATCAAGCACAAGGGGCTTGATCAATCGGCCGGAGGCCGATATTTGAACGCCAAAAAGGAAGACCGTCACCCAGCGCCTGTGCCAAACCCTGACGCTACTTGGGTTAGCTCTTGAGGCCGTTGCAAGGCGGCATCAAAAGAATGCCAGTGACCATAATAATAATCAGAATATTATTCTTCTTATTATTATGGATG
>NZ_JAWRXU010001485.1:0-244 GCF_046534895.1 Paraburkholderia sp. SIMBA_053 | reverse complement strand
GGCGCAGTTCGCCGCTCGCGATCTTCGGCAGATACAGCCGTTTCTGTTCCGCCGAGCCGTGGCGTAGCAGCGTGCCCATGTTGTACATCTGCCCGTGGCACGCGCCCGAGTTGCCGCCCGAGCGGTTGATCTCTTCCATGATGACCGACGCCTCAGTCAGGCCGAGTCCCGATCCGCCGTATTCCTGCGGGATCAGCGCGGCCAGCCAGCCGGCGTCGGTCAGTGCCTGAACGAACGCCTCCGG
>NZ_JAWRXU010001484.1:0-244 GCF_046534895.1 Paraburkholderia sp. SIMBA_053 | reverse complement strand
CGAGCGGAGAAGCGCGCTTGCCGCGGGCCTTCGCACCACCGCCCGATGTCACCCCGGCAGGGTGAGGCCGTCCTGTCGGTCTCTTCGGGACCTTCCTACGCTGGCCTGATCCACGCAGGCTCAGGGGGGTCATCGACATGGAACGGCGACGACGGTTTCTCGCAGGACTCACCGTGCTCGCGCTCGCCGCGGCATCCTTGGTCTTCGGCGCTGCGCCGGCCTTCGCGGTCGCGGCGTTCTCGAT
>NZ_JAWRXU010001483.1:0-244 GCF_046534895.1 Paraburkholderia sp. SIMBA_053 | reverse complement strand
CTGATGACGATACGCTGACCTTTAGCATTACTAACATGCCTGTCTGGGCCAGCTTCAACACCAGTAACGGTGCCTTAACCGGTACACCGTCGTCTGAGCATGTCGGCGTGACTGCCGGTGTTATTATCAGTGTTTCTGATGGCACCACCAATGCTGCACTGCCCGCTTTTAGCATAGAGGTTACCGCCAGCAATGCAGCACCGACCATTAGTGGCACCCCTGCTGTCAGTGTGAATATGAACAC
>NZ_JAWRXU010001482.1:0-244 GCF_046534895.1 Paraburkholderia sp. SIMBA_053 | reverse complement strand
CGGGGGCGGGATGCGTGTGGCGGGGTGGGGCTTGCCCGCTCGCTATAATTGTTTGCTACGGGCGGTCGGCAAGAGGCTCTCGGTCGTCCGCACGCCAACAGTTACCGTCCGCCGCTACGATCAGCGAACAAAACCTCGCGCCGCTGCGCCGAACCGCGTTCTGCTGCACTATTGCCCTTCCGACAGTCTCCCTCTGCGTACATCATGGATTCCTTCTACAAGTATCACGTCTTCTTTTGCCTGA
>NZ_JAWRXU010001481.1:0-244 GCF_046534895.1 Paraburkholderia sp. SIMBA_053 | reverse complement strand
CGCTCCGTCTGCGTGAGGTTCTTGCATGGGATGCGCGGCGGGCTTCGAAGCCGGGCAACGCTAAAGCTTCTGCTCCATCGCGAGCAGAAAAATGCGCTGCCATTGCTTTGCCTGCCGCTCGTTCTGCATCGGCAGCAGCCATATGCCGTGAGCGGCGTCCTTCACCTTCAGCGCGAGTTGCCATTGCGTTTCGCGGCGCTCGACATCGGCGCCAAGCAGATCCGCGAAGATATACGCGCCGTGC
>NZ_JAWRXU010001480.1:0-244 GCF_046534895.1 Paraburkholderia sp. SIMBA_053 | reverse complement strand
ACAGATCGTCTCCATACCTATTCGGCGAATTAATATCTTGTACGATTAGTGTGCGTCGTGGCCCTGGCTGCGTACAGTTGATTTTTCTTTTTGTCGGGGTAAGTTAACCTAACCAATTGCGAGTTGAGTGTCAGAAAACCCTGCTTTCAAATTGGTAAAAACCCGATGTTTTTGCAGCTATCCCCATTCGCGCAAAAGAGTCGGCAGGAATGGCAATGGAAGAGCCTTTCCGGATTTCTGCCAG
>NZ_JAWRXU010001479.1:0-244 GCF_046534895.1 Paraburkholderia sp. SIMBA_053 | reverse complement strand
CGGCACTTCGCGCAATTCGTCCCAGGGCGAGCCGGTGCGCGCGACGAGCCAGAGCAATTGACGAGTGATCGGCAGCACGTCGATATTGGCGGGGTCCACCGGCTGCAGCACGCCGCCGAGTTCCAGCTCGCCGTTGATGAGCGCCGTCTCGATGGCGCGCGAGCCCTGCTCGAACAGCTTCAGCTCGATCTTCGGGTAGCGCTGGCGGAACGTGGCAAGCGCGGGCGTGTAGAGCGAGCCGCCC
>NZ_JAWRXU010000187.1:0-382 GCF_046534895.1 Paraburkholderia sp. SIMBA_053 | reverse complement strand
CGGTCTGGAGGGCTTCGCCGAAGCAGTTAGCCAGGAAGTCGCCGGGTTCGGCATCAAGACCATCATTATCGAACCGGGCTCCATCAAGACAGGGTTCGTGGCGAATATCCGCTGGACGCCGCAACTCGACCACTACAAGGACAGCACGGTTGCCAGGCTGCGTCGATGGATCGAGGAAAACGGTGAAGCAGATGCTTCGGGCGACCCGGTGAGAATGGCCGAAGCGATCTATACGATCAGCCAGATGCCGGAGCCGCCGCTGCGCACCGTTCTAGGCGGCGATGCCTATGCTGTGCTGGAAGCGGGCTATACCCGGAGTCTGGCCGCGCTGCAGGCGCAAAAGGATCTCGCAGCGTCTGTGATGTTCGAAGGTAAGTCTGGC
>NZ_JAWRXU010001478.1:0-244 GCF_046534895.1 Paraburkholderia sp. SIMBA_053 | reverse complement strand
CCGCGCTAACGGTTTAGATTCTGGCCGTTGGTGTTCGATTTCCGAGGGAGACATCATGGAAGAAAAACAAACTGTCGCAGCGGACAGCACTGCCGTACGCGTCGCGCTGTGGCGTGCGATGCATGTTCAGGTCGACGCGCCGCCGCATGTGCTCGACGACGAAGTCGGTCTGCGGCTCGCCGCGCCCGACGCAAGCTGGCGCGAACGTCCCGACATGGATGCGCAGGGAACGCGCGGCTATCGC
>NZ_JAWRXU010001477.1:0-244 GCF_046534895.1 Paraburkholderia sp. SIMBA_053 | reverse complement strand
CGGCGATCTCCACCGCTTCCGCCGGCAGCTCCAGGCTGCTCTCCTCGCCCGTGCGGATCACAGCGACGATCCGCGCTCCTTCGACGGCGACATCGGCCACGAACCTCTCGGCCCCTGTGCCGTCGACCACGGTGGCGCCTCGGTAGACCCGCACGGGCTTCTCGGTGCTCAGAAGCATGTCGCGACCGCTCCGATCACGCGCGGGTCCGCTGCGTCCGGGTCGTCGATGACCGCGACCACACGC
>NZ_JAWRXU010001476.1:0-244 GCF_046534895.1 Paraburkholderia sp. SIMBA_053 | reverse complement strand
AGCCGCGCGCTGCACGTCGGGGTGCGCTGTGCAGCGCAGCACTGTCAGTCGTTGACACTGCGAACAGGCGCCGCCGAGAATAGCGCTCGCAAACGTTTGCGGACAATCAAAAAACGGGCTCGCACGAGTCCAACAACTGGAGATACTGCATGAACCAACGCATTCGCCGCCGCGTTTTGACCACCGCCGTCGTGCTCACGGCAGCCGCCGCGATGCCATTCTCGTCGGCCTGGGCCCAGGCCGC
>NZ_JAWRXU010001475.1:0-244 GCF_046534895.1 Paraburkholderia sp. SIMBA_053 | reverse complement strand
GTATATCCTATACAATTCTAGTTACCATAATGGATTTTCTAGGAAACGAAATATATTTTATAAAAAATATTTATATTTCATGTTTCATTTTTGATCAAAAGGGTAAAGTATAATGATGGATTGGAATTTTACAAGAGACAGTCTTTTTAGATCTGTTTCTTTTTTTTATATAAGATTATAAAACGAATAATAAATAGCAACATGAGCAAACTACTCCAGAAGTCTTTTAAGACTTCACTCACAC
>NZ_JAWRXU010001474.1:0-244 GCF_046534895.1 Paraburkholderia sp. SIMBA_053 | reverse complement strand
CGATTAGGCGTAGAGAGAGGCAAGGGTAGGGCGGTCGGCATGATGGCGGCTTATCTGCTGGATGTTTTAACGCTGTGAATAACGAATTTGATAAACAGTGTCATGACAAAGGTCATCCAGCCAGCGGATGCCAGTAGATTAAACAAAAGCATTTTAGGGGGCAGCCAAGCCGACCCTAGCAGTGCTTCCAGCACAATATGGAAAAACATGGCCAGGAGTAGCGGAAGCGCCAGCGTGTGAATCC
>NZ_JAWRXU010001473.1:0-244 GCF_046534895.1 Paraburkholderia sp. SIMBA_053 | reverse complement strand
AATCTCGCGCTCGACATCGATCCGAAGCTCGCGTGGGCGCTGAGTCATCGGGAGAGCTTTCCCGTCGATCTGAATCGCGCGAATGTACGCATGATCGCGCGCGTGCCGGGCATCGGCATGCGCAACGCAAAGCGTCTGGTGGCACTGCGGCGCTCGCGGCGCATCCGCTATCAGGATCTCGTGCAGTTGCGGTGTTCGATGGACAAGACGCGGCCGTTCGTCGTGACAGCCGACTATCGCCCCG
>NZ_JAWRXU010001472.1:0-244 GCF_046534895.1 Paraburkholderia sp. SIMBA_053 | reverse complement strand
CACGGTGAGGTTGGCGTAGGCCAGCACCAGCCATTTGGCGCCATCGTCGTCGAACTGCACCTGCACGCGCGCATGCGCGCCGCTGCCCTCGTAGTCGGTCACCACGCCGCCACCGAACTTGGGATGGGTGACGTTGGCGCCGAGCGCGATGGCGGGGGCCTCGATCTTCACCGCCCCGTAGTTGCGCGGGGCGCCAATCGCGGCCGGGCGCGAGACCTGGATCCTGGGCCGCACCTCGTTGAGC
>NZ_JAWRXU010001471.1:0-244 GCF_046534895.1 Paraburkholderia sp. SIMBA_053 | reverse complement strand
CACACCGTCGAAGCCCACTGGGGCCCCGAATGGGAAAAGCGCGCGTACGCCGCGCCCGCTTTCGACGGCAACCGGAAAGACTTCTCGATCCAGTTGCCGCCGCCGAACGTCACGGGCACCCTGCACATGGGCCACGCGTTCAATCAGACCATCATGGACGGCCTCGCCCGCTATCACCGCATGCTCGGCGAAAACACGCTGTGGGTGCCGGGCACGGACCACGCGGGCATCGCCACGCAAATCG
>NZ_JAWRXU010001470.1:0-244 GCF_046534895.1 Paraburkholderia sp. SIMBA_053 | reverse complement strand
AGCAACGCGCGCGGCTGCTGCTTGACGCCCAGCTCGCGCAGCCCGGAACAGGAGTCGTGATACGTCACCGGCCCCTGGAAATCGCCCGGCGTCAGCTCGACCTTCGCGACGGTGGCAAGAAAATCCGTCAGTTCGTAGACCTTGGGACGCAGCCGCGCGAAGCGTCCCATCAGTTCGGGATCGTTGGCGAACAGATCGCCGTAATGCGCGCGAATCATCCCGCCGCATGAGCCGGACGGCACGA
>NZ_JAWRXU010001469.1:0-244 GCF_046534895.1 Paraburkholderia sp. SIMBA_053 | reverse complement strand
ATGTGTTCGGGCCGCACGCCCAACGTGACTCTCGCGCCCACGTTCGCCGACAGCGGCGCGCCTTCGAGCACGATCTCGCCACCGTCCGCGAGTTTCAGCGCAAGTCCCTGCGAGTGATCCACTACGATGCCTTCGGCGAAATTCATCGACGGCGAGCCAAGAAAGCTCGCGACGAAAAGATTCGACGGACGGTCATAGAGTTCGAGCGGACGCCCGATCTGTTCGATCTGCCCCGCGTTCATCA
>NZ_JAWRXU010001468.1:0-244 GCF_046534895.1 Paraburkholderia sp. SIMBA_053 | reverse complement strand
ATTAAATCGTAATGATTACTATTATCTGTTTTTATGATTTGATAATGAATAATCTTCTAGTTATCTCCCTATTTAAAAGACATTTTGGAAGATTCCTTGCAGTTATTTTGAAGTTTTTGCATCAGAACCATTTTTATTACTAAAACACATAATAGTAAATGAGAAATTATCAAATTTATTTTTAAAAATTTTTAGTTCTTCACTCTATAATTTCACATAGAAATATACAGAAACAAAAATTAAA
>NZ_JAWRXU010001467.1:0-244 GCF_046534895.1 Paraburkholderia sp. SIMBA_053 | reverse complement strand
CAACGCCTGCGCAGCACCCGGCGACAGCACGCCGGCAGCGGCATACGACGGCCCCACAGGCGCAAACCATTCATGCGGAATACCGAGCCGCTCCAGCAGCGCCGTGTCCCACGCGCCGTCGGGATCGGCGAGCGCGGTCGCGCACGCGTCGGAAGGATCGGTCGCGACCGCGCCGCCCAGCGCCACGCGCAGCCAGTCTTTCGGCTGCAGCGCCCAACGCGTGCGGCGCGCCGACTCCGGCTCG
>NZ_JAWRXU010001466.1:0-244 GCF_046534895.1 Paraburkholderia sp. SIMBA_053 | reverse complement strand
CCCATCTGATGAGGACTTTATAATGAAACCTACTGTGTTGCATAACTTTCTCCTACAATAACTATACGCCTGATAAATCACATATAGGAATTTTCAATGAAGACCATGCGACGCCGTTTTGGAGTTCTTCCTCTCCTCTCTACCCTCTTCCTGCTTGCAGGCTGTGCCAACGTCAGTGTGGAAGAGTATGCCAACACGACCCCTAAGCTTGATATAGCAGACTACTTTGTTGGCCAAACACGAG
>NZ_JAWRXU010001465.1:0-244 GCF_046534895.1 Paraburkholderia sp. SIMBA_053 | reverse complement strand
CCTCGACACCAACCTGAGCAGCGTGTACCGCACCTCCAAGGCAGTGATGCGCGGCATGATGAAGGCGCGCAAGGGCCGTATCGTCAACATCGCCTCGGTGATCGGCGTGACCGGCAACGCCGGCCAGGCCAACTACGCCGCGGCCAAGGCCGGCATCATCGCGTTCTCCAAGTCGCTGGCCAAGGAAATCGGCTCGCGCGGCGTGACCGTCAATGTCGTGGCGCCGGGCTTCATCGACACCGAC
>NZ_JAWRXU010000032.1:0-2697 GCF_046534895.1 Paraburkholderia sp. SIMBA_053 | reverse complement strand
AGCGAAAGCGAGTCTGAATAGGGCGTTTAGTATGTGGTTGTAGACCCGAAACCAGGTGATCTACCCATGTCCAGGGTGAAGTTCAGGTAACACTGAATGGAGGCCCGAACCCACGCACGTTGTAAAGTGCGGGGATGAGGTGTGGGTAGCGGAGAAATTCCAATCGAACCTGGAGATAGCTGGTTCTCCCCGAAATAGCTTTAGGGCTAGCCTTAAGTGTAAGAGTCTTGGAGGTAGAGCACTGATTGAACTAGGGGTCCTCATCGGATTACCGAATTCAGTCAAACTCCGAATGCCAATGACTTATCCTTAGGAGTCAGACTGCGAGTGATAAGATCCGTAGTCAAGAGGGAAACAGCCCAGATCGCCAGCTAAGGTCCCAAAGTGTGTATTAAGTGGAAAAGGATGTGGAGTTGCTTAGACAACTAGGATGTTGGCTTAGAAGCAGCCACCATTTAAAGAGTGCGTAATAGCTCACTAGTCGAGTGACTCTGCGCCGAAAATGTACCGGGGCTAAATACACCACCGAAGCTGCGAATTGATACCAATGGTATCAGTGGTAGGGGAGCGTTCTAAGTGCAGTGAAGTCAGACCGGAAGGACTGGTGGAGCGCTTAGAAGTGAGAATGCCGGTATGAGTAGCGAAAGACGGGTGAGAATCCCGTCCACCGAATGCCTAAGGTTTCCTGAGGAAGGCTCGTCCGCTCAGGGTTAGTCAGGACCTAAGCCGAGGCCGACAGGCGTAGGCGATGGACAACAGGTTGATATTCCTGTACCACCTCTTTATCGTTTGAGCAATGGAGGGACGCAGAAGGATAGAAGAAGCGTGCGATTGGTTGTGCACGTCCAAGCAGTTAGGCTGATAAGTAGGCAAATCCGCTTATCGTGAAGGCTGAGCTGTGATGGGGAAGCTCCTTATGGAGCGAAGTCTTTGATTCCCCGCTGCCAAGAAAAGCTTCTAGCGAGATAAAAGGTGCCTGTACCGCAAACCGACACAGGTAGGCGAGGAGAGAATCCTAAGGTGTGCGAGAGAACTCTGGTTAAGGAACTCGGCAAAATGACCCCGTAACTTCGGGAGAAGGGGTGCTTTCTTAACGGAAAGCCGCAGTGAATAGGCCCAAGCGACTGTTTAGCAAAAACACAGCTCTCTGCGAAGCCGTAAGGCGAAGTATAGGGGGTGACACCTGCCCGGTGCTGGAAGGTTAAGGAGAGGGGTTAGCGTAAGCGAAGCTCTGAACTGAAGCCCCAGTAAACGGCGGCCGTAACTATAACGGTCCTAAGGTAGCGAAATTCCTTGTCGGGTAAGTTCCGACCCGCACGAAAGGTGTAACGATTTGGGCACTGTCTCAACCAGAGACTCGGTGAAATTATAGTACCTGTGAAGATGCAGGTTACCCGCGACAGGACGGAAAGACCCCGTGGAGCTTTACTGTAGCCTGATATTGAATTTTGGTACAGTTTGTACAGGATAGGCGGGAGCCATTGAAACCGGAGCGCTAGCTTCGGTGGAGGCGCTGGTGGGATACCGCCCTGACTGTATTGAAATTCTAACCTACGGGTCTTATCGACCCGGGAGACAGTGTCAGGTGGGCAGTTTGACTGGGGCGGTCGCCTCCTAAAGTGTAACGGAGGCGCCCAAAGGTTCCCTCAGAATGGTTGGAAATCATTCGTAGAGTGCAAAGGCATAAGGGAGCTTGACTGCGAGACCTACAAGTCGAGCAGGGACGAAAGTCGGGCTTAGTGATCCGGTGGTTCCGCATGGAAGGGCCATCGCTCAACGGATAAAAGCTACCCCGGGGATAACAGGCTTATCTCCCCCAAGAGTCCACATCGACGGGGAGGTTTGGCACCTCGATGTCGGCTCATCGCATCCTGGGGCTGTAGTCGGTCCCAAGGGTTGGGCTGTTCGCCCATTAAAGCGGTACGCGAGCTGGGTTCAGAACGTCGTGAGACAGTTCGGTCCCTATCCGTCGTGGGCGTAGGAAATTTGAGAGGAGCTGTCCTTAGTACGAGAGGACCGGGATGGACGCACCGCTGGTGTACCAGTTGTTCTGCCAAGGGCATAGCTGGGTAGCTATGTGCGGAAGGGATAAGTGCTGAAAGCATCTAAGCATGAAGCCCCCCTCAAGATGAGATTTCCCATAGCGTAAGCTAGTAAGATCCCTGAAAGATGATCAGGTTGATAGGTTCGAGGTGGAAGCATGGTGACATGTGGAGCTGACGAATACTAATAGATCGAGGACTTAACCATATAATATGTAGCAAATGTTATCTAGTTTTGAAGGAATATACCTTCATCAGTTTGGTGATGATGGCAGAGAGGTCACACCCGTTCCCATACCGAACACGGAAGTTAAGCTCTCTAGCGCCGATGGTAGTTGGGACCTTGTCCCTGTGAGAGTAGGACGTCGCCAAGCAAAAACCTAAGTCGTTTCGACTTAGGTTTTTTTGTGTTTATTTTTATTTATCGAATGTTATAATCCATAAATTTAATAACGCTAAAGACGAAAAAAGAATGAAATAGAGACTGTTTAAAATAATAGCAATGATTTTTTGTGTTCCGGATTTTCCTAATACCGCTAAAGCAATACTTAAAATAGGAAACCTTATTTCTATCATAAGTATATATTTTAAATAATGAGATGCTATAAATAAGTATTCAATAATTACAACAATTACTGCGATAGAAAAAATGAAT
>NZ_JAWRXU010000186.1:0-385 GCF_046534895.1 Paraburkholderia sp. SIMBA_053 | reverse complement strand
CGTGTAATCGAAGTGACCGTTCATGCCGAAGAAGCTGCCTGCGCTCGCCGCGATGGGAGTGCGCGGATCGCTGCAAGCCAGCCACTCAGCGGCGACTTCGGCATTGGCGTAGAACTGTCCGCTCGTATTGCGGTGATAGATCTTGCCGCCGTACCAGAGCACGAGCGACACGTTGTAGTTGTTGCCCACCACCTTGCCGTTTTTCGAAATCACGCCATTGGTAAGCGTCCAGACTGCGCCGGTCTTGTCGATGATGCGTGAGGCCGACGGCATCGTCGTGCCATCCGGCGACGTGGTGCCGAGGCGCGGATCGCTCGAGGACTGCCATGCCGATCCGGTCCACTGATAGAACTGACCGCTGGTGTTCTGGTGATAGATCGCGCCG
>NZ_JAWRXU010001464.1:0-244 GCF_046534895.1 Paraburkholderia sp. SIMBA_053 | reverse complement strand
GCAGTCGGTCACGCACGACGGCGTGACGGTGCGCTACGAAACCGGCGAGACGCAGCGCGTCGCTGTTGAACCGGCTTCGGTGAAGCAGGGCGACAAGGTGACGGTCGGCATTCGTCCCGAGCATCTGCATGTCGGCATGACGGATGACGGCGTATCGGCCCGCACGATGGCCGTCGAATCGCTCGGCGACGCCGCGTATCTGTATGCGGAGTCGAGCGTGGCGCCGGATGGTTTGATCGCGCGC
>NZ_JAWRXU010001463.1:0-244 GCF_046534895.1 Paraburkholderia sp. SIMBA_053 | reverse complement strand
ACTGGATTTAGTACCGTTTTAATTCTTTCCCATGCATCCCAAAGGCGCTCCAAACTCTCTCGTCGAATAGCTTCGTCTGGATGTAGGAACTTATCACGAGATTCTTCAAGCATTCGATTCAACGTGGAATCTGGAGTATTAAATATAGCACCATTAAGCGACTCAGATAAAATTTCAGGGGCTAATCTGATGATATTGCCATTGGCCTTCAATTCATATGAAATTCCATTTCGTGAAAATATAC
>NZ_JAWRXU010001462.1:0-244 GCF_046534895.1 Paraburkholderia sp. SIMBA_053 | reverse complement strand
AATTTATATGAGTGAAAAGTTGCATTGATTTTATGAACGGCTAGTTTGTTTATTGCTGCTTGAGTCACATACCATACGTGTCCATACCTACAGTAGAGTAATAGGATAGTAGTTAGAGAAGTTTTGGCCTTCTGAGAACTTTGATTATGGTAACTAGAATTGCATATAACCTATACCAGAAAAAACAGAAGACAACTACCCACGGGTTAGGTAGTTGTCTTCTGTTTCTATATTATGGATGACA
>NZ_JAWRXU010001461.1:0-244 GCF_046534895.1 Paraburkholderia sp. SIMBA_053 | reverse complement strand
TCAAGCCGATTCTCATCGGCAAGAATAGCGACATGCCGTTGATTCTCGTCATGTTGGGCATTCTCGGCGGCGCATTCGCGTTTGGCTTCCTCGGGGTCTTCATCGGACCGACGCTGCTGGCGGTTGCGTACACGGTGCTGCATGACTGGACCATCGGAGCATCCGCTGCGGGCGCATTGAGGCCGGACGCCAAACCGCCTGTTGCGGAAGAAATTGGCCGTATAGAAAAGGCGCCTTGAATAAA
>NZ_JAWRXU010001460.1:0-244 GCF_046534895.1 Paraburkholderia sp. SIMBA_053 | reverse complement strand
ATCCATCCTAAACAAAAAACAAAATAAGAAGTGGAAAGACCAATTATTATTAGTCCAGTTCCTATTATAAATCCGGCATTTAATAACACTAAATTCTGGTTGCTTTTCTGAATTATCCTGCCAATTTTTGGAAGAAACAAACCCGCAATGAAAAGAGCAAGAGAGAGGCAACCGTATACCATTTGGTACGACCAGGCAGTTTCAGTAATTATACTGGAGGAAAGCACTGAAAGTAAAAAATAAG
>NZ_JAWRXU010001459.1:0-244 GCF_046534895.1 Paraburkholderia sp. SIMBA_053 | reverse complement strand
GGAGACGATGCACTGGCAGCCGTCGCACGCTGCATCCGTGACAATATCCGGCGACCAGCGGACAGCGCCGCGCGTTACGGAGGCGAAGAATTCGTCGTGGTCCTGCCCGATACCGCGCCCGCCGGCGCAAGCCAGATTGCCGAGCAAATCCGCAGCGCGATCAGCGCACTCGCGATTGAGCATGCGGGCAGTGAATTCGGGCGCGTGACGGCGAGCATTGGCGCGGCCAGCTGGTGCCCCGACC
>NZ_JAWRXU010001458.1:0-244 GCF_046534895.1 Paraburkholderia sp. SIMBA_053 | reverse complement strand
CAAGCATGCACGTCACGCGTATTCGCTTCTGGCGGACGGGGGCGTGCTGGTTTCGATCATCGGTGAGAGCGCGTTTTTCAGAAACGATGCGCAGGCCGTCCAGTTCCGCGAATGGTTGGACGAGGTAGACGCTGAGGTTGAGAAGTTGCCTCAGGGCACGTTCCTCGACAAAACCTTGTTGCAGACCACTGGCGCTAATGCGCGAGTCATCACGATCGTACGTTAGCCACCAGCAAGCACCCAG
>NZ_JAWRXU010000185.1:0-385 GCF_046534895.1 Paraburkholderia sp. SIMBA_053 | reverse complement strand
AGCAAGCCCGTCAACAAGCCGAATCCGGCAAGCAAGCGGGTCGAGACATTCAGGTTGCGCAGTTTCATTGCAGTCGTGGCCCGTTGTTGGTTACAACTTGTTTACGGCAAACCAACGAGCGGCTGAAGGTGGCTTTATGCCACACTGCGTAAAGAGAATAGAACACGGACGTTCGTACGTTGCCATCACCGACGCGTGACGGCATCATTCGATCCACATCAGGAGATCGCCATGTCGCACAAGGGAAGCTGTCATTGCGGACGCATCGCTTTCGAGGTCGAAGGCGAGCCAACCAGCGTCATGGCGTGCAACTGTTCGATATGCCAGCGCAAAGGCGCGCTGATGTGGTTCGTTCCCTTCGACCATCTCCATCTCACGACACCCG
>NZ_JAWRXU010001457.1:0-244 GCF_046534895.1 Paraburkholderia sp. SIMBA_053 | reverse complement strand
TTCCGCGTGCGGCTCTTCAAGAACCGCAATGCGGAGGACAGCATCCACCGTTCGAAGGCGACGGGCGAGCCGCCGCTGTTGCTGCCGTTCTCGGTGTTCTTCGCAATCCGCGATGCCGTTGCTGCTGTTGGCGATTACAAGGTGAATCCGCCGCTGAACGCGCCCGCGACCGGCGAGGAAATCCTCAAGGCTGTCCGTGCTGTTCGCGCTGCTGGACACTAAACTTCAGAAGAGGGCGTTCGCC
>NZ_JAWRXU010001456.1:0-244 GCF_046534895.1 Paraburkholderia sp. SIMBA_053 | reverse complement strand
GGAAACGGGCAGAGCAAACGGACAAGGCTGAAAGCGTGACATTCTAACAGAAGGGCGCACCGGCCCCATTGCGCCAAGCCGCATGGCGGCGTGCGCATCGCCAGGTCGAAGCTCTGTTGATCCGGGCGTGGCGGCGGGCCAGGAACGCCGTCGGTCGTTACAATTGAACGGCGTAACTCAACGCGTTTTTATGCAGGCCAACCCTTGAGCGACTCTTTGCTGTTTCACCCCACACCCGACGTCG
>NZ_JAWRXU010001455.1:0-244 GCF_046534895.1 Paraburkholderia sp. SIMBA_053 | reverse complement strand
CCAGCAGCATACATCAGCCAGACTACCGGGCGAGGCGCGCCATAAAGCGCGTGGACGACGCGCAGGTCGTGCGACGCGATTTCATGGCCTAGAATCGTTTCAGGCGCATCGCGGCCGAACGCCCTGAGACACCGTGCCGGGCATCGGTCATGCTGGATGTGCGCCATCTATTGCGCGAACATATCAGGAGGTCACGATGAAAGCAGACGACAAGGGCGACGTGCACGCCTTCGTGCAAACGGCC
>NZ_JAWRXU010001454.1:0-244 GCF_046534895.1 Paraburkholderia sp. SIMBA_053 | reverse complement strand
TGTTCGGGCCCGTCATGGCGGGCGGCTACGGTCAGACGGAAGCTCCAGCGTCGATCTCCTATCTCACTCCGGCCGAGCACTTCGTGGACGGCAAGCTTGCGCCGCAAGAACGGCTCTCCTCGGTTGGCCGCCCCAATCCGCTCGTACGCGTTGAAATCATGAACGATAGCGGGGAGATTCTGCCTCGAGGCTTGACCGGTGAAATCTGCGTGCGCGGCGACCTCGTGATGAAGGGCTACTACAA
>NZ_JAWRXU010001453.1:0-244 GCF_046534895.1 Paraburkholderia sp. SIMBA_053 | reverse complement strand
ATTCCAAACGGGATGTTCTGGATGAATCTGGCCAATACGCTGATGTGCGTGATCGTTTCGGTCATCATTCTCTTCAGGAGGTTCTCTCGAAAGATCACGCGAAATGAGTCGGGGGCTGGCGCCGTGTCCATGCAGCCGGGGTTGCTGCATCGGCGTGCAGGTAGCCTTGCTGTCGGCGCCAATCTTGCTGTTGATCCAGTGCCGGCCGCACCGACTACGTGGTTCGGACGCCCCGAACTTTGGG
>NZ_JAWRXU010001452.1:0-245 GCF_046534895.1 Paraburkholderia sp. SIMBA_053 | reverse complement strand
GAGCTCGACCGTCTCGCTGTTCCTGTTCCCCGTGCTCGCCGCCGCGCTGCATACGCGCGTGTTCTGGATCATTGCCGTCGCGCCGCTGTGCGGCCTGCGCGCGCTGCGCGTGATCCGCTGGGAGCCGTCGGGCTACGACGTCGACGCGGAAGACCTCGCGCCGGCAGCGTCGCTCAGGCAATAGCGAGCTTCCCACGCCAGGCGGGACAGCGGAACATTCGCTGTCGTCGCCAAACCGACAAGGG
>NZ_JAWRXU010001451.1:0-245 GCF_046534895.1 Paraburkholderia sp. SIMBA_053 | reverse complement strand
CGGTACAGAAGTCGTCGTCTCTGAAGAGCTCACGTAGCATCGACAGCAGATTGCGCTGATAGCGGGCGACGGAATTGCGGTGCAGGCTGCCCAATGAGACCTGTTCGCGCTTCTCACGGAAGTAGCGATGAACCGCGTCCGCGGTAGCCTTCTCGTCACAGAGCACCTGATGCAAGCCCAGCCTGTCGGCCCAGTTGACGAAGTCAAGCACGACGCGCAGAGCACCGTAGACCGTCTTCGGACGC
>NZ_JAWRXU010001450.1:0-245 GCF_046534895.1 Paraburkholderia sp. SIMBA_053 | reverse complement strand
CTGATCTGGATATAGCGGTATTAAAGCAACTCGCACTTAACTCAATTGCAGAATTACAGCAGCGCTACGGTGCGGCTGACTGATGTTAGCCAGCGTTTTCTATCGCTACCGGGTAGCCGGATAACACTTGGCAGGCTTGGAATAAAAAAGGCGGAACGAATAAATACCAAGCCTTCGCAAAGTACCTGAATACATCGGGGCGAGTTGGATGGTCTTTAATGTGCAAGAAGCAGACATCCTTTTGC
>NZ_JAWRXU010001449.1:0-245 GCF_046534895.1 Paraburkholderia sp. SIMBA_053 | reverse complement strand
TACAAGCCGCCGCGTCGCCGCCAGGAATTTTGCCTTATTGACACTGGAATTTATTGTACCTACGATCAAGTCAATCCTATTTATCATGATAAATAGCACGAACCGCGGCACTAAGAGCAAAGACTACACCGCGGCCAGCCACTTTTCGTAGTCGTTCACTGCGTGTCTCTCCAAGGAGCGTGATTTGAATCGCCGAAATATATTGAAGCTGGCCGCGCTGTCGGCCGTTCCGGGGACGCTGGGTT
>NZ_JAWRXU010001448.1:0-245 GCF_046534895.1 Paraburkholderia sp. SIMBA_053 | reverse complement strand
ACGCTGGCGAAGGCGCTCTTCCTGGACGAGTGGATCGGTGTCGCCCCAGGCCTCGAATTCACCGCCGAGCATCTCCGCGAGCTCGCGCGCCCGGCCCGCGTCCTCCCGCACCTGTACGACCGTGCGGATGGTGAGGCCGGCGTGCTCGGCGGCGTCGCGCACGGCACTCAGCCAGGTCGCATCCGGCAGCGGGCGCGCTCCGCGCAGGCTCACCAGCAGCTCGGAGCGCTCGCCCCAGGGGAGTC
>NZ_JAWRXU010001447.1:0-245 GCF_046534895.1 Paraburkholderia sp. SIMBA_053 | reverse complement strand
ACCTTCGACGCTGACAAGCGCGCCCGTTTGCGCATCGAGACACGGCTGAAAAGCCAGCCGCAGTTCGTGCCGTTCGATAGCTGTGCGCATGCAGGCTTCGAGCGCGAGCCGCTGGCGCGCGCGCTCGGCCATATCCGGCGAGAAGAACTTCACGAGGTTGCGCCCCGCTGCCTTCGCCTGATACATCGCGGCATCGGCGTTCTGCATCAGCGTTTCGATGTCCGTGCCGTCGTCGGGATAGAGCG
>NZ_JAWRXU010001446.1:0-245 GCF_046534895.1 Paraburkholderia sp. SIMBA_053 | reverse complement strand
ACCGGGGTGCGCTCCATGGCGTATGAAGGAAACGCGCAGGCCGACGGCGGCGACGCCTGGCAGGTGCTGTTCGACGTCGACCTCCCGGTGACCCCGGCAACCACGCTGTCCTACCTTTTGTTCCCGCGTTTCGTCGAAGGCGACCTGGCCTATCCAAGCACCTGGGTTGCGCTTGACCTGGCGTTCGACGATGGCAGCCGCCTGTCGGACCTCGGCGCGCTGGACCAGCATGGCTTCGGCGTTTC
>NZ_JAWRXU010001445.1:0-245 GCF_046534895.1 Paraburkholderia sp. SIMBA_053 | reverse complement strand
CCGCGATGTGATGCTGACAATCGTCTCATCGACCACTTCGCGCAACGGCAGCGCGCGCAGATTCTCCTTCGCGATGTTCACCTCGACGAGCGGCCACGGAAAGATGCTGAGGAAATCCGTCTGCTGAAGCAGGCCCAGCACGATCGCGAATGAATGCGCGAGATGGATCGTGTGCGGCACCTTCATCCCGCGCTTGCGGAACAGATTGTCGGCCATCGACTCGCGGCTCGCCGGGTCCCAGTTCA
>NZ_JAWRXU010001444.1:0-245 GCF_046534895.1 Paraburkholderia sp. SIMBA_053 | reverse complement strand
CCGAGAGCGGCGCGATCCACGTCACTCTGGCCCGATAGGAGGCGGGGATGACGATCGAACGCCGACTCGCGCGCTCCGGATTCACCCTGACCCGCGACTATGCGGCGCCCGTCGAGCGCGTATGGGCGGCGTTCGCCGACGAGGACAGCAAGCGGAGCTGGTGGGGCGACGCCGACCGCATCCGCACTCGGGAGTGGGTGTTCGACTTCCGCGTCGGCGGCCGCGACATCGACGAGGGCAAGTTC
>NZ_JAWRXU010001443.1:0-245 GCF_046534895.1 Paraburkholderia sp. SIMBA_053 | reverse complement strand
CCCGATGCCGGGGAGATCGAAGCCCTCATGAGGCAGGCCGCCGGTGTGGTGCTCGATCAGAACGCCGATGATGCCCTCGAGGGGTGCGGTCAGCGTGACTGTCAGAACGGGCCGGTTGAGGGTGTCGCCCCGGGTCTCGGTGACCTTCGTCGGCGCGGATACGACGAGTGCGTCGTCGCGCGCGTCGATGTCGTGCGCTTCGCGCGCGTACAGGGCTGACACTCCTTCACGCAGTTGCCAGAACC
>NZ_JAWRXU010001442.1:0-245 GCF_046534895.1 Paraburkholderia sp. SIMBA_053 | reverse complement strand
AACCAAACCGCTCGCGCCGCGAAGACGCTACGTGGATGCCAGCGCAGAAAAGCAAACCACCACCCAGCGTCGCAGACAAGAAACCCCAAAAACCCGTCGCAGACACAAACCGCTGGCATACTACCCCCAAGGGAGACAGGCGCGCGACGTTATCGACGCCCCATTACGCATAACGCGCGTCTGCACGCGCCATGCAGCTTGCTCCCTGAATCAACAAGCCGGGCCCGCGAATTGCGCGGGCATTG
>NZ_JAWRXU010001441.1:0-245 GCF_046534895.1 Paraburkholderia sp. SIMBA_053 | reverse complement strand
GTATTGCAGCGACAGTGGGTAGTACGCTCCCGTGTCGGGGTCCATGCCCGGGCCATCGAACTCTTCGCCGTTGTCAGGGCTGTTCATTCCGACCAGTACGAGATCGACATCCGAGAGGTCGGGCGCCGTGTAGCTGGTGACGACCCCGTCAGCATCCATCACGGCTTCATCTGTGACCACGGTGCCGAAGTATTCTTCCGCGATCTCGAGATCGATGCCTGCGTACTCCTTGTACTCGGCGGGAC
>NZ_JAWRXU010000184.1:0-385 GCF_046534895.1 Paraburkholderia sp. SIMBA_053 | reverse complement strand
ACGATCTGCTCCGTCAGCGGTACGCCGTTGTCTCTATCAAGCTGAATCTCAAGTCGCATGTGCTTTCCTTCCCGGACAAGACGTGCGGTGCGGTTCAGGAGCTCACACACGCCAACTGTTCGGTTTTTCGACTGCACAGTTCCGATGAAACTGTTCGGAACTGTGCATGGGTATCCGATGATCGCACGACAATAATCGATACAACACAAAAGCCCTCTGAAGGAGAACGGCCATGCGTGAAGTGCGGATTTTTGAACTGGAACATGACGAGCCGGTGGCCGCGTGGCGCGTCGCGCGCCCGTCCACTTTCAAGGTGATCTCGGGTGAAATCTGGCTAACGGTCGAAGGTGACCGCGACGACTATTGGCTCGCCACCGGCGAATCG
>NZ_JAWRXU010001440.1:0-245 GCF_046534895.1 Paraburkholderia sp. SIMBA_053 | reverse complement strand
CTGATCGGCGTTCGCATGCGAGCCGATGTGCGCGATCCCGCGGACCTGCGGGCGGCGCATGCGTTGCAGGACGGCATCGGGCTGCAGCAGGCCGCGCCGGGAAGCTTCGAGGCGCCCGCGTGGGACAAGGTGAGCCAGAAGCGCGTCCGCGAGGCGCTGGTTGCGCTCGGCGAAACGCTGCCCGATCTCAACGGCGCATTCGGCACGCGGGGCCAGGTGTCGCCCGTGCGTCATCTGATCGGCAC
>NZ_JAWRXU010001439.1:0-245 GCF_046534895.1 Paraburkholderia sp. SIMBA_053 | reverse complement strand
GCCACTTCAAAAGCGGCTTCAACTTTTCACGATATTCATTGCGCGGCGGATGCACCAGGAAGTATCCGGCGCCGGTCTCTACCACTCGGTCAAACGGAGTCACCAGCGAGCCGCTCGCCAGATTCTCTTCAAGCAGGTTCAGATCGCCTAGCGCCACGCCCAACCCGCGAGTAGCGGCGCTGAACGCGAGATCTAACGTGTCGAAGACCTGCTCCCGAAACGTATGCGCCGCCAGGTCACCCTCC
>NZ_JAWRXU010001438.1:0-245 GCF_046534895.1 Paraburkholderia sp. SIMBA_053 | reverse complement strand
CGGGATGCGCCCACGCGTTATCGCCCGCCTCCAGCCAGCCCGTCCACAGTTCGCCCTGGTAGACCATGGCTTGCTCGACGGTCTCAAACGCGTCAACGATTTCACCAGCGGGATTGGTGACCTGAAACGTCCCATTGGGAAGACACTGGATGACGCCCAGTTCAGCGTGTGTCCACTTGCCGTTCTGCTCTTTGATCCACTGCATTGACCATCTCCGATGACCCGCCCCCTCTTCTTATGTCGAG
>NZ_JAWRXU010001437.1:0-245 GCF_046534895.1 Paraburkholderia sp. SIMBA_053 | reverse complement strand
AGCGGAATGAGCGGCCTGGAGATCGGGCACGGCGGGGTGATCGCCGTCGACACCCAGCAGCTGCGCGATGTCGGTTCCCGGATGCAGACGGTGGCGACGCAGTGCGAGGAGGCTCGGGCCGCGATCGCCCGCGCGGGTGCCCTCCTGGCCTCTGCACCGGAGCCCGCTTCGCAGGTCGATATCGGTGCGCTGCATCGCAGCGGGGAGCGTGTCGGAGAGCTGCGTGCCGAACTCGAGGATGCCTG
>NZ_JAWRXU010000183.1:0-385 GCF_046534895.1 Paraburkholderia sp. SIMBA_053 | reverse complement strand
ATGAGCATTCGACTTTGGAGCCTTGCGCGGGCGGGCCGGACGAACGGCGAACCGCTGAAAACGGGATAGCGCAGCGCAGTATCCGATTTGAACGGTCGGGCGAAAGGCGGCGCAATGGCCTCGAAAGGTATCGGCAATATTTGCCGAACAGGCGTTTCGATATCGCAAAAAATCCCGCAACGCCTTATCTGACGGGCGTTACAACCTGAAACACTTTGTTACCGCGCGAGCCGGGTAATTCGCCCACAATGCCTTTCACGGGTTCAGCACGGATGCGGCCGGGTAGTAGTGTCTTTGAACACAGCTTCCTGACCGGTCGACGGACAAGCGTCGAAGCTCTTCAAAGGGGCATCTCTGCTGGAATCGTGATCGGCGTCGATCGCGC
>NZ_JAWRXU010001436.1:0-245 GCF_046534895.1 Paraburkholderia sp. SIMBA_053 | reverse complement strand
GCCGAAGGATTGCCGTTCTCGCAGATCAAGGGCCTGAGCTATCGCGCCGCGGACGGCTCGATCGAGCACAATGAAGCGCGCCCGATCCTCGAGAACATGGACGAGCTGCCGTTCGTCGCGCCCGTTTATCAGCGCGATCTGAAGATCGAGAACTACTTCATCGGCTATCTGAAGCACCCGTATGTATCGATCTATACCGGGCGCGGCTGCCGCTCGAAGTGCACGTTCTGCCTGTGGCCGCAGAC
>NZ_JAWRXU010001435.1:0-245 GCF_046534895.1 Paraburkholderia sp. SIMBA_053 | reverse complement strand
GCCGCCTTCCATCTTCACGAAGGTCGCGACCAGCCAGAAAGGCACGAGGACCGAGACGAACGGCAATTGATGGCCCGCCATCGCCGACAGCGTGACCTGATCGAGTTCGCTCACGGCCGCGAGCGTGACGATCGGCGTGCCGATCGCGCCCCACGCAACGGGTGCCGTATTCGCCAGCAGATTGAGCACGGCGGACTGGAAAGGCCTGAAGCCGAGCCCGACCATCACGGCACCTGCGATCGCGA
>NZ_JAWRXU010001434.1:0-245 GCF_046534895.1 Paraburkholderia sp. SIMBA_053 | reverse complement strand
CGACGGAGGCAAGGTAGTCGTGCGCCACCTCGGCCACATCGAGTGTGAGATTGGCGACGACGTGACGCGCGCCGATTACCTTGCGAACGGGCAGGTCCGCGACCGAAGCCAGCGCGTGGGGATGAAGCTCGAGCGCGGCGGGCCCCTCCCAGGCGCCGGTTACCTGAACGTCGCGCAAAAAGAAGCGGACGAGTTCGCATATTCGAACCGAACCGTCGACGTGCGGTATTACCTTGAGCAGATAG
>NZ_JAWRXU010001433.1:0-245 GCF_046534895.1 Paraburkholderia sp. SIMBA_053 | reverse complement strand
GACGTGCAGGACATTCACGGCTTCTACGGCAAAAGTCACATACTGCAAGGCGTTTCCTTGCAGATCGGCGAAGGCGAGACCGTCACGCTGCTGGGCCGCAACGGCGCGGGCAAGTCCACCACATTAAAGGCGATTGCCGGCATCGTCGCGCCGAAGAACGGGCGCGTCGCATTCAACGGCACGACGATAAGCGGGCTGCAGCCGCACAAGATCGCGTCGCGCGGCGTGTGCTTCGTGCCCGAACA
>NZ_JAWRXU010001432.1:0-245 GCF_046534895.1 Paraburkholderia sp. SIMBA_053 | reverse complement strand
GCCCGCCGACGATCGACGCCGCCCCCAGCAGCACGAGTCCGGCGAGGAACAGCCGCTTCCGCCCGAGCAGGTCGGCCACCCGCCCTAAGAAGAGGGTGAACGACGCGGCGCAGACCGCGAACGCCGTCACGATCCACTGCAGCGACGCGGTGTCGAAGCAGAGCTCCCGCCCGATCGGAGGCAGCGCGACATTGAGGATCGAGAAGTCGACCGCGAGAGTGAAGTTCGCCGTGAGCAGGACACCC
>NZ_JAWRXU010001431.1:0-245 GCF_046534895.1 Paraburkholderia sp. SIMBA_053 | reverse complement strand
CAGATCAGCCGATCCTGCCGAAGCTCGTGTCGCTGCTGCATCAGGCGGGCATGCTCGTCGTCGTCGAAGGCGTCGAGACCACGGAGCAACTGATTCTCGCCGTCGAATCGAATGTCGATTTCGCGCAGGGTTATCTGCTCGGCCGTCCGGCGCCGTCCGTGACGCCGCCCGATGCCGTGCACCGGCGCATCGATCACGCGTTCGACGTGATCGCCGAAGGGCGCGCGCATCAGCAGGCGTGGTTC
>NZ_JAWRXU010001430.1:0-245 GCF_046534895.1 Paraburkholderia sp. SIMBA_053 | reverse complement strand
GCCGCGCTGTGGGACGGGGACATCCGCTGGTTTAACGAACTACACCCCACAGGAGCGTTGAAACTCCTGAAAGTGCACGGGTCGCTCAACTGGCGGGCCTCCCGCGAGTTAGTCGGGAGTCCGTTGCCGGTCCTTGGTATCGATGAATTGGGCTCAGAGCGACGGCTGCCAACGAACGTACCCGCGATGGAGGTCTCGATCTTTGGCCTCGGCAGCAAGCTGCGTTCAGACCACGCTTACCCGGC
>NZ_JAWRXU010001429.1:0-245 GCF_046534895.1 Paraburkholderia sp. SIMBA_053 | reverse complement strand
GAGGAGGCTCCCATGAAGGAAGAAATTGGCGTGGAAGAACGATTGTTCAGGAAATCGGACAAGCCTTCTGAAGACTTGAGTTGCAACTGGCACCACAAGAAAGCTCCGAGCTATCACGATATTGTCTCTACCGATGCGACAGGTAAATGGTGCATCTTTGCGAGCACCACCGACGTGGACGAGGAGTGGAGCAAAATTAGCCACGCAATCGAGAACGACCAGCTGATGTGTGCCAAGGTGTCCAC
>NZ_JAWRXU010001428.1:0-245 GCF_046534895.1 Paraburkholderia sp. SIMBA_053 | reverse complement strand
CCGATCACGCTCTCACGGTGGGTGCCCATCCAACCCGCGATCTCGCCGAGCGTCGTCTCCTCTTCCGGCGGCAGAGCGCCGGTGCTGCTCGGCCCCACGTTCAACAGGAGCGAGCCGCCGTTCGCGACGCAGTCGACGAGCGTCCGGAGCAGATGCGCGGTGGTCTTGTAGTCCTGGTCGTTCGGGTCCCACCCCCAGGTGTCGTTCATGGTGATGCACGCTTCCCAGGCGTCGCTGAGAGGCTC
>NZ_JAWRXU010001427.1:0-245 GCF_046534895.1 Paraburkholderia sp. SIMBA_053 | reverse complement strand
GATTGCGCAGGGGCGGCTCGGGCCGGGGCGCATTCATCATTGCATGCGGTTGATTGGGCTTGCTGAGCGGGCTCTTGAGTTGATGTGCAGGCGCACGCTGCAGCGTGTGGCGTTTGGCAAGCCGATTGCGGCGCAGACTGTTACGCAGGAGCGGATTGCCGAGGCGCGGTGTCTGATCGAGCAGGCCCGGTTGCTGACGTTGAAGACGGCTTACATGATGGATACCGTCGGGAATAAGGGCGCGC
>NZ_JAWRXU010001426.1:0-245 GCF_046534895.1 Paraburkholderia sp. SIMBA_053 | reverse complement strand
CCGCCCGAAAGCTGCGCGGGATAGCGCTTGGCGAAGCTCTCCATGCGCACCATCTTCAATGCGTTATTCGTGCGATGCGCGCGCTCTTCGGCGGAAACCTTGCGCACGGTCAGCGGATACGCGACGTTCTGCTCGACCGTGAGATGCGGGAACAGCGCGTAGTTCTGAAACACCATGCCGATGTTGCGCTTGTGCGGCGGCACGGTATTGAGCAATGTGCCGTCGAGCCAGATCTCGCCGCCGGT
>NZ_JAWRXU010001425.1:0-245 GCF_046534895.1 Paraburkholderia sp. SIMBA_053 | reverse complement strand
CCGGCAACATAGAACGCCGCCGTCCGTCCTGCCAACCTGCGCGGGGCGCGCGATCAGGCAGTGGCGGAGGGGTCGTGGACGGGCCGCTGCAGCGCGCGGGTGGCGCGCAGCTGACGCAGCGCCTGCTCGATGCGCTGCCGGGTGCGCGGTTGCCAGTCGTCGTCGCAGACCCGCCAGGCCTCGCGGCGCAGGCACCATTGCCATTGGCTGGCGGCCGCGCTCACTTCCAGCACGGCGCCGGGCAG
>NZ_JAWRXU010001424.1:0-245 GCF_046534895.1 Paraburkholderia sp. SIMBA_053 | reverse complement strand
CAGTCACTACCTGTTCGAGCCGGATTTCTGTAACCGGGCGGCAGGCTGGGAGAAAGGCATCGTCGAGAAGAACGTTCAGGACCGCCGACGGCAGATTTGGCACGAAGCCGCGCTACGGCGCTGGGAGACGCTCGAGATCCTGAACGAATGGGTTGCCGGCCAGTGTCGCGAAGCCTGGCACATGCGGCACCCGCAATGGCCCGAGCTGACAGTCGAGGACGTGTTGCAGGACGAGCGCACCCGGC
>NZ_JAWRXU010001423.1:0-245 GCF_046534895.1 Paraburkholderia sp. SIMBA_053 | reverse complement strand
ATCCGGGGTGCGGACAGTGCCGGGTGGGTAGTTTGACTGGGGCGGTCTCCTCCCAAAGCGTAACGGAGGAGCACGAAGGTGGGCTAATCACGGTCGGACATCGTGAGGTTAGTGCAATGGCATAAGCCCGCTTAACTGCGAGAATGACGGTTCGAGCAGGTGCGAAAGCAGGTCATAGTGATCCGGTGGTTCTGAATGGAAGGGCCATCGCTCAACGGATAAAAGGTACTCCGGGGATAACAGGC
>NZ_JAWRXU010001422.1:0-245 GCF_046534895.1 Paraburkholderia sp. SIMBA_053 | reverse complement strand
AATAATCGTGTAGTAGAGCATGGTACTTTTTCCATACCTTCAGAAACAAGACCGAATGCCTGTTTAGACTTAACAAAAGCTTTGATAATAAATAATGAGAGTTATTTAAGTGTCTTGCAGAAAGAAAGGGTTGCAATCCCCACTGTGCAAAAGGCTAAAATCAATGAGAATATTGATGAACTTGATAAGATGTTAAGGGGATATATAAAAGGATATAAAAAAGATTATAAGGAAAACATACGTAG
>NZ_JAWRXU010001421.1:0-245 GCF_046534895.1 Paraburkholderia sp. SIMBA_053 | reverse complement strand
CGTCGAGAATCTTCTGGCCTTCCGGGCCGTACATCACCTTGCGGAAATGGTCGATGTCGCGGAACAGGAACGGCAGCGACGGGATCATCGATTCAGGAACGATCTCGTTGAATGCCGCGCCGTTCGCGCGCGCCATGTCGAGCGCGCCGATGCGCACCTGATCGATCGTATCGTTCTCCGAACCAAGTGCGCTGTTGCCGAATACCTTCACCGAGTCCTTGCCGTCGGTTGCCTTCTTGATCTGC
>NZ_JAWRXU010000182.1:0-386 GCF_046534895.1 Paraburkholderia sp. SIMBA_053 | reverse complement strand
CCATTCGCATGCTTACCAAGGGTATGTGCGCGGAATGGGCCGGTTCCGGCATTCAGGCCAATGCGCTCGCGCCGGGCTACTTCGCAACCGATCTGAACCGCGCGCTCGTCGACGATCCCGACTTCTCGGACTGGCTTTGCAAGCGCACGCCCGCGGGGCGCTGGGGCCGAGTGGAAGAGCTGTGCGGCGCTGCGGTATTTCTGGCGTCGTCGGCTTCGGATTTCGTCAACGGGCAGACGCTGTTCGTCGATGGCGGTTTGACCAGCGTGGTTTGAGACCGGCGCGCACGCAGTATCACAACAAAGCCTGATAAAGGAGACATCGACATGCGTTCACCCAATGCGAAACGGACCCGCTGCGCGCAAGCGCTTGCCGGTCTGACGATC
>NZ_JAWRXU010001420.1:0-245 GCF_046534895.1 Paraburkholderia sp. SIMBA_053 | reverse complement strand
GCGAGCGCGAAGGCGCCGCGCAGCTGCGGGAGGACCGCCTGCACCGCCTCGGTCGGCGACTTGCCGGCCTCGACCTGTTCGCTGACGAGGTGCGCGACGACCTCGGTATCGGTCTCGCTCTCGAAGCGGCGGCCACGCGCCTGCAGCGCCTCGCGTAGCGGCTTGAAATTCTCGATGATCCCGTTGTGAACCAGCGCGACCTCGCCCGTCGCATGCGGGTGCGCATTGCTCGTCGTCGGCGCGCC
>NZ_JAWRXU010001419.1:0-246 GCF_046534895.1 Paraburkholderia sp. SIMBA_053 | reverse complement strand
GTGTTGCAGGCGGCTAGCGAACTGGCCAGGGCGATGGCGGTGAGCGCGAAGAAGGTACGGCGGTTCATGAGAGTCTCCTCAATTGAAGGGCAGCAGGTTTCGGCCTGTCGCACCTGAGATTGCTCACATCTGTCGAAACAACGAAGTAACGCAGACTGACGCGCTGCCTAGAGGCAGCCGCTAACATCACCGCCGGTGTTGCCGCCTGTCCCGCTGCCTGCGCGGAAACCGACCCACGTTTTGCTG
>NZ_JAWRXU010001418.1:0-246 GCF_046534895.1 Paraburkholderia sp. SIMBA_053 | reverse complement strand
CGTCGGGACCGACGCCCACTGCCGCGACCACCGCCTCGACGATGCGCTGCACGAGCGGCTCGTTTTGCAGCAGCGCAGAACCGGCCGCGACGTTGCAGACTTTCTTGGCCGGACAGCCCATGTTGATGTCGATGATCTGCGCGCCGTGGTCGACGTTGTAGCGCGCCGCCTCGGCCAGCTGCGCCGGCTCGGTGCCGGCGATCTGCACGCTGATCGGGTCTGGCTCGCCGGCATGGTCCATGCGGT
>NZ_JAWRXU010000031.1:0-3120 GCF_046534895.1 Paraburkholderia sp. SIMBA_053 | reverse complement strand
GGCACAACACTGATCTCAACCGTGTGTGGTCTGCATAAGACCCTGCGCGTGGCGCAGGGTGGGGCATCCATAAGTGCTGAAGCACTAACGGCTGCCGACACACACCTGTTATAGGATCAAGCCTTACGGGCAATTAGTATCAGTTAGCTGAGCACATTACTGCGCTTACACACCTGACCTATCAACGTCCTGGTCTTGAACGACCCTTCAAGGGGCTCGAAGCCCCGGGGATATCTCATCTTAAGGCGAGTTTCCCGCTTAGATGCTTTCAGCGGTTATCTCTTCCGAACATAGCTACCCGGCGATGCCACTGGCGTGACAACCGGTACACCAGAGGTTCGTCCACTCCGGTCCTCTCGTACTAGGAGCAGCCCCCTTCAAATATCCAGCGCCCACGGCAGATAGGGACCAAACTGTCTCACGACGTTTTAAACCCAGCTCACGTACCTCTTTAAATGGCGAACAGCCATACCCTTGGGACCGGCTACAGCCCCAGGATGAGATGAGCCGACATCGAGGTGCCAAACACCGCCGTCGATATGAACTCTTGGGCGGTATCAGCCTGTTATCCCCAGAGTACCTTTTATCCGTTGAGCGATGGCCCTTCCATACAGAACCACCGGATCACTATGACCTGCTTTCGCACCTGCTCGACTTGTCGGTCTCGCAGTTAAGCACGCTTATGCCATTGCACTATCAGCACGATTTCCGACCGTACCTAGCGTACCTTCGTACTCCTCCGTTACACTTTGGGAGGAGACCGCCCCAGTCAAACTGCCTACCATGCACTGTCCCCGATCCGGATTACGGACCAAGGTTAGAACCTCAAACAGATCAGGGTGGTATTTCAAGGATGGCTCCACGCAGACTGGCGTCCACGCTTCACAGCCTCCCACCTATCCTACACAGACCGGTTCAAAGTCCAATGCAAAGCTACAGTAAAGGTTCATGGGGTCTTTCCGTCTAGCCGCGGGGAGATTGCATCATCACAAACACTTCAACTTCGCTGAGTCTCGGGAGGAGACAGTGTGGCCATCGTTACGCCATTCGTGCAGGTCGGAACTTACCCGACAAGGAATTTCGCTACCTTAGGACCGTTATAGTTACGGCCGCCGTTTACCGGGACTTCAATCAGGAGCTTGCACCCCATCATTTAATCTTCCGGCACCGGGCAGGCGTCACACCCTATACGTCCACTTTCGTGTTTGCAGAGTGCTGTGTTTTTATTAAACAGTCGCAGCCACCAGTTTATTGCAACCCCTTCACCCTTCTCGCGCAGGCGAGTCAAGCTACAGGGGCGTACCTTATCCCGAAGTTACGGTACCAATTTGCCGAGTTCCTTCTCCCGAGTTCTCTCAAGCGCCTTAGAATACTCATCTCGCCCACCTGTGTCGGTTTGCGGTACGGTCTTGTTGAACTGAAGCTTAGAGGCTTTTCCTGGAACCACTTCCGATTGCTTCGTCACCGAAGTGACTGGCCTCACACCCTTGAATTACGCGCCCGGATTTGCCAAAGCGCCTTCTCCAATGCAAGGACCGGGACTTCCAACACCCGGACAACCTTCCGCGATCCGTCCCCCCATCGCATTCAACAATGGTGCAGGAATATTAACCTGCTTCCCATCAGCTACGCATTTCTGCCTCGCCTTAGGGGCCGACTCACCCTACGCCGATGAACGTTGCGTAGGAAACCTTGGGCTTACGGCGAGGGGGCCTTTCACCCCCTTTATCGCTACTCATGTCAGCATTCGCACTTCCGATACCTCCAGCACACTTTCCAGTGCACCTTCGCAGGCTTACGGAACGCTCTCCTACCATGCACATAAATGTGCATCCGCAGCTTCGGTATATGGCTTAGCCCCGTTACATCTTCCGCGCAGGACGACTCGATCAGTGAGCTATTACGCTTTCTTTAAAGGATGGCTGCTTCTAAGCCAACCTCCTGACTGTTTTAGCCTTCCCACTTCGTTTCCCACTTAGCCATATTTGGGGACCTTAGCTGGCGGTCTGGGTTGTTTCCCTCTTGACACCGGACGTTAGCACCCGATGTCTGTCTCCCGTGATTGCACTCTTCGGTATTCGGAGTTTGCTATGGCGTAGTAATCCGCAATGGACCCCACAACCATGACAGTGCTCTACCCCCGAAGGTGATACACGAGGCACTACCTAAATAGTTTTCGGAGAGAACCAGCTATTTCCAGGTTTGTTTAGCCTTTCACCCCTATCCACAGCTCATCCCCTAACTTTTCAACGTTAGTGGGTTCGGACCTCCAGTACGTGTTACCGCACCTTCATCCTGGCCATGGATAGATCACCTGGTTTCGGGTCTACACCCAGCGACTGAACGCCCTGTTCGGACTCGCTTTCGCTACGCCTGCCCTAATCGGTTAAGCTTGCCACTGAATGTAAGTCGCTGACCCATTATACAAAAGGTACGCCGTCACCCCTTACGAGGCTCCGACTGTTTGTATGCATGCGGTTTCAGGATCTGTTTCACTCCCCTCCCGGGGTTCTTTTCGCCTTTCCCTCACGGTACTGGTTCACTATCGGTCGATCACGAGTATTTAGCCTTGGAGGATGGTCCCCCCATCTTCAGACAGGATTTCACGTGTCCCGCCCTACTTGTCGTACACCTAGTTCTTCCTCGCTGTTTTCGTCTACAGGGCTATCACCTGCTATGGCGGCACTTTCCAGAGCCTTCGACTAACAATGAAGATAAAGAGTACAGGCTGGTCCCATTTCGCTCGCCACTACTCTGGGAATCTCGGTTGATTTCTTTTCCTGCGGTTACTTAGATGTTTCAGTTCACCGCGTTCGCTTCTCATGACCTATGGATTCAGTCATGGATACCTCAAAAGAGGTGGGTTTCCCCATTCGGACATCTACGGATCAAAGCTCGTTTGCCAGCTCCCCGTAGCTTTTCGCAGGCTACCGCGTCCTTCATCGCCTGTGATCGCCAAGGCATCCACCACATGCACTTGTTCGCTTGACCCTATAACGGGTGTGTCTCGCGACGCACTCGTTACAGGTTGAGTATTCGTGTTGCGCCGTATTCCAAAGCAATCTTTCGATCACTTAAAAATACATCGATACAATCACAACCCTGATTCACCTACTCATG
>NZ_JAWRXU010000181.1:0-386 GCF_046534895.1 Paraburkholderia sp. SIMBA_053 | reverse complement strand
CGCGACGAGCCGCAAACTGGCTGCGTCGAGCGTGCGTGCATCGGCGAAAGTGAGAACGAACGGCGCGCTAATAGCCAACGTGCGGCCGTGCGCGCGATCCGCCACGCAAACACCGCACAGAGAACGGTCGGTAACCGTCCAATGCAGCGCAATCGCGCCATTGCCAAACGCGTAGCTGTCGTTTTGCGCCTGAAAAATGGGCGGACCCGCGTGCATGACGCGCCCCGTCCGCTACTTCACGGTCTGGAGTACCTCGAATCCCTCGAACTCCGGATGCCCGAGATAGAGCGCGCGCGACTCGCTTCCTGCATTCCGGTGCGCGGCGCGAAACGCTTCCGACTGCGTCCACGCCTCGAACGCCGGGCGATTCGCCCACACAGTGTGAC
>NZ_JAWRXU010001417.1:0-246 GCF_046534895.1 Paraburkholderia sp. SIMBA_053 | reverse complement strand
CTGCGCCACGATCATCCGTTCGAAGGCGACACGCTGACGATGGACGACTATCTCGCGCTCGGCCACATTCAGGTGTCGAGCCGCCGCCAGGGCAGCGGCCTCGTCGACGCCGAATTGCACAAGCTCGGCAAGCGCCGCCAGCTGCAGATGCGCGTGCAGCACTACATGGTTGCGCCGCTCATCGCGCTGCGCACTGATCTCGCGCTGACTGCGCCCGTGCAGTTGCTGCAACGCTACGACGCGCGC
>NZ_JAWRXU010001416.1:0-246 GCF_046534895.1 Paraburkholderia sp. SIMBA_053 | reverse complement strand
ACGCATTGCGTTCGCCGCTGGGAGGACTGTGGATCGCGGTCCGGTTCGCTACGTTAGAAACCAAAGATGACTGACTCTTCACTTGCCCGTTCGCCTGCTTCCGTGCTGATCGTCGAAGACGAGCCGAAGCTGTCGGCACTGCTCACCGACTATCTGCGCGCAGAGAACTTCCACACCCAGGTGATCGAAGATGGCCGCGAGGTGATCGCCTCGGTACGTGCGCATCCGCCTTCGCTGATTCTGCTC
>NZ_JAWRXU010001415.1:0-246 GCF_046534895.1 Paraburkholderia sp. SIMBA_053 | reverse complement strand
CCGTTTGCCGATGCGCGTTGCTCGTTGATCAGCGCGAACGCGGCCATTTGCAGGCCCGTGCCGGCACGGAGCACGTCCGCCTGGGACCCCGCCTGAGTGACACGCGTGCGCACCATCGCGATAGTCGGAGAGCCTGCCAGGGCGCGCTGGATCAGCGTGTCGAGTTGCGGGTCGTCGTAGCGCTTCCACCATTGGGCGTCGGGCCAGCCGTCGTGGGCGAGATGGATGTCGTCGGCAAGCCGGATC
>NZ_JAWRXU010001414.1:0-246 GCF_046534895.1 Paraburkholderia sp. SIMBA_053 | reverse complement strand
CGCTGCGCCAGCAGCTGCAACGCTCGGATCTGCTGCGCCGGCTGATGCTCCTCTACATGCACGCACTGCTCACGCAGGTCGCGCAGACGGCTGCATGCAACCGCCATCACTCGCTCAGCAAGCAGCTGTGCCGCTGGCTGCTGATCGAAGTGGACCGCGTCGCCTCGAACGATCTGACCGTCACGCAACAGCTGATCGCCGATATGCTCGGCGTGCGCCGCGAAGGCATCACGGAAGCGGCCGGCA
>NZ_JAWRXU010001413.1:0-246 GCF_046534895.1 Paraburkholderia sp. SIMBA_053 | reverse complement strand
CGGCTTCCTGCTGGCGTTTCGCGCGTTCGATCGAGTCGAGCACGGCGGCCGTGCGCCGCACGGGGCCGACCTCGACCTGCACGTCGATTTCGCTGCCCAGCCGCTCGGCCAGCGCCGCCTTGAGCTTCGCGACCTGCGCGGATTCGGTGTAGAGCTGGACCGCGACGTTGAGCTTAAGCGTCTTGCCCTCGACGGCCATCAGTTCGCTGTTGAACGCGAGCTGATAGGAGATGCCCTTGAGCGGCA
>NZ_JAWRXU010001412.1:0-246 GCF_046534895.1 Paraburkholderia sp. SIMBA_053 | reverse complement strand
CCCGCCTCGCCGACAATCGCGGCCTTGCCGTAGCTCTGCGCTTCGCCGGGTTCGATACCGAGCGCCTCGACGCAGCGCTTGCCGAGCAGCGCGCCGAGTTCCTCGCCGGCGTCGATCAGCGCGTCGAGCTTTGCCTCATAGCGGCCCGCATACGGATTGTCGATCACCGCGATCGCCACCGCGCGGCGCGTGGGCGGATCAATGCTCTGGCGCATTTCAATGCGGGTTTCGTCCACTTGCACGACC
>NZ_JAWRXU010001411.1:0-246 GCF_046534895.1 Paraburkholderia sp. SIMBA_053 | reverse complement strand
ATGTGCATCACTAATCCAATCGCGATGCCTATCAGCATTTGCTCAATAATAATGCCAAGCCCTGCCCATGACATCAGCGGCACATTGGGCATAGGAGGGAGAACCGGCGCGATCACGATAGCAATGACAGCAGCCAGAGCCACTTTTGCTTGATTAGGGATGCTGGAGTGGCCCCATAAAGGTGTTGCTGTCATAAAGGCCGTGATACGTACAAAGGGCCAAAAAAAAGCCACCAGCCACCCTTGG
>NZ_JAWRXU010001410.1:0-246 GCF_046534895.1 Paraburkholderia sp. SIMBA_053 | reverse complement strand
CGGCAAGCTGGCCAGAGCTAATCTGGCGCGGTTACCCCGGCTAATGGGTTTGGGGTAACTTATCCAGGCCAAGAAGTTGCTCCACAAAAATCAGATTTAGTAAGGTGCCAGCTGCAACGCCCAAAATTATGCCAGTTGCTACTGCAGTAACAGGTGCAGGTAAAGACAACTCTATAACGAAATGGAGGTGCAGAATGGCGAAGCTCAGTATTATTAAACCCGCTGTAATGATATTAAACAACAAGC
>NZ_JAWRXU010001409.1:0-246 GCF_046534895.1 Paraburkholderia sp. SIMBA_053 | reverse complement strand
GGCAGGCGTTTGTGGGTCTGAGTTCGGACACGGCGCGCCCTCGCGGCCGTTCGCCCGGCATACACATTCAAGCACAACGCGACCTAAGCACCATGCATTTGCACCGCACTATTGCCGCGCGATGAAACGCGTCGGCATGGAGCTTGCTAAAAGTCGCCCCATGCACCTCTCGCCCACCGATCCGTCGACGACCAGCCCCTCGGGCGCGGCCCCCTCGGCCGCCGCGTCGATCACGCGCGACTGGAC
>NZ_JAWRXU010001408.1:0-246 GCF_046534895.1 Paraburkholderia sp. SIMBA_053 | reverse complement strand
GGCAGCACCCTGGATGCGGTCGTCTATGACGAGGGCAGCAGCAAGGGGATGGTCAGCTTCGGTGGCGCGGCCGGTACCGTGCTCAACAACGTCGCCGACGGCAACATCGCCGCGGGCAGCCGCCAGGCGGTCAACGGCGGCCAGATCGATTCGCTGCGCAATGCCCTGGAAGGCAAGATCAGCGGGCTCGACGGCCGCGTCACCAAGGCCGAAAAGGACCTGAAGAACGCGACCGGCAGCGTGCCC
>NZ_JAWRXU010001407.1:0-246 GCF_046534895.1 Paraburkholderia sp. SIMBA_053 | reverse complement strand
CAACTGGTCGCGCTACGTTCAAGAATCCTGCCGATCTCCGCGTAGTCGCAATCGAACGCTTCATGCAGCACAAACGCGGCGCGCTCGTCGGGTTTGAGACGCTCGAGCAACAGCATCACGCCGTAGGACATTTCCGCCGCACGCAGCGCAAGTTCTTCAGCCGATGGCGCGAATTCGTCGAGCCACGGCTCAGGCAGCCAGCCGGTCGCCTGAGACTCGCGCTCGCGCTGCACATTTCTCAGACGG
>NZ_JAWRXU010001406.1:0-246 GCF_046534895.1 Paraburkholderia sp. SIMBA_053 | reverse complement strand
CGTCTGCGCGGCTTCGTGCGCGCGGTCGAGATCGTTCGCGCTGCACAGGCCCAGGTAGATCGGCACGAGCATCAGTCCCGCGCCGTGCGCGAGCGCGATTGCGAACGACCACAGCGCGAGCCGCGACGGCGCAATGCGCGCGAGCACTCGCGGATGACGCCGCCACAGCAGCAGGAAAACGCCGAAGCCGATCACGAGCGCGCTCGCGCCGGCCTGGATTTCGCGCTGCCACGCGAGCAGCGCGCC
>NZ_JAWRXU010001405.1:0-246 GCF_046534895.1 Paraburkholderia sp. SIMBA_053 | reverse complement strand
AATTATTTGAACTAAGAGAACTTAAAAAAGAATCAGAATTTTAGATAACTAGCTATTTTTATGCTCGAAAACATTTCGATTTCGAGTCGGACCAATCAATGCTATGAACATAGCATTGACTGAAGAAATTCTTTTAAAAATTGTTCTACCCATTCGGTATACAGAAACTCAACGATACACGACATGAACGGAGCATTATACGAGAGTTAGTAGCTAAGCTAATTCCTCTAGAAAGTTGATGATGAC
>NZ_JAWRXU010001404.1:0-246 GCF_046534895.1 Paraburkholderia sp. SIMBA_053 | reverse complement strand
CAATCTTTCGGGTGGCCAGGCGCAACGTGTAGCACTGGCGCGCGCACTCGTGCGTGATCCCGCGCTGCTACTGCTCGACGAACCATTCGCCGCACTCGACGCGTTGACCCGGATCAAGATGCACGGGCTCGTCAAGGAACTCGTTGCACGTCATCAGCCGGGTGTGCTGATCGTCACGCATGACGTCGACGAAGCGCTCACGCTCGCCGACCGGATTCTTGTTATGCGCGCGGGACGCATCGCGGC
>NZ_JAWRXU010001403.1:0-246 GCF_046534895.1 Paraburkholderia sp. SIMBA_053 | reverse complement strand
GGTGTTTGCGCAGGTTAATGGGAAGCGTATCGTTAGCCGCGTTCACCCGAGTTCTAATCCGCTGCCTGAGCAGAACATGGCGCTGATGTTTGATGTGTCTAAGGCGGTTCTGTTTGATCCTAAGACGGAAGAGCGGATTGCTTAAAGGCAGACGCTAGCAAATTAGCCGCAAGGAAAAGGTCCCGTGGATAATTCCCGGGACCTTTTTTATTTCTCAAGCCGACTAGGGGTGGTTTGAGAACCCAC
>NZ_JAWRXU010001402.1:0-246 GCF_046534895.1 Paraburkholderia sp. SIMBA_053 | reverse complement strand
CCGGATATTATCGTGAGGATGCGTCATCGCCATTGCTCCCCAAATACAAAACCAATTTCAGCCAGTGCCTCGTCCATTTTTTCGATGAACTCCGGCACGATCTCGTCAAAACTCGCCATGTACTTTTCATCCCGCTCAATCACGACATAATGCAGGCCTTCACGCTTCATACGCGGGTCATAGTTGGCAAAGTACCAGGCATTTTTTCGCGTCACCCACATGCTGTACTGCACCTGGGCCATGTAA
>NZ_JAWRXU010001401.1:0-246 GCF_046534895.1 Paraburkholderia sp. SIMBA_053 | reverse complement strand
CGCTTCTCAAGGAATATCCGCTGATCAGTTCGATCGCCTCGCTGGTGCTCGCGAAACCGATCCGCGCCACCGTGTTCGCGACCGCGAAGCCCGTGCTCAAATGGGGCAGCGTCGGCCTCGCCGCGTGGGAAGCGTTTCGCATCTATCAGCAGGTGAAGCGCGAATCGCATAAGCGCGGGGCATCGACGGCGGCGTCCAATGCCGATATGAGCCCGCCCTGATCGGGCGCGTTTCGAATATCACTTC
>NZ_JAWRXU010001400.1:0-246 GCF_046534895.1 Paraburkholderia sp. SIMBA_053 | reverse complement strand
CCGCAAGTCAGTGTCGCCGTGGCGCCCGTGCAGTAAAGCGCATATTCATGTTGCGCCCATAACGATTGACTGGCGTCCAAGCTAATAAGGCGTAGTCCTTTCAGCGTCACAGTCGCCTTCGCTAGATTCCTGCCTTAGTCTGGCTGGCCGGGCACAAGGCGCAATCGTGTGATTTCTGATGGTGCGCCGAGCCGTTTTGGCGGTCCCCAATAGCCGGTGCCGCGACTCGTGTACACCCACAGCCCG
>NZ_JAWRXU010001399.1:0-246 GCF_046534895.1 Paraburkholderia sp. SIMBA_053 | reverse complement strand
ACGCGTTGCTGCATGATCAGCAGGTAGACCGGCATCCACAGGAACAGCCCCAGCTGGACCAGCCCGATGATGACCCCGGGCCAGTCGCCCAGCGGCGCCATCGCCTGGCCCAGCAGTATCAGCAGCAGGATCGCGAGCAGGTCCAGCAGCAGGAAGGCATGGCTGTACAGCGCCACCACCAGGTGCTCCAGGTAGCCGCGCCCGGCGAGCAGGTAGAACACCCGCAGCAGCAGCGCGAACAGCGGC
>NZ_JAWRXU010001398.1:0-246 GCF_046534895.1 Paraburkholderia sp. SIMBA_053 | reverse complement strand
CCATCAGTTGCGCGCCGGGCAGTTGCAGCGGCTCGGTGATGGTCGGCAGCGCGAGGCGCCAGAGCGCGGATTTCGGCGCGATCGCCGCGAAGAACGGATCGGTCTGTTCGCGCAGGCCCGCCCAGAAGCGTTCGGCTTCGACGGCATCGACCACCTCACCGCCCAGCGACGTGCGCGCCGACTTGACGGCCGCCTCGGCGCCGCCAAGCCGCACGGCGAGCGTGCCGTGTCGCCACGCGCTGCCCG
>NZ_JAWRXU010001397.1:0-246 GCF_046534895.1 Paraburkholderia sp. SIMBA_053 | reverse complement strand
ACGCGCGGCCAGTACGCGCGTCCTGTGAGCAACTGCCTTTCAAACGGCGTCTATCGCCACATCAACGGAGAAAACATGGCCCACCAGATCACACAACGGCAATCGGGCTTTCACGAAATGGCGTTCCGCGGTCTTACGCCCTGGCATGGTTTGGGGCAAGCGGTTCGTGCTGGCGCTACGATCGAGGAGTGGCAGACTGCCGCCGGCCTCGACTGGCAGGTCCTGCGTGCGCCGGTGCAGTTCGAG
>NZ_JAWRXU010001396.1:0-246 GCF_046534895.1 Paraburkholderia sp. SIMBA_053 | reverse complement strand
GTTGCAGGCTGGCATCGGCACGATTGCGAATGCGGTGCTGGCCGGCTTCGCCGACTCGCCGTTCGAGCCGTTCACGATCTACTCGGAAGTCCTGCAGGATTCGACCTTCGATCTGATGGACGCCGGCAAGGTCACGTTCGCATCGGGCGCGTCGATCACGTTGACGGAAAAGCGCCAGGCGCAGGTATTCGGCGATCTCGCGCGCTACCGCGACCGGCTCGTGCTGCGTCCGCAAGAAGTCAGCAA
>NZ_JAWRXU010000180.1:0-387 GCF_046534895.1 Paraburkholderia sp. SIMBA_053 | reverse complement strand
CGAGTGGTTGCGGGCCGTGCGCGCGCGGCGGATCGCGTCGATCTCCGCCTTCACGACGTCGCCGACCTTCAGCGTGCCCTGCTCCAGCGTGCCGTGATGGCCCACGACGTCCGCCTGCACCTTCAGCGTATCGGCGACGGCGAAGCGCACGCTCGCGTTCGCGAGCACGCCCTGATCGCCGACCTGGCCGCCCGACTCCGCGTAGAACGGCGTGTGATCCAGCACGACGACAGCCTGCTGGCCCTTCGTCACTTCGTTGACGGACGCACCGTCGACATACAGCGCCGTGACCTTCGCGTCGTCGAAGACGATTTCCTCGTAGCCGTGGAACGTGGTCTTGGCGCCCGAGTATTCGAGGCCCTGCGCCATCTTGAACTTGCCGGCCGC
>NZ_JAWRXU010001395.1:0-246 GCF_046534895.1 Paraburkholderia sp. SIMBA_053 | reverse complement strand
CGCCTTCGTTGTCAACGCGACAGCGTGGCTGACTCCCGAACAACAGCAGCAGATTCTGAAAGATACCAATACCACCCAGGTGGGCCCGATCTCGAGCGGCTGTTTCACTGCAATCGTTTCGCCCGACGGTGAATACATGGGCGGAGCGCCGCTGCGCGAAGGAGAGGGCGAGATCATTGCAGACCTCGATTTCTGGCAGATCGACAAGCGCAAACGCTTGATGGATTCGCGTGGCCATTACAGCCG
>NZ_JAWRXU010001394.1:0-246 GCF_046534895.1 Paraburkholderia sp. SIMBA_053 | reverse complement strand
CGGGTCGGCAGGCGTGCGGTTCACGTAGAGTTCGCCCGCTTCGATGTTGTTCGCGACTTTCATCGTCGTGCGGTAGTTCTCGGTGTAGAGCACCGACGACAGACCGAACTGGTGGTCGTTGGCCATCTGCAGCGCTTCGTCGAGCGTGCTGTAGCGCACGACGGGCATGATCGGGCCGAACGTTTCTTCCTGGATGATCTCCATGTCCTGACGGCAGTTCGTCAGCAACGTGGCCGGATAGAAGAA
>NZ_JAWRXU010001393.1:0-246 GCF_046534895.1 Paraburkholderia sp. SIMBA_053 | reverse complement strand
GCACCACGATATTCGATGCATCGCGCCGTTACATCACAGCGGGCACGCCTTCGATCATTTTTGCCGGCGAGGAGTACGGCACCGGATCGAGCCGCGACTGGGCTGCGAAGGGCACGCGCCTGCTTGGTGTAAAGGCCGTCGTCGCGCGAAGCTTCGAGCGCATTCATCGCAGCAATCTCGCGGGACTTGGCGTGCTGCCGTTGCAATTCATTGGCGATGACAGTGCTCAGACACTCGGACTCGACG
>NZ_JAWRXU010001392.1:0-246 GCF_046534895.1 Paraburkholderia sp. SIMBA_053 | reverse complement strand
CGCGTCGAGCCGTCGTGGACCGCGCGCGCGGGCAGTTCCTTGCCCGTGCCCGATTCGCCCGCGATGAACACGGGCGCGTCCGTCTGCGCGCACTTGTCGATGCGGCGATACAGCTTTTGCATCGGCTCGCAATGGCCGACCATGCCGTGCGCGCCGAGCGACGGCTGCGGCCGGAAGCTCGCGCGGCGCAGATTCGACAGGCCGTGCGCGTGACCGAGCGCGAAGATCAGCCGGTCGTTCATGCAC
>NZ_JAWRXU010001391.1:0-246 GCF_046534895.1 Paraburkholderia sp. SIMBA_053 | reverse complement strand
CTGCTGATCGGCGGCGAACTCGCGCTGCCGATCCATCACAATCTGCTCACGCTCAACGGCGGGCTGGCCGGTGTGACGCGCGTGTGCGCGCATGCGCAGGCGCTTGCGCAGTGCCAGCGCTGGCTGGCCACGCACGCGCCGCATGTCGAGCGCCAGGCTGTGTCGAGTAACGCCGAAGCCGCACGCATGGCGGCGGAAGATCCGACCATCGCGGCCATCGCGGGCGACCGCGCGGCAACGCAATAC
>NZ_JAWRXU010001390.1:0-246 GCF_046534895.1 Paraburkholderia sp. SIMBA_053 | reverse complement strand
GTATGAATGAGTCCTCGTACGACAGCGTGCTCGTCGACGCCGACCCCGACCACATCATCGAGTACGTCGAGCACGGACTCCGCCTCGCCCGCACCGGCGGCCTGGTGCTGGTGCCGCGGATCCTCGGCGGCGGCCGCGTGGCCGACCCGGTGCAGCGTGATGAGGTCACGCGGCCTACCGCTCGCTGGTGCAGGAGACCCAGGAGTCCTCGGCCGTGTTGGCGACCGTGTCGCCCGCAGGTGAAGG
>NZ_JAWRXU010000179.1:0-388 GCF_046534895.1 Paraburkholderia sp. SIMBA_053 | reverse complement strand
CGCCATAGCGCTGCTTGCGCTCCCGCGCGGCGAAGAACGCGTGGCCGTTGACGAGCGCGCCGACGGCTTCGTGCGCGGCAGTCAGACTGCCGCCGACCACGGCGCCCGTCGCCGCGCCCGCTGTCGTGTGCGTGCCGATGCCGATCGCACCCGCCACCGACGCCTCGGGACGCAGCTTGTTGGTCTCCAGAAGCGAGAAGCCGGGCTTGTCGCGATAGACGGGCTGGCCTAAACGCTGCGAACGTGCGGGCAGTCTGAAGCCGGGATCTTGCGGGGAATCGTTGGGCGCGGTGTCGGTGGCCTCCGCGATGGATGGCGTGCGTGACGGCGGTTGCGAAGGAGCGTTTATCTTTGATGCACCCGATGACGACGCCGCATGCAACGGCCC
>NZ_JAWRXU010001389.1:0-247 GCF_046534895.1 Paraburkholderia sp. SIMBA_053 | reverse complement strand
CTGGGGCTGGTCGCGACGCTCCTGCTACGTGACCGCTCCGGCATCCCGCTCGGCCCGGATCACGAGGATGAGCAGTCGGCCAGCCCGATCCGTGGGCTCGCGAAGGCCTGAACAGGCACGCGGAATCCGATCGAGAGCGTGCGTCCACGGTCGGCGCACGCTCTGGTCGTTCCGCCATCGCCCTCGCCTCGACCGGGTCGTCAGCCGTCGAGCGCCTCGCGGATGACGGCGGCCGAGCGGTGCAGTC
>NZ_JAWRXU010001388.1:0-247 GCF_046534895.1 Paraburkholderia sp. SIMBA_053 | reverse complement strand
GCATGGTTGACCGTGACCGAATCCAGCTCGGCAGGCATCTCACGGTCCAGCAGCACGACTGGAAACTGCACCTCGCGCAGCATTGTCAGAAGGGCCGGGTCTTCTTCCGACGAGGTAGCGATAACGAGGCCATCGATCCGCCTCTGCTGGAATCCGAGCAGCAGTTCCAATTCCCGCTTGATGTCGTGATAGCTGGACGCAACCATCAGTGAGAACCCGAAACCCTCGATCTCCTTCTGCATCGAGT
>NZ_JAWRXU010001387.1:0-247 GCF_046534895.1 Paraburkholderia sp. SIMBA_053 | reverse complement strand
GCGATCGTGATCTCGCTCAGATGCATCCTCGAGACGACCTTCTTCATCGTCTCGATGGGGCACGGCGAGCCCGCCATGATGCCCGTGCGCAGGCGCGAGAGGTCATACGAAGCAAAGTCCGGATGATCGAGTTCCGCGATGAACATGGTCGGCACGCCGTGCAAAGCCGTGCACTGCTCTTCGGTGACGGCCGCGAGCGTCGCCGCCGGGTCGAAAGCCTCGCCCGGAAATACCATGTTCGCGCCCA
>NZ_JAWRXU010001386.1:0-247 GCF_046534895.1 Paraburkholderia sp. SIMBA_053 | reverse complement strand
CGCTTCGAATTGCGCCTGCTTCAGCGGCAGATCCCCAGCGAAGTCCTTCGGGAACACGGACGGATTCAGATACGTATAGCCGTCATCTGTCTTTTCGATTGCGCCCGGCTGCTTCGACGTGTAGCTGGGCTTGCCCTTGCCGAGCGTGGCTTCGTCTTCGCCGACGTTCGGCGCATGGGCTGCGACATACACGAGACCGACCACATGCGGATCGACGCCTGCTTCCGTAATGATCGAGCCGCCGTAG
>NZ_JAWRXU010000178.1:0-388 GCF_046534895.1 Paraburkholderia sp. SIMBA_053 | reverse complement strand
TCGCCGAGCGCGTGCGGAATGATGAGCAGCGTCGTGTCGATGGCGGCGGGATCGGCATCCGCCAAAGTGCGCAGCTCCGCTTCCAGATCGGTCAATACGCCTTCCATGCCCGTCGCTTCGCTGATCGCGTAGCGAATCTGGTTTTTCACATGCACTGCTTTCGCGAACGGGCACAGGTTTAGCCCGATCACGGCACGTGTCAGCCAGTGGCGCGTGGCGTCGAGGATGGCATCGTGCGAAAGAGGGGACGTTGAAGACATGGCGGTGCAGGCAGGAAACGCAAAACCGCTATTTTACCGACGCCTCTCCACACGCCTGCGCGACAAGTTGTTCTGCCACTCGCGGCGCGACCGAAATCGGTCCGCAACCCGGGCCGTAGGTCTGGCTC
>NZ_JAWRXU010001385.1:0-247 GCF_046534895.1 Paraburkholderia sp. SIMBA_053 | reverse complement strand
CTGGTGCTGGAGGAAGCCAACACCGCCGGCCTGCTCGAAGCGCTGGGCAGCGGCCGGCTGGACGCGGCATTCATCCGCTACGCGCCGACCGCGCCGCCGGCCGGCCTGGACCTGCTGTGCTTCCCCGACGAGCCCATGCTGATCGCGGTTCCCGCCGCGCACCCACTGGCCGCACGCGGCAAGGCGCCGCTGGCCGCCCTGGCCGGCGAGCCCTTCATCCTGTTCCCGCGCAGTTTCGGCAGCAGCC
>NZ_JAWRXU010001384.1:0-247 GCF_046534895.1 Paraburkholderia sp. SIMBA_053 | reverse complement strand
CGAGCCGCCATCGGCGGGGGCGCCGGCTAGCAGGCGGGCATGGAGATAGCCGCTCAGCGCAGTCATGACCGTTGTGGTGACCGGCAACCGGCGCGACTTAAAGAATTTCGTGTCGCGCACTGAGATGGAGGCGGTCTCCCAATCAATGTCTTGCACCTTCAGGCGGACGATTTCCCCAAGCCGAAGCCCGGCACAATAGGCGAGCACGATCATTGTGTACAACGCAATCGGCCGCAGGGGCGCTCGC
>NZ_JAWRXU010001383.1:0-247 GCF_046534895.1 Paraburkholderia sp. SIMBA_053 | reverse complement strand
CGGATGCACGCAGCGAAGCGCGAACATGCCGCATATCGCCAGCGCGACTGCCAGCGCGGCCGCGAGTGTCGGGTCGGCAATCACGTTAGCGCAGGTCACGCCGATCGTCGCCGAAACCAGATTTCCGCCGATGATCGACCACGGCTGCGCCAGCGGACTTGCCGGCACCGCGAATAGCAGCACGGCCGAAGCGCCCATCGGCGCAACCAGCAGCGGAATGTTCGCGCCGGGTCCGAACAGCAGGTAC
>NZ_JAWRXU010001382.1:0-247 GCF_046534895.1 Paraburkholderia sp. SIMBA_053 | reverse complement strand
GCTGCACCACGTGTTCGGCGAGAGCAACGGGGTCAAGGGCGCCTGGGGCCACGCGATCGGCGGCATGGGCGCGATCACCCAGGCGATGGCCGCGTGCTGCCGCGAGCGCGGGGTCGATATCCGTACCGGTTGTGGGGTGCGCGAGGTGATCGTCGAGCAGGGGCGGGCGACCGGCGTGGTCACGCTCGACGGCGAGCGCATCACCGCGCGCGCGGTCGTGGCCAACGTCAATCCGAAGCTGCTGTAC
>NZ_JAWRXU010001381.1:0-247 GCF_046534895.1 Paraburkholderia sp. SIMBA_053 | reverse complement strand
GCGCTGCCGTCGCTAGGGGCGACGGCGGGCTGACCCTTAAAAAAGGGCGCGATAGCGCGCGGCGGCGCGCGTTATCGGTCTATTGGTACAGCAGTTTCGGAAAGTGCTGGCCGGAAGGCGAGGGCGCTGATGGCCAGCGCATCCTCGCCATATCGGCGGAAGAATTACTCGGCGATCGAAAAGCGCGACGACCGCGTCTGCTTCGCCTTGCTGGGACGCTCGACACGCGGGCTCGCGCCGCGGATGA
>NZ_JAWRXU010001380.1:0-247 GCF_046534895.1 Paraburkholderia sp. SIMBA_053 | reverse complement strand
ATCTGATAAAGCTGAACGCTGCCGTCCGAGCCCAAGTGCCGCGCAGTGTGAACGTACCCGTGACGAGGCAGATATGACAGGTCTGTCTGTTGCGTCCACAGCGTCACCGGTTTCGCGATGAGCGACTTGAGTTCAATGGAGTCTTTCTGGGAGGCGACATCGACAATAAAGTCGTAATTGCGCCCAATGCGGGAAGTACCGACGACACGGACTGGCACCAAGGCACTTCCACCCAATGGAGTGTCCA
>NZ_JAWRXU010001379.1:0-247 GCF_046534895.1 Paraburkholderia sp. SIMBA_053 | reverse complement strand
CATCGTCCTGCTGATCTACGGCTTGATCGCGGGTCGCGGTCAGAAGGTCAACGACTGACGCTCCCGCATCCTCGACGCCCGTCCCCTTCGGCAGCCTCGCGCTTCCCGAAGGGGGCGGGTCATTTCTCTGCGCCGGCGGCTTTCCGCTCGAGCAGCGACCGTTCGCGATCGTTGCCCGCGAGGCCGGCGGCGACCGCGAACTCGCTCCGTGCCTCCTCTTCGCGCCCGAGCCGCCGCAGCAACTCCC
>NZ_JAWRXU010001378.1:0-247 GCF_046534895.1 Paraburkholderia sp. SIMBA_053 | reverse complement strand
CCCATTATCAGGGCGACGATGCAGCTGTCTACACAATGCGTATCGCGCAACACTCACACAGTTACTAAATAGTCCGAAATGAAAAAATCCGCCGTGGTCGCCATTTCGATTGCGTGCCTTGCATCTTCGAGTGCGTTTGCTCAGGGAAAAACCCGCAATGAAGTCTACCAGGCGTTGATCAAAGCACAGCAAAACGACCCAAGTGTTGTGACAGAACCGTATATCGGAATATCGATCCGATCTATGC
>NZ_JAWRXU010001377.1:0-247 GCF_046534895.1 Paraburkholderia sp. SIMBA_053 | reverse complement strand
ACGATCGCGTATCTGTTCCCCGTAACCGCTGTATCGCCCGTGTTTGCGTAAGCGAAAAGCGCTTTAAGCTCTCCAATCGTCGGCAGGCGCAAATGCCGTTTCGCACACTGGTACCGTGCATCGTGATAGTCATACCGGACTATTCGGACGTGCGTGAAAGGATCGGGCGCGCCTAGCTGCGTGCGCGCAGCTTTTTTCTCCCACGGCCAGGGGGTGGTGACGGGAGGGCTGAAGCAGGTTTTGTCGC
>NZ_JAWRXU010001376.1:0-247 GCF_046534895.1 Paraburkholderia sp. SIMBA_053 | reverse complement strand
ACGCAGCGCGTGAAAGCAGCCGGTCTCGAAGGCCAGATCGAAATCCGGCTGCAGGACTACCGTGACGTCCAGGGGCAGTTCGACCGCATCACGAGTGTCGGCATGTTCGAGCACGTGGGCCGAAAGAATATGCCCGGCTACTTCCAGAAGATTCACGACCTGCTCGCGGATGACGGCATCGCGATGAATCACGGCATCACGTCGACCGATTACAACAGCGGTGAAACGGCGCTGGGCGGCGGCGAGT
>NZ_JAWRXU010001375.1:0-247 GCF_046534895.1 Paraburkholderia sp. SIMBA_053 | reverse complement strand
AGGGTAGCGTGTCCGCGGATACCTTCACGACCGGCTGCGCGTTGCTGCTCAACACCGCACTGAACCGCCGCATATGCACCGCCACACGGCGCGCATACCCTTTCCCGCCGCCGCTATAGCGCCACAGCGCGGCATCGATATCGCCGCCGGCAGCATCCAGATAGCCGCGCAGAATCGACGAGCCGATGCGCACGTTGATGGCGGGATCGTCGAGCTCTTTCACGTTGGAGAACGCACGCGGATGCGC
>NZ_JAWRXU010001374.1:0-247 GCF_046534895.1 Paraburkholderia sp. SIMBA_053 | reverse complement strand
GAGTGAATAGAGAGTCGGCGTACCTTGCCATGGTCATCCCCTGCCTTGAAGCGGTGGCGCCTCGGTCGCGCGTCTCACCGATGAACCACATTTGCCGGATTGCCGCGACGTCGGGCCGTAAAGCCCTGTCGCATCAACCTTCCTGCTTTCGATTGTCTTGAAAGCAGCAACATATGTGCCGAGTCCTCGCTATCGAGCCATCACGCGCGTTTCGCGTCTGGCTGCAAGGTGGGACCGTGATGATACC
>NZ_JAWRXU010001373.1:0-247 GCF_046534895.1 Paraburkholderia sp. SIMBA_053 | reverse complement strand
CCGGACAGCCTGCGCGCACGCTTCGAACAAAACGTGCCGTGGGAGCGGGAGACGCGCGAAGTGCGGTGGCGCGAAACGGGCGATCCGCGTGTCGCCGCCGTGCTGGTGGCGCTGGTCGTGCGCGATGGGGGACTGACCGTGCTGCTCACGCAGCGCACCGCGCATCTGAATGATCACGCGGGGCAGGTCAGCTTTCCCGGCGGCCGCCACGAACCCCACGACGCCACGACGACGGCAACCGCCTTGC
>NZ_JAWRXU010001372.1:0-247 GCF_046534895.1 Paraburkholderia sp. SIMBA_053 | reverse complement strand
CACTAAAATAAGGCTGTCCTGTTGGACCTACATAAGCAGCAACTTCTTGCTGATTTTGCAAAATACCTGCAGTTTTAAATCCATAGAAATAACCAATCGGGTAGCCAATCTGAGCTCTTGATACTTCTGAAGTTCCTTGTGATAATACATGGCTTAACCCATGGATTATACCATCAGCATTTGCTACTCTTGTAACTTTGTTTTTGTTAGCTGCTCCACTTACAGTCAGACCATATTTAAAATCGCC
>NZ_JAWRXU010001371.1:0-247 GCF_046534895.1 Paraburkholderia sp. SIMBA_053 | reverse complement strand
CCCAAGTCTGAGATAATCCTTTTGATGTATTGTTTGGGAATAGAGATCTATATGTGTCTAACCTTGAATGGAATCTATAAACACCCTTGCTTTCAATTGAGTCAATTACCATATTAAACTCTTTTAAATGATCAAAATAATCTTTCTTTTTTTGTTCGGAATCCAAAATCTCACGTGTTCTTTTATTAAAGTAAATTGAATATGCAAGTGTTCCAAATGTAAATAATGACCCAAGCCAAACACCGAC
>NZ_JAWRXU010001370.1:0-247 GCF_046534895.1 Paraburkholderia sp. SIMBA_053 | reverse complement strand
CACCAGGGTGGCCACCACCGGACCCTGCTCATCGGTACCGAGGTCGAGGGTCAGCTGCTGGAACTCATCGGCGAGCACATCCCGGATCCATTCGGTCATGCATTCCTCCCCCGTCGTCGCCAGGCTAGCCGACGAGACCAGGGGACGGCGGAGGCGAACCTCCTACTCGCCCCGGGAGACGCGCACCATCTCGTCGCGCGGCACGACCTTGACGCGGGCGCGCTCCTCGGGAGCGCCGAGGGAGATC
>NZ_JAWRXU010001369.1:0-247 GCF_046534895.1 Paraburkholderia sp. SIMBA_053 | reverse complement strand
AATCGGTCGGCGATGAGCAACACCGCCAGCCATAACCTCGTTCTCCGCCGGCCTGCGTTAATCGCGGCACTGAGCGCGTCGCTCTTCGTCTGCGCCTGCGCATCTATTAAAGGGAGTGGAAGTATGGAACAAGCATCGTCCGTTGCGGACTTGAAATCGGTATCTCCAGCGTTCGCGCGATACACCGCGAACACTGTGTTCGACGGTCTATGGAAGCGGCCGCAGCTCTCGCCACGCGACCGCAGCA
>NZ_JAWRXU010000030.1:0-3654 GCF_046534895.1 Paraburkholderia sp. SIMBA_053 | reverse complement strand
TGTTCATCATTTTTAGACGGCAGAAAGCGAATAACTGCCTGACCATTACCTGCATTATCCAGTTTCAGTTTCCATTCGCCTTTATCTTCTGAGCTAAAGCCTTTATTACCATTCAGTTTTGCCATCTGTGCTGCCAGTTCTGCGGTTGATTTACGTTTAAACATATGTATATCTCCTTCTTAAAGTTAAACAAAATTATTTCTAGAGGGGAATTGTTATCCGCTCACAATTCCCCTATAGTGAGTCGTATTAATTTCGCGGGATCGAGATCTCGATCCTCTACGCCGGACGCATCGTGGCCGGCATCACCGGCGCCACAGGTGCGGTTGCTGGCGCCTATATCGCCGACATCACCGATGGGGAAGATCGGGCTCGCCACTTCGGGCTCATGAGCGCTTGTTTCGGCGTGGGTATGGTGGCAGGCCCCGTGGCCGGGGGACTGTTGGGCGCCATCTCCTTGCATGCACCATTCCTTGCGGCGGCGGTGCTCAACGGCCTCAACCTACTACTGGGCTGCTTCCTAATGCAGGAGTCGCATAAGGGAGAGCGTCGAGATCCCGGACACCATCGAATGGCGCAAAACCTTTCGCGGTATGGCATGATAGCGCCCGGAAGAGAGTCAATTCAGGGTGGTGAATGTGAAACCAGTAACGTTATACGATGTCGCAGAGTATGCCGGTGTCTCTTATCAGACCGTTTCCCGCGTGGTGAACCAGGCCAGCCACGTTTCTGCGAAAACGCGGGAAAAAGTGGAAGCGGCGATGGCGGAGCTGAATTACATTCCCAACCGCGTGGCACAACAACTGGCGGGCAAACAGTCGTTGCTGATTGGCGTTGCCACCTCCAGTCTGGCCCTGCACGCGCCGTCGCAAATTGTCGCGGCGATTAAATCTCGCGCCGATCAACTGGGTGCCAGCGTGGTGGTGTCGATGGTAGAACGAAGCGGCGTCGAAGCCTGTAAAGCGACGGTGCACAATCTTCTCGCGCAACGCGTCAGTGGGCTGATCATTAACTATCCGCTGGATGACCAGGATGCCATTGCTGTGGAAGCTGCCTGCACTAATGTTCCGGCGTTATTTCTTGATGTCTCTGACCAGACACCCATCAACAGTATTATTTTCTCCCATGAAGACGGTACGCGACTGGGCGTGGAGCATCTGGTCGCATTGGGTCACCAGCAAATCGCGCTGTTAGCGGGCCCATTAAGTTCTGTCTCGGCGCGTCTGCGTCTGGCTGGCTGGCATAAATATCTCACTCGCAATCAAATTCAGCCGATAGCGGAACGGGAAGGCGACTGGAGTGCCATGTCCGGTTTTCAACAAACCATGCAAATGCTGAATGAGGGCATCGTTCCCACTGCGATGCTGGTTGCCAACGATCAGATGGCGCTGGGCGCAATGCGCGCCATTACCGAGTCCGGGCTGCGCGTTGGTGCGGATATCTCGGTAGTGGGATACGACGATACCGAAGACAGCTCATGTTATATCCCGCCGTTAACCACCATCAAACAGGATTTTCGCCTGCTGGGGCAAACCAGCGTGGACCGCTTGCTGCAACTCTCTCAGGGCCAGGCGGTGAAGGGCAATCAGCTGTTGCCCGTCTCACTGGTGAAAAGAAAAACCACCCTGGCGCCCAATACGCAAACCGCCTCTCCCCGCGCGTTGGCCGATTCATTAATGCAGCTGGCACGACAGGTTTCCCGACTGGAAAGCGGGCAGTGAGCGCAACGCAATTAATGTAAGTTAGCTCACTCATTAGGCACCGGGATCTCGACCGATGCCCTTGAGAGCCTTCAACCCAGTCAGCTCCTTCCGGTGGGCGCGGGGCATGACTATCGTCGCCGCACTTATGACTGTCTTCTTTATCATGCAACTCGTAGGACAGGTGCCGGCAGCGCTCTGGGTCATTTTCGGCGAGGACCGCTTTCGCTGGAGCGCGACGATGATCGGCCTGTCGCTTGCGGTATTCGGAATCTTGCACGCCCTCGCTCAAGCCTTCGTCACTGGTCCCGCCACCAAACGTTTCGGCGAGAAGCAGGCCATTATCGCCGGCATGGCGGCCCCACGGGTGCGCATGATCGTGCTCCTGTCGTTGAGGACCCGGCTAGGCTGGCGGGGTTGCCTTACTGGTTAGCAGAATGAATCACCGATACGCGAGCGAACGTGAAGCGACTGCTGCTGCAAAACGTCTGCGACCTGAGCAACAACATGAATGGTCTTCGGTTTCCGTGTTTCGTAAAGTCTGGAAACGCGGAAGTCAGCGCCCTGCACCATTATGTTCCGGATCTGCATCGCAGGATGCTGCTGGCTACCCTGTGGAACACCTACATCTGTATTAACGAAGCGCTGGCATTGACCCTGAGTGATTTTTCTCTGGTCCCGCCGCATCCATACCGCCAGTTGTTTACCCTCACAACGTTCCAGTAACCGGGCATGTTCATCATCAGTAACCCGTATCGTGAGCATCCTCTCTCGTTTCATCGGTATCATTACCCCCATGAACAGAAATCCCCCTTACACGGAGGCATCAGTGACCAAACAGGAAAAAACCGCCCTTAACATGGCCCGCTTTATCAGAAGCCAGACATTAACGCTTCTGGAGAAACTCAACGAGCTGGACGCGGATGAACAGGCAGACATCTGTGAATCGCTTCACGACCACGCTGATGAGCTTTACCGCAGCTGCCTCGCGCGTTTCGGTGATGACGGTGAAAACCTCTGACACATGCAGCTCCCGGAGACGGTCACAGCTTGTCTGTAAGCGGATGCCGGGAGCAGACAAGCCCGTCAGGGCGCGTCAGCGGGTGTTGGCGGGTGTCGGGGCGCAGCCATGACCCAGTCACGTAGCGATAGCGGAGTGTATACTGGCTTAACTATGCGGCATCAGAGCAGATTGTACTGAGAGTGCACCATTGCGGTGTGAAATACCGCACAGATGCGTAAGGAGAAAATACCGCATCAGGCGCTCTTCCGCTTCCTCGCTCACTGACTCGCTGCGCTCGGTCGTTCGGCTGCGGCGAGCGGTATCAGCTCACTCAAAGGCGGTAATACGGTTATCCACAGAATCAGGGGATAACGCAGGAAAGAACATGTGAGCAAAAGGCCAGCAAAAGGCCAGGAACCGTAAAAAGGCCGCGTTGCTGGCGTTTTTCCATAGGCTCCGCCCCCCTGACGAGCATCACAAAAATCGACGCTCAAGTCAGAGGTGGCGAAACCCGACAGGACTATAAAGATACCAGGCGTTTCCCCCTGGAAGCTCCCTCGTGCGCTCTCCTGTTCCGACCCTGCCGCTTACCGGATACCTGTCCGCCTTTCTCCCTTCGGGAAGCGTGGCGCTTTCTCATAGCTCACGCTGTAGGTATCTCAGTTCGGTGTAGGTCGTTCGCTCCAAGCTGGGCTGTGTGCACGAACCCCCCGTTCAGCCCGACCGCTGCGCCTTATCCGGTAACTATCGTCTTGAGTCCAACCCGGTAAGACACGACTTATCGCCACTGGCAGCAGCCACTGGTAACAGGATTAGCAGAGCGAGGTATGTAGGCGGTGCTACAGAGTTCTTGAAGTGGTGGCCTAACTACGGCTACACTAGAAGGACAGTATTTGGTATCTGCGCTCTGCTGAAGCCAGTTACCTTCGGAAAAAGAGTTGGTAGCTCTTG
>NZ_JAWRXU010001368.1:0-247 GCF_046534895.1 Paraburkholderia sp. SIMBA_053 | reverse complement strand
CGAACTGCAGGGCAAGCAGGAGCAGGCGGAGGCCATCCGCCGCACCATCTTGAAGCAGGTCCCGGTGCCATGGCCGGTGTTCGATGAGGCCAAGGTCAGGGAACTGCTGATCAAGGTCTTCCGCGAGCAGTCTCCGGGCAACAAGGGCAAGCAGCAACTCTTTGACTATGCCACCTGCTTCGATGAACCGCAGCTCGCCAAGTGGCTGGCCGTCGAGGCGAAATTCGAGCAGGCACGAACCTTTGAC
>NZ_JAWRXU010001367.1:0-247 GCF_046534895.1 Paraburkholderia sp. SIMBA_053 | reverse complement strand
CCCCAACAGCACGTACAACGCGAAGCTCGGCGCGCCCGTCGCGGTGACGGGCGCGGCCACGGACATCGGCCCGAACGGCCAGCCGCGCGTGATCGTCGGTCCGCAGATGATGGAGCGCACCGAGCAGATCAACGAGAGCGTGCGCATGGGCTACGCGATCACGGATCACGTCGACGCGACGCTCACACTCGGCCATTGGGAAAACCACTACAAGGACCGCGCGCAGACGTTTCTGACGGACGCCGCG
>NZ_JAWRXU010000177.1:0-389 GCF_046534895.1 Paraburkholderia sp. SIMBA_053 | reverse complement strand
GGCCACAGCCGGGTGAAACCGTCGGAACTCTTGAGACCGGCCGCCCAGCCGACTTCGAGCAGACCGGCGATGAACAGAAGAATCCAGGACATGAAACAGCTCCATGATCAGATGGGGCCGTCCCCGTTTGTAAATGGCGTAAGGTCGTCCTTACGGTCCGTAATTATAACGACGCCTGCACCATCTTGCTGCGCGGCCGCAAGTCGCCGCCCTGCTCACACGACGCCGACCAGCCGATAGCCGACGCCCGTCTCCGTGACGATATGCTCGGGCTGCGCCGGATCGCGCTCGAGCTTGCCGCGCAGATGCGCCATGTAAATGCGCAGATAGTGATAGCTCTCCACGTGCGACGGCCCCCACACGTCGCGCAACAGTTGCCGGTGCGTCAG
>NZ_JAWRXU010001366.1:0-247 GCF_046534895.1 Paraburkholderia sp. SIMBA_053 | reverse complement strand
CCTGCAAGCACAGAAAGCACTGGGCCGTTTTTATCTGTTCGGTCTCGAAGAGATGGGACCCGATCCTCGTGAGGCCGAGAAGTGGCTGATGATCGCATCGGAACGCGGCGATAAGGAGTCGGGAAAACTACTCGCGCAAGCGCGAGCGGCCAAGCAATCCGATCAGGATTACTACCGGTGGCAGACAGAAGCGCGTGCGCTTTACGGCAACTGGTATGCCGATTATCCCTACCAGGGTTATTGGCAG
>NZ_JAWRXU010001365.1:0-247 GCF_046534895.1 Paraburkholderia sp. SIMBA_053 | reverse complement strand
GTCGAATTCGCGCTCCGTCGAGCCGTGCGGATGCTCTGTCACCGGCTGCATTTTGAACAGATCGACTACATTCACGAAGCGCAGTTTCAACTCGGGCAGACGCTCGCGCAAAATGGCCGTTGCTCCCGGCGCACCTGATCCGCGAATTTGCGTGCGACGAAGCAGTGTCGGATCTCATCTACAGTTCGCGCACCGCCATGCATCTCATTCTGCATGGCATGGACGACCGCCTGATCGTGATCGTCGG
>NZ_JAWRXU010001364.1:0-247 GCF_046534895.1 Paraburkholderia sp. SIMBA_053 | reverse complement strand
CAGGTGCACGCCCAGGCCGAGCGCGTTCGCCAGCGCGATGTCGCGGTTGAGCAGCCATTCGACATCGCGTCGTCCGTAGCGCTGGTCGACCTGCGCCAGCAGCGCGCGCCAGCGATCCGGCTCGCAGTGCCGCGCGCGCAGGTGGATGCGGCGCACGCCCAGGTCGATCGCCTCTCCGAGCTGGCGCAGCCAGGCTTCGGCATCGTCCGGCTCGGGCGTGACCAGGTAGCGATCGGGCTGGCGCAGC
>NZ_JAWRXU010001363.1:0-247 GCF_046534895.1 Paraburkholderia sp. SIMBA_053 | reverse complement strand
CCGCGCGATGAGCAGGGCGTGGCCACCCCGGTGATCGAGGCGCACCAGAAGTTCCTCGCCGGCAAGGGCAACGAGCGGCTGATGCATTACGTGGCGATGGAATTCGGCGAGCCGAAGGACTTCGCCGATTTCATCTACCTGGGCCAGGCGGCGCAGGCCGAAGGCATCGAACTGGCCGCCCTGCACCACCGCGCCAGCCGCCCGTACACGATGGGCTCGCTGTACTGGCAGCTCAACGACGTGTGGC
>NZ_JAWRXU010001362.1:0-248 GCF_046534895.1 Paraburkholderia sp. SIMBA_053 | reverse complement strand
CCGCGAGCCAGGGCGCACGGTCGTCCTCGTCCGGCATCAGGCCGCCGCCGAGGAGCACCAGTCCGGCGTAGCCGTCGAGAGTGGCGGGGGGCTCCTCCTCCGCTGCGACCACCGCGTCGACCGCGATGCCGCGGTCGACGAGCCAGGCCCCGAGGCGCCGCGGTCCGGAGCTCGCGGAGTTGACGACGACGAGCACGCGCGGGCTCACAGCGCTCCCTCCCGCGTCGACACATCGACGGCGGGCACCA
>NZ_JAWRXU010001361.1:0-248 GCF_046534895.1 Paraburkholderia sp. SIMBA_053 | reverse complement strand
GATTAATCGATGATGCAATCGGACTGCAATTCGCTACCGTATCGCCCACTGCGAGCGGTTGAAAAATTCGCGCTGCATTGTTTTTCTGCATTGTCCATTTGCTGCGGTAGCACATGAATGGCAATTGGTAAGGAAATTCGCAGGGAAATCCTTAACGGCTATTGACAGGTTGCCGTGTCCGTTCACCACCGGCGCCGTAGTGTTTTTTTAAGGAGGAATTCGTCATGCACTATCTATTGATCTATGAC
>NZ_JAWRXU010001360.1:0-248 GCF_046534895.1 Paraburkholderia sp. SIMBA_053 | reverse complement strand
GACGAGCTCTTGAGAGCGAAGGAAGATTCGTCAGATTTTGAATACAGAGAACCGATGCTAGAGACGATTAGTGACTACCTCAAGGGAAGCGCAAAAATTGTGCTGACAACGAGGCGCACGGTTCTGTTTGATGGTGACGAATTTCATAAATGGGTGGATAGTCATGTAAATGAATTTGATCTTGTGCGTATTAAAATCAGCGAACCTCAAATATCGGACTGGCTTCCTGCGAATCGGATAGAACGTCT
>NZ_JAWRXU010001359.1:0-248 GCF_046534895.1 Paraburkholderia sp. SIMBA_053 | reverse complement strand
GCGTGCTCTGACAGGCGGGCGAAGACTGCCCGCACGTCACCGACGACCGAAGGAGACCCCGTGGCGATTCAGACCTCCATCCAGCTGTTCACGATCAAGGATCAGCTCGAGACCGACCTCGAAGGCTCGCTGAAAGAGGTCGCCGCCAGAGGCTTCACAGCTGTGGAGCCCTACGACTTCGTGCGCCGGGCGCAGCCGCTCGCGGATGCACTGGCGGCCGCAGGGCTCGCTGCACCCTCGGGCCACGC
>NZ_JAWRXU010001358.1:0-248 GCF_046534895.1 Paraburkholderia sp. SIMBA_053 | reverse complement strand
CGAGATTGATCGGCGCCGGCGTGACGACATTGCTTTGATTGATCTGATAGACGGCTGCGCTTAACGTCACGTTTTTGCCTGCGGGTCGCCAGCGCAGACCCGCCTCGATCTGCCGGCCGCGCGTCGGCTTGGGCAAGCCACCGCCGTTCATCCTCACGCCAATGACCGGATTAAACGATGTCGAATAACTTGCGTAGGGCGACAGTCCATAGTCGCCCTCGTAGGTGAGACCGACCCGACCCGAAAAG
>NZ_JAWRXU010001357.1:0-248 GCF_046534895.1 Paraburkholderia sp. SIMBA_053 | reverse complement strand
ACGGGCGCAACAGCCGGCGTGGGCCGCGCCGCCGCGCTGGAGTTCGCGCGCCACGGCGCCGACATCGCGCTGCTCGCACGCGATGCGGACGCGCTTCAAGACACCGCTCAGGAAGTCCGCGCAGCGGGCGTGCGCGTGCTCTCCATCCCGGTGGATGTGAGCGACGCGGACGCGGTGGAAGCAGCGGCCGGCTCGATCGAATCGCGGCTCGGCCCCATCGACGTTTGGGTCAACAACGCAATGGTGAC
>NZ_JAWRXU010001356.1:0-248 GCF_046534895.1 Paraburkholderia sp. SIMBA_053 | reverse complement strand
CTCAACACTGCCTCGGCCGACGACAACGTCTTTTGCGTCGACTTGCGGAATTCGACGTGAGACAGCACCTCGCGCGCGTCGGCCGGCTCCATCCACGCGAGCAGCACCTTGCCGATTGCCGTGCTGTGAAGCGGATTGCGCCGGCCAATCCGCGACTGCATGCGCAGCCCGTAATCGGCGTCGATCTTGTGGATATAGATGATCGCGTCTTCGTCGAATGCGCCGAGGTGCACCGCCTCGCGTGTGAG
>NZ_JAWRXU010001355.1:0-248 GCF_046534895.1 Paraburkholderia sp. SIMBA_053 | reverse complement strand
GCGCCGGCGCATCGTCGGCATGGCGCCAGTGCATGTGTTCGAGGATGCGCGCCTTGCGGCCGTCGGCAGCCTTGCCCAGCCGGTGTTCGACCAGGCCGCAGCGCAGGTTGGTGCCGCCGATGTCGACCGCCAGGAAGGCTGCATGGCGGCGTACCGAAGGCGGCAGCAGGACGCTCCAGCCGAGCAGGGCGGCCTCGTCCGGATCGTGTTCCAGGAGGCACAGGCGCACCTTCACCCGTGCCAGCCGC
>NZ_JAWRXU010001354.1:0-248 GCF_046534895.1 Paraburkholderia sp. SIMBA_053 | reverse complement strand
CCGCCCATGCTCGGCGAACACAACGACGAAGTGCTCGGGCAGCGCGGCGGCGCCTGGCCTGCCATGGGCGAGTGAGACGTCATGACGGACAGCAAGGAGGGCATCGTGGAGCAGACCTGCATCATCATCGGCGCGAGCCATGCAGCGGCGCAACTGGCGCCGAGTCTGCGGAAGGAGGGCTGGGAAGGGCGCATCGTCGTGATCGGCGACGAGCCACACTTGCCCTATCACCGTCCGCCGCTGTCGAA
>NZ_JAWRXU010001353.1:0-248 GCF_046534895.1 Paraburkholderia sp. SIMBA_053 | reverse complement strand
AATTTCCTCTCGAAGCTTTTCTGGAGTTCCTAAAGTCGCAGCTGTAATTTGCCCAAGTCCACCAGCATTAGAGACGGCTGAAGCTAATTCAGCATAAGCTAAGTAGGCTAATCCTCCTTGAATGATTGGATATTGGATTCCTAAGATTTCAGTTATTCTTGTTTTCATAAGTTCTCCTCTCCTTCGTTAAATGATAGCTTGTTTTAACCATTTCATATATTTCTTTTTCTGGTACGGTACCATCTAGA
>NZ_JAWRXU010001352.1:0-248 GCF_046534895.1 Paraburkholderia sp. SIMBA_053 | reverse complement strand
CTCATGAAGGTCTGGCAGCTAGAAGTGCATTAGTTGCTAACCTCCGATGCGTGCCGCGCTGGACTCAGTATCTGACCGGGTGACGGGCCACAGGCCAGTATCGTTTGGGCGTCGGAACGCCGTCTGTGGCTTATCAAGGGTGAGGAACTGGAAACGATACACGAGGGTTCAATGTCATTCGCAACTCGGAACTGTCAGTCCATGTCATGCGCTGTCTTGTGAGGCTCGCTTGGGGGCGCCCCGCTCAG
>NZ_JAWRXU010001351.1:0-248 GCF_046534895.1 Paraburkholderia sp. SIMBA_053 | reverse complement strand
CAACGAGTCTTCCGCATCGCTATCAACAGGTGCTTCTAGACTCAACTCTTCATGCAGCCGATGCGTGGCGATCGTGTCGAGAATAGTCCGACGCAACAGCTTCGCGCGCCGTGGATCGACCATCAACGCGTCGTAGTATTCATCGACCTGACGTTCGAGGTCCTGCAAAGGCCCATAGTTTTCCGCGCGCGTGAGCGGCGGCATCAGATGATCGATAATCACAGCTTGCGCGCGCCGCTTTGCCTGGC
>NZ_JAWRXU010001350.1:0-248 GCF_046534895.1 Paraburkholderia sp. SIMBA_053 | reverse complement strand
GATTACTATATATAACAAAATCAGAACAAATTTCAAATGATATAATTATCTCAAACGATGCATTTCCATTTGAGATAAATCATACTTTTGCCGGTGTTGATATTGATACGCAGGAAGATTTTGATTACGCCCAATACTTATACAAAAACAATAAATAAATGAATCCTTATATCGAAATAGCAGGACGCAAAATTGGTCCGGATTATCCGCCATTAGTGATTGCTGAAATTGGAATTAATCATGAAGGC
>NZ_JAWRXU010001349.1:0-248 GCF_046534895.1 Paraburkholderia sp. SIMBA_053 | reverse complement strand
CAACGTGATCGCGGGGCAGGCGACCATCGGGCTCGAGATCGTCGAAGCGTTGCCGGACGTCGCGCATATCGCCGTCCCGTTGTCCGGCGGCGGTCTGTTTGCAGGCGTCGCGTTCGCGGCCCGAAGCGCGAATCGCGCGATTCGCATGACCGGCGTGACGATGGCGCGCGGCGCAGCGATGCATGCGAGTCTCGCAGCCGGACGGCCCGTGCTTGTCGAGGAACTCGATACGCTGGCCGATTCGCTCG
>NZ_JAWRXU010001348.1:0-248 GCF_046534895.1 Paraburkholderia sp. SIMBA_053 | reverse complement strand
CAGGCTTGTGACCACCTGTACCCGTGACAATCCAGATCACGGGAATGTCGAGGTTGAGCGGCTCCATCGGCCTGCACTGCATGTCGGTGAAGATGATAGCAGCGGTCGGATTTTCCTCCAACATATCTCTACGTACGCACTCGAGAGACGTGCCGCCACGACCGATGATCTCGATCTTCTCGAACGGGTCATCCTCGCCCCACGTGTCTGTGCGCTGGATCCGGGTGTCGAACTGGACGATCGACAGC
>NZ_JAWRXU010001347.1:0-248 GCF_046534895.1 Paraburkholderia sp. SIMBA_053 | reverse complement strand
GTTTTGATGAGTATATTTTTGGGTATTTTAGTATTGCATTAATTATAGTTCTGGCTTTGGATATAATTACAACCACTACGCAGCAGTTCTATTTGCCAAAAATGGTAGAGAAATCAAAGAATATGAATGAGTGGACTAAGTTTTATTTAGGTATTGAATATAAGTTTATTGTTATCTCAATTGCAGTTTTTATCTTCTTAAACTTATTTGCTTATATTTGTTCTCTAGTAGTGCATATAAACGATTTA
>NZ_JAWRXU010000176.1:0-390 GCF_046534895.1 Paraburkholderia sp. SIMBA_053 | reverse complement strand
CGTGGGCTCGACCCAAGTCGTTGCCTTGATGGTAATCATGGTATGCGACTGAACCCGGCGGCATCGGTCAAATGACCGATGCCGCCCGAACGCCCGACCCGCACGTAGAACGAAGGGAATCTGTCTCCGTCGCGCCAGGAATTGTGTCAACCACGGGAGCCCAGTCCGTCGTAGGCCGTAACAAATCTGTCAGTACCTCTCCCTGGCAACCACGCGCCAAAGTGGGATGGTGTATCGCGGTAGGAATGCTCATTACTGAGCATCCCCAGCCCAGATCCGTACGTGCCCAATTCGGACTCGGGGACAACGTGGTTTGCTAGGCCTTCGTTGTAAGAGACTTGCACTCTTTACGCCTTGCCGGTCTCCCGGCGCACTGACAGATTTAATACG
>NZ_JAWRXU010001346.1:0-248 GCF_046534895.1 Paraburkholderia sp. SIMBA_053 | reverse complement strand
ATTCGTCATAGCAGCGAGCGCGCCATTCGGTTCGCCGCATGGCGCGGTTTCCAGCGACGGGCAAGAGATCGCAGAAAAGGTTTGTCCGCAACCGGCATCAGCATCTGAACCGAAGGCGCATATATCGCTCAGATGCTATGCGCAAAACCTTAAGGAAACCTGAAGAACAGTTGCGCTTTAGCCAGTGTGACAGTTTTTTTAACGACGCCGCGACAAGTGTGTTCTGACGCACAGTGCAGAGCAAATCG
>NZ_JAWRXU010001345.1:0-248 GCF_046534895.1 Paraburkholderia sp. SIMBA_053 | reverse complement strand
GGCTGGCGTTTCGAAGTGCCGGGATACCCGCGCCTCACAGAGGTGGGCGCTCGCCGCGCGGAGACGCAGCTGGGCCACGGGCCTCACGCCACGGTCGAACCGGGGCTGCACGAGGGGTACTACACGGATGCCGAGCTGCGCGACCTGGTGGCATACGCCGCCGAGAGATTCGTGACGGTCGTTCCCGAGGTGGAGCTTCCCGGGCACGTCCAGGCGGCTCTCGCCGCGTATCCCGCGCTCGGCAACAC
>NZ_JAWRXU010001344.1:0-248 GCF_046534895.1 Paraburkholderia sp. SIMBA_053 | reverse complement strand
CCTCGTTTTCGAGCCGGGGCCAGTCGATCTTCCATTTTTTGATGAGATCGACCCGTACCGTGGTCGTGCTCTGATACTCGACGGCTGTGCCGCATACTTCGCCATCGCCCTGACAAGCGTGCGCGTCGCCGATAAAGAGCCGCCCGCCGGGAGAGCGCACGGGCAGATAGGTGATGCTGCCCGGCCCCATGTCGGGAACGTCCATATTACCGCCGTGCGAATCGGGCGTGAGCGAATTGATCGAATCG
>NZ_JAWRXU010001343.1:0-248 GCF_046534895.1 Paraburkholderia sp. SIMBA_053 | reverse complement strand
AGTTGATTTAAGTTTGGCAACTATAGCAATGAAATCTTCAACTGGCATCAAAGACTGTGCCGTCTCTGGTGGAGCTCCGCCAAAAGCTGTGATTATAAGCTGCCTGGTATGTTGAAGCAGTCGTTCTACAGCTTTAATATCTGTTTGAATGACAAAGTCGCCATTAAAAACACCTTTATGTCGTTCTTCTGGCGATAATACTTGGTTTACGGTCAGGTTCATTTCAGATCCAAAAGATAATATCAACA
>NZ_JAWRXU010001342.1:0-248 GCF_046534895.1 Paraburkholderia sp. SIMBA_053 | reverse complement strand
CAGCCAATCTCACGGGACACGATTCGCATGGCGTCGGCATGATTCCGCGCTATGTCGATTCGCTGCGCGATCGCGAGCTGAAGTTGAACGCGCACGCGAGCGTCGTGAAGGACGTCGGCGCGGTGCTGACCGTCGATGGCGGCAAGGGCTTCGGCCAGGTCGTCGCACACGAGGCGATGGAACTCGGCATCGAGCGCGCGAAAAAGCTCGGCGTGTGTGCCGTCGCGCTGCGCAACGCGCATCACATC
>NZ_JAWRXU010001341.1:0-248 GCF_046534895.1 Paraburkholderia sp. SIMBA_053 | reverse complement strand
GCAGCGACGAGGGCCGGCACCTGATTCCGCCACACGGAGGCATGCCCCGGCCATCCGTGGCACAGCACGATAGGGTTCCCGGCGTTCTCTCGCCCGGCCTCGAAGACTTCGAGTTCAATGCCGTTGACGGGGATGAGGGTGGGGTCGGGGAAGTCGGACGGGTTCACGGTTGCTCCTCTGAGTTCGGCACCGATCGCAGGTGTGGATCGGCGGCTACTCGGACCGTACGGAGCTTTCTGGACACCGGA
>NZ_JAWRXU010001340.1:0-248 GCF_046534895.1 Paraburkholderia sp. SIMBA_053 | reverse complement strand
CGGCGGACGTGGCGCTGCAGGTCCAGGGCCGACAGCGGCTTGATCATCACGTCCGGGAAGCCTTCGGCGGTCAGGCGCGGGATCGCCCCGGCATCGGCGGTATGCGCGATGGCGGGCGTGCCCGGGTGCAGCTCGTGCAGGCGGGCCAGCAGGTGGCTGCCGCAGCCATCGGGCAGGTGGGCATCGATCAGCCACAGGTCGTAGCGTCGATCCCGGGCCAGGGTCAGGGCGGAGGCCACGCTGTCGGC
>NZ_JAWRXU010001339.1:0-248 GCF_046534895.1 Paraburkholderia sp. SIMBA_053 | reverse complement strand
GTGCGCGGCGGTATCCATGCGGACCCTGGAAGGGCGTGCGCTGGCTTCGTTTCACATATGTTCGCGCCTTATACGACGCCCGTGTCAGTCTTCGCGATTACCCTCTCCAACGCCTCCTGACCCGCCCTCGTTCTCGTTGCACGAGCGCCACTCGCGCAAATCATATCCAACTCGCAATGCGATTCGGGCGAGGTTTTGGGAGCCGTCGCACACAATTCCCGAATCACGAATGCTGTCAAAGCACGTCA
>NZ_JAWRXU010001338.1:0-248 GCF_046534895.1 Paraburkholderia sp. SIMBA_053 | reverse complement strand
GTACTAAATGACTGTTACGAATGAATTTGTTGACCGTTTTGTTTATTTTCTTTTCCACTTTTGCAATCCGTTTGAATAAAACCTTATATTCTTTCATTTGGTAAAGGGTTTGACATTTTAAAATTTCTATTAATGTTTTCATTTCCTTAGTAGCAATCACGCTCTTTAAATCATCTAAATCATCATAAAAATTATAAGGATCATATTTAGGCTCATCTTCATCCTTTTCTCTACAGTGTTCATAAATA
>NZ_JAWRXU010001337.1:0-248 GCF_046534895.1 Paraburkholderia sp. SIMBA_053 | reverse complement strand
AGCGCACCGTCATTGAGCAGCTTCAGCGCCATCTTGATGCTCCGCCGATAACTCAGCAGGAGCAATCGCCTTGAGCACCGTTAAGCCTTCTTTCAAGCCCTCTATCAAACCCTATCTCGCCAGTGGCCGTTTGACACTCAAACAAGCCTTACTGACGCTACTCATCGCCATTGTCATTAGCTTGGTGGCGGGAAGCATTGAGCTCCTCGGACATGCCAGCAGCATGCGTGAAGACGTTCAGAAGCGCA
>NZ_JAWRXU010001336.1:0-248 GCF_046534895.1 Paraburkholderia sp. SIMBA_053 | reverse complement strand
GGGTTGGTAAGTCGGGATGACCCCCTAGCCTTAACAGTGCTCTACCCCCAGTAGTATTCGTCCGAGGCGCTACCTAAATAGCTTTCGGGGAGAACCAGCTATCTCCAGGTTTGATTGGCCTTTCACCCCTAGCCACAAGTCATCCGCTAATTTTTCAACATTAGTCGGTTCGGTCCTCCAGTAAGTGTTACCTCACCTTCAACCTGCCCATGGCTAGATCACCTGGTTTCGGGTCTAATCCCAGCAAC
>NZ_JAWRXU010001335.1:0-248 GCF_046534895.1 Paraburkholderia sp. SIMBA_053 | reverse complement strand
ACACCGCGACGCGCTCATGCAAGCTCTTCGGCTGGATGTCGAGGATGCGCTTCTCGCCGTTGGTCGCCGCGCCGCCAGCCTGCTCGACGATGAACGCCATCGGGTTCGCTTCATACATCAGGCGCAGCTTGCCGGGCTTCGACGGATCGCGCTTGTCGGCCGGATACATGAAGATGCCGCCGCGGTTCAGGATACGGTGCACGTCGGCGACCATCGATGCGATCCAGCGCATGTTGAAGTCCGACTGG
>NZ_JAWRXU010001334.1:0-249 GCF_046534895.1 Paraburkholderia sp. SIMBA_053 | reverse complement strand
TGCTGGTGCCAAGGCCGAACTCTTTCGACAGCGAGCCAATCAGCACGGGAAACAGCGCGCCGATCGCGCGGCCGACGTTGTAGCAGAAGCCCTGTCCCGAACCGCGCACGCGGGGGGGGAAGAGTTCGGTGAGAAACGCGCCCATGCCCGAGAAGATGCCGGAGGCGAAGAAGCCAAGCGGAAAGCCGAGCCAGAGCATCGACGTGTTCGTGAGCGGCAGCGACGTGTAGGCGAACGCGATGGCCATCG
>NZ_JAWRXU010001333.1:0-249 GCF_046534895.1 Paraburkholderia sp. SIMBA_053 | reverse complement strand
CCTACAGGGGAGAAGCGGCGGAAGACGTCGAAAGACTCGTGCGTCAAGAACAGCAGTGCTGCGGGTTTCTGCGCTTTCAGGTCTCCCGAAACGACGGACATGTGGAGCTAACAATCACAGCACCTGAAAGCGCCGGCGAAGACGCCCGCGCGCTCTTTGCACACCTTATTCCCGGCGAACCGGCATAACGGCCGCATGACGGCGACGCTTCGCCGAGTCTCATCGAACTACCAATCCTGTAGGCATAGT
>NZ_JAWRXU010001332.1:0-249 GCF_046534895.1 Paraburkholderia sp. SIMBA_053 | reverse complement strand
CCAGCACGATCCGGCCGCCGTGCCCGACGAGTCGCTGCAGCTCGCGCAGCGGCATCCCTCCGGCGATGTCGACGATCGCGTCGAAACGCCCGGCCGGGATCTCGCTCAGCGGCGCCACCCGGTGGTCGAAGGTGCGCACGGCGCCGAGGCGCTCGACCAGCGGTGCGTTGCGACCGCTGCAGGTCGCCCAGACCTCGGCCCCGCGGAGGGCGGCGAGCTGCACCGCGAACGTGCCGACGCCGCCGGATG
>NZ_JAWRXU010001331.1:0-249 GCF_046534895.1 Paraburkholderia sp. SIMBA_053 | reverse complement strand
TGGTTTAGAAGATTCTAAATGGTCAGTTACAACGGCGACTACTTTATCTGAACAGCTTTTCCTTCCATCAGTTGATGGAGATATTGAAGCAAAACAAGTTACTCTGAGATGGACTCCGAATAGTAATGTAACACAAATTGTAGTTAATCCGGGAGCTATTACGCATGTGATCACACCTGCAGAAAAAACAAGTGGTATAGCAGTAGTAACTGGATTAACAGGTGAAACATCTTACACAGCAGATCTATT
>NZ_JAWRXU010001330.1:0-249 GCF_046534895.1 Paraburkholderia sp. SIMBA_053 | reverse complement strand
ATTCGTGTTGATGCCCATCAGGCTCGCGACGTTGCCATTGGCAGCGACAGCGCGCATCACCTTGCCGACCATTGTCTTTCGCATGACGATGTCGAATACAATCATCACGAAGATGGCCACCGCCAGAAGAATTAGCTCTTGCGGGCGCACGCCGACTCCGAAGAGATGAATCACAGAGTCGCCCACAGGCGACGGAACCACAACCGGCTTGGGCCCCCAGATGGCAAGCCCAATACTGTCCAAGACCAC
>NZ_JAWRXU010001329.1:0-249 GCF_046534895.1 Paraburkholderia sp. SIMBA_053 | reverse complement strand
CGCGACCGCGAAAGCGCTTTGGTATCAGATCGGTTGAATGTTGGCCGCCTGCTTGCCCTTCGGTCCTTGCTTGACCTCAAAGCTCACCTATTGCCCCTCCTGAAGGGACTTGAAGCCCTCCGCCTTCACTTCCGAAAAATGAGCAAACAGGTCATCGCCGCCATCGTCCGGCGTAATGAAACCAAAACCCTTTGCGTCGTTAAACCACTTCACGGTACCCGTTGCCATCTTCCTGGCCCTCTTCAAAGA
>NZ_JAWRXU010001328.1:0-249 GCF_046534895.1 Paraburkholderia sp. SIMBA_053 | reverse complement strand
CCCATGACCAGGGCCGCGGCCGCGACCGGCGCGAGCCACTCCGTTCCACGGTCGACACCGCTCGGAGCGAGCAGCCACATCGCGAACACCAGCGGCTGCGACAGGAGCTGCACGATGCCGAAACGCAGGAAGGTCGGCCGGAGCACCCGCACCGCGAGGCGCGACCTCAGCGGCACGACCAGGCTCAGCGCGGGGAGGACGTGGATCGCGTGCACGAGTAGGAGCGCAAGAGCCGTCCGGCCCGGGGAC
>NZ_JAWRXU010001327.1:0-249 GCF_046534895.1 Paraburkholderia sp. SIMBA_053 | reverse complement strand
GATGTGCTGCTGGCGGCAATCCGCAAGCTGGCGGATGGCGGACGCTGCATCGATCCGAGGCTCGTCGATGCGATGGTCTTCGAGGCGCATCGCGGTGACATGACGCCGCATGAGGTGCTGTCCGACCGCGAATTTCAAGTGCTGCAGATGCTGGCGACGGGCAAGAGCATCAACGACATTGCCGACACCTGTGCGCTCAGCGCGAAAACAATCAGTACACACAAGATGCGGCTGATGCAGAAACTCGGC
>NZ_JAWRXU010001326.1:0-249 GCF_046534895.1 Paraburkholderia sp. SIMBA_053 | reverse complement strand
CGCAGGTTTCGGCTGACGATAGGAACCGCGCACTTCAATAACGCGAAGCAGTGTCTAATATAGGCACCTTGCGCAGCCTTTCGGTTATTTAATTTGTTCTTATTGGGTGCATTCAATATAAATACGGCGATTAATGTTTCAGACCTGAAACATGGGGAATAACGGCCGTTAAGATGACAGCGCAATTGACGGACCCGCGGCGGATCGCGCGAGACGCGCGCCAGTCGGAAACGGCCAGAAGCTTGCGGA